>JAAYDY010000117.1 GCA_012729015.1 Phycisphaerae bacterium | reverse complement strand
GGAGGCGGTTGGGGTGGTCGTAGGCCGCCCGGAGTCGCTGCAGGTGTCCCTGGAGGACGGCGAGGTTGGCCGGATCGACGAGTTCCTGACGGACCACGGGCGGGCGTTTCCTGCGTCCGCGTCGCGGCGGCGGCGCGGGCGTGGCGTCCTGCGAGGGCTCCCTGGGCGTCGGCTGCTCCATGCCTATGAAATACCGCACCCCAGGCCCTGGCGCAAGTTAAGGTCCTGTTAAAGAAGTGTGACGATACGGTTACCGGACAGTATTGGCAAGATGCCCGTGCCACGGCACTGCCCCAACCCGTGACGCGCTCAAAACACGAATAGGCTTCGGCAATCGCCCCGCAACGGCTATAATGAGGGTCTGTGGATAGCCCGCGGAGACCGACGGAGACCCGTGAAGGGCGCACGAGGCATGGCCGATCTCTATCCGATGCTGCAAACGCCGGTGCTGAAACCCACCCTGTGGGGCGGACGGCGGCTGGCAGGACTCTATGGCAAGGCGGCCCCGGCCGATACGGCCATCGGCGAGAGCTGGGAACTGGCCGACCATCCGCACGGCACGTCGGCCGTGGCCAATGGGCCGCTGGCCGGCCGGTCACTGAGGCAGGTGATGGAGGCCAATCCGGAGGAACTCCTCGGCCGCCCGGCGTTCTCGGCATGGCGTGATCAGTTGCCGCTGATGGTGAAGATCATCGACGCCGCGCAGGATCTGAGCATTCAGGTGCATCCGGACGACGCCTACGCAGCGCGGCACCGGCTCCACCACGTGGCCAAAACCGAATGCTGGGTGATTCTACATGCGGAGCCTGGAGCGCGACTCATCACGGGCGTACAACCGGGCGTGAGCCGCGAGGCGCTGCGGCAAGCCGCCGAGACGGGCCGGCTGGATGGGATGCTGGTGGAGCAGCCGGTTCGGGCCGGCGACGTGGTGTTTGTGCCTGCCGGGCGGCTGCACGCCATCGGCGCGGGGATTGTGCTGGCGGAGTTCCAGCAGCCGAGCGACACGACGTACCGCGTCTACGATTGGGGGCGTGTGGGGCCGGACGGCAAGCCGCGGCAACTGCATCTGGACGAGGCGATGGAGTGCATTCAGATCGACGGGCCGCTGCCAGCGTCCGGGGGGCGTGGGGTGGTGCTGGACGCCTGCGGCTTGTTGGTGGAAAGCCTGGTCGAGTGCGACGCCTTCTATCTGGACCGGGTGAGGCTGGAGGCGACGATGCTGGCCCGCCATGTGTACCGTGGCTTCGAATGTGTTATGATTGCCCATGGAGAGGGAACCCTGGCGACGGGGGACGGGCGGCAGACGTGGCCTGTCGCGGCCGGGCAGACGTGGCTGATCCCATATTGTGTGGAAGAGTACTGCCTGCGGAGCCCGGGCATGACGGTTCTGCTGAGTGGCCCTGTTGAAAGGTAAGTGTCTGATGTTGGAGCGACTGCACAAGATTCTGGCCCATGCCGGGTACGGCAGCCGACGCGCCTGTGAGGAACTGGTCGAGTCCGGGCGGGTGACGGTGAACGGGCGTCCGGTGACGCTGGGCGACAAGGCCGATTCGGCGACAGACGACATCCGCGTGGACGGTCGCCGCGTCAAGGCCGAGGCAAAGGTGTACTATCTGCTGAACAAGCCGAAGAACGTGCTGAGCACGAGCAGCGATCCGTACGGGCGGCGGAAGGTCACGGACCTGCTGCCGGGCGTTCGGGAGCGGGTGTACCCGGTGGGGCGCCTGGATGCGGATTCGCGGGGCCTGCTGATCATGACCAACGACGGCGACCTGGCGGCGCGCCTGACGCACCCGCGCTACGAGGTGGCGAAGACGTACGAGGCGGAGGTCGTGGGCGAGTTGAGCGGCGAAGACATGCAGAAGCTCATCTCGGGGGTGTGGCTGAGCGAGGGGCGGACGCGTCACAGCCAGATTCGGCTGCTGCATCGTGGCAAAGACCGTTCGCGGCTGGAGATCACGCTGCGCGAGGGTCGAAACCGGCAGATTCGGCGGATGCTGGCGAAGCTGGAGCACAAGGTGCGCAGCCTGACGCGGACGCGGATCGGGCCGTTGACGGTGAAGGGGCTGGGACCGGGGCAGTTCCGGCCACTGACAGAAGGCGAGGTCCGGTCGCTGGTGAAGCTGAGCCAGGAGCGGCCGGAGGGCGATGCGGCCTCGGAGGTGAGAGCGAAGGCGAAGGCACACGGCCGCCGGCCCCCCGCCGAGACAGGCGGTGCAGCGGCCGTTCAGGGGGCCGGCAAGAGACAGGACGGCAAGCGGTTCCCTCGGCCCGACAGAGCACAATCCGCGCGGACGCCGGGCAGGGAACAGGGCGGAAAACGGTTCTCGCGACCGGATCGCACACGGCCGGCCAGTGTCAGCGGCAAGGAACAGGGCGAGAAGCGGTTTTCGCGGCCCGACAAGGCGCGGTCAGGACGCTCGCCGGGCAAGGAATCAGGCGGAAAACGGTCCAGCGGCCCGGGGGAACGCGGAGCAGCGTTCAAGAAGAACCGTCGTGGCTCTGCCGGGTCGGGCGATGGCAGCAAGAAGCCCATCCGGCGGGGGCCGGCCAAGGGGCCTCGCAAGTCGGAGACCGGCCGCGACGTAAGCGAGTTCACATTCTGAAGATTCGGGCGCTCCGGGCGGAGCGAAAGGAGCTGTTGACGTGAGTCTGACGCAGTTGGAATCGGCACGACAGGGGCGGATTACCGAGGCCATGAAGCAGGTGGCGGCGGATGAATCGATGGATGTCGAGTTGCTTCGCAGCCGGATCGCCGAAGGCAAGGTTGTGGTGCCGGCGAACGTGAATCGGCTGGCGACTCGGTTCTGTGGCGTGGGGCAGGGGCTGCGGACGAAAGTCAATGCGAACCTGGGCACGAGCATGGACATGGCGTCGGTGGAGAACGAGCTGAAGAAGCTCGATGCGGCGGTGCGTGCCGGGGCCGACGCGGTGATGGATCTTTCGACGGGCGGCGACCTGCGCGCCGTGCGTCGCGCGGTGATGGAGGCGTGCCCCGTGACGGTGGGGAGCGTGCCGATCTACGAGGCGGCGGCGCTGGCGGCTCGGAAGCACCGGAATGTGACGCGCATGACGGGCGACGACATGCTGGAAGCGGTGCGGACGCATTGCCGCGACGGAGTGGACTTCGTGACAGTACACTGCGGCGTGACGCGTGAGGTAATCCAGTGGTTGCGGCGGCGCCCGCGCGTGTGCGACATCGTGAGCCGGGGCGGGACGTTCCTGGAGGCCTGGATCGAGACCAACGGCCAGGAGAATCCGCTGTACGAGCGGTTCGACGAGGTGATGGACATCTGCCGCGAATTTGACGTGACGCTGAGCCTGGGCGATGGGCTGCGACCGGGAGCGCTGGCGGACGCGTGCGACCCGGCACAGATCGCGGAGCTCCAGGTGCTGTCGGAGCTGGCCCGCCGGGCGATTGACGGCGGGGTGCAGGTGATGCTGGAGGGCCCCGGGCACGTGCCGCTGGCCCAAGTGCAGACGCAGATTCGCCTTCAGAAGGAGATGACCGGCGGGCTGCCGTTCTATGTGCTGGGCCCGATTGTGACGGACGTGGCCCCTGGGTACGACCACATCACCAGCGCCATCGGAGGCGCGATCGCTGCGGCGGCCGGGGCGGATTTCCTGTGCTACGTGACGCCGAGCGAACATCTGTCGCTGCCGAATGCCGAGGACGTCTGGACGGGCGTGGTGGCGACGCGGATCGCGGCCCATGCGGCCGACATCGCCAAGGGATTGCCCGGGGCCGCCGACTGGGACCGACGCATGAGCGAGGCCCGGGCCGCCCAGGACTGGAAGACGCAAATCGAACTGTGCATCGACCCCCATCTGGCACAGCAGAAACGCAGCGCGGGGAAGTCGCAGAACGAGGACGTATGCAGCATGTGCGGCGACTATTGCGTGTTCAAGGTCCGAAAAGATCGCGCGATCGGAGTGCGGAAGCCGTAGCCGCGCCGTGTGGGAGGACGTGCCCATGAACCGTAACGGCTTGTTGGCGTTGATCCTGGTGCTGATCGGCGCGGGGATGTTCTATGCCGGGTACAAGGAGGGGCTGTTCGGCGGCTCGTCGCGGTATATGGAAGTATCTCCAGGCAGTGGCCTCTATGCGCTGAACGTGCGAGGCGCGACGCTCGACGGCAGCGCGTTCGACGGTGACCAGTACCGGGGCAAGGTGCTGCTGGTGAACATCTTCGCAACCTGGTGCCCGCCGTGCCGCAAGGAAACGCCGGAACTGGTGAGCATGTACCATGAGCTGAACGGCCGCGGGTTGGCGATGGTCATGGTGACGGGTGAGTCGGCCGACGAGGCCCGGCCGTTTGCCGAGACATACCGGATTCCCTATCCGATGATCGTCAACGACGAGAGCATTGTGGCGGCTGTGCCGGCGTTCCAGGGGTATCCAACGACAATCCTGCTGGATCGGTCGGGTGCCGTGCGGTACCAGATTGCCGGGGCGGACGTGGACCGCATCAGGCAGTCGGTGCTGCGTCTGCTGGACGAACCGGCGCCGGCGGATCAGCCGGCAGCGGCTACTGGCGACTGAGCAGGAAAAGCCATTCCTCGTTGCCGCCGGAGCCGCGAATCGGGGAGACCGTCTCGCCGAGCACGCGTGCGCCGCAGTCGGCGACGGTCGCGCGCACGCGGTCGAGCACCCGGGGCATACACTGGGCCAGCACAACGCCGCCGTCTCGTTCGGCGTCGAGCGATTCGTACTGCGGCTTGACGAGGACCACCAGGCGGCCGCCGTCCTTGATGAGGGACAGGGCTCGCGGCAGGATGCGGCGCTGGGGCGTCCAGCCCACGTCGATCGTGACCAGATCCACACGCTCGGGCAGTTCCACGTGCATGGCGTTGGTGCGTTCCATGACGACCACGCGTGGGTCTCGGCGCAGCTTCCAGGCCAGGATACCGTAGGACGTATCGACGGAGTAGACCTTGGCGGCTGCGTGCTGAAGCAGGCAATCGACGAAACCTCCCTCGTGGCTCCCGAGGTCGGCGCAGACGAGCCCGGCGGGACTCACGGCAAACTGTCGCAGGGCGTGCTCCAGCTTCACGCCGGCCCGCGTCACGTAGGCATTGTCCGGTGTCTGACGGTCCAACGTCGAATCTCCTCCAGTGTCGGCGTTGTGCATTATAGTGAGCTCGGTCGGGCAGGGGACTTGAAAAGTGTTGGTTGGTCTTCCCGGGAAGCCGCACGCCGCCGCAACATTCAAGGCGTCGCTACCGCAACTGAGCGGAGGAAGTCGAAGCCACCCAACGCGTCTTCTGTTCCGAATCGGCCGAGTTCGGCGGCAGGAAGAAGATGGGGGAACCGCCAGCGAACGCGGCTCCCCCTGTAGATTGCACATCGCGGCATGCACCCATCCGTGTGGGCTGTTCTTTGCAGAGGAGAGGGGCCTCTCGACTGCTCCGGAGGTCAGCGAGGCCGTCTCCGCCTCGCCGCCAGCCCCGCCCCGCCGAGCCCCAGAAGTGCCATTGTGGCCGGCTCGGGAACCGCTGCGTGGTATACCGCCTGGAGCGTGTCACCCGTCTCATTCGTCCGGAGAGTCCATCCGGACTGCACGTCTATGATATACTCGGTGCCCTCGGTGAGCACCAGCTGAGAAATGTCGATGAAGCCGTCGTTGTCCTTCAGCAAGTCGAAGACTTGGCCATCGGTCGGCGTGAACCCATCGAGGCCCAGGTGGATCGTTCCGCCGGCAAGGCTCGTGTGGGGCGCGTCGATTGGGCTGATGTGGTTGGCCGAGTTGTCGAGAACGAAGGCCAGCGTCGAGTGAGTGCCGTACATGTTCAGCGAGGCACTGGCGGTTGTTTTGGCGGTCAAGTCGATGGTGACGTCCGACCCGCGGACCTCGAACCAACCGGCTTTCGTCGCGGTCCCGATGTTCAGCATCCGGTCAATAGTCATCGTGCTGTCGCCGGATACGATGACCTTGCCTGAGCCGCTGTAGCCGAGCTCGAGGTTGTGGGCGAAGGCGGCGAAGCCACCCGTCTGTATGATCGTGCCGGTCGCGCCAGACGAGTAGCCGAGGCGGCAGGCGCTACTGATGTCCAGCCGGCCGCCATAGAGGGTGATCGTGGCCACTGTGCTGCCGCCGTAGCCGAGTTCGCCGCCGCTGCCGTAGAGAGTGCCGCCGTTGATCTCGATTGAGCCGGTACCCATGCGGACCGTCTCGCGGGTGTACGAGGTACCATCGTCACCGACGGTAGCGCCGCCGTTGATGATCAGCGTGCCGCCGCTCGTCACGTTCGTGAGAGTCGTATTGTAGAATGACCCGCCGGTAAGCACGGTGACGACCGTGCCGTCGCCGGTGATGAGCGTATTGGCAGCGAGTTCGTCCGTCGGGCTGCTTATGTAGTGCATGCCGGTGTACGTCTCGGCCCCCGCCGCGGTGGCAACTGCCAGTAGAATAGACACTGCCGTCAGAGTTCTCTTCATGGTTGTCCTCCCGAAGTAGAGAATGCTGCGGCCGATCAAGGAACACGGCATACACAGCCGCTTTCGCTTCCACAGTCCTTTCCGGCCGCCATCGTCTTGTGTGCCAAGGCAGACATGCTGCACCACTTGACGCACCGGTGGGAGTATGAAGGCAAACCGAGAGACAATCAATGTGCAGACACTCTGGCGACCAGTGGCCTGGCGGTCGCGAAGCGGGATCCGAGGTTGTCCTGGGCATGTATCTAACAACTGTAGCCACAATGTGTTAGAATTCCAGAATCGGTCGGCGGCGTCAGTCCTCGTCTCTGGGTCTGGCTCGTCGGCCGGGTGATTGCCGGACGAAAGGCGAGGGGCAACGGCCCGCCGCGTACTGTCCAATTACATGCGCGCTAACAGATGGGATGCATGGGCACTGTCGTAGCCTATTGCGGCAAGAGGAGTTATATCGGTGGCAAGGTCCGGGGTGGCCCGGTGAATGTCCACCAGTGGCCGACGGCGGCAGGGCCAATCGGGGGAAACCGAGCAAAGGGTAGAGAGGTTCTAACTTATTTTGGAATCACAGTTTGTTATCGGGCGGCAAGGCAGGGTCGGCGGGTGGCGGAAGGACGTCCACATTGCCCGCAGCTGATGGGGTCGCCTGCGGCAGGTTGTGAACTGGCTGAAGGAGAAGCCGTCAGGCAGACGTGCTGACCGAGCAGCAACCCAGGCTGTCCGTCAGATTCAGTCGCATCGAGATGCGGATGCACTTCTGATGCATGGTTCCGGACGTCATTCGGCAGAGCACTTCGACGGCGCACTGTCCGGCTCGGGTCCAGTCCACGTCAAAGGAGGTGATTGGCGGCACACCATCGGTCTCCAGGGTGCGATCCATGGCGCCGAGGGTCGCCAGGGCGAGATCCCTCATGCTGCGAAACCAAGGGGCCCGCAGCAGGCGTGCGAGGATGTGAGGTTCCTCGAACACCAGCGCGGTCGGACGAGGCGATAACCTCAGAATCTTCTGGATCAACAGATCATGATTAGCGCCTCGGTCCAGGGCGATCGGCATGACGCACTGGTCACAGATCCCGAACTCTCTCAGTCCATCCAGCCACCCCTTGGAGCCCAGATAGCGCTCATCCATGATCGATTCGCAGCGAATGGAGGCGATCATGCAGACGTTGGTGTGATCATGCTGGACAAGCAGCTCTGCGAGTCGCCTGCCGGCGCTGTAGCTGTCGGTGTACAGCGTGGGAATCTCCAGGCCCGGAATCCTCGTCTGGTAGGTCAACAAGGGCAGTCGGCTCTGGGCCAGGTGGGTCATCAGCACAAGATTCCTGGGCCCCAAACCGACGGCAAACGCTGCGTCGTAGCGGCGAACGATCTCCCCCGCTTGTCGCATCGGGTCCAGGTCGTCGAGGCAGACCACGTGGCTCGTGGACCCACAGGAAACGCTCGCGGCGCCGACGGCCTGAACCAGATTGGCATGGACGGGGTTCCCGACCGGGAAGGTCAGCCCGGCAGGCTCCTGGGGAACCAGGATGGCCAGGCGCGTGCCTCCTGCCGTTGACTCCATGGAGGCCAGCAACAGCCGGGCTCGCTCGGGGGCTTCTGGAGCCACGCGAGCCCGGCGCCGGGGGCGGTGCTCCAGAAGTCCCTCGCCGACCGCATGCCTCATCATTTTGTACACCGGCCAATGAGAGATGTTCAACTCATGAGCCATAGCGCGCAACGGCGGCACGGCGTCGCCGGGTTGCCACTGGCCTGCGGCCAGCTTCTCAAGCAGATACCTGTAGACTCTCTCCGGAACAACTGGTCTGGCCATGGTCTCTCATCTCATGGTGAGCGGAGTGTCCGTTTCTCGGAATGCCGAACGCGAACACGTCGACATCCGCGAGCGGTGCAGACGGCCGCACAACAGTCTCATTGCCGGACGGCGCGAGTACCGGGTTGTCGATCAGGCCTGAGGCGTCGCCGCCATCCGTAAGGACAGCGACGACGCTCTGGCCTATTCTGAACCCCGTGAATCCTTCATGGCACGTATTCGAAGCACCCGCTGTCCGGGTCGTCGCCCTGCGGCACTGAAGTCCCCTCGATATCGTATTCGTAGTTGAGGTCAAGTCCGGCATCGATGGCGGGGCTGCCCGTCTTCAAGTGGTAGTCGCCGGTTGCCGGATCGGCGAAGACCGTGCTCTCCATCGCATGGCTGATGAAGAGGTTCCCGTTGGCGTCGGGTATCAGGCTGGGCGGCCCGCTGTACTCGTTGGTGCTGGCGATGTTGTTCTTCAGTTCGCCGCCGCTGTCGTTGCGGATCGCCGGGTAGTCGACCCCGCCGCAGAGTATCGTGTTGTTATGCACCTTCAGATTCGTGCAGCCGTTGTAGTCGGCATATGCGCGGCCTGCGTCGCTACGGGACATGAAGTTGTAGGCCACGGTGATGCCGTCCGAATCGCCGGTGGAGATGGCAACGGACTTTCGACAAATCACCATGTTGCCTAATACCTGCACGTTCGAACTGCCATTGAACACCGCGATGCCGTTAGCGTGCGACCCGCCGACCTCCAGAATCGTATTGCCGACGATCTGCGTGTCGTAAAAAGTCATCCACATGCCGTGCCGGCCCGGCTTCCAGATGTAATTGTCCTGGATGATGGAATCCGTGGCCGTCAACTGCATGGCGTTGGTCACCGGAAGTTCGCGGAAGACGTTGTTCCTGATCGTCATGCAGGAGCCCAGCAGGTTGATCCCGCCGAAACCGTTGCCCTGGCGGTAATCGCGACGCATGTATTGGAACGTGTTGTTCTCGACCGTGAGGTCGGTCGACGGTGTTGCAGAACTCACCGTGGCAATCCCGGCCCCGCCGCCCTCGCCGGCGCCGGCGAACTTCTGCATCGTGAAGCCGTCGAACACCAGGTGGGATTTGTTGCCGACATAGAATGCCCGCGTTCGCGCCGCCGGCACCGAGATGCTGACCGAGTTGGTATTGGGATTGCCGGCCGGCGGCCACAGGTAGACCTTGTGGGTGCCGTCGGCCTCGGCCGTGTCGTTGAAGTAATACTCGCCAGCCTGGTCGAGCAGCGAGATGTGGTTGTACAAGGCATAGAGTTCATCGCGATCAGTGTACGGGGCAGTCGTGGAGGCGAAGGTGATTGTATCCGTTGACGGGTCGAATCCGGTGATACTCCGAGCCGCGACAAGGTTGCCCTGAAGCCAGACCATGACGCATGCGCCGACCCAGTAGTCCGGGTCGCTCTGCGTCAGGCGGGTCGAGTCGGTGATGGAGGTCGTCGTCACGTCCTGACAGGGGATGGAGTAGAACTGGGTTGTGTCGTCCATGTAGAATGGGTCGCTCTGGTTGGGGTCCTGAGCCAGCCAGCACATGTTCTCGGTTTCGCTGACGGTGCTGAACTGGTAGAGGTTCGACGTGTTGGCGTCGGTTCCGGCTGGGGCGTAGGCGTACCAGATGTTGGCCCAGTTGGGATTGCTCAGTGCTTCTTCGGCCGACTGGCACTGGGTCCACCCCGAGAGCGTCTCCGAGCCGTCGATGATGGCCATGCCCGTGCCGAAGGTGCCCGCGGTGTTGCCGTCGTACGTGATGGGTAGGTCGGTCTCGCCTGACCAGTTGCAGTCGATGCGGCCGCGGTACTTCACGCCGCCCTTGAAGTGGACCACCGAACCCGGCACGAGCGTCCGAGCGGCGGCGTTGCCGGTGGCGTTGGCGTCTCCGGGGCAATGCTTCCAGGGGTGTTCTGCCGACATGCCGTCGTTGTTGTCATTGCCCCCGTCGAAGTCCACGTAGAAGCGGGCTCCGTCGACGAGCACCGTGAACATCTGGCTGCTCGTGCGGCCCTCGTTGTCGGTCACGGTCAGCACCACCTGGTGCGTGCCTCGGGCGAGGGCAACTTCCAGGGTGGCCCCCGTGCCCAACGTCGTCTCGCCTTCAGTCCAGAGGTAACTGGCAATGCTGCCGTCGGGGTCATACGAATCGGTGGCGTTCAATGCGACGTCCGCGTAGCCGTCGTCGTCGATGTCCGCGACGACGCTGGTGCCGCCGGCGACTGCGTGCGGAGGCACCGTCTGGGGGACTGTCGAGATCAGGCCGGTCCAGTTCATGGTGACCTGCTCGCCGGTGGGCAGGACAGCGCCTTGGCCGAACACTCCCGGTTGGGAGGAGAGACTGCACCAGACACCTTTGCTGGAGTTGACGGTGGTCGAGCCGCGCATCGTGTTTGTGTTGTCGGTGTAGTAGAAGTCCATGGCCTCAGCCATGAGCTCGAAGGTCATCCCCGGCCGCATGTTTCGCGAAGCCGTCTCGGCATTGTCTTTGGTCTCTGTCTTGGCGTAGAAACCCGGCCGGTCGCTGGTCGCGGTGCTGCCGAACCAGTCATGGACCAGGTACAGCGGATGTCCGTCGGTGACGTCAGTAACGTGCGAGTTCACTCCGGTGGTGCTCGCGGTCGGGTTGACAAAGGCCCAACTGGTCAACCCCCCGTGCGACAGGCCGAGGCTGCCGCAGCCGGCCGTGCCGCTGGTGTAGGTGAGGTCGTACGTGGCGCCGCTCGTGTTGCTGATCGTATACGTGCCGTCGATCGTCGTCACGTGATCCGTACCGCTGCCCATGATCGGAGCGTTGATCCGTACGGTCAGCGTGGCTACCACTCCGGTCTGGATGGTGTAGGTCTTGGTGAACTCGTAGCAGCCTGAGGTCTGCCCGCTGTGATCGTTCACGCCTGTGCCGTCGAGGAAGCTTCCCTGCATAGCGCCCATGCGCATCAGGCCAAGAGATCCGGAACTGGCGGCCTCGGGCGAGTAATCGAACGGTGTGCCGCCGTAGAGCACATCCTTGAAGCTGGCAATTTCGCCTGCCAGCCAGTAGTCGTGCGCGGTCTGAGCGTAGCCCTCCTGCGGCACCCAGAGGCTCATGCTCCAGACGGTGTTCGCACCATACGAGGCCGTGATATTGAGCGGTCGGTAGCGATACTTGGTGTTGGTCGTGCCATAGGAGTAGCTCAGCGTCGCCTGCACGGGCGTGTAGACCGCTTGCAAGGTCTTGCCGTCGCCGGAAAGCAGAAGCGTCCAGTTGGCCTCGTCGCCCGAGGCCAGCGTGAGTGTGTTGAAGCCGGTCAGGCTCGTGGTGGCGGCGACCAGATCAAACACCTGGTTGGGTGTCGGTGTGAAGCCGTCCAGGGCCAGGTCGATCTGGCCCGACTGGAAGACCGCCGAGCCGACGTCGATGGTTGAAACGTGGTTCCCTGAGCCGTCAAGAGTGAACGCCAGAGTGCCCGGCGCGTCCAACGTCAGGGTGCCGGCAACGTGAACCGCTCCGCCGGAACCATCCATCGCCAGAAGAGCCGACGAGCCGCTCGCCGCGGCGTTGCCCACGACCAGGCCGGCGCCAAAGTTACTCGTTCCGCCTGACACGGTGTAGGTTGTGCTGCCGCCCGCCCGGTTGCCAAGGAGCACATTCGCCGTGCCGGCCGTGGACCAGTTCATTGTGCCGCCGCTTTGGCTGATGCTCACGTTGACATTGTCTGAGAATGTGGAGGCGCCGCCGGTGACGTCCAGCAGGCCGTCGTTCATCGACACCGTCACCACTCCGGTGCTGCGGCCCAGGGTGACTGCTGTCCCATAGATCGAACCGCCGTCGATGACCAGCTCGGCCGATGGCGGGCCATACCGTCCGACGACCAGTGGGCCGCGCACGCCCGTGGAACCGAGCGTTCCCTGGACAGTGAGTTTGGCATGGTAGGTGGCGCCGTACCAGGCCGACGCCAGTTCGAAGCCGCCGGTCGCCGTGTAGTTTGCCGTCGACCCCAGAGTCAGATCGGTGTTGCCGTTGATGCCTACGACGACTTTGCCGGTGATGCTCTGCGAGTCGTCCCACGTGGCGGTTCCATTGTAGAAGGTGATGTCCGCCGCCGTCACGTTGCCGGCCGCAGCCACGACTGCCGTCAGTACGGCGAACCCTGCCAAGGCGCGTGAAACTAGATGTCCAGCTCTCAGTGTCGTCATGCCGAAGTCCCTTTCCCAAGACCCCTCTCTATCGCACGCGATTCGCGTCACGTTACGTCGGCCCGTCCGAGTTCCGTCGGAATGGTTCCGGCAAGAAGAATGCCCATGTGCGTATCAACGTCTGCCATCGTGGTCTTTCCAGAACGAACGGTCGGTCAGCGAACCTCAATCGGGAACTCGCGATACTCGTCCTTCAGGGTCCAGCGGACGCGGTACTGCCCAGGTTTGACGCTGCTGGTGTCCCACATGTGGTTCACAATGAGCTTCAGAGGCGCTTCCTTGAGTACGGCGAGGGCGGTCGTCCCGTCGTCGCTGCGGAGTTCGACCTTGAGGGCGCCGGCGACGCGTCCCTGGCAGGCGACGAGGGCATACTGGCCGCGCTCAATCACGGGCGGAATCACCGTGGCCATGGTGATGGTGCTGCACGGCTGGAACGGGAAGTCGAACGGGCTGCTCTTGAGATCGGCGTAGCGTCGCTGGTAACCTGGCGGCGTGCGGGCGGTGACGCAGCGATAGTAGGCGTCCTCGATGTCGCCTGGCGTGAGCTGCTTCGCGTAGAGGGACCGGGCCGAGGCGTCGAAGGGGACGAGTGCGGCCCACAGGGTGCCGGCGAATGTGCCATTGGGCCTGGGCGTGCCTCGACGGATTTCGCCGAGGGCGGCCTTCTGTACGCCGGCGTTGGAGTTGTTCCACTGGGGATTGTCGAGGTTGCCGTTCCACATGACGTGGAGGTTGGTGCGTACGAGGCGTCGCATGTCCTGCTCGTCGAAGACGACACCGTGGTGATAGGCTTCGACGAAGGCGGCCACTTCGCCTGCCTGATAGTTGGCGTACGGGTGTGTGTCGATCCAACTGCTGAAATCCTGCGGGTTGCCAGGCTTGAGGTCCCACGGGCCGAAGGGTTCCCAGTAGTTCCAGGCGTAGTGATCATCATAGAGGGTGAAGCGGCTCTTGGCGAAACGGAAGATGCGTTCGGCCTTGTCGTGCCAGGCGTCTCGGCCGGTGATACGGTAGAGTCGCAGGGCGGTGATGCCCCAGTAAGCTTGCATGTTGAGGGGGAGGGTGAATTCACTCTTGCCGGGTGGCGGAGCGTGCCAGCGGCCGGGGGCCTCCTCGGTGAACGTCCAGGGCCAATCGAGGAAAGCGCCGTAGGGGCCGCTCTCGCGCCAGATGCCGCGTTTCTCCCATTTGGCGAAGGCCTGCTTTTCGGCGAGGTCGACATAGCGGGCCGCCGCCTGACCGTACTTGTCGGCCAGGGCGGGCTCGTCCTTGGTGACCAGGGCGGCAAAACGCGTCATGGGTTCCAGCAGCAGGACGTCGCCGGTGGGGTACTCGCCAAGCCGGTCCGGCATGCGGTACGCCGGTCCGAGCCAGCCCTTCTCTCCGTCGGGCCCGGTGGCCAGGAGCTTCAGGCACGACTCGAAGTACTCTACGGCGGCATCGAGCCAGGCGGCGTCGCGCGTCGCCAGATAGGCGTCGAGGAAACTGTGCATGGGATGACGTGCGTGCCACGTCCAGGCGTCGCCGGTATGCTCGCCCGTCATGTGCTTCCTGGAGTTGCTGATACAGGCCTGTAGATACGCTTCAGGCGTCTCACGGAGGGTGGCAGATGAATCAGCCAGTGCAACCCGGCCGCTCATGGTCACGGACAAGGCGCCGACAAGCACTGCCGGCAGCAACATCAGAGTACGTCTCCTCATAGCTCATGCACCTTTCCTGGGGACTTGCGGATGCCTTCCAAATCGCCATCTGACGGAGGCTTGTCTGCGACCCGACGCAGCAGCCGCTGGGACACTTTCTGCGCCGCCCGGATGACGTCGTCAATGTCTGAGTCGTCCAGCCACTCGCTCAGCGGGAATTTGTAGGATCGGTCGAAGACGCTTTCGGCCACAGGGCAGAGCCCCGGAGCGTAAGGCTGCGGCGAAACAGCCTGTGTGAACGGCCACCGCGAATGGTGAAATGCGGACTGCCTGATGAGGTAGGGATATGCCAGATACACGGGCCTGACGTAGCCACGCCCCCCCGGAATACCTTCTCGATTCATGGCCTTGGCGAAGTCTTCAACGTCGTTGGCCGTGAACCGGCGGTCAAGCTGAATCAGGTAGAACCAGTAGGTGCTATATGCCCCAACAGGCGCCTCGTGGGGCAGCAGCCCATCGGTTGCGGCCAAGCCGTTGCCGAGCCGCTGGCCCAGGGCGTGCCGTCTGGCTCCGATGGCCTCAACCCGGTCCAACTGAGCCAGGGCCACCGCGCTCTGGAGCTCCGAGATCCGGTAGTTCGGAGCGACAAACTCCATCAAACGCGCACGAGTCAACCTGTCGTAGCACTTGTCGGCAGCCAGCGCGGCTGTACGGTGCAACCGTTCGTCGTTTGTGATGACCAAGCCGCCTTCGCCGGCACTGATATGCTTGTAGTCATTCAGGCTGAAGCATCCCATGTCGCCGAAGGTGCCGACCCACTGCCCATTCACTTGGGCCGCCCAGCTCTGGGCGCAATCTTCGATCAGTGTGATGCCGCGATTGCGACAGAGTTCGGCGATCGGCACAATGTCAGCCGGGCATCCCGCCAGATGCACGGCGATGACGGCGCGCGTTCGTTGGGTCAAGCGAACCGCCACGGTCTCGGCCGTCAGGTTGTAGTTGACCGGGTCCACGTCGGCGAAGACCGGAATGGCCCCTTCATAGATGATCCCAATGATCGTGCCCGCGTCCGTGACTGGAGCTGTAATGACTTCGTCGCCAGGCCCGACGCCGCAGGCTTTCAGGGCAACATGGATGGCCGCTGAGCCCGAACTGCAGGCCACCACATGGGCGGCTCCCGTCAGTTCCGACATGCGGGCACATAGCCGTTGCGTCATATGCCCGTGGACATACGACAGAGTATTCTGCCTGAGCGCCTCAGCCAGCAGTTCGAGTTCTCGCCCCTCGAACCTCGGTCCCGGCTGCGGCCAGGGGTGGGTGCGCACCGGCGTTGTGTCCTCCCGAACGGAGGCATGGACGCCGTGGCGAAGTGCCTCCCCCGTATGGGAACGTGGCGGTGCGTTCTTCGCTGCTTTCTCGGACTGTCCCATGGCGGCAATACCTCGCGGCTGGAAGTGGTTTGCACGATTGCATTACTAATAGCCCGAAAGACAGTCCCGATCAACTGGGTTTTCTTTTGAGTTTCCGCCATAGTGTTGTACAATCTGCTCATGGCATCTCGGCCCGGTCACAGCCTGACGAGTTGGTCCCACCTCGCGGTGGATGTCCACCAGCCGCGCCCCTGGGGGCTGGGACCCAATGTTTATGCCATGGGACCAAACCAGGACGACGGAGACGAGGTGCCCGGCGACTTCGATCTCTGGATAGGCATCGAGGGCTCGTGCCAGGTGTGTATGTTGGGGCACACGCTCGACCTGCGACCCGGTCGCGTTGTCCTCATTCCGGCTGGCGTCCGGGCCAGGCAACGGACCGGTCCCGACCAGACACTGCTGATGATCTACGTCCACTTCGATTGCCTGTTGGACGGACGGCCCGTCAGCGACGCGGCCCCATACGTCGACCCGCAGCGGCTGCGACTCGCTCTCCCAGGGCTGCCCGAGTTGTCGCTGATGGCCGAGATCGACGCCGCCACGATCAGAGACCGGTTCCATAGCATTCGGACGAGGCCGGAAGATGACTTGAGCGAGTTGATGCTGACTGCCACCTTGCTCGAGATCATGGCCCAATTTCGCAAGGCGTACCTGGGGCTCGCGAGCCTGTCCACCCAGGAGCGCATCGAGCAGGCGGTAGCATTCATGGAGCAGAATCTGCACGGCAGCCTGTCCCTCGCGGCGGTGGCCAGGCACGTGCATGTGAGCCCTCAGACGCTGGGTCGGTTGTTTCGGTCATACCTTCGAGTCAGCCCAATGCAGCATCTTGCCCGACAGCGGATGGCTCGAGCCCGTGAGTTGCTCCAGGACCGGCGCAACAACATCTCGGAGGTGGCCCGCGCATGCGGCTATGCGTCACTCCAGTACTTCAGCAGGACGTTCAGAAGGGAATGCGGCACGTCGCCCAGTGTGTTTCGAAAGCGTCTTCCTCTCATTCCATGAGTGCGGCTGCCCCGTGCGGCGTCATCGTGCGGCGGGCTGGGGGCGCAAGGACTGAGTCGGTGCGGTCGGGCAGGGGACTTGAAAAGCCGCTGCGCCCCGACATAATGGGCGTCGCCGAAGCACCCGGCCGCAGAAAGGACCCGCGATGGCGTTGTCGCCGCATCGTATGAGCATTCGCGTTCGTTACCCGGAGGCGGACCGCCTCGGACAGGTCAACTCGAGCTGCTATCCGGTATACATGGAGATGGGGCGCACCGAGATGCTCCGGGCCACGGGGATGAGCTACCGCGAACTGGAGTCGGACGACTGCTGCTTGGTGGTCGCGAAGCTTCACCTGACGTTTCACAAGCCCGCCCGGTACGACGACGAGCTGGTGCTGGAGACCTCGATCGACCGCGCCACCAGCGCGCGGATCGACCACCACTACCGTTTCTATCGGGACGAGGTGCTGCTGGCCGAGGGGCGCACGACGCTGGCCTGCGTCACGCGGCGCGGCGAGTTGCGCCGCATGCCCGAGGCGTTGCTCGAGCGTCTGGGGCTGGCCTGAGCCGGCCTCAGAGCACGTTGCGCCGCGGCCGGACAGTGGTCTCCATGCGTGTGGTGGCCTTGCCCTGCTGCACCTGGAGCTCGACGCGGACGCTGACCGGAACGGTGGCCCCGCGCACGTCGCTGTAGTCGTTCACCGAGGTGAGGACAAACGCCGTCACGTGCTCGGCGAGCGTGACGCCGGCCGGGCTGGCGGCGCAGCGATAGACGAGCGGCGTGTCGGGCGCGCCGGACCACGTGTAGCTCTTCTGCTCGCCGCTGGGCATGGTGAGGCTGATCGTATGGCTCGGCGAGTTCAGCGTCACCACGTCGGCCCGTCGGATGTCGGTTCGCAGGCGGTCCAGGACGAGGGTGGCGATCATGTTGGAACGCGTCTGCTCGTTGCCGAACGAGACGGCCTGCGAGGCGCCGCGCATGGCCATGGCCACGCTCCCGAGGATCATGGCCAGCAGGGTCATGGCAATCAGCATCTCGGCGAGCGTGAACGCAGCGACGCAGCGGCGACTTCCGCTGCTGCTGGCGCGGGGACGCCGGCGCGAGATGCCGCTATGAGCCCAACTACTCCACATAACTCCCTCCCACGCACACCAGCTTCACCGGGAACACAAGGCCCGGGGGGTTGGTCTTCAGGTTCCTGTGGTCGAACAGCAGATGGCTGTTGCCGGTCATGGTGAAGTTCGTGTCGTCGTAGCACAGCAGGCTCCCGCAGATGGTGCCGCCGGCGTTGCCGGTGAACTTGAATTCGCTGGCCGCCATCGTGCCGTTGATCGTCGAGAAGTTGCCCGTGAATTGCAGCGAGTAGCCCTGGGCCAGGATGAACGCGCCGCCGAGGTCGCGGAGACCGTCGAACTGAGCGCCGGCCGGCAGTGACTCGACCCCGTTGGTCGACGTGTTGCCGGTGAATTTGAGCGAATGGTTGTCCAGATCAAGGTCCTCATCTTCCGGCGGCTCGCAGACGATCACGCCGATGAAGTTCAGGTTACCCGAGAAATGCACCTTGTTGGGCGACTCGACGTAGACGACGCCGCGGATCGTGGTGTTGCCGCTGAACGTCGGGTTCGTCCCGGCGCGGATGCGGATGTTCTCGAAGTAACGGTTGCCGCCGGTGGGCGTCGTGCTGTCCACGATGCTCGTGGCGTAGATCTCGAACGGGCTGGCATCGACCGTCGGAAACTCCGGATCCTCGACGCCGATTCTCACGTCGCCGCCGATGTCGGCATTGCCGACCATGCTGACGCATCCCTCGGGATTGACCACGGACACGTCGCCGGAGACGTCGATGTTGCCGGTCAGCGAGACCGCTTCCTCATAGGAGTAGGTCGCTGAGAGGACGGATCCCTCCTTGCCGTCGTTGACGCCTTCGATGGACGCATTGCCTGTCATGCCGATGCGGCTGCGCGACGCGACGCCGAAATTCGCCAGAATCAGGGTGTCTTCCTCGATGCTGAACGACAGGCCCACGCTCTGGGCGCAGTCGCTGGCCGCGCCGACGCTCTGGACGGCGAACGTGTTATTGACGCCGGCTTGCACGCACAGGGCAATCGACGTCACCCCCTCGGGCATGCTCAGCGTCACCGCCGGGACGATCACGGCGTGTTGGTCCTCGTCCACGACGGCCGGATGACCGCCGAAGAGGGTATCACGGTACTGAGCGTTGAGGCTCGTGGCGATGGCGGCAAGCTGGTCCTCGGTGGTGACGGCCCCCTTGAGGCTCACACGGGGCAGGGCTTCGCGAACGACGTCCAGCCCGGCCTCTGCCGCCATGTGGGCTCGGCGGCTGTCCACGTAAAGACGCGCGCTGCGCAGCGAGCCGTTGGCCGCCGCCAGGTAGCCCACCGCCAGGGCGCTGAATACGGCCACAAAGACCAGCACCACGACCAGCACGGAACCTTTCTGTCTTGCGTGTCCACCCATACGATGTTCCTCAACTCGGCGCACTGCGACTACTCCAGGTAGCTGCCTTCGGTGTACTTCA
Source organism: Phycisphaerae bacterium (assembly GCA_012729015.1). Lineage (GTDB taxonomy): Bacteria > Planctomycetota > Phycisphaerae > FEN-1346 > JAACEH01 > JAAYDY01. Next base: position 41,909 of record JAAYDY010000117.1, on the reverse strand, counting down.
ACACCCTCGGGAAGATCATCCCCGCAGGTGGGTCGTTGATCCCGGTATGGTCAATGGTGATACCGGCGGTGCCGCCCACCGTGAAATCCGTGTCCTCGCAGTTCAGCACACTGCCGCGAACCGTCGTGGCGGCCGTCCCGCTGAAGTCCATCTTGCTCGCATAGATCGAGCCGCCGATGGTCCCGAAGTTGCCGAGGAAGTGCACCTCGTACCCGGGCGCCAGAAGGAACGATCCGTCGAGGTTGCGCAGGCCGGCGAATTGCGGGAGATCGGGTAGTTGCGAAACGGACTCCGCGCTGCATGTGCCGTTGAAGGTGATGTTGTGAGTCGCGAAGTCAGTCACGCCGCTTGGTTCCTCCACCACGACGACACCGATGATGTCGGCCCCGCCCGTGAAGTGGACCTCGTTGGGAGACTCGATGTAGACCACGCCGCGAATGGTGCAGTGGCCGGTGAACGTCGGGTTCGTCCCGGCGACGATGCGGATGTTCTCCAGGTAGCTGTCCGACGACGTGTCGGTCGAGGCGTCCACGATAGCTGTGGCGTACGACTCGAAGAGGCTGGTATCTACCTCGGGGAAGGGCGGCTCGCGCACCCCGATCCGGATGTCGCCCTCGATATTGCTGTTGCCTTTGTAGCTGACGGTGCCGTCAGGGTTGGTGATAGCCGCATCGCCGCTGATCAGCACGTGCCCGGTGATGTCGATCGGGTCGAGCGTCACCATGGTGGTCGAAAGCACCGACCCTTCCTGCGGATCGTTCAAGCCGATGATCTGGGCGTTGCCGAGCATGCGGATGCGGCTCTTCGAGGCCACGCCGAAGGTTGTCAGCAGCGACATGTCGCGCTCGGCCTGGAACCGCAACCGCAGCGTCTGGCGGCACTCATTGAAGGTCCCCTCGCTCCAGACATAGTAGTCGTCGTGGCTCGTCGCGTAGATCATCATGCGCGTCCGGGCGGTGCCTTCGGGCAACGTCACCGACAGCGTCGGCACCATCAGGCAGTTGGACTGGACCGTGGCGGCCGCTCCGTGAAAGAGCGTCGCCTGATACTGGTCGTTAAGGGCCGTGGCCAGCGCGGCCAGTGTCTCGCCGTAGGTCGTCGTGCCGGCCACGTCCGCATCAGGCAGGATGCGCCGGGCCAGTTCCAGGCCCATCTCGGACGCGAAGTGGGCGCGACGGCTGTGCACGTACAGACGCGACGACTCCAGGCTGGCGTTGCTGGCGGCAAGGTACCCCACGGCCAGAGCCCCGAACACCGCCACGAACACCAGCGTGACCACCAGAACGGATCCGTTCTGTGTGCGGACTGTCCTCATGATACACCCCTCTTTCCGCGCCCCTAGCGGACCAGCACCCAGGAGACCCGCGACACTTCGAGGCCTCGATGGGTGACCGAGACGGACACGCGGCACACGTTGGACGTGCCGTCGGCGACGGCCACGGCGAAGTCGGACGCCGATACCGAGGTCACTGTCACGTGCTGCGCATAGTCGTCGGCGCCCGTGAGCACCAACCCGTCCCCGCCGACCGGCGGCGAGAAGACCTGGTCGTCCAGGTCGTCCACATCGTCCGGCGGCATGAGTTCCCCGGCCTCCAGGCCCCACTGGCCCGGAATCTCGGGATCCGCTAGAGGCAATGTCAGAACCATCTCGTGAATCTCTTCGGCAAGCGATGCGGCCATGGTCATCCGGCGGCTCTGCTCGATCATTCGCAGACCCACCGTGAAGGCCTCCAGCAGCACCACGAAGACCATGCCGATAATGGCGGCCGCCACGAGGATTTCGACGAGCGTAAACCCTGCGCGGCCGCAGTTCGCAACACGAAGATCGGTTTCCTTGCGATTTCGTTTCATCATCACTTCACAAGCCTCGACAGCTGGAAGATCGGCAGCATGATGCTGCTGGCCACGAAGCCGACCACGCCGCCCATGACGATGATCATGAGCGGCTCGATCACTGCCGTGCTGGCTTTGATCACAGCCTTCAATTCACGGTCGTAGAACTCCGATACGTCGGCCAGAACGTTGGCCAGGCTGCCCGACTCCTCGCCGGCGGAGATCATCTGCGTGACGCCGCGCGGCATGAGCGTGGAGCGCAACAGCGTCTGACTGATGGTCTGGCCCTGCTGAACGGTGTCTCGCACCTGGAGCCACAGGTCGCGGTAGTGCAGATTGCCGGTCACCTTGGCTGTGACGTTCAACGTCTCGAGCATCGGTACGCCGGCGTTGACCAGCTCGCCCATAGTCTTCAAGCCGCGCGAGAGGTAGAGGCAATGAAAGAGCTTCTTGAAGACCGGCACGTTGAGCTTCAGGGTGTCGAAGAAGTAGTGCCCGGCGTCCGTGCGGCTGAACACGACCAGGCCGATGGCCAGGGCGATGGCGCCGGCGATGTAGAAGTACCAGAACGTGGTCATCGACCAGCTCAGGCCCAGCAGCAGCGTCGTCGGCAGTGGAAGCAGGTCTTCCTTGCCCTCGAAGAAGACGAGGAACTGCGGCAGGATGAACGTCAGCATGAAGATCGTGACCAGGACCGCCATGACGCCGATGATCATCGGGTACAGCATGGCCGCGATGACCTGGCTGCGCGTTTCGAGCTGCTGCGACAGGTAGTCGGCGATGCGCGACAGGATGTGGCTGAAGCTGCCCGAGAGCTCGCTGGCCTGGATCATGTGGATGTAGAGCGGCGAGAAGACCTTCGGATGCGCGGCAACGGCCTCGCTGAACGGCTTGCCGGCCTCCACGTCGTCGTAGAGCTGAAAGAGCAGCTTGGCCAGCTTCGGATTGGTCGTCTGCTGGGCCATGTTCTCGAGGGCCTGCGTGATGCTGATGCCGGCCTTGACCATGACGCTCAATTGCCGCGTCACGGTGAGGATGTCGCGCTGGGTGATGCGGGCCCCGAGTTGGACCGTCATGATCGACGCCCTGGGGGCGGCCGGCTCGGCGGCCTGGACAGGTGCGGCGGCCGGCGCGCGGGTCGAGCCGACGATCGGCTGCGCGGAGTACGTGGGAGTGGTTGTCATGTCACTGCCTCCTGCTACTGTAGCGTCTTGGCCAGGCGGTCCGGGTTGGACGCCTGGGCCAGAGCGGACTCGCGACTGATGAACCCGTTCATGTACAGGTCGCGGATCGACGAATCGAGCGACTGCATGCCGAGAGACCGGTTCGTGGTGATAACGTTGGGAATCTCGAACAGGCGGTCCTCGCGAATGCAGTTGCGGACGGCCGGCGTCATCACCAGCACCTCGACGGCGGGCACCATGCCCGGCTTGTCGATGCGCGGGAAGAGCGTCTGGCTGACGACGCCGCGCAGCGTGTTGGCCAACTGGCCGCGAATCTGGTTCTGCTGCTGCGGCGGGAAGAAGTCGATGATGCGTTCGATGGTGCCCGAGGCGTCGATGGTGTGAAGGGTCGAAAGAACGTAGTGGCCGGTTTCGGCGGCCGTTACGGCCGCGGCCACCGTCTCCAGGTCGCGCATTTCGCCCACGAGGATCACGTCCGGATCCTGGCGAACCACGGTCCGCAGGGCGGCGCTGAACGAGTGGCTGTCGCTGCCGATCTCGCGTTGCTCGACCAGGCACTGCTTGCTCTGAATGCGGTACTCGATCGGGTCCTCCAGCGTGATGATGTGCTGGCGGCGCGTCTGGTTGATGTGGTCGATGATGGCCGCAAGCGTCGTCGATTTGCCCGAGCCCGTGTCGCCCGTCACCAGGAGCAGTCCGCGCGGCAGGTCCGCGAACGACTGCACGACGGGAGGCAGGTTGAGCTGGTCCAGCACGGGCGTCTTGGCCGGAATGGCGCGGAACGCGATGCCGATGACGTCCTGCTGGAAGTGGGCGTTGACGCGGAAACGCCCGAGCCCCGCCACGGCCGTCGAGAAGTCCGCCTCGCGGTTCTTCAGGAACGTCGCGAAGCGGTCCTCGCCAAGCATCTCCAGGACCATCTCCTCAAGGCACGCCTGCGTGAGCGTCTCCTCGCCCTCAATCGGGTGAAGCACCGTATTGATCCGAAGGCACGGAGGGTGGCCGACCACCAGGTGAAGGTCCGAGGCCTTCGATTCCAGGGTCCGCGTCAGCAGTTGCTGGAGCTTGGTTATCCGAACGTTCTGTGCAACCTCAACCAGCGTCACGAGTGTTCCTTTCCGGGCCCGCTCAGTGGCCCGCTTCTGTCACGCGAAGCACCTCTTCAATTGTCGTGTGTCCTTGCCGCATCTTCTCGAACCCATCCTCGCGCAGCGTCACCATGCCGCGCTCGCGAAGCAGCCGGCGAAGCTCCGTCACCGACGGATTCGATGTCACCAGGTCGCGCACGGTGTCGTCCATCAGCAGCATCTCGTACAGGGCCACGCGGCCCGAGTAGCCGGTGTTGCGGCACTTGGGGCACCCGGCGCCGCGCATCAGTTTCACGTCCGTCAGTCCCTGAATTTCGAGGAACTGCTTCAACTCATCCGACGGCGCGTACTCGGCCGCGCAGTGCTTGCAGATGCGCCGCACCAGGCGCTGCGCCACCACGGCGTTCAGCGACGCGGCGATCAGGTACGGCTCGATGCCGATGTTGATCAGTCGCGTGATGCTCGACGGCGCGTCGTTGGTGTGCAGTGTGGAGAGCACAAGGTGCCCCGTCAGGGCGGCCTGCACGCTGATCTTCGCGGTCTCGCCGTCGCGGATTTCGCCCACCATGATCACGTCCGGGTCCTGCCGCAGCAGACTTCGCAGCGCGGCGGCGAACGTCATCCCGATGCGGTCGATCACCTGCACCTGGTTGACGAATCCCAGGCGGTACTCCACAGGATCCTCCACCGTCGAGATGTTGATCGAGTCGGACTTCAGCTCCTGGAGCGCGGAGTAGAGCGTGGTGGTCTTGCCCGAGCCCGTCGGGCCGGTGACCAGGATGATGCCGTGCGGCTGCGCGATCTGCCCACGGAACATGGCCAGATTGTCAGGACTGAAGCCGAGACGCTCCAGGCCGATTGTAATGCTGCCGTTGTCCAGAATGCGGATCACGCACTTCTCGCCGGCGGTCGTCGGCAGCGTGCTCACGCGAAGGTCCACGACGCCGCCGCGGACCATCGCCCGGATGCGACCGTCCTGCGGCAGACGACGCTCCGAAATGTCCAGGTTGGCCATGATCTTGATGCGGCTGATGAGCGCCGCGTGCATGCTCACCGGAGGTTTCATCGTCTCGAACAGCGATCCGTCGATGCGGTAGCGCACGCGCAGATTCGTTTCCGACGGCTCGATGTGAATGTCGCTGGCGCCCTGTTTGACGGCGTCGCTGATGATGTAGTTGGCCAGCCGGATGATCGGCGATTCGCCGGCCACCTTCTCCAGGTCCGGCAGTTCGTCCGACTCGGTCTCGACCACCTCGACGTCGTTGTCCTCGACGCCGGAGATCAGTTCCTCGACCTGCATGGCCGTCTCGCCACGGTCGAACTCGTCGAGCACCGCCGCGATCTCGCTGCGACAGGCCACCACGGTTCGCACGCCCATATGCGTCAGCCGCCGGATTTCGTCGAACAGAAACACGTTCGCCGGGTCGTCGGTGGCCACGGTCAGCATGCCGTCGCTGACTTCGAGGGGCACAAAACTGTGAGCGTTGAGCAGTTCCGTCGGCAGCCGGTCGAGGATGTCGCGGCTGACCTGGTCGGCGGTCGGGCGGACGAACGGGCGGCCGAACTGGAGTGCCAGGCACCGCATGACCTGGGCTTCCGACGCCAGGCCGCGCTCGATCAGGACCTGGCCGAGGCGGCTCTCGGTGCCTTGCTGGTGGGCCAGGGCTTCGTCGAGCACCTCCTGTGTCAGGACGCCCTCGTCGATCAGAATCTGTCCGAGTTGCTTCCAACGCGTGTGTCGCGCCGGCGGCAGCTCAATGGCGGCCGTGACGCCGCCGGTGGCAAGCTCCACCGACGCATCGGCCGCACTCAGACGATCTGTGTCCCGCGAAAGCGCCATAGCCGTCCAACCGTCTCCTACCGCAACTTCAGGGTGTAAGGTTTTCCATCATGCGTCAGCACCACCTGGCCCGGAGCGATCTCCTTGACCACGAAGCTGCCGACCGTTTCACCGCAATGGACCACGGCTCCATTAATGATCGCCGCCTGGTTCCTCTGCGACACCATGCACGTCATAAGCCGCAACGTCGCAAACTCCTCAGCGATCGGGTCCGCCTTGGGTTCCTCGGCGGCCTGAAGCTGCGCGGGCGGCGCGCTCTTGACCTCCTCGACAACCGCCGGAGGCGGAGCGAGGAACTGGCGCGGCACACCGAACACGTCGGTCCGCAGCGACTCCAGCGGCACGGGGCTCGCCTTGCTGCCGCCGGCAAACACGTCAAGTGCCTCGTCGATGCAACCGAAGACGGCACCCGGCGACTGGAGCCCGCCGGTCGAAGGCATCAGGCCGGCCTGCATCTCCTGGAGCAGGGCGGGGAGGTCGGGCGTGGTCGAGAGGACGGCGGTCGGGCTCGCCGCCATGGCCGTCGCCGGGCCTTTCTTGCGGACGAGCTGGACAACCACCACAATCGCCCCGATCGCCACCAGGACGCCCAGAATCTTCAGCTTCTTGCGCTCTCCCTGGTCGAACGTCATACGACCGCCCGACGATGAAGCCGCTTGTGTTTGTGCTCTTCCACCAGCCATAGGGTCCTTCTCCAGCAGAATCAGTCCTTGCAGTACACGTTCAGGATCAGGCTTGCGTCCACTTCGTCGCCCGCGTCGCCGACGGTCACCAGCTTCAGTGATTCCACCTTTGTGACGCCGGGCAGCCGCTCAATCGCCAGGAGGAACCTGTAGACCCCCGTGAACGGGCCGCGAAGTCCCATCTCGATCGGGAGCACCCTGAAGCCGTCCTGGCGGCGGTCCTTCTGAGTCTTGATGCGCTGAGTCTTCAGCCCGGCGGCGTCGGCGATCACCCAGACCTCGCGCAGAATGACGTCGATCTCGCCCTGACGCGGCAGGCTGCCCTCGAACGCCTCGACCGCCCGCGTCAGCCGCTCCAACTGCTGCTCGGTGCCGACCAGCTTGGCCGTTTCCACTTCGAGCAACTGAAGCGTTGTCTGGCGAGTCTGAATTTCCTGTCGCTCTTCGGCCATCGCCGTGTTGCGCGGCCGCACGTGCAGGAAGTAGAATCCGCCCAGCACGCCGACCAGCACCAGGGCAGTGGCGTAGACGCGAAGCGGCACGCGCGACGAAACAGGAAGAGCCTTGCGGAGGGCGGTCAGGTTCACGATCGCACCTCCCCGGCATCGCCCGAGCGGCTCATGCGCAGGGCGTCGTTGCTCAGTTGGAAGGTGATCTCAAACCGGCGCAGAACGTGGTCCTCGAACTTCTGGTCCTCGCTGTACGACAGCTCGACGTTGTCGAAGTAGCTGGAATTGGCCAGGGCGGCGATCAACTGAGCCGCCTCCACGTCGGTCGGCGCCACGCCGACGAGGCGAAGCACGGTTTCCTGATGCTCGATCTGCTTGGTGGCCGTGGCCGGCGTGCGATTGCCTCCAGCCGGCGGGGCGACGGGCGGCGGCTGCCCCGGCACGCCGGTCGGCTGCGCCGAGACAATGGTCTTGACCGTCCGTTCCTCAATCGACAGGCTGGTCAAGGTCGTGTTGGCCGGCAGGGCGCGTACCACCTCGGCCACCACGCGGCTGCGAGACACCCCGATCAGGAGCCGCGCGGAACGAGACGACCGGTCCAGCACGGCGTCGCGCTGCTGCTTGATGCCCGCCCACCGGGCGGCGCCCGTGGCAGCTTCCGCCTCGCGGCGCTCGACCTCCTGACGCCGGCTCTCGACGCGGTCGGACGCCAGACCCAGGCAGACCGACAGCGCCACCAGCGGCACAAGCACCGCGGCTGCAAGCAACGCCGACAGCAGGTTCGCGTGGCGAGCACGCTTGCCCTGGGCGTAGTCTTCAGGAACGAAATTCAGTACCTGCACGGCTCACCCCTCAATTGACCATGGCGCCGAAAAGGCTCAGCCCCACGGCGGCCGCCATCTCCGGCTCCGGACGACGATCGGCCGGCGCAGCCGGAAGCTCCCCGGCCGGCAACTCGATGCCCGCGAAGGGATCGCCGATCTGGGCCGGAAGGCCCAGCCGATTCGCCAGCATCTGGCAGAAGCCGTAATCGTTCGCCTGCGGACCCACGAACACCGCCTTGTCCACCCCATGGGTGTTCACGGTGCTCGAGAAGTAGCACAATCCCGACAGAATCTCTTCCACGTAGTTGTCCAGCGCCGCCCCCGCGAGCTGGTACGGCAGCGAGGCCGCATGCTGCGGTGTCTCCGGAGCCGCGGTCATGCGGCTGTTCAGCATCACCGTATCCGGCTGATGCTTCATCATCAGGGCCTGCTGTTCGCAAAGCTCCTTGACCGGGCGGCCCGACTGGGCGGCCGCGGCCTCCAGAAGGTCATGCACCCCCGTGCCGATGGTCCGGGCAAACCGCATCTCGCCCTCGTGCATGATGAGCAGATGCGTTGCCCGCTTCTCCAGGTGCGCCAGCAGGAACGTGAAGCCCGTCTCGTCACGCCGGCGTCCCAGATAGCTGAAGGCGTGGCCGATGGCCAGAGGCAGGGCATTGATGCCCACGACCATCAGTCCGAGCCGCTCGGCCATCTGCAACTGGCGCTCCACCACGGCGCGAGGCACGGCGAAGACGATGTGGTCGGCTTGGCAGTCGCGACCGCTGGTGGCGAAAATCTCCACGTGTCGCATGACCGTGTCGGCGGCCGGGCAGGGGAGGCGGTCGGCGAGGGTCGTCGCAATGGCCTCGTCGAGTTGCTCCTGCGGCATGACCGGAAGACGGACATGGTGCACGGACACCTGGTCGCCCGGAAGGGACATCGCGATGCGGTAGCCCTGGAAGTGGTGCTCCTTCAGCAGACGCCCGAGGTGGCCGCGAACGTCCTCGTCGGCGGCCCCCGAGGGCCACGTGTGGGCAGCCCGGTCCGCGACGCGCAGGCCCTTGTCGGTGGACTCGAGCTGCACGGCGCGAACGCCGTCGCCCGAGAGGTCCACACCGATCGGGTTCATCTGCCGTCCTGACTTCGCGGCCATGGGCCGTACCTCCACTGCGAACCAACAAACAGGGGATCATCCCCTGGCGCAAATGCCGAAGGACGATCCCCTGGATCGCTCGAAAGCGTGGTCCAACTGGCCGGATCGACGCACGTTCGGCAGCCCGACCGCCCTCGTCGAGGGCTCGTGGCTTTGCGCAGCCGCCTTTCGGCGGCCTCGCCTTTTCGGGTGCATCAGACCTCAGCCGTCTCTTCCGCTCGCTCTACCGACCGACCCCGAGAATCCGTTCCCTCGAGCCATTGCGTAGGGCTATCATCGTCAGGCGGCCGACAAATCTTTACCCGGATTACCTATACTGCCGCCTTTAACGATGTCGGCCTTGGTCCAGTGTGAGTCTAACTGTGGACAAACGCATGTCAAATGTCACGTCGTCGCGACCCTTGACACGAGTGTCGGCACGCTGTAGGGGATGGTGGCACAATGGGTTAGGAGTGCTCCGAGTTGGTTTCGGCAATGATCAAACAGGCGACGACCAGGGTATAGGGGAGTAAAAGAGGCGTGTTTTTCGAGAACCCCATTTGAAACTGGGGAGTCTCGAACAGAGCATGCACTACACGAAATCGGCCAGCACGCTGTCGGCTACGGGCAGCGCGGCCGGGGTCAGGCGGACATGCCCGTCGGCCACCTCCAGAAGGCCAAGGCCGCGGTGCCTGGCGATCGGTTCGGCGAACAGATGCAGGGGGGCGAATCCGGTTTGCCGCTCGAAGGCGGCGACGTCGAATCCCTCCAGCAGCCGGAGGCCCAGGATGGCTGTCTCGCGGGCCCGACGCTCGCCCGCCAGCCGCTCGGTCTCGGCCACAGGGCTCGACCCGGCCTGGATTCGCCGTACGTACTCGGCGACATCGGCAATCCGGGTCTCGCGCAGGCCGCCGACATACGATGTGGCGGCCGGACCGAGGGCGAAGTAGGAACGATTGTGCCAATAGGTCAGATTGTGGCGACATCGGCGCCCGGGGCGGGCAAAGTTGGAAAGCTCGTAGTGCTCGTACCCTGCGGCAAGGAGCGCCTGCCGGGTCGCCATCTGCATCTCAGCATACGCCTCGTCGGGCAGAGGAGCCAGATCGCCGGCCGCGACGCGCCGACCCAGCGGTGTGTGGGGCTCGATGGCCAGGCCGTACACACTCATATGCTCCACGTCGCTCGCCACGGCGGCGCGAAGATCCGACAGCCACTGGTCGAGGGTCTGCCCGGGCACGGCGAACATGAGATCGAGCGACACGTGCCGGGTGCCGCGGCGGCGTAGCAGGTCGAGGGCCCTCAGGGCCTGGTCGGGCCCGTGGATGCGCCCGAGAGTGGCCAGGGTCTCTGGGTGGAAAGACTGCACACCCAGGCTGACGCGGTTCACGCCGGCGTCCTGCATGGCGTCCAGGAGGGCGTCATCCAGCACGCCAGGGTTGGCCTCAACGGTGAACTCCGGAGCCTCGCCGCCGGGGACCGATGGCGTCGCCGGAGGCCGCCCGAGGGTGAATCGTCGCCGGAGGCCGTCCAGGAGCCGCCGCAGAAGGGGAGGGGGCAGGGCAGTGGGGGTGCCTCCGCCGACATAGAGGGTCCGCAGAGGCGTCTCGGGCAGGGCGCCCCCCTCCTGCTCCACCGCGGCCACGTACGCACGCATCAGATCCTGTGTTGCCCCGGCCAGGGAGTAGAAATCGCAGTAGCCGCACTTGCGGACGCAGAACGGAACATGGACATACAGACTCTGGGGCGTCCCCGCGTCGGCAGGCTCGGCTCTGGCTCGGTTCTGGTCGGCCTTTTTTTCCATGTGCACCACATTGCTCAGCCACACAGCCACACGCCGGACATGCGAGCCCGGCACCCGTGCCCATTATGGCCCCAGTCACCCCCGCGTCAAGTCCGTCGGTGCTTCACTGGCCACACCCCAATGAACCCGGTATCCTGCATGGCGACCGCGACTGCGCCATGGCGGTGCGCACACAAACCGTCGGCCGGTGCGTCGGGACAATCCGCCGTCTTGCGAGAGCCCATGGAGGCTGCCGGACGAGTGCCTCCGAAAAATGGCTGTTTCCAGCGACAATGAGCCCAAGACCGGGCCCGGGCGACCTTGGGTACAGGGGGATTCGCCCCTGTGGCTCGGCCGCATCGATGCCAGGCGGTTCTTGTTTAACACTGTGTTCACGGGGGTCACCGTGATGGGACAGCGAGTGTGTAATGGCGAAAGGGAAAGGCTATGGCAGTTCTGGTGCGGTGCGTCGTGGCATTCAGCCTGGCAGCATGGGTGTGGGGGACGATGGAGGGGGCGGCCGCCGAGTACGTGGTGGACGGTGAGAATCCGGCAGCTTCGGACAGCAATCCGGGCACGGGCGAATTGCCACTGAAGACCATTCAGCGGGCGGCGGAACGCGTGGGTCCCGGCGACACGGTGTGGGTGATGGCGGGGGCGTACAAGGGTCGCGTGACGTTTACCGAGGGGCGGTCGGGGGCCGACGGCAAGCCGATCCGGTTCGTGGCCCGGCCGCGTCACGCCGTGACGATGCAGGGATTCGATACGACGTGCTGCAACCACCTGCGTATCGAGGGCTTCGTCATCACGCCGGACGAGGGCGAGGACCGTCCTGGGAACATCGGCATCCGCATCGCGAGCGACCACGTCGAGGTGCTGGACAATGTCTTCGTGAAGAACCGTTGGCTTGCCGTCGCGGGGCGGTCGTATGCTGCGGACGGGTTCTCGAAGGCCTCCGGGGCGCGTGTGGCCTTCAACCGGATCGAGCAGTGCGGCGCGGGGGTGTACATCAGCGGTCGGCAGTGGCGGGTGGAACGTAACGAAATCACCCGGATGGTGGCGTCCATGCGCGGGGCCGATTGCGACTACACTCGGGTGTTCGGCGTCGGCCACATCGTCCGAGACAATCGGTTTCACGGGTCGACTCGTACAGAGATCGGCAAATCGCACATCGACGGCCTCCAATACTACAACGTCAACAAGGACTACGGCTGCGACATCCGTTACGAGCGAAACGTAATCTTCGATTGTGGCCAGGGGGTCTTTGTCGGCAATGGCAAGGACTCGCTGAATGAGACACGGCGCTGGACGTTCCTGGAGAACATTATCAGCCACACGCCAGGCAGCGACGTCGCCGGCTCCAAGGGCATCAGCGCTGTTCGCGTGTCTGAGGTCTCGGCACTCTACAACACAATCGTCGATAAGGGGCTGTTCGGCATCTCGATTCACTACTGCTCCGACTCGACCATCTTGGGCAACATCTGCTCGCAATTGAGCGGATCGGGCTATGACGGGGCCGACTTGGAACGGCTGACCAACGACTACAACCTGTTGCACGAGGCGCGCAAACCTCGCCTGGCGACCCCGGGCGAGCACGACGCGGTGGGCGTGGACCCGATGTTCGTCGATGCGGCGAATCGGAACTTCCGCCTGAAGCCCGGCAGCCCGGCCATCGGCGCGGGGCCCCAGGGCAGGACGCTCGGCGCCTTGCCGTGGCCCAACGTCTATTACGTGGACTGCCGCCATCCCGGAGCCGACGACGAGGGATTCGGCTATCCCGGCTGGCCTTTCCGGACGGTGAAGGCAGCCCTGGACGTCGTTCGGGCGGGCGAGACGATCGTCCTTCGAGACGGGACATACCGAGAGTGCATCGCGCCGCAGGTCGACGGCATCGTCCTCCGTGCGGCGGAGGGCGAGGCGGTAACGGTCACTGGAGCCGACCTGGTCACCGGCTGGCAACGCGACGGTGACGGCTGGTCAGCGCCGCTGGCTGCCGCGCCGAAGGCCGTCCTGCGCGACGGGCAACCGTTGGGCGACTTCCGCTACGATGCCAAAGCCGCGCGTCTCCGAGTGACTGGCTTCGACCCGCGCATGTGCGATGTGGAAGTGCCGACCCGTAACCATGCGGTCGATCTGTCGGGCGTCAGGGACGTGGCGGTCACCGGACTCCAAACGGCCCACACGCTTGGTGAGCCGGTGGTCGGCCCGAAGAGCGGCGACTGATCGCGTTGACCCATGCGGTACCGCGCTTCACGGAGACACCGCCACTGATACAATGGAGAAGAACTCATCCTGTGCGTGGGCGGTGGTTCACGAGGCAACAGAGGGCAGGGGACCGTGAAGGGAATTGCACTGCGGATTGCGTGTTGTCTGGCCGTGGGTGCCGCGTGCCACGGTTGTGGCGACGTGGAGGGTCACGCCAACGGGGAGCCGCGCATTACCGCGACCGGACAGTCGCTGCACGAATTGCTGCTTGACGAAAATGAGCCGTTTGAGTTCCAGTGGCAGAGCGGCAACGCCCTGCACGGCTTCGAGGAGGTCACTCTGACTGCGTTACCGTCCGGCTCCGTCCGCGGCGTGCTCATACGGAAGGTTGAAAGGGTCGGCACGACTGCCGGGACCGAATGGCGGCGTCTGGCGTTCTCGCCGACGGCGGAAGATGTGCGACGGATGCGCGGCGCATTGGTCTCAATCAGGTTCGCTGATCTGGACGCGGAGTACATTGCGCCGCGCGTGGCCGACGGCACGCAGATCATCGCCACGGTGAGGGCTGGCGATGTGAGGAAGCAAGTCCACTGCAGCAACCGCTTTCCGACGGCCATTGGCACTCTGGCGAAAGAGATCGATGTCCTACTGATTGCTCCTCGCCTGGCGGACCTGGCTGCGTCCGGAGAGGTGGTCTTGCCGCCGGCCACCGTGCCGCCATCGGCAGAGCAGCCATCGCCGGAGTGACGAAGGGTGGCACTGGCCTGCGGGAACCGACGGGCTCAATAAGGAGGCAGGATGGGAGCGCATAGGTTTCCTTCGCTGGAGCAAGTGTACGACGAAATCGAGCGGCTCGTCGAGGAACACGGGCAGGTGGCTCGGGTCGAGTGTCTGGGGCTGAGCGACGAGGGACGCGAGGTCCGGGCCGTTCATGTGACCGATCCCGGTGCGGGCGACGACGACAAGCAGGTGGCAATGATCGTCTGCGGCCGCCATGGCAGCGAACTCGGGACGCGCGTCGTGGGCACGGCGGCACTCGGGTGGCTGGTCTCGGACGAGGCGGCGCCGACACGGCAACGCCAGCACGTGATCGTCGTGCCGGTGGCCAATCCCGACGGCTGCGCGGCCGAGGCGTTCGGGGCGCCGCCGTGGCACCTGTCGGCGACCGAGCGGCGGACCCTCGGTCGGGTCGCAGGCGAGCTTCGGCCGGACGCGATCCTGGATGTGCACAGCTTCGGCGCTGAGGACGCGGACTTGCTGGCTGTGGTCACGGGCAACAATACCGAGGAAGCCGAAGACCGGTTCATCTATGGCACGGTAGCCGCGCGGCTGGTGGAAACGGCAGGCGGAGCGGGCTATCCGTTCGTGGTCCACACGGAGAAGCGAAATGAGGGGTACAACAACTTCATCGCCGGCCTGTGTTATGACCAGTTCCATTCGCTTTCCCTGGGCATGGAGGCGAACCATCATGTTTTGACGCCCGAGGGGGCGGCCGCAGCCGGACTGGCAGTCGTGCGAGCCCTCCTGGCCGAGGGCGACCGACGCGCTCCATGGGAGGCCTGCACGGGATACCCCACGGGACTCCTTCGCGGGGATTTCTTCACGTCGATACGGCCGGCCGGCCCGCATGCGGCGGCCCGCCGACGGTCGCGTGCCACCGTGTGGCGGGATCGGCGATTCTTCCACCTCGGGCGGCGGCAGGCCCCCAGCCCCAACGTCGTCCGCACGACGGTTCACTACAGCGGCGATCCGCAAGACGCCGCGGCGCACGCGTTCACCCTCTGTTGCCGCGTGCGCGGATCGTCGCGGCCCGCTCGCGTCGAACTGAACGGACAGCGCATCGATGCGGACATTCATCGCGACGTCTGCTCGACCTACGTCAGCGCGGCGGTGCAGCCGACAGGGCCGCAAACCTATGAACTCGTGGTTACGTCCTGAGTGACGGCGAGCTGGCATTAGACGATCTCGCCAGCGCCGAAGCCTTTATGATGGCCAATCGGCCCAGGACGCCATAGTCCGATAATGTATGTTATGTTGCGCTGGCGACTGGGAGGGGGCGGCTGGGTCTTTGGTCGCCTCTACGCGGCGGGGTCGCTATTGCAGCGGATGGCGTCTTTCAGATAGCGGCAACGCGAGCTTCTTGCCTGCCAGGTGCGAAGCGTAGACGCCGTGAACCATCTCGAGGGTCCAACGTGCGTCGCGGCCGCTGCACACCGGTTCGCGGTTTTCGGTGGCGGCACAGAGAAGATCCCACGCGGCGCGACGGTTGCAGCGTTTGTAGTAGGCCCAGATGCCGGAACCGGTTTCCTCAGGTTTCAGCGGCGCAGCTCCCGCAATGGCGGGGAGCGGTGTCTCATCGGCCAATACGAAGTCGCCGCCTTCTTCGAACGGTTGCGTCGAGCGGCTGATGCGCAGCACGCGGTCGCCCTCGCCGTAGCGGAATGCCAGGGTCGCTCTGGTGCCGACAACCGTCATGCCGAATCTCCATTGTTTGCCGTCGAACATGCCGCGGCGGCTCTCGAAGTGGCAATGGACGTTCTCCGGGAACCCGAACATGGCGACGATCTCATCTCCGGCCACCGTCCCCACAGGTTCGGTGGGCTCCGATGCGTCGGCCCTCGTGATGTCTCTTCGGTCCCTGCTGACATGGCCGAAGACCCAGTTCGGGTCGCCGAGCAGGAACCTGGCGGAGTCGAACAGGTGCGTTCCGAGGACCATCATGTCCTCGCCGCCGCCGCGATCGTCTTCCTTGCCGCGGCAGTAGGCGAGCAAGGGGCGGCCTATCTCTCCGTCGCGAATCATCCGACGAGCGGTATGGAACGACTCCCAGTACCGTGCGAGATGAGCGACAGCCAGCTTGACGCCGGCTGCGTCGGCAGCGGCGATCATGCGGTCGGCCTGGCAGAGATCCGTGGCAAAGGGTTTCTCGCAGTAGATATGGCACCCTGCCTCGGCTGCCGCGACCACGACTTCGGGGTGTTGCACGGGCAGACGGGAGCAGATGCAGACGACGTCGGGCTTCTCGCGATCGAGCAGTTCCCGCCAGTCCTCGTACATGGCGGCGGCACCCGTGTCGGCGAGGAGGCTGCGACGACTCGGTTCGTCAGGATCGGCAACCGCGCAAATGGTGACACCGGGCAGTCCGATGAACGCTTCGTGAAGACCGTGGCCGCCGCGCGCCTTGTTGCGGAAGTGGTCGATGACGGCAACGCGCCACGGCCGCGCGCGGGATGGCGAGGGACTGGCATTGACCTTGTGCATGGCGGGTCCTCCGCGTCAGAACGGCCGGGCAACGACTCTCGGGCAGACGCTGCGGCGGATTCCGCTCCGCGGCTCAGAAGGCGTTGTCCATGAAGCCGGTGTGGACGCGGCCGTGCTGGAAACCGTCGCTGGCCATGATCCGGGTGTGCAGCGGAATGCTCGTCTTGATGCCATCGACCTGGAATTCGGCCAGGGCGCGCTGCATGCAAGCAATGGCCTCGCGTCGGGACGGCTGGTGGACGATGAGCTTGGCGATGAGCGAGTCGTAGTTGGGCGGAATGCGATAGCCCTCGAAGCACTGGGTGTCGACGCGGACGCCGAGGCCGCCGGGCTGGCGGAAACGAGTGAGCGTGCCTGGGCTGGGCCGGAAGTTGTTCTCCGGATCTTCGGCGTTGATGCGACACTCGATGGCGTGACCGTTCTGGCGAATGTCCTTCTGGCGGATCGAGAGCGGCTCGCCGGAGGCAATGCGAATCTGCCATTTGACGAGGTCGACGCCGGTGACCATTTCGGTGATCGGGTGCTCGACCTGGATTCGGGCGTTGACTTCCAGGAAGTAGAACTTCTGGCTGGCGTCGAGAATGAACTCGACGGTGCCGGCGCCCACATAGTTGGCTTCGCGGACGATGCGGACGGCGGCCTTGCAGATTTCCTGCCGCACGGCGTCGTCCAGGTTCGGCGCGGGCGTCTCTTCGACGAGTTTCTGGTGCCGCCGCTGGAGCGAGCAATCGCGTTCGAAAAGGTGCAACGTGTTGCCGTGGGCGTCGGCGAGAATCTGCACCTCGATGTGCCGCGGGCGCTCGATGAATTTCTCGATGTAAACGGTCCCGTCTTTGAAGGCGACTTCGGCCTCGCTGCGGGCCTGCTTGATGGCACTGGTCAGGTTGATGTCGTTGTGGCTGACTCGCATGCCGCGCCCGCCGCCGCCGGCGGCCGCTTTGATGATGACCGGGTAGCCGATGGCGTGAGCGATATCAAGGGCCTGCTGCTCGTCGGCCACGGGGCCGTCGCTGCCGGGGACGGTCCACGCCTTGGCCTGTTTGGCGATGTGCCGGGCCTGGATCTTGTCGCCGACGGCCCGCATGGCATCCACGCTCGGACCGATGAACTCGATGTTGCAACTGCGGCAGATTTCGGCGAAATGGGCGTTTTCGGCCAGAAAGCCGTAGCCTGGGTGAATGGCCTCGACGTCGGTCACCTCGGCGGCCGAGATAATCCGCGGGATGTTCAGGTAGGACTCCGAGGGGCTGGGGCCGCCGATACAGACGGCCTCGTCGGCCAGGTCGAGGTACCCGGCGTCGCGGTCGGCGGTGGAGTAGACGGCCACGGTGCGGATGCCGAGTTCGCGGCAGGCGCGGATGATTCTCAAGGCGATCTCGCCGCGGTTGGCGATGAGTATTTTGCTGAACATGGCATCCTCGGGCGGCAGGCGGCAGGGGCCCCCTGCTCTGCTGTCTTCAGGTTCGCTCGGACACGACAGCCGGGCCGCGCTGTCGCGTCGGTCAGTGCGGCTCGACGAGGAAGAGGACCTGGTCGAATTCCACGGTGCCTTCGTTGGCGGCGCAGACCTTCACGACCTTCCCGGCGACACCGGCCTTGATCTCGTTGAACACCTTCATGGCCTCAATGAGACAGACGACGGTGTCCTCGCCAACGGTGCTGCCGACGGTGACAAAGGGCTCGCTGTCGGGGCCGGAGGCGGCATAGAAGGTGCCGACCATGGGAGACTTGATCTTCAGGTAATTGTCGGCCGGGGGCGCCGCCGCAGGGACGGCGGCAGGCGCGGGAGCCGCCGCAGCATAGGCCGCCGGCGCCACGGGAGCGGCAGCCAGGGCTGGCATGGGCATTTCGGGCGGACGTTTGCTGAGCCTCACGGCCAAATCGCCGTACTCGTATTCGAGTTCGACGAGGTCATTGCGGCCCATCAGTTCGATCAGTTCCCTCAGGGCCTCGACGTCCACCAGGTCGCGGGCGCTGTGGCGTTGTGCCTTGGCGTCGGCTGTCTTGCCGTCTTCCATCGTCGGTCTCCATTCAAACGGACACTCTCAGCGTTGCAGCGAGAGGACGACCTGGTCGAGCCTCTTTGGCAAACGGGAAAGGACCCTGCGGCCCTTCCCCGTAATGAGCACATCGTCCTCGATCCTGATGCCGAACCGTCGGGGCACGTAGTGCCCGGGCTCGATGGTCACGATCATTCCGGGCTCCAGGACCACATTTTCGGGCATCCGGGCCGACAGCGACGGCCCTTCGTGGACCTCGCGGCCGAGGCCGTGCCCGGTACCGTGCCCGAAGGTCTTGCGGTACCCGCGTTCGATGAGGACCTGTCGGGCGGCCCGATCGACATGGGCTACCGGGACGCCAGGCCCGGCGGCCAGAATGGCCGCTTCCTGAGCCGCCAGAACCGCTTCGTACGCCCGGCTGACTTCGGGGCGGATTCTAGCCGAGAGGACCATACGTGTCAAGTCGCATCTGTAGCCGGCCAGGGAGGCCCCGAAATCGACCAGAAGCGGCGATTCGGCGGTCAAACGGCGGCATCCGGGCCGGGCGTGCGGCCGAGAGGCATTGGGCCCGACGGCGCAGATGGTGTCGAAGGCCGGGCCATCGGCCCCGTGCTGCCGGAGGGCGTATTCCAACTCGCCGGCCAGTTGAATCTCGGTCATGCCGAGGCGGATTCGGCCCAGAAAGTCGCCCCAGGCCGCTTCGGCGACCCGCAGGGCCCGTTCGATGGCCTGGACCTCGGTGGGGTCCTTGTGGAGCCGCATTCTCGTGACGGCCCCTGCCAGGGGGGCCAGCCCCCCTGCCCCAAGGAGCCGCACGAGGGTCCGTCGCAAGGCCACGGTGACGGTGTCCGGGTTGAAGGCGATGGGGCCGTCGAGGCGGCGGCCGAGGTGGGCCAGTTCCTTGACCAGGGATTGCGTGCGAAGGCGTATCCGAAGGTGCGGACAGTCGGCGGCAGCGTCTTCGGCGTAGCGAAAATCGGTGATGAGGGTGGCCTTGCCGCGCGCGGGGACCAAAAGCCAGGAGTCGGCGCCTCCGAACTGCGACAGGTAGGCGGTTTCGACGGGGCTGTCGGCCAGATAGGCGGCGGCGCCGGCCTCACGGAGCGTCCGCTGGAGACATGTGAGGCGGTCCCGTGAGGCGGTGACAAGCGAGTGGCGGTTCATGGACGGTTCTTTCCCGAGTCTGGGAACAAGGTTGATGGGCCGGAGGCGCGGGCGGGTCACCCCTGCCACAGGTCGCCGCGGACGAATCGAATGAGGACCGGCCCGAAGACGACGAGGATGGCGGCCAGGAAGATGAGCATGGACGGCAGCAGCAGCTTGACGGTCGCCTCGCCGAGGGTCTTCTCGGCCCTCATGGATCGGTACATTCTAAGGAGGTTGGCCTGAAGGAGCAAGACCTGGGCCAACGGCGTGCCGAGTTGCTCAGCCTGCAGGACGGCGGCGATGATGCTGTTGAGGGTCTCGACGGGAATCCGCTCGCCGAAATGCTGGAGGGCTTCCTGGCGGCTGCGGCCGAACTCGATCTCGCGGACGACGATGCCCAACTCCTGGTTGAGGGGCTCGCCCGGGTTCTCGGCGACCACGGTCTTGGCGGCCTCGTAGAAGGTGGCACCGGCCTGCATGGTCATCGACAGCAGGTCCAGGGCGTACGGCAACTGGATGTTGATCTCGCGGAGACGGCGCGAGGCCTTCCCGGCGAGCAACTGGCGGCACACGAGGTACCCGGCGGCAAAGCCGATGAGGGCGAAGACCAGGGAGGCGGGCGAGACGAGCTTGATGTCCATCATCACGCACTGGAACAGGACGAGGAAGACGGCGCCGATGATGCCCCAGAGAAAGCACAGGGTGAGGTACTCGTCGGGCGAGTAGCCCTTGGGGTTGCCGGCGGCCAGCAGGTGCCGAAGGATCCTGCCCCTCTCTCCCGGAGGAATGGTTCGCCGGGCCAGTTGCAGGAACGGCCACAGGACCAGTTGCAGCTCCGGCACGTCGAAGACGGTGTTTCGCTGGAGGTTGTCCACGTTGACGCGGAAGGCCGCCTCGTATTGTGCCTGGTCCACGGGCTTGAAGAAGCCGATGACGACCAGCGTGCCGCCGAGGAAAGCCGTGATGAGCATGATGAACAGGTATATGGTCACGCCGCGTCCGTCCTAGTACTCGAAGTTGATGATCGACCGGATCCAGAAGAATCCCATGAGGTCGAGAATAATGACCACCGCCAGGACCGCCTGGCCGTGGACGGTCTTGAACAACAGGCCGACGCCGGGCGGGTCGATGACGCCGTAGATGAGCATCACGACCAGGGGCATGGCGGCCATGAAGGCGGCACTGGTCTTGCCCTGTGCGGTCTGCGCCTTGATCTTCTCTTCCAGCCGGGTGATCTCGCGGAGCGATTCCCCCAGCCGGTCGAGCGTTTCGGGGATGTTGCCGCCGCGTTGACGCGTGGTCTTCAGGGCGGCGAAGAGAAGCCGGAAGTTGTGGCTCTTGATGCGGCGGCCGGCGTTTTCCAGGGCGACGTCGAGGCTGGTGCCGTGCTCGACCTCGCGAAGGACGAGTCCGAATTCCTGTGCGAGGGGCGGCTTGCTGTGGTCCTCGATCAGTCGGAGGGCCTGCGGGAGGTTCAGGCCGGCGCGGACGCCGTTGGCCACGGTGATGAGGCCGTCCATGAGCTGCTTCTCGAGAGCGGCGCGGCGGCGGGACACCATGAGCCGCAGCACGAGCATCGGGACGCCGATCCCAGCGGCGATGCCAAACACGGCGCCCACCACGACGTTGGAAACCATGGTCAGCAGAAGGAACAGCATCGCCGTCAGCGCCGCCACCGTGACGACGATCGACCGCGGGGTCGTGTTCAGAATGAAGAGCTCCGACAGGACGACGGCCATGTCGGCTTCCACGCGGGCCAACCTCCGTGCGGCGACGGCATGAACCGGCGGCGCTATCAGGAAGACGGCAAGGCCCAGCATCAGAGCACTCAGCAGTGCAAGCATATCAGAAGGTTCCTGTCAGGGGCTGCATCAGGCGAAACTATCGGCCGTCAGAAGTCCTTTGGCAATCAGGTCCCGGGCGAACGTCGGGATGTATCCCGTATGAACAAGCAGACCGTGGCGGCTGTCGCGGCCGGTCTTGTTAAGCGTGAAGATGTCCTCGACGATGATGTTGCCGACGTCCTGGTCGATGGCCACGACCTCGCTGATGTGGGTGACCTTGCGTGCTCCGTCAGCGAACCGCGACAGGTGGACGACCATGTCGAGGGCCGTGACGATCTGCTCGCGGATGGCGCGGACGGGCATCTCGACGGCCTCGAGGACGAGCGTTTCGAGGCGCTTCATGGCGTCCTCGGGGCCGTTGGCGTGAATGGTCGTCAGGGATCCGTCGTGGCCGGTGTTCATGGCCTGGAGCATGTCCAGAGCCTCCGGGCCGCGGCACTCGCCGACGACGACGCGGTCGGGCCGCATGCGCAGCGAGTTCTGCACCAGGTGGCGGATCGTGTAGGCCCCCTTGCCCTCGACGTTGGCCGGCCGGGTCTCCATGCGGACGACGTGCTCCTGCGAGAGCTGCAACTCCGCCGAGTCCTCGATCGTAATGATGCGTTCGTCAGGACTGATGAAGTTCGACAGGACGTTCAGCAGCGTCGTCTTGCCGGAGGCGGTGCCGCCGGAGACCAGGACGTTCTTGCGGCCGGCGACGCACGACTGGAGGAACCGGGCCGTCCAGGGCGTCAGGCTGCCGAACTCGACGAGGTCGTCGATCGTGTACGGTTTCTCGGCGAATCGGCGGATGGTCAGCAGCGGTCCGCTGAGGCTCAGCGGCGGGATGGTCGCGTTGACGCGCGAACCGTCGGGCAGTCGGGCATCGACGATCGGAGTGGACTGGTCGATGCGTCGGCCGATGGGCGTGACGATCCGCTCGATGACGGTCATCACGACCTCGTCGCTGAGGAACTTGCGTCCGGTATTGCGGATGACGCCGGCCTCGTCCACATAGATGCGGTCGCGGCCGACGACCATGACTTCCGTGAGGTTCGGCATATCGAGCAGGTCCTGAAGCGGGCCGAGCCCGAGGACCGTATCGAGGATTTCCTTGGTGATGTAGGAGCGGACGACGTGCTCCCAGAGACCGCCGGTGATCTGGTCGGCGATGCGGTCGAACTGGCCGGGGAACTTGTCGTCCACAAGGCGCAGGTCCTGCTTGAGACGCGAGCGGTCGCCGCTGACGCCGATGGCGTTCCTCAGGACACGCACGATGCGGCCCACGGCTTCTTCGCTGCGGTGGTCGGCAATCTCGGTCGCGTCGGAGAAGACGCTGTCCTGACGGGGCCTGGCGGTGTGGCCGAAGCTGATCTCGTCGGTGATGCGTCTCTTGACGAAGTCCTCGACGATGGCCCACCCGGTGGCGTCCTCGATGTCGTCGATCTCGTCGTCGAGGATGTTGCGGAGATGCTCGCGGATGTGGGCCACGTAGCGAGGATCGTCCTTGGCGGAGGCCTCGATGGTTCGCAGATTCAGCCGGTGGAGCAACTCCTGGTGAATGCGGCACTCGAGTTCGAGGACTTCGGCCAGCGGGTCGCGGCGGCGGACCGAGAGGGTGGTGGCCGCCTTCTGCTCCCCCTGGTCCAGGAGATAGACGGAGAACTCGCCGACCTTGAATTCCTCGCCGGGACTGAGCGGCACGCGGCTGCCCACGGGAACGTTCTCGCCGCGGACGATGGTGCCGTTGAGGCCGAGGTTCTCGACGTAGTAGCTGCCGTTGTCGATGACGACTTTGGCATGATGCCGTGAGACGAAGGGGCTGGGCAGCGCGAGGGTGTTGTCGTCGTCGCGGCCGATGGACGCCTCGGCCAGACCGTCAAGGGAAACGATCTGCCGGGCATCGGTGAACTGGCTGTAGGCGATCAGTTGCATGGTCGCACCTTCAACGGGCGGAGCCGGTCACGACGCCGGGGAACCGGGTCTGGAGCAGTTCGAGGACGTCGGCCGGAATCTCCTTGTTCGCTTCGCTGGCCCTTTCGGTGGCGGGTTCGCGCTCGATGGTGAAATCGTGCTCCATGCGGGTGCGTTCGAGGAACGTGAGCCACTGGGCGGTCTTGTCGCCGAGCACGATGGTGATGGACTTGGCATTCTTCTTCTGATCGTCGGTTGGATTGGCCAGCCCGTTGATGAGCCTGACTTGAACGCGCTGGAGGAGCCGCAGCGGCCTCGTCTGGTTCCGATCGTTGGGATCCTCGCCCAGGCGGAAGTTGCCGACGAGGGAGACGATGGCTCCTACGTCGAGCGACTGTCCGAGCCCGCGTTGCGAATCGACTCGGATGGCGCGTTCCTTGCACCCCGGAGGAATGTCGGGCAGTGTCGCCGTCTCGGCACCGGCCTCGAAGGCGGTCGACAACAGCGGCTCGCCCGGCAGCAGGGTCCGCGTGGGCGTCCGGTCGATGCAGATGTTCAGGCTGCCGAGAGTCACCAGTCGCGGCACGGCGTCATAGAAGTCCTTGGAGACCTCGGCCTTGCCGAGATAGCTCTCGGCGAGAGGCTGGTTGGTGGCCACGCGCTGTCGGACGTAGTAGACCGTGACCTTCTCGCCCACCTTGCTGTCTTCGACCCTCTTGATGTGCAGAAAGCCCATGAGGGCCGCGACAGCGCCGCAGATGACGCCCGCAAGCATCAGCCGCGTATTGGTGAACGGACTTTGTGACTGCGATGCCATGAGTTCTCCTCGTTGGTTCTGATATCAGGTTCAAGCAAGCTCTACTTGGCACTAGTCCGGCGCGTCCAGGACTGCGATCACCGACTCGGCGCCGCCGGCCCTGGACCGAACGGTCGCCATCCGCACGGATCGACGTCGACGAAGCACCAACGTGGTGCTGTCGTCCTTGCGCGGCCGCACTTCGCACGACCATCCGTCGGCGGCGCATTCGTCGCGGAGGAAGGCCACGACGGCATCCGCGCCCTGCGGAGCGCGAATCAACAGCAGCGTGTCATGATCGCCGACGGCCCCGGCGGGCACACTGGCCAGCACTCGCCACCCCTCGCCCAGGGGAAGGTCGTCCGGAACATCGACGGGCCCCCGGTCGGGAAATATGGCGGCCATCTGGCTTGCGGCCCGGAGCCGCTCGGCCACGTCGGGATCCGGCGTCGCGGCATCCTCGTCGTCGGCACTGGCGGCATCAGCCACCTGAGCCCGGGCGAGGAATCGCAGAAGGCCGGCGAGTCGCTCCGTGCCCTGGTCGGCCGCGGCCGGCACGGTTCGGTGCTCGGGGCGCCGGGCCGTCGGCTGTTCGGCGGCCGGCGCGTCTCGTTGCGATGACAGCGACCCCGGCAGCCGCCCCGCAGTCAGCAGGGCCGCGCCGCCGATCACCACCACCGCGGCAATCAGCGTAGTCGCCCAGGCCAAGGCCACCGCCAACGGCCGTGGTCGTGTGGGGGGCGATCCCCCCTGCCCTGGTTCTCGCTGCGACGGCAACGCCGGATTATCAGGCATCTGCTTGTCCACGTCAACGTCCTTTGCCCAACAGGAGACTCACTGCGGAATGACGGCGTTGGAGTTATTCCAGTTGGGCATCCATTCTTCGCTGAACCAGTTGTGCAGCACCTCGTCGCGCGCTCGCCTGAACTCGTCCGGCACATTGGCCAGTTCGTCGTGGAACACCTCGTTGATCTCCTGCATGGGGCCGTATTGGGCGAAATACCAGAGTCGCAGGTGCGCTATCGGCCACGCCGAACTGTCCATCTGGTGTCGACCGCGAATCTCGGAGGAGAGGAACTCGACGATCTCGGCGGCCTCGAGGGTGCGTCCGCGCCGGACGACGTGCCGTCCCGGAAGGTTGTTCCAGAGGGTCCGGAAGAGTCGCTGGGCCTGGTCGTTGTCGGTCATGCTGTAGGCGTCGTCGCCGGCCTCCTCGTAAAGGTACTCCAGCGCCTCGCCGGAGCCGCGGGGGCGGTTGCTCGTATCGACCGGCGAACCAATGGGCCCGCTGGCCGTCGGATCCCAGTCGGACCAGTGAGTGACTTCCTCGTCCCAGTTGTGCCACCACTTGTTGATGTCCCGCCACAGGTCGTAGCGCGAACGCACGAGGGTGTCCTGCTTGGTGCGCATGCCAAGAGCCATGTAGCCGCCGAGGGCCATGATGAAAAGCAGGATGGGGATCATCAGCAGGAATTCGACCATGGCGCCGCCCGGCCGGGTTTGCCGGCTGGTGGACGAGCGATTGCGACTGGCGTGTCTCATGGCTTCCGTCCCCACTAAGGCACCCTTCAACGTCAATGCACGCCGATCAGTGACTGATCAACTCGATGAAGTCGGCGTCGTACTGTTCCAGCATCGACCGCACGGGTTCGAGCAGGTCCGCGTCGAGCTCCTCGCGGGCCAGCGTCGCGTCGGTCGGGATGCCGTCCTCGATCATATCGAGGGACTCTTCCCAGTGGTTCATCTTGACCAGGTGGGTGCGCCAGTTTTGCGCGAACAAGTCCCAGCTGGTGAGGTTGAACACCTGCGTCTGACCGTAGCAGACCAACTGGCCGCCGGTGGTCAGCGGATTCGCAAAGATGCCCGGCACGAACGGGCTGCGACCATCGTGATAGGCGAAGCCGATGAAGCTGAAGTACTGGAAAATGTGGTCGTCGGTGCTCTGCTGGTCGTCCGGGTTCGAGGCGTTGCCGCTCGAACTGCCGCTTCGCAGCTCGTTTTCCGGGCAGGCGTAACGATCCAGCAGGATCGGCGCCGTCCTGGGCGGTTGACCGACCGGCGGCAGATAGCGCCGGTGCAGTTCCGTGTCGTAGGCGACGTCGGCGCCGTCGAATCGCCACAGATTGTTGCGGTAGTACGTCTCTTGCTCGCTCAGGTCATACGGCCAGTTGCTGCCGTCCTCGTGGATGGGCGGATGGTCGGCGTAGATGCCCAGTTGAGGGTAATGGTACGTCTGTCGCTCGGTGCTTCGGTACCAGAGGTCGTGCCGGGCGTCGGCGCCTTCCTCGGGCGTGGTCGCGCGGGTGTAGCTGCCTGGCGCGCGACGGAATCCCGACGCGCTGTGCTGCACCTCTCGCGGATACGTCGGATTCCGCTGCGTTGTGTTGCCCAGGAACTCGGGCGTGCCGTACTCCTGGCGGCTGTCGAAGCTCAGCGTGGAGTAGTAGGTGCGCAGGACGGTGCCCCCGCCGTTGAAGAACTCGACCAGTTCGTCGTAGTCCTCGATGCGTCCCTCGGCGAGCGCCACCCTGGCATCCGGATCGCCGAAGAGCATCTCGAACTTCTTGTCGCTGACGGTCCGCATCAGCGACGAAAAGCGGCTCAGCTCGAACAGTCCCATGGGCACGGGGTCCGTGAACGGCTCGCGCATGAAACGGAACGGGCCGAGGGTGCCTCCGCTTCGCTGGCTGATGTAGTGTTGAAGGTAGGTGTAGCCTCTCAGGGTGAGCGCCCTGTTGCGTCGGGTGCGGCGCGTCGGGTGCCGCGCGTCGCGCATGGGCAGCTTGAAGTTGACGAACTTCCGTCCGGACATGTCGATTTCCTCAACCGGAAGCTCGGGATAGAACGGCAGAACGAAAGCGACATCGGCCTCGTTGTCGCGGCCCACCTGGATGGCCTCGCGCTGGGCCATCTCGGGCGTGATCTCGGCAATCTGGACCGCCAGTTCGTTCAGAACCAGGCAGCACTGCCACAGGACGCCGTCGTCGTACAGGCAGTATTCGTCCATCGGCACGCGGTCGATCATCCTCTGGAGCGTGCGGATCATCTGCTGCTCCTTGAGGGCGTCGGTCACCAGGAGCCAGTCCTTGAGGCGGTCGTCGTTGGGCACATTGCTGCCGTGCGGCGTGGCGTTGATGCTGGCGAGCAGGTCGTCGATGATCGCCCCGGCCGCCGGCACCGTGGTCTCAAGCGAATCCAGCAGCACGATGACCGACATGAACTGCGTCTGGGCCACGTTGCACATGCTGATCGTGTTCAGGCCGCGGCAGTACCAGCTCGATCCGGTGTAGGCGGCGGCATCGGCGGCGTTCTGCATCTCAATCTTCCGCGCTGCCACGTCGCCGCTGTTGATGATCAGGAAGACCAGGCAAGCCAGCAGCATGAAGTAGAACACGCCGATGAAGATGGCCTGTCCGTCCTGGTCGCGGTGCAGCGCCGATCCTTCGCGTCGCACATGTGTCAGGATTCCATGCATAGTTCACCTGCTCCGGGACCCGGCCCGGGCGTTGCCGCGATCACCTGGACTGCTGGTCGCACTTCTCGATCATGGCACGGACCTCGTCGGTCGCCTTGTAGCCGAAGGCCACCGCGAAGTATCCCCTGGCCTCGGCGTATCGCTGGCTGTTGAAGGCGTTCATCCCGCGGGAGAAGTAGTCGCGGTACTCGACCTCCTTGACCAGTTCCGTCGCCTCGCTGCTGTTCATCAGGTTCACAGCGTCCTTGGCGCTCTGGCGTGCCGTGGCGAAATCCCCCTTCTCGAGCGCCTCGCGCGCGGTCTTGACGGCCAGCCGGTACGGGATCAACTGCTCCAGGCGGCGGATGTAGGCCAGGACGTTGCGATCGTCGGGACTGCCCTTCTGCACCTCGCGGGCCAGCTCGATGGCGTCGTCCAGTCGCCCCTCCTGCTCCGCCTTGCGCGCCTTGCCCATCAGGTCGTTGTTCCTGTCGCGGACGATGCGCTGATCGAGCTCCTTCTTCCTCGCGTCATCGACCTCAATCGCCTTGGCCCGCTCCAGGAGGCTGACGGCGGCGGCCCACTCGCCTTTGCGCTCCGCCTCCCCGGCCTGCCGCATCAGGGTCTGGTACTCTTCCTTGCTCGCGGCGGCATGCTTCAGCAGCACCGCCTGCTTGTTCGACGGACTCAGCTTCAGCGCCTCGTCGAGCAGCCGGATGGCCTCGCGCGTGCTGTCGGCGCTGCCCTGAACCAGGAGCCCTGCCGCCTGCTCGGTCATGACGTTGCTGAGCGCCTCGTCGCGCAGCCGCGCCAGATCCTGGCGCGACGCCCGGGAGTCGGGATCCAGCAAGTCAATGACACGCGCATACGCATCCGCTGCGTCGGACCACCTCTTCTCTTCGAAGGCCTTGGCCGCGTCGGCCGTGACGGCCTTGATCTGCCCGTAGCGTTCCAGCGAGTCCATCTTGCCGCGAACGATCTGGCGTTCCTCGACCATCGTGGGATGGTTGGCGAGGATCTCCTCGGCCCGGGCGTACTGGGCCTTGGCTTCAACCAGTTCATCTCGGTCGCGGGCCTTGTCGCCCGCGGTGATGGCCTCGCGGAAGGCGTTCCGGACGCGCCGTGTGGCAATCTCGGCGAGCCACGCCTCGGTCTGACTGCGGTCCGGCGCCACGCCCTCGGCAACCATCGCCTTGACGACTTCTTCGGCCGACAGCAGGTCACCGCGTTCCATGCTGCCCATGTACTGTTTGTACAACTGGTCGTAGCGGCCTTCGTTGCGAATCCGATCGCCCAGGCCGCGATGCTTCTCGTGAAGCTCGCTGCTGCTGCCGATAAGCCCGCGGGCCTGCTTCCAGAACTCGTCGGCCCGCCTGTAGTCTTTCTTCTCACGGGCTTCCTCGGCCGAGGCCATGAGGCCCATGAACCTGGCCCGCCCGACCACCGCCAGCCCGCGGAACTCGGCGCTCTCGGCCACCTGGTGATAAAGGGCGACCGCCTCGCCATACTGTTTCAGGCTGTACCGGCTCTCGGCACTGCGCATCAGGTCCTCGGCGCGACCGGAGCGTTTCCGCTGCTGCGCCCCGCTGACGACAACCAGCACGATGACGACGACGATGAGGGCGCCCAGGGCGATCCCGCCGTACTTCATGTACTCGTAGGGGCCCCACCGGCGCTTGGGCAGCGGCGCGGTCTTGGCCGCGCCGCTCGATGCGGCGGGCGCCGCCCCCGACGGGCGACGCTGGGGCACGCGGCCGTCGCCTGTCGGCGTCGAACCGTCGATGTCCTCGTCCACCTGTTTCTCCATCCGGGCGGACTCGTCCTCGGTGACGCTCTTGCCCTGGACGTACATGACGAAAATCTGCCGCAGCCACTTGATAATCTGGTCGGCCGAGGCGAAGCGGCGCGTGACGTCCTTCTCCATCATGCGTTCGACGATGCGGGCCACCAGCGGCGGGATGCCGGGCTGGACCTCGCGAAGGCTCGGGGCCTTCAGTTGCGGGTTGCTGTGCCAGTGCATCCAGCGGATGCTCGCGCTCTGCTCGTCGGCGAAGATGTCGCGGAACAGCTCGCGGAACTTGTCGGGGCCGACAAACATCTGGTAGGCCATGAAGCCCAGGCTGTAGATGTCCGCGCGCGAGTCCACCGCGCCCCCGGCGAACATCTCCGGGGCCATGTACTGGGTGGTGCCCATGGGCAGGCTGGTCCGCCCGCCGGTGCGGCCGATGAGGCCGAAATCGGCGATCTTCACGCCGCCGGACGCCTGGACCATGATGTTGTCGGGCTTCAGGTCGCGGTGGACGATGCCCTGGGCGTGAATCGCCTTCAGGCCAAGCGTGATCTTCAGCAGAATGCCCAGCCCGGTGTTCATGCTGGCCGGGCCGCGATCCATCAGCGACTGGAGCGACGTGCCTTCGACGAACTCCATGACCATGAACAGGCCGCCGCCCTCCTCGACCAGCTCGTAAACGGCCACGACGTTCTGCTGCCCCTGGCTGAGACGCGCCAGCACCTGGGCCTCGCGGCGGAACCGTTCGAGGAACTTGGCGTCGGCGGCGAGGTTCGGCGCGATCTGCTTGATCGCCACGTAGCGGTCGAGCGACTTGTCGTACGCCTTGTAGACCATGGCCATGCCGCCGGTCGCCACGAGCGACACGATCTGGTACTTGCCGACCTTCATGCCGGGTTGCAGCTGGGTGACGAACTCTCCTGCCATTGTCTCTCCCGTGCTTCAGTGTGCGATGGCGACCGCCGGCGGCGCCTTGGGCCAACGCCGATCACGGCGCGTACCGCGCCATATCCCTTTCGATCTCGTCCGACCTGAACGGCGTATAGATCTCCACGTCCGTCAGGATGATCCGCCGCCCCGTGTCGGGGGTCACGTCCTCGTAGATGGCTGACGACAGCATGTCGAAGATGCGGTTGGCGTAGGGAATGCCCAGTTCATAACGGTACGTCAGGTGAACCTGAATCTCTTCCCAGCGGGCGAAGTCCATACACCCGGGGATCCAGGGGCAGAAGGGAATGCTCTCGTACTGACTTGGCAACATCGGATTCCAGTCGCCCCGGAGCGAAGCCCTCCGCGGGCAGTTCTCGCCGCGCCGCGGCTCGGCGAACTGCCAGTGCCACGGACGCCGGATGTCCACCTCGGTGTAGTGCCACGCGTACGCGAAACGCCGGGTGATGTGGTTGATCCATGGCTGATCGGGGTCGCCGCCGGTGTTCACCATCGCGAGCCGCACGGCGTCGGCGATCTCTGTGCCGGTCATCTCGGGGTCGTCGATCACGCTGGTCGAGAGCTCGCCGCTGACGGGAATCAGGGCCAGCGCGGCGGCGCGGCGGATGCGCGGCATCTTGATCGACGGCGGACCGGGCGGATTCGCCAGGTCGTAGTCGGCGAAGACGGCGCCGTCATTGAAGACCATCCGCTCGTCCTCGCCCGACTCGGGCACGTTGCTACGGACGATGGTCAGGGCCGCCCGGGCCGCCGCGAAGCCGGCGTGGTGCATGAGCATGTTGTCGTTCCACATCAGCGCGGCCTGGACCAGCATCAGAAGGATGCCCAGGACAAACGGCAACGCCAGGAGCATTTCGACGGCGGCGGTGCCGCCCTCGTCGGACCAGACTTTGTGCAGCGGGGGATGCGGTCGCTCGGTCAGCCGCCTCAGCCGCAGGGCGATCAGCCCCAGCAGCGCGCACCCGACAACGATGGTCAGGATGGCGATGCGGGCCAGGGGCGACGTGGCGGCGAAGGCGGCCGTGCCGCCGCCCAGCAGGGGAACGTACATGATGACCATGAGCAGCACCACGGCCGCCATGATCGCCAGGAACAGTCCCCAGGGTTTTCGTTTCGCCATCGTGGTCGGCCCCAAGAGCCCGTCGGGTTGCACTCGACCTTCACAATCCTATCAGCCGCGCCACCAGCGATCCCGCCGTGCCGCCGGCGTAGCCCTCCGCCAGGGCCCAGAGCGTACCCAGGCAGGTGGCCAGGCCGAAGGGCACGCGAATCCGCGGCTTGGCCGGCACGGCGTCGTTCAGGTCCGTGCCGTGCAGGGTCAACACGCGAATGCCCCACCACGTGGCCGCGACGGTAGGCCCGAGGAGCCGCCGCCTGGCGGCCGCGGCGAGGCCCATGGCCGCCCCGATGGCAAAGGCATAGAACATCACGTAAGCCACAAACCACGTCTGCTCGGGCCAATGCCACGCACCCAGGCTTCCGGCCTGGCGGGCCAGGCCGCCCAGGGCGCCCACAGCCGCCATGAGCTTGACGTCACCTCCGCCCATGCCACCGATGGCATAGCAGAGGAACATCAGGCCGAACGCCATCGCCGCCGCAAGGGCATGGTCCTTCAGGCCGACCCATCCGCCGCCGACCAATGCCACGAGCAGGCCCACGACCGTGGCCGGATAGACCAGCCAGTTGTAGACCCGCCCGCTGCGCAGGTCGGTCGCGGCAGCCACTGCCACGACCGCCACAAGGATGAGGTCAGCCAGTAGTTGCATCGTCGCTCAGTCGGGAACCGGGCTGCCGTCGGGGCTGTAGTCGCCTTCGTTGGCCTCGCCCTTTCGTCTTTCCCACCACTCGTTGACCCATCTGGCCAGATCGTCCTTGTACCAGAACAGCAGGCCCAGCAGCGGCAGGACGAAGGCCCCGATGATCAGGAGCTTCTCCAGCGCCTCGGCCCCCTGCTCGTCGCTGTGCAGGCGCACCAGGAGCGATTTCAGGCTCTGCCCCTTGAACTTGCTTGCCAGCAGTCGTCTCATGGCCAACTCCTTTTCACAGAATCCCATCTCACAGGAAAGGCCAGCCGACATGAAACGCGGTCATGGCGTACCGGTCTTTCATCACATTCAGCAGCACCTGGGCCAGGGCAAACAGCGGTATGGCAAAGGCACCCAGGACCAGGAGATACTCAAACATATCGCCCCGCTGGTTGCCGTGCAGGCGGCGGAGGCGGCGGGCGGCCCGTCGAAGAATCTGACCTGCCCGGACTGCGTTCATGAGACGACACCCTCCACCTGCGCCATAATCAACTTTTATCGGCAAACAGCGGCGCCAGGCTCTCGGTTTCCTGGGCCATCATGCGGCCCTGGACCTCGTCCATCAGCGCCGGCCGGTGGCCAGTCCACTGGAGGGCTCCTTCCTCCAGCTTGCGGCCGCCCTCGGGCAGTCTCATCACGAACACGTCCTCCAGGCGATACCGGTAGTGCTCGTCCACCGGCAGCACCTCGCTGATCTGGACCACGCGGCGCGACGCGTCGCGGAACCGGGACATCTGGACCACGATGTCGATCGACGAGGCGATCTGCGTCCGCAGGGCGTTCAGCGGAATCGCCACGTCGCTCATCAGCGCCATCGTCTCGATGCGGTTCAGCGTGTCGATCGGCGTATCGGCGTGCATCGTGGACATTGAGCCGCCGTGGCCGCTCGTCAGGGCCTGGATCAGGTCCAGCGCTTCGCCGCCTCGGACTTCGCCGACGATGATCCGGTCCGGCCGCATACGCAGGCTGTTGCGGAACAACTCGCGGATGGTCACTTCGCCGCGCCCGTAGCGGTCGGGCCCGCGCGTCTCCAGTTGCAGCACGTGGGGCAACTTCAATTGCAGCTCGCTCGACTCCTCGATGACCACGATCCGCTCGTGAGCCGGGATGAAGTTGCCCAGGGTGTTCAGCAACGTGGTCTTGCCGCTCGACGTGCCGCCGGCGAAGACCAGATTCTTCTCGCACTGAATGCTGATCCGCAGGTAGTCCAGCGCCATCTGGCTGATCGTGCCGCACTGGACCATGTAATCGAAGTCGAACCCCTCCTTCTTGAACTTGCGGATCGTGATGCACGGCCCCTTGCGGCTGCACGGCGGCATGGCCACGTGAACGCGCGACCCGTCGGGCATGCGGGCATCGATCATCGGCCGGTCGTCCGTCAGCCGCTTCCCGACGAACTGGAGCAGGTTGCGTATGGCAGCCACCAGGGCGTCTTCGCTCGGGAAACGGGCGTCGGTGAGCGTCAACTGGCCGCGCTGTTCGACATAGACCTCTTCCGGGCCGTTAATCATCACCTCGACGACGCTCGGATCGTCCAGGTAGTGCTGAACCGGCGCGAAGAAAGAGCGCAGCGTCTTGGCGAAGATCGTTGACGGATCGATCAGTTCCGCGGCCGCCGGCTTGGCGTCTTCGACCATAAGTCCCTCGCTTTGCAACCGCTTAAACGCCGATCAGGCTGTCCTATTGCCGCAAAAAAGGCATAAAACATCCGTCGGGGCCGGTTTCAGCGCATGGCATGGCCCCAGTCCCGCCCCCCTGCCCCGTCCACCACGTCAATTCTAGCGACCGATTCGATGGAGGACAACAGGCTTGTTGCCGGGGCCGGGGCTCCGGGGGGGCCTGTCATGTCTCTGGGCAGGGGCTGGCAGCGCCGTAGGGGGCGTTCGCGAGCGACCCGCGAGTGGCAGGCGACTGGGAGGGCGGCTCGGGAGCCGCCCCTACGGTTGGCCGCGCTCCCAGACGGGTCGCCAGTCCACAAAGGTGACACGTACGCGGGCTGCGGTTGTGCCATGGAAACACCGCAGGCCGGCGCAAAAAGCGTCCCGGCCGATGGTGCGTGAACACCGGCCGGGAGAAGGCGTTGAGTCCGAAGGGTGCGGACTCAACCTGAAGGGCGGAATCCGACGAGGATCCCGCCCTTGCGGCTCACATGAGAGAAGCACCGGGTGCTCAGGCGGCCGGATTCCGACGGCGGCGCGAGGCCACCAGGCCGACCACGCCGAAACCGAGCAGAGCCATCGTGGCCGGCTCGGGAACCGCGACCATCGTCACGGCCTGAAGCGTCTGGCCGTCATCGCTGACCCGGAATGTCCAGGCAGCCTGGTCCTCGGGCGAGAAGACGAGATTATCCAGTTCGATCGCGATCTCGGCCTCAGGATCGGTGTTGCGGAACCTGACCAGGTCCACCACCCACTCCACCGTCTCGCCCTCGGCGCCTTCGCGGAACCCGTTGAGGTCCATGTCCACCACGGCGCCTGCAAGCAAAGCCACTTCAAAAGCGTCGATGCAACTGACGCGGCCGGTCGTGCCGTTCAGCGTGAAGCCCAGGGTGGACTGGCTCTGGCCGTAGACGGCAAAGGCGCGTTCCGTCGTGGTGACCGTCGCAGCGTCGCCGATGATGTTCAGGCGGCCGACCGAGGCCGCGCTGCCAACCAGCAATGCCCTGGACGTGAATGTGCCGCCCGAGATCGTCATCGTTCCCGTGCTGGACGTGCTCGTGTGGCCGATCGTGGTGTCGTAACCCACGCTCACGTTGCCGCCAGTCTGCGTGAAACTCGCCACGGTGCCGTACCGGTACCCCAGGAACAGGTTGCCGTTGGTCAGCGTCAGATTGCCGCCGGAGATCGACACAAACGCGTCGCCGGGCGTCGCGGTCTGGCCCATGCCAAGGTAGAGGGTGCTGGCGTAGAACGATCCGCCGTTGCGGATGTCCAGCACACCGTCAGAGTTTCCACCGGAAACATACCATTGGCCGTACTGCGCAGCCGTTCCCACCGAACCGCCGTCGATGATCAGGCTGCATGTGCCCGTGCCGTTGGGAGTGCTGTAGCCGATCTGAGAAACGCCCGTGGTGTTGGTGATGGCGCCGGCCTTGGTGGCTCCGTCATTGATCACCTGAACCACAACGTCGCTGGCTCCCGTGGTGTAGATCATGACCTTGCCATTGCCGGTGTTCACTTCGGTGGTGATGTCAGTGGACGTACTGTAGTCCACCGCCGAGGCCGTCGTGGCGATCATCGCCAGTAGTCCCAATGCCTTCATCAAGTGCGTCATGCTCGAATCTCCTTCTTGAAATGAACTGGCCACAGCTCCCTCGCAAAGCACGAGCCCTTGGGAACCTACGCCGATTCCAGTGTGCGGCCCGCACATATCGCCATGGCGATCACTGAATTGTCGTTTGTCGGAGGCCCTGATCGGACCCGCCGTAAGTATGACTCACCGAGAGGTCGAGGCAACCGTCCGGCCGCCGCTCCGCTCGATGCGTTGAAAGCCCCTATGCGAAGGCCCATCCCACTGTGCGACAACGCGTTGCGACTCCTCGGTGCAGCCTCCGCATGGCAACTCCACATCTTTTCTCACAAGTGTCGTGTGCCCCTGTGCGGCACATCGGCGGCCAACTTGGGCGGAAGGCTTGTCAGGCGACCGATCCGGCTGCATCGGGCACCCGGACTTCCAGGGGCGGCGGGCCGATGCTTTCGGCCGAGTTCCATTTGAGCGGCACGGTCAGCCGCTTCGCCAGGCGTTGCCCCTGAAGCATGTCGCGAACTGCCTCGACAATGCACTCGGCATAGCGGCGATAGTCGAAATCCAGCGTACAGAGCGGCGGACACCCCGGCGGAATGGGAAACCGCTCGCCCGGCATGCCGAGCACCAGGCTGACGTCCTCCGGGACCCGCAGGTCCGCGAACCGGGGATCCCGCAGAATCACGTCCGCCCAGACTGGCCAATAGAAGAACAGGGCCGTCGGGCGGTCGGGACGGCACAGCAGCGCCTCGAACACGCAGCGGCTCTCTCGCAGGAGCGGCACGTCCGGCATGATATAGACCGGCATCGGGCATTCCTGGAGGATGCCTGCCCCGTCCAGGGCGTCGAGCCATCCGCGGATGGCCTCGTGAACGTTGCTCTGAGTCGTCGGGAGCAGGTCGGCGACCATGCTCATATTCCGGTGCCCCATGCGTATCAGCCGCATGGCCACCTCGCGCACGGGGCGGTAGTCGTCGCTGGTGACAGTGGCCAGGCCGGGGATTTCAAACTGCCGGTTGACCACAAGAACGGGGTAATCGTGCTGCTGAAGGGTGGCCACGCCGGCCAGGTAGACTCCGCGCAGGCTCAGGCAGACCGCAGCGGCATAGCCTTTGGCCGGCAGCGAAAGTGCCACGCGCTGCTGGCCCGCGACGGGCCAGGCGACGGCCTCGAAGTGCAGCCCCGCCTGGTTCTCGATGCGTCGCAGATGGTCATGGAGTGAGACCAGGGCCGGGCTCGTGAGCGGCCAATCCACCTCGGGGACGAGCAGCGCCACTCTGGCTGGGCCGTCGGCGGGTCGCGACACGGTCGGCAGCGGTGCTGCCGCTTCGCGGCGTCGCAGGAGGTCGGCGGCCCGCTTGGCGGCCTCGGGCGCGACGGTGGCCGACCGGCCGGCATGAATCTGGACAAGACCGTGACGGGCCAGCAACCGCGTCAGCTTCATGGCCGTCGGCTGCGACACGCCAAGCTCGCGCGCCAGTTGCCGCGTCGTCGGCAGCGACTCGTCCGCGGTCCAGCGACCGTTGACGATGTCGCGGGCCAGGACGATCAGCAGTTGCTCACAGAGACGCGGAGCGGGCATGACAGGGAACCTCGTGTGAACCAGTCGTGAGCCGCACGACAGACGACGTGATACAGATGCCCCGCACGGCGACGACGACCGGCCGCCGCCGTGCGGAAGCCGGATAGCTACCTCGGAGGCACACACTCGAACGCGCCGCGGTCCAGGTACTTGACCGGCCCGGCGCCGGAATTCGGGGTGCCGGGCACGTCCACGGCCTCGTGACCATCGGCGTCCTTGCCGCGTCCGACGCCACTGTCGGCCGAGTCAATGGCCGGACTGTCGGCCCGAAGCCGGTAGTCGGGCGTGAAGTTGGTGTGCCCGTCGGGCCACTTGAAGACGATGACGCCGAAGAGCGGATCCGGGTCGCCGCCCAACGGCGGGGCCACCTCGATCCAGGAGTCGCCGACAGCCGTCACGGTGCGCAGCTTTCCGTCGCTGCCGCCGCCGTCGGTGTTGTGGACCTCGACCTTGTCGCCGACGGCGATGCGACCTTTCATCGCACTGGAGAATAGCTTGGTTCGCGTCACGTCCTTCTTGAACCGGTGATCGGTCTTGAACCAGGCCAGCGGGGCGTTCACGAATCTCGGATCGGCACCGCGAAGGTCATGCTGCCCCTGGACCTTCAGGCCGCCGGTCACCCAGAGGTTGTAGTCCGACTGGACCGGGGCGTCATTGCGGATGTCGCCACTGCCGAAGATGTTGTTCTTGACCACCACGTCGGTGCACTTGTCCAGGTTGACGCAGTTCTGCGGCATCGTGTTGTTGACAAAGACGACGCCGTCGGTCTCGACAATGGTGATGGCGTTGGGGGTATAGATGTCGTAGACGAGGTTGCCCTCGAATCGCCAGTTGGTTCGTCGGGGCTTGTTGATCTTGGCGTTGGGGTCGGCGCAGTGGTAGGCGCCGAACCCGTGCGCCACGCCGTGGATGTGGCAGTTGCGGACCGTCAGGTTGTCGGTCCAGAAGACCACCTGCATGCCGTCGGTGTGCCCTCCCTTGGTCCCGGACACGAAGGCGTTCGTCATGTGACAGCCTTCGACCAGAACCGGCCCTTCGCACTCTGTCAAGCGGATGCCGTCCTCATGGGTCCACGGGCCGATGTCGAGGTTGCGGAAGATGATGTTCCTGGACATCGTGGCCGTGACGCCGAAATGCACGTGATGCACCTTCGAGTCGCGCACCGTGATGCCGTCGGAGTCGGTGATGTCGCAGGCCCAGCCGATCCAGGACGTCAGCGCCGGGTCGTCCACGATCTCGCAGTCGGCCAGTTCGACGTCCTTGCAGCTGGCGATGCGGATGAACTGCGTCATGCGTCCGTTCGGCTTGTCGGCGGGAATCCATGTGAACCTGGCGCCCGACAGGCGAAGTCCGGTGGTGTTCTGGACCAGCAGGCCGTTGACGAACGCCGGTTGGGCGCCCTTGGCGGCGCAGATCGTCAATGGCGGATTGAAGACGCCCTTGATCGTTGTGGCTGGATACTGCCCTTCGCCCAACACGATGGTGTCCCCCGCTTTGGCGAGGGCCAGGGCCCTGGCCAGAGTCTTCAGCGGTTTGGCCGCCGTGCCGGGATTCTCGTCGGCGGCGTCGGACGCCGTGGGCGTCACGGCATACTCGGCGGCATGGGTCAGGCTGCATGGCATCAGCAACCCTGCAAGTAGAAGCAACACAGTCGTCAGGCACTTCATCAGCATCTCTCCTTCTTGTGGCCTGTTCTTTGTCACTGACTCTTCACACATGCTGCCACATCCGGCAACAGCGGCCGGGTTGGCCGCACATCACTTGCCCTTGGCCGGCGGCAGGTTGTTGCGATACGTATTCCACATCTCCTGCTGGAACTCGTCGGTGCGGCGATAGCCGGGGCCTTTGTAGCGGTCGATGTCCTTCTGGAAGTTCTTGATGAAGCTGTCGATGATCTTCTTCTCGATCTTGGTGTTCTTCTGGAGCCCTTCGATGATGCGCGTGAGCTGGGCGATGTGATCCTCCGTCATCCATCGGTCCACGTAGCGGAAATAGGGGTCGTGGTTCCAGAGGGATTCGGCCCGGAACATCATGGCCGACAGGGCGTGGCCGGGCCAGTTGACGCTGGTGCAGCACCGGCGGTAACCTTCGTTGCCCATGGCGTTCCACTCTTCGGGCGCCTCGGTGTCGGCGCTGACCTTCATGGAGCCTTGCTTGATACGGATGGGATGGCTGAGGAAGACGACGTCGTGGCCCCAGAAGCTCTTTCCGTCGTACGTCTGCATGTCCTCGCCGAAGGTGACGTTGGGGCAATGCTTCTCGGGATTCTGCATCCTTTCGTCGCCGAAGAGGAGGCCGGCGAAGAGTATGGGCCACTTGCGGCCCTGGCCGTAGCCGCCGTGGCCCAGAAAGGCCCTCCCTGCCCTGATCTGCCCCCAGAGATCGATGCCGTACTGGAGGTAGCCGACGAGGATCTTCTCTTTGGCCTCGGCGGGAATGTCCAGGTGAAGCATCAGGGCGGCGATGGCCGTGGCGTGCGTCACCCACTGGCCGTACTCGGGCATGTTGTCCTCGGGATTGACCCAGCCCCACTGGTCGAAATCGACCCACGGCCGCTGGAAAATCCGGGCCCAGCGGTCCAGGGCTTCGTCCCACGACTTGACCTTGGGTGTGGTGCCGGCCTGCGGCAGCGCCTTGGTCAGCGGCAGGGCGTACATGAGCTCGCGGCGAATGTTTCGCGACAGGAAGATCGTCTGCTCGCGGTCATGCAGGGCCGGCCGGAAGGCGTCGGCTGGCAGCGGCGCGGCCACGCAGGTCAGGATCGCCCCGGTCTTGATGACGCGGATGTGGGGATCCCCGAGCTTGGCCATCGTCACGTCTTCGTTGGCCTTGCTGATGGTGGAGTAGAGCGCGTCGCCGGGTTTCATTTCGACCGGCGGCCGGGCCAGCTGGTCGAGCTTGCAGACATGGTACGGCAGGCGGCTGTCGAACGGGGCCGCCCCTTGGTCAATGCCGGCGAGCTTGGGGTTCAGGACAGAACCGTTTCGCACGACAACTTCCCGGGAATGCTTGGCCTCGTACTCGGTGAAGGCGTCGCCGACCTCGTCGGCGCCGACCAGCGGCTTAGGGTCGATTGCCACCACCTTCGCCGGTCCGACCACATACCAGTCGCCGGTGATGAAGCGACCGACGGGCATCTCGGTCTCGAACGTCCACGTGATACCGTACTGGGATACGCTCTTCTGCCGCGGCAGGTCTTCCAGCTTCGGCGTGGCCGGAGCGTTGGCCGCGGTGAAGACCTTGGGCCCCTGCCCTTCATACGGGCCACTGGCCAATTGCCGGTCCTCGGCCTTGGCGACGGAGGACGCCAGAACCACGGCCGCTACGACTGCCCCCAGAAATGTCGCTCGCCTTCTCATCTTTCCTTCTCCCCTGCTGTTTTGTGGGTCCACGATGGCGGCACCCTGCAAGAGCGGCCGTTCGCTGGCATGGACAGTGCGAGTCGGCCGCCCGTTTGCCGCGGCGTTCGTGGCTGCTCCACCGGAGCAACGAGGCACGATCCGCCATACAGTCTAACCCCACGTGCAAAACGATTCGCGAGCGGCGTGGCCTGGGGTCGTCGCAAGGTGTCGGCCGATCCTCAGAACGATTCCAGGATGTTGCCCTACAATGTGTTACGTGCGTGCCGAGGGTTTGGCGGCGCGGCTCTGGGGTCGGGCCGGGGCTGGACGGAAGAAATCCCAACGACCAATTGACGTGGTTTATCTATCAGGTTATTATATCAATCGCACAGCGTCGCCGCTGGCCTTAGGAGGCGTTCTGGTGGGCCGACCTGAACTGGTAGGACGGATTGCAGAGCGGATTCTGCGCGGGTTGGCCGAGGGACGCTGGCCGGAAGGCTCGGCGTTGCCTTCGTGCCGTCATCTGGCAGCGGAGTTTGGCGTTTCGTTTCACACGGTCATGGCCGCCACGCACCGTCTGGCCCAGTCGGGGCTGCTTGCCACGGAGCCGCGTCGCCCGACGATGGTGCCTGAGGGCGTTCGTGGGCGAGCCCGCGGCCTGCTGGTCCAGCGCATGCCGCGGTCGGACCGGCGATTGGCGATCCTGATCACCGAGTTCTGGAACCCTCCTCAACGCAACGCGTTCTACGGCACCCTGGTGGCGAGCATCCAGCAGGAAGCGTCGCGGCGGTCGCAATCGGTGGTCGTTGTCCCGCTGCCCATGGGGCAACAGGCCGAGACAGCGCAGCGCGTCATCAGCGGCGCGTACGATGCCGCCGTGTTCGTCGCCTTCACCGCCGAGTACATGGCTTCGATCATCCCCTTCCATGAGAGCGGCTTCCCCTTGCTCGTGTTCAACCGCCGGATTCCCGGCTATGAGCTTCCGACGGTCACGCTGGACGACTATGGCACGAGCCGGCGGCTAGTGCAGCGGCTGGCCGAGCTGGGACACCGCAACCTCTGTCTGGTGGGGTCGTACGACACGCACTCCGAGGTGAACCCGCATCCGGTCAAGGGTCGCGGCCGCGCGGTGGGGTGGACCGACGCCCTGGCGGAACTGGGCCTGATGGAGCACTGCGTGCTGCCGGTGTATGTGCCGTGGGACTACGATCCCGGCATCTACGAGGGAATGTTCCGCCGTCTGCTGCGCAGTTCGGAGCGGCCGACGGTGATCGTCTTCGGCAACAATCCCCTGGCCCGGCGGTTCCTGGCCGATGAGGAGTTCTCGCGGCTCGCAGTTCCCGGCGACATCAGTCTGGCCACATTCGAGCCC
This sequence comes from Phycisphaerae bacterium, assembly GCA_012729015.1. Taxonomy (GTDB): domain Bacteria; phylum Planctomycetota; class Phycisphaerae; order FEN-1346; family JAACEH01; genus JAAYDY01. The sequence goes on along the minus strand of JAAYDY010000117.1, from coordinate 435 downwards.
GCGATCAACATGCCGCGCTCGGCCGACCGGCCGCCACTGACGAGCATCCACATCGACCCGCAGCGCACGGCGCAGTGCATCCTGGAAACACTCGACCAGATGGTTGCCGGCTCGACCGAGGTCCAGACCATCCGCGTGCCGCTGACGATTGACATGACCGACAGCATCGGCCTGCCAAACTGTTGAAGGCCCGCGACAAGCGCGGCCATGAGACCCAAGGGGCTCCAAGCGTAACAGTAGGGTGGCTGCTTGCAGCCACGCGGAGAGCTGCTCAAGCGCTACCCTGCGCCCTTCGCGATCCGAAGGTCGCGACACGCGCAGAAAAAGACCCGGCCGATGTTGCGTGGACATCGGCCGGGCGAAGGAGGCGAGTCCACGAGGGGTGTTCCTTGAGGACTCGACCTTGGAGGCGGGGCCCCGCGAGGAGCCCCGCCT
>JAAYDY010000116.1 GCA_012729015.1 Phycisphaerae bacterium | reverse complement strand
CCGGACCCACGCGTTCTCTCAGTCAACGCTGGGTGCCGTGCCAGCCCCGTCAGGCATGCCGAACGCCAGCGCGTAGGGTGGCTGCTCCGCAGCCACGCGGTCCCCGTCAACGCGCGTGCGAAGCACGCTCCCTGAACCCCTCGCCCTGCATGCAGGGAGAGGTGCCCCGAGCGCAGCCGAGGGGCGGTGAGGGTCGAACGCCGAAAACCCGTACGGTGGGTCCCCCGGACCCACGCGGTTTCTGCAAGCGCGTAGGGTGGGTCCACCGGACCCACGCGGCCTCTCAGTCAACGCGCGTGCGAAGCACGCTCCTCCAATCCCTCGCCCTGCTTGCAGCGCGTACGGTGGGTCCCCCGGACCCACGCGGTTTCTGCAATAGCCGGCGGCGTGAGCCGCCGGAACATGCTGCCGCCCCTTCAGGACTTGAAGAAGTGATACCGCAGGCCCTTCACGGCTTACGCAGCAATCGTTTGACGGGTTCTTCGGGAATGCCGGCGTAGAGGCTCGCCAGGGGGTTCTTCCTCACCCTCTCGGCCAGGGCCGTCTCGAGAATCTCCGGGCCCAGGCAGAAAGCCAGATGCTCGAGGTCCTCGAATCCCCAGTGCGACTCGTTGTCGGCCGTCCGGTCCGCCAGGCGCTTCAACCCGGCGACCACGCGGACCCGCAGCGCCGCCTGGTGCTCGGGATACGCCATGGGCGGCACGGGCGTGCGCTGCCATTGCCCCTGCACTCCGCAGAGCCACTTCTCTCGCGGGATCGACCAATAGGGCCACAGACACTCCAATCTCGAGCGCACGTTGTGCAGGTTGACTTGCGACCTGGTGTCGCCGGGCGCCGCGGCGGCAAGTTGGTCGAGGTCCGCCACCAGGTAATCGGTCAGGACTTCGAGCGCAGCCTCCGGCAAGCCGTCGCGACCCAACCTGGCCAGTGCCTCGGACAGGCCCCGCGGCCGGTCGCCCGGCTCGGCCATGGCCTCCTTCAGCCACGCCCGCGCCGCCGGAGCGTCGGTCCGCGCCAGCGCCCGGCCGACGCTCTGCCACAGCTCCTGCTTCTCCGGCTCCTTCGACCAGCGAGTCGCCAGACCGATGTAGTACTCCACGAACTCCGCCCTGCGCGGCAGGGCTTCGATGCGGCACCCGTACGCCTCGGCCCAGGCAACGTACCCCTCCACCAGCGGCAGATCGGCGATCTCGCCGTGCCGCTCCAGCAACCGCCCCAGGTGCGCGGCCAACCGCCGGGCGGGCCACTGCGGATTGTCCGTGTCCGGCGAACGAGCGACGCAGGCCTCCAGCAACGCCCGGGCGATGTCGCCGCTCGCGTGGCGGTTGATCGCCTCCGGACTCACGCGGCCTTCGCCGATGGCCGCCACCAACCCCTCGTGCGTGAACTCGACCCCGAGCGAGCCCAGCCACGGCGGAGGCGCAGGCTCGGCCCCACCGCCCAGCATCTCGTGCCAGCCGGCATCCGTCAACCGCCCGTCGGCCAGCGGCCGCGTGAACTCGCGGTAGCTCATCACTCCGCCGCGGGCCAGTTGGAGCCGCCCGCCGTAGTCCACGATCACGTAGATCGCCCGCGGCCGACCGGCCCCGACGTAGAGGACGTCCTCCAGAAGACAGTCGGTGGCCAGATCGACCACCGTGCCGCTCTCGTCGCGATCCTCCGTGAGCAGAATCTCGTAGCCGCACAGCGCGGCTGCCCGCTTCCCGTAGCCGGTCATCCATTGGTTGTCCTCGGGCGAGACGGGCCGACCGGCCAGTTGCTTCTCGGCGATGGTGCGGGCCCGCTTGCAGAGCTCGACAAGTTGCGGCATCTTCGCAGAGTCCTGTCCGTGTGAGCGCAGCCAGACGTCCGTCCGCTGGGCCAGGTCGTCCAGGGCCACCCAGAACGGCACGTTCGGCTCGACGTACCCTGAAGCCGTCAGCCCGGCCGCCCCGAAGTAGCCGGCCATCGGCGGCGCATGCAGCGCGAAGGTGTGCCGATAACCTGCCCAGAAGGCCAGCGACGTGTTGAGCGACTTGTCGGCGTAGGACGCCGTGGCCATGAACCGTGGGTGCGACGCCGTCAGCCCCGGCTCGGCCAGCGCCGCGAAGACCGGCTCCAGGCCCGCCCAGACCGCGCCGTACTCGGCGTCGAGCCACTGAACGCCGCCGGACACCTCACCGTCGTCGAGCGGTTCCGCCCAGCGGTCGCGCGGGCGCCGGTCCTCGCGCGTCTCGAACCGACTCAGCAGGCGATGCCGCTTCCGGCGCACGTCGCGGACGGCCGCTTCCAGCGCCACGCGGTTGGCCTCATCCGCCTCGGCCAGCAGCACCTGCAGGGCCCGGTCGTTGCCGCAGCAGGCCATCACGTCCAGACCGCTCGGAAACCGCGGTGCCGGCACGTGCGGCCACACGCACCGAGCCATCATGGCCGCGTCCGGCAACGCCAGTTGCGGCCACACGGCGACGCGCAGCGGGCGCGCGGCTCCGTCGGCCCCCGCCTCGGTCAGCACCTGCCGCAGGTCGGCCCCGATGGGCACCAGCGGCTGACGAAGACCCGTCCGCAACCGTCCCCGGGCCTCGTCCAGGCCGCGGCCTTCGAGCAACCGACGCGACGCGCTCTGCTCACGCATCAGCGCCGTCGTACCGTTGTCCAGTAGTTGCAGCGTCCGCATCATCTCCACCACCGACGGCAGATTGTCCGGTCCGAGCAGCCCCTGGTACGGACCGGTCAGTGCGTTGCTGTAGCCGTGATCGTCGCAGAGAATTCCCAGGGCGACGGCCGTCCGCAGGGCGCCGTCGTCGTCCAGGTTCAGCGGCGTCGCCCAGAACTGCCGCGCGCGGAAAAACGGCGCCAGCCGCGGCACGGCCCCAAGTGCGCCGCGCGGCGCAAACAGCGAGTAGTCCACCGTCGTGTTTCCGAACAGGGGCGAGACGGCCGGTTGTCCGGCGGCGATCCGCGCCAGCTCGGCGTCAACGTCCGCCGCGACCCTCGCAAGCAGCGCCTGCCCGGCCTCGGTCCGCGGCGCCCAGGTCGGCGTCAGCAGACGCCTGCCCACAGCGACCATCGTTGCGGCCCGAAGCTGCGCCGCCTCGGGCCATTCCACGCGCCCCACGACCTGCTCGTTCTCGCGCCCCTCGGTCAGCAGGGTCCAGGCCCGGGCCTGAAACGAGGCCAGAACGCTGTGCTGCCGCCCCTCGAAGCCCTGCATGCCCTCTTCCAGGATCACCCGCCAGAGGTGCAACGCCGAATCCGTGGTGATGAAGTAGGGCAGGTCGTTGGCATAGTAGAAGTCGAAGATCTGCCGGTGCGTTTCGGGCGAGACGAGCCAGCCGCGCGCGGCCAGGAGGGCCGTGCCCTCGTGCGGGCCGCTGTAACGGTCCATGCCTTCGACGCGACCGAGGTCAAACAGCGGTTCGGCGGCACATGCAGGCGCGGCCGCCGCCGAGGGTGCCGCGGGGGCCTCCGGCACTTGTCCGAATGCCGGAAGGCAGACCGGGAGGAACAAGGCGACGAACGCCACAGGCCGAAGGCATCTCATGGTGCGACTCCTCAGGTGGACACAGACCGGGCTGCCCCCCCCGGGGGGGGGCGGAACAGCCACAGCACAGTGACAGAACGCGTGGCCTCTACAGCAGATACGCACGCCGCGGCAGGAAGTTCCGTCGCAGGCCCACGCGGGGGCCGCCCGAAAGACGACCGGCTGAGAGGGGATGCACCCACGCCGCCGGCGTCCGAAGAATCTCGCTTGACAAACAACAGAATACTGTTATACTACTGTAGTCACATTGGCGGGCGGAGCCGTGTATATTCGCGTCGAGCCATCTTCGGGAGTGCCCATCACGCGGCAGATTGCCGACCAGGTGCGGTCGCTCTGCGCCTCGGGGGCCCTGCGCCCCGGAGACCAGTTGCCCAGCGTCAGGGCCCTGGCCCGCGAGCTGGCCGTCAACCAGAACACCATTCTGCGGGTTTACGAGCGCCTGACGGCCGAGGGACTGCTCGACATGCGCCACGGAGCAGGAACCTTCGTCGCCGACCGCCAGCCCGAGGGCCAGCTCCAGCAGCAACGCGACCAGTTGCGGACCGAGGCCGAGTTGCTCGTCGAACACGCCTCGCGCCTGGGCCTCAGCGCCGACTGCGTGCGGCAACTGGTGGACGATATCTACCGGCGACGTGACGGCGACGGGCAGGACGGCGCCGACGGCGACGGCTGATGCGAAGCGGAAACGAAACAAGGACGCTTGGGTGGCGCAGGGATGGTGGGGCGGAGCGAGGGCGCTTGGGTGGCGTCCGCAGACGGTGGCCGTGGTGCAAGGTGAGCGGGCCGCGACCCTGCGGCCCGCCGGGAGACAATGACATGGGCGACATGGCGATTGAAGTCGAGCACGTGGTGAAGCGATTCGGCCGCACCACGGTCCTGCAGGACCTCTCGTTTGCCGTCGAGGCGGGCAAGACCTACGCCTTCCTCGGACGCAACGGCGCCGGCAAGACCACCACCATACGGATGATGCTCGGGCTGCTGAGACCCGACGCCGGCACGATCCGCCTCCTCGGCATGGACCCCGCGCGGCAATCGGTGGCCATCCGCCGCCGCGTCGGCTACCTCGCCGAGGACCAGCAGATGTTCGGCTGGATGCGCGTCGCCGAGATGATCTCGTTCCTGGCCCCCTTCTACCCCACCTGGGACCCGGCCTTGGCGGCCGACCTGCTCAAGCGGTTCGAGCTCTCATCGAAGACGTGCATCAAGCACCTCTCCAAAGGCCAGAACGCCCGACTCGGGCTGCTCCTGGCCCTGGCCCACCGCCCCGAACTGGTCATCCTCGACGATCCGACCCTCGGCCTCGACCCGATCATGCGCAAACAGTTTCTCCGCGACATCGTCACGTACCTCCAGGGCGAGGGCGTCACCGTGCTCTTCAGTTCGCACCTGCTCTACGAAGTCGAACCCGTCGCCGACGAGGTGGCCATCCTCGACTGCGGCCGCATCATCCGCCAGTCGCCTACCGACGACCTGAGGGCCCAGGTCAAGCAACTGGTCATGCTGACGGCCGACTACAAGCGGCTGCCCGAGCTGCCCCACACGCTCGACGTGCAGCCGCGCGGCAACCAGACCGCCGTCACCGTCGAGTGCGTCGAGCCGGCCCTGGCCGCCGCCGAGGCCGCCGGCGTCTATCCGACGGTCGTCGAGCTGAACCTGGACGAAATCTTCGAGGCCTACGTCATCCGAACGAACGGACAGGACCATGTGGCGACAACTGATCTGGAAAGAGTGGCGTGAGCAGCGATGGCGACTCGCCTTCGGCTGCGTGCTGTTCGGCGGCTTCGCGCTGATCGGCCTCTCCACGCGCATGATGCCGGACGCGGACGTGATTATCCTTGCCCTGATCTTCGGCGCGCCGCTGATGGCCCTGCTCGCGAGCATGGCCCCCCTGGCCGGCGAACGCGAGGAAGGCACCCTGCCCATGCTCCTCGCGCTGCCCGTGGCGCCGTGGAAAATCCTCCTCGTCAAAACCCTCATGGCCGCCGCCGTCTGCCTCGCGCCCCTGGCCGCCGTGTTGCTGGTCGCCCTGGTGGTGGCGGGAAACCGCGAAGGGACCACCAGCGAACTCCTTCTGGGCCATGGTCTCGCGGCCGCCTTCGCCCTGATGCTGCTCGTCTGGTCCCTGGCCCTGGGCGCGCGGATGGCCACCGAAGCCCGCGCCGCCCTGGTGGCCATCGCCATCGTGGCACTCTGGGCGATCTCGTTCTACGTGCACGTCCTCGTACTGTATCCCTTCTTGCGCGACAGCGGCAACAGAGCCCTACTCGCTCTGGGGATGGTGCATCCTCTCGGCGTGTTCTACATTCCCGCAGAGACCCTCTGGGCCTTTGCGTTGTGGATTGCCGTTCATGCGACCGTCATGACGGCACTGTGGTTCTGGGCAGCGCGACGGTGGACGCGCCTGGGCGGGAGGGCGGCCTGATGAAACGCGTCTGCATGCTCCTGTGGCGCGAGTGGCGAGAGAACCGGTGGTTCCTTTACGCAGGGCTGCTTCTGCTGCTGATCATCCCGGCCGTGGGCCTGCGGCCGGTTCCCCTGTCGTCGCCGGATCCCTATGCGGCTTCCAACCACATGGTGGGGGTCCGCCAAATCGCCGACATCACCTGCGCCTTCGCCGTCATTCTGGGCGGCCTGCTGGCCGTCGTGGTCGGCGTCGCCGCAGGATGCCGCGACATGCGCGGACGCGTCAGCGACTTCTGGCGCTCGCGACCCGTGACGCTCGGCAGTTGGCTCTCAGCGCGTTACCTCGCCGGCCTTGCAACCGTGCTGGTCGCCACCTCCGTTCCGCTGCTGGCTGTCTGGGTGCTGCTCCTGGTCGCCGAACCGATCATGAACTACTCGGGCGGCTACGCATGCGCCAACGGGATCCTGGCCTACGTCGTGCCGCACGCGGCCCTGCTGGCCCTGATCTACAGCCTCGCCATGCTGCTCGGCGTGCTCGTCAGGCGGCCCTCGCACGCCGCCATCCTCGCCATCGCTGCCGCACTGATGGTCTACTTCCTGCCGATCCTCGTGCCGCCGCTGGGAACCCTGAACTTCTGGAACTTCATCGAAAACCCCCGCGATACGCCCGTCGCCGTCCTCCCCGTGCGGGAGACCGCAAAGGCCGTCCTGGATCGGTTTCGGGGTCTGACCTTCCGCGGCTGGTTCCTCGGCGCGTCGGACGACGGTCTGGCGTTCATGGCTGCCGCGGCCGGCCTGTCTGCCGCCACCCTCGCGGCAATGGTCCTCTCCGCTCGCCGCCAGTGGCGCGTCCGCATGAACCAGAAGCTCATCGTCTGGTCCCTCGGCGGCGTGACGCTGCTCCTGTTTGCCACCATGGCCTTCCAGTTGCGCTCCAACCTCGACGCCCAACTGCGGACCCCCGTGCAGCCGCCAGGCGCCGAGGCCCGGCGCAGGGTCGTCGACATTCACGCGTCCGCAAGCCGGGGCGTTCTCGTGCTCTGTGACAACGAGGTGATGCCGTTCCAGAACACCGTCTTCTACACAGCCGCCGCGTTCGAGATTTCCGGAGACCAACTGAAGCTCGGGCCCGAGATTCCGCTCGGCGAAGAGGAGCCTTGGTACCAGGGAGGACGTGCGGCCGGTACCGTGGCCTGGTCCGCCCGGAGACCCGACAGGCTCTACCAGTTGCTGCGGCGTTACGAGAAAGTGGAACACATCGACGCGAACGGCCGGAAATGGTCCGCCGGCGGCAAATGCCTGGAAATGTCCCTGCGAACGCTCGCCCTCGACAGCAACCCGCCCGGCCGCGTGGTCCACACGCTCGACCTGATGCCCCACGACGATGGCTTCCATTGCTTCACGCCCCTGGTCCTCATGGGCGACCGCCTCTACGTTCGCGGCCCATTGATCAAAGGCGACCACTTGCGCAGCGTGCGGTGCCTGGTCATTGACCTGGCCGACGCCAACCGGCCGCAGCGGATTGCGACAGTGGACATGGCCCCTGACGCCTGGCCTGACTGGTACGACCTGGGCCCCTCGCTCACGATACCTCTGCCGGAGCTGCCCGATCTGTCTCCGCAGGAGCGATTCGCTGTGATGATCGCGCTCCGCGGCAAAACGGACCACCCCGATGCGTGGGACGGCAACCTGATGGCCTCGATCAGCGGAGACCGTGCGTCCGTCGCGACCCACCGCGTGACTTTCGAGGGCAACGCCGTCCACATCGCACTGCTGGGCGAGCGACGATCCACGCCCCTGGAATCCCGTGTCGGACGATTCGGCGACTGCAGCGCGATTCGCGGCCGCTACTTCTACGCGACCACCCATTCCCTCTCCACCGGCGTGACCGTGTTCGACGTGAGCGACCCGACGCGCCCCCGACGCGCGGCCTTCTACGCCGCCGGGCCGGACTGGAGCATGCCCATGGTCGTCCTCGACGACGGCCGCATCCTCCTCGGCGGCAACGAGCTCCATGTCATCAAACCCGTCCCCGGGGGTTGAGCTGGGTGCCATGCCTGCCCCGTCAGGCATACCGACCGCCAACCCCTCTCCCTGCTTGCGGGGAGAGGTGCCCCGAGCTTTCAGCGAGGGGCGGTGAGGGTCGAGCAGAGAAGGGGCCGGGTGCCGGGTGCCCGCCCCGTCAGACATGCGCGATTCTCCAACGTTGTGCCACGGCGGATCCGAAGGTCCGCCGTGCCGCCGCGTGCCTGCCCCGCCGAGCCTGTCCGACAATTCGCCACGCTGTTCGCTGTTGCCCCCGCAGGGGGCACTGATCACTGGCCACGGGCACAAGCCCACGAATTGTCGGACAGCCTGGTTCTCCGAAACAACCGTGGCACAACAGGCCATCGCCCGTTGTGCCACGAATGCAGACGCCCTTGCCGTGCGCCCTGCCGCAGGCGCTACTTCGTCCCGCCGACGGTCGTGTACGTCTCCGGTGCCACCACCGGCAGGATCAGCCGCGAGGCCTTCCCCGCCGCCATGTGAATCGTGTTGTGCGCCACGCGGGCCTCGTCGATCGACCCCGCCGGCTCGTACGTGTTCGGATGCACCTCGAACGCCGGATCGCTGCTGCCCATCACGTAGACCGCGATCCGGTGACCCTTGTTGAACACCAACGCTGTGCTCCACAGGTCCATCGTCAGCGTGTACGTCTTGCCGGCCTCCAGCGGCTCGCCCTTGTCCAGCCGCCCGCCGTGATACCGCGCCAGCATCGCGCCCTCGCGGATCAGCGCCTCGTAACCGTCCGGGTAGATGTCCACCAGCCGAGCCACCAGCATCGTGTCCGGACAATCGCTCGACACGTTGAGCTCCACCAGGATCTTCCCCGTCACGCCCACCGGCGACGCCAGCGGCTCGGTCTTGAACCGGAGTATGTCCTTCCGGTCGGCCTGCGGCCGCTGGTCCATCGGCCCGATCGGCTTGTCCTTGCTGCTCACGGCATAGTTGCCGCCCATCGACGGCACCGGGTTCTTCGGATCACTCACCAGCGGCAGCGACCCGTCCGCCTCCGTCGGCGCCTCGGCCGACAGCGACCCGTCGGCGCGCAGGTAATACGACGTCGGCGTGTGGTCCACCGGCCACTTCTCGGTGGCCATCCAGACGTTGCCCGGCGCCGACGCGTCGCGCGCGTCGCCCATCAGAAAATACGACAGACACGACGGCGCCTCGGCGTCCGGCTCTCCGGCCAGACACTCCTTCAGACCCCGCGAACTCTTCATCGACGCCGCCGACGGCTGGTTCCGCGACTTAAAGGTCAGGTCGCCGCTCAGGGCCCCGTGGCCCGTCGGCCCCACACGCACATACGCCCGCCCGTTCGCCGCCAGCACCGCGAAATGGTCCAGCGCCGACTCGCTGAACAGGTCAAACCAGCCCGCGTTCGCCCGGTAATACGTCTTCACCTGCGGCGCCTTGGCCTTGATGAACGCGTAGTACCCCTGTGCGTCGTACGGCAGAATCGTCGGCCGCGGCCATTCGCCGTTCTTCGTCTTCAGCCCGCGCTGCGTCAGCCACGAGTACATCTGCCGCCGCGCGCCGTTCAGAAACGCCCAGTGCAGGTACGCATTGTCGCCCGTCACGTTCACGTCGATCACCGTCAGATGCGGCGGCAGCGCCCACACCGCATTGCACGCCGCGATGCCGTGACCCGACGGGCCCCACATGCCGACCTTGCCGTTGGACCACTTCTGCGCCGCCACCCATTCCACCGCGTCGTAGCTGTCGTTGATGTCCATCTCGAACGATCGCGGATCGAACGTGCCGGCGCCTTCGCTGCCGTAGCTGCCGCGCGTGTTCTGAAGCACCAGAACGCACGGCGCGTCGCCCAGCGGCGCCAGCGCCCGAGCGTCCCACCGCGAGTACTGCGTCCGAAGCAGCACCGCCGGCCACGGCCCCTCCCCCTCCGGCGGCAGGAAAATGTCCGTCGCCAGCTTCACGCCGTCACGCAGCGCCATCATCACCGACTCGTGCCGCGAACCCGGCTTCAGCTTCGCCGTCACCTCCTGGAGACCGACGTCGTTGATGTACTCGGTCGAGCCGACCTTCGCCGTGCTCTTGGGCTTCGGCTTGGCCGCCTCCTTGCCTTCCTCCATGCCCTTGGTCGGCTCGTCGACGATCTTCGCCTGGGCCTTCGCCGCGCCCGCCGCCGCACCCATCGACACCGCCACTGCCAACACCACCGACGCCCAACGCCAAGTGCGATCTGTTCTCATGAGCCAGGTCTCCGGTAAGCCCGTCCATCCGCTCCAAGCGGCCGCCAGCGCGCCGCCGTGTCTATCAATGAAACCCCGCCGCCGGCCCCCGGGCGTCCGGGAAACGCCCCACCCACCCCCATCGTAGAGTGGCTGCTCGACGCAGTTCCCGAGCAGGTAGGTTGGGTCAACAGACCCGACACGCCGGGTGCCATGCCTGCCCCGTCAGGCATGCCGAATGCCTCGAACCCTTTGCCCGCGCCAACCGTAGGGGCGGCTCGCTGCAAGTCCCGAGCTTCGTCGAGGGGCGAGCCGCCTGTCTCCGGCCAACCGTGCGTGCGAAGCACGCTCCTCATCAACCCCTCGCCCTGCTCGCAGGGAGAGGTGCCCCGAGCGCAGCCGAGGGACGGTGAGGGTCGAACGCCGAAAACCCGTAGGGTGGGTCCCCCGGACCCACGCGGACGATCGCGCTGCGCACACGGCCGGGAAGGTCACGCCGCGACGCGGCCCCCTCAGATATCCAGGTTCCGCACTTCCAGCGCGTGACGCTCAATGAACTGCCGACGCGGTTCCACGCCTTCCCCCATCAGGATCGAGAACATCTCGTCCGCCCCGGCCAGGTCCTCCAACGACACGCGCTTCAGCAGCCGCCGCGCCGGGTCCATCGTCGTTTCCCAGAGCTGCGTCTCGTTCATCTCCCCCAGCCCCTTGTACCGCTGAAGGTCCATCCCGCGCTGACCCACGTGCCGGATCGCCGGCAGCAGCTCCGCCAGGCACGCCACCTCCCGCTCCACATCGTCCCCCTGGATCAGGAATCGGTACACCGCCTTCTCGCCCAGGTGCTCCTCCGGGCCCGTCCGCCAGTCGCCGATCTCCAGCCCGCGCGTCTCCAGCTTCCGGATCAGCTTGTTCAGCTCCTTCACGTCGAAGAGCTCTTCCGGCTCCGGAATCTGTTCCATCTCCTTCTCGATCTCCTCCGCGGTCGGCTCGGCCTTGCCCGCGGCCACCAGGTGCTCGCGCGCCGCCTGCTCGCACAGCTCGAACCCTTCCTCGGCGCTGAACACGTAATGAAAATCCCCGTTCAGGTGTACGCACCAGTTCGGCAGGTCGCCGTCGGCGTTGCGCTTCGTCAGGAACTCCTCGAATGCCACCCCGCGGCGCTCCACGAAACGCACCATCTCCTCCAGCTCCATCAGCAGGTCGCCCACTTCCTTCAGCTTCGCGCCGCCGAGCACCTCCGCCTGCCCCTTGCCGCCACGAGGACGGATCGTCAGCGACACGCCTTCGATCCCCAGACGCATCAGCGTCTCCTTCATCTCGCGGTCGCTCAGCACATACTCCTCGTGCTTCTTGCGCCGCACGCGATACAGCGGCGGCTGCGCGATGTACACGTGCCCCTGCCGGATCAGGTCCGGCATCTGCCGGAAGAAGAACGTCAGCAGCAGCGTCCGGATGTGGCTCCCGTCCACGTCGGCGTCCGTCATGATGATCACCTTGTGGTACCGCAGACGCGACAGGTCGAACTCCTCGGCGCCGATGCCGGTGCCCAGCGCCTGGATCAGCAGGAAGATCTCCTGGTGCGCCAGCATCTTGTCGATCCGCGCCTTCTCCACGTTCAGAATCTTCCCCTTCAGCGGCAGAATCGCCTGCGTCCGCCGGTCGCGCCCCTGCTTGGCGCTGCCGCCGGCCGAGTCGCCCTCGACGATGAAGATCTCGCACAGCGACGCGTCGCGCTCGCTGCAATCCGCCAGCTTTCCCGGAAGGTTCCCCGACGCCAGCGCGCCCTTGCGACGCACCAGGTCCCGCGCCTTCCGCGCCGCCTCACGCGCCGCCGCCGCCTGCACGGCCTTCGTGATGATCTTCTTGGCCGTCGTCGGATCCTCTTCCAGGTACGTCCCCAGCATCTCGTTCGTCACTGTCTCCACCAGCGTGCCCACCTCGCTGTTCGAGAGCTTCGTCTTCGTCTGGCCCTCGAACTGCGGATCACGCACGCGCACGCTCACCACCGCCGTCAGCCCCTCACGCAGATCGTCCCCCGACGGATTCGTGCTCTTCAGCAGGTTTGCCTTCTTCGCGTAGAAGTTCAGCGTACGCGTCAGCGCCGCCTTGAACCCCGACAGGTGCGTCCCCCCCTCGATCGTGTTGATGTTGTTGGCGAAGCACAACAAATTCTCGCTGTACGAGTCGTTGTACTGCATCGCCACCTCAACGCTCGAGCCGCTCTCCGGATCGTCCTTGCGGAAGTGGATCACGTTCCGATGCACCGTCTCCTTCGTCGCGTTCAGGTGCTTCACGAACGCGCGAATCCCCTCCTTGAACTTGAACGTCTCCCCCTGCCCGCCCCGGTCGTCCCGAAGCGCAATCTCCAGCCCCTCGTTCAGGTACGCCAGCTCCCGAAGGCGACTCGCCAGCACCTCGTACTTGAATGCCGTGTCGCTGAAAATCTGAGGGTCCGGCCGGAAACTGATCGTCGTCCCCGTCTTCGTGCTCTTGCCCACCTGACGCAGATCCTTGGTCTTGGCGCCGCGGGCAAACTCGATCTTCCACACGTGCCCGTCACGACGAATCTCCGCCTCCAGCCACTCGCTCAACGCCGTCACGCACGACACGCCCACCCCGTGCAGACCGCCCGACACCTTGTACGTGTCGTGGTCGAACTTGCCCCCGGCGTGCAGCATCGACAACGCCACCTCCACCGCAGGCTTCTTCTCCGTCTTGTGCATGTCCACCGGAATGCCGCGGCCGTTGTCGCTGCAACTGATCGACCCGTCCGCGTTGATCACCACCTCGATCTTGTCGCAGAACCCCGCCATCGCCTCGTCAATCGAGTTGTCCACCACCTCGTACACCAGGTGATGAAGACCGCGCGTGTGACGGTCGCCGATGTACATGTCCGGCCGCTTCCGAACCGCCTCCAACCCCTTCAGCACCTGAATCGACTCGGCACTGTACGCTTTCGATGCGCTCTTTTCCTCAGCCGCCGTCTTGGCCATGGTCTGATCCGACTCCTTTCAACCTCTATAAGGATAGTCCGGGACGGGCATGACCGTGTCGGCTCCGTCTCCTCGCCGACCGCCCGGACGCGACGGCTTGCCACCGCCGCCTCAGCCTTTCTCCACGTGCCCGGGCCGGAACTTAATGTCCCGAATGAACACCTCGCGGACTTCGCTCTGCAACAACGACAGCAACTCCAGCTTCCGGAAATTGTTCAGCTCCGACAGCAGCGACGCGTTGTCCACGCGAAAACTCGCCACGTTCTTCCGCAGGCTCTCCAACGCCGTGTGCCGGCTCTGTTCCCCCAACGCCTGACGCCACACCTCCAGCAGACGGCTCTCCGCCGTGCGACGCGACAGGCCACTCGTCTCGATGAACCGACTGAGGATATCCTTCAACTGCTCCACGACACGCCACTCCCGCAGGCTAGCCGCTCCCAGCCACGGTCCCGCTCCGTAGGGGCGGCTCGCGAGCCGCCCGAGCGCAGCCCGTAGGGTGGGTCCCCCGGACCCACGCGTCTTCTCAGCCATCCCCGCCGCGTGGCCATGAAGACCCCGCGGCCACGCGCAACCTCACAGAATGTTCACCGGCATGATCACGTGAACGTAATGGTTCCCCTCACGGATCAACCCCGGCTTGTTCGCGCTCTTCAACTGCAACGTCACCGTCTCCCCCGCCACCACCTTCAGCACGTCGATCAGGAAGTACGGATTGAACGCCACGTCGAACTCGTCGTCGGTCCCCTCGAACTCGGCCGCCATCGTCACCTTGGCTTCGCCCATCTCCGGCGCGCGACTCGACAGCACCAACTGCTTCGCACGGAACGTCAGCTTCACCCCGCGCGACTCCTCGTTCGTCAACAGGCTCGCCTTACGCACCGCGCTCAACATCGCCGCCGTGTCCAGCTTCGCCTTCTTGTCCGAGTCCTTCGGTATCACGTCCTCGTATTTCGGAAAGTGACCGTCCACCAGACGCGAGTAGATCACCACGCGCCCGGCCTTCACCAGCAACTCCTTCTCCCCGATCTGCACTTCCACTGTCTCGGCGTCCTGAATCGAACGCTCGATCAGTTGCATCGCCTTCGTCGGAACAATAGCCGACACCTTCCCGGCGCTCTTGCCGCCCTTGCACTCGCCCTTGGCCAGCGCCAGCCGGTGCCCGTCCGTCGCCACCAGACGCACTTCCTTGCCGTCGATCTCCCACAGCACACCGTTCAACGCATACCGCGCCGCCTCCCGCGCCGTCGCGAAGATCGTTCGACGAATCATCCCGCGAAGCGCCTCGGCCTCCAACTCCGTCGCCCCGTCCTTGCCGAAATCCGGCACCGACGGAAACGACGCCGGGTTGTCCCCCATGATCGCAAACCGCGAGTCCTCGGTCTCCAGCACCGCCGAGGTCTCCTCCACGGCAAGCGTCACCTTCTCGCTCGTCAACTCCTTCAGAATGGCTCCCACCCGGTCGCCCGGCAGCAACGCCTCGCCACCCTGGCTCACGTCCATCCCTTCGGTCAGCGACACGCGAATGCCGACCTCCAGGTCCGTCGCCAGGAGCCGCACCTCTTTCTTCGTGCTCTCTATCTTCACACACTGAAGGGCCGGCTTCGGACTGCGGGCATTCACCACGCCCAGAGCCATCTGAAACGCGTCGCTGAGAATCGAACGATCGCAAACGACTTTCATGTGAGCCTCCCCAAGAAGCTGCCTTTTAAGAGATTCTAATTTAATAGTCCATCATACCATCTTATGGCCTGTTGAAAAGTGGAAACCGGGCCAGTGGTCAGAACATAAATCAATCTAAGGTAACAACTTACAGACGCCACAGAACAAAACCAGGCGGTGGACAGGGTGTCAACAAGGTCTCGCGGCCCTGGGCACGGCGCTGTCGCCAAAACGGGCCTGATCACAGCCCCGAAGACCGCCACGCGAACCACCCGAAATCAATGCCAGGTTATCCACAACGCCCACCAGTCCAGCCACATCTGTTGCCAGGCCGGCCCGACATGACAAAGCCTCTTCGCCGTGTAAAGCCTTTTCACCCGTGGCACGGGCATCTTGCCCGTGCGTTGCAGGGCCATCCTGGCCCTGCAACATGGGGCACAGCCGCCCTCGGCTGTGCGGGCGCGGGCCATTGTTTCTTCAACAGGCTGCTACGCCGTCTCCGCGCCCGACGGACCGGCCTGAATCTCCTCCGTCAGACTCTCCAGCATCGCCCTCAACTCCGGCTCGCCGGCCAACGACTCCTCAATCTTCCGATCCGCGTGAAGCACCGTCGTGTGATCCCGGCCGCCAAAGTAACCTCCGATTTCCTCAAGGCTTAACTTCGTCAGCCGCCGCGCCAGATACATCGCCACCTGACGCGGCGTCGAGATCGACTTGTTCCGTTTCTTGCTCTGCAAATCCGCCACGCGAATCCCGTAACGTTTCACCACGGCCGCGATGATCTCCGGCACCATGACCTCGCGCGGCTTGCGCGGCACCGAGTCGCTCAGCACCTCGCGCGCCGTCTCCAGCGTGATCGGCTGACCCGCCAGAACCGCCTGCGCCCCCACACGCGTTACCGCCCCTTCCAATTCCCGAACATTCGTGTCCACCGTCCGGGCAATGAACGCGATCACGTCGTCCGGAATCGCCACGCCGCGCAGCTTCGCCTTCTTCGCCACAATCGCCACGCGCGTCTCGAAACTCGGCTTGTCCAGACGCGCCACCAGACCCCACTTGAACCGCGACACCAGACGTTCCTCCAGGTGCGGTATCTCGTGCGGCGGCGAGTCGCTCGACAGAATCACCTGGCGCTGCGCCTGGTACAACGTGTTGAACGTGTGGAAAAACTCCTCCTGCGTCCGCTCCTTGTCCGCCAGGAAATGAATGTCGTCAATCACCAGCACGTCCACATGCCGGTACCGATAGCGGAACTGCTCCAACTCGCCCCGCTCCACCGACGCAATGAACTGGTTCACGAACGATTCGCACGACAAGTACAGGATATGCACGTCCGCCTGCCGCTGAAGCAGCCGATGACAGATCGCCTGCAACAGGTGCGTCTTGCCCAGGCCCACCGTTCCGTGCAGAAACAGCGGATTGTACGCCTGCCCCGGCGCGTCGCACACCGCCGTACAGGCCGCATGCGCCAGGCGATTGTTCGGCGCCACCACGAAATTGTCGAACGTGTTGTTCGGATTCAGCCGCAACTGCTCGTGCGGCTCCGTGGCCGCGCGACGCACGAACGGCAACCCCAACTGCCCCGACGACGGACGCACCCGCACCTGGATGCTGCGGCCCCAGGCACGGCTCGCCGCCTCGCCCAGCAACCGGCACAACCGTTCCCCGCTGTCGCCCGGCAGCGGCCGCGACGATCCCACTTCCAACTGCTCCGGCGACAGAAACTGCGGCTCCAGCGACGACAGCAACGCCTCCAACTGCGGATCAGGATCGCCCTGGCGCACCGCGTGAACCAACGTTTGCCAAAGCTGAGCGTCCGTGTGACTCATCGCGCCCGATTCCTTCCAGCACCCGATCCCGTACCGTTGTCGCCGCCCCGTCGCCCCGGCCGGCACAACGCGACAACTCTATCAGATGCCGCCCCCACCGTCAACCAGATGCCGAACGCCGGTAGCGTCAAGGATTGTGTGTAATATGTTCTGTGAGGTGCCATCGGAGCAGCGCGTAGGGAAGGAAGGGGGACAGTATACTAATTACGCGACCGGCCCGAGCCGCCTTCTGTGCCACGGCGGGTCTTGCCCGCCGTGCGATACGCCACGTGGCTGTCATCGCGGGTAGGTCGGGTCAACAGACCCGACATGCGGCCCCGCCGGAAGCGCACGCAAGAGCCAACGAATTGTCCGACAGCATCGCCCCGTCAGGCTCACGCGAGCCTCCTCACCCTCATGGGCCTGCCTAAGTGGCCATTGACAGCCCCCGTCCGCGCTGTATGCTGTATCATGCATATCGGCGGTGTTGTGCGGGCGGCGGACCAATTCTTGGAGGTTGCGACCATGAAACGCATCATGATTACCGCGGCGCTTGTCTCGGCGGCGGCAGTGCTCGGCGTCCTGCCGTTGCAGGCCCGATCGCCCAAGGACGAGTGGCAGTCCGGCTGGACACTCAAGCAGCACCTGGACACAGCCGCCGCAAAGGACGTGCCTGTCGCCGTGATCTACCAGATGGAGCACAGCTCGTGCCCCATCCACGACGCCCGCGTCGCCAGCTACGAAACGCTCCAGGAACTCGAGGGCATGCTCAAGGTGCGCGTCTTCGTCGACAGCAACCCCGAAGGGTTCAAGGACATGCGCCGCGGTGCGTACCACTACTTCGTTCCGGTTCTGTATATCGCCGACGGCGAGGGTCACCTCGTCGGCTACGCGGCCGAGGAAACCCCCTTCACCGACCTGCGCGAGACCGCTAAACAGGCCGCCAAGGCGATGCTCTGGAAGAAAAAGACCCGGGCCACCCTGGCCGCCATTGACAAACAGATCGAGGCGCGGCAACTCATCCCGGCGCGCAAGCAACTGGACCAGGTCATCAAGCAGGACCTCGCCTTGGCGCAGGCCGTCCGCACGTCGATCACGGCGGCCAACCACCTGGCCCTGGCGACGTACGCCCGGAAGAAGCAACTCACGGCCGAGCAAGCCGCCGCCAAGGCCAAACCCTACCTCGCCGAAGCCACCGAGGGCCTGTTCTTCGCCGCGGCCACACAGGAACGCGCCGCCAGGATCGATTCGCTGCTCACCGAGAAGCTCGCCGAGATCGAGGCGGCCGTGGCCGCCGGCGACCCGACCAAGGCCGCCCGCGCCCTGGCGCCGCTCATGAAGGCCTCCTTCGGCCCCGACGGCGACGCCAAGGTCAAGGCCCTCGACGAACGCATCCGCGCCGCACTCAAAGAGGCCGTCGCAAACAAAAAGGCCGCCGACACCGCCCCCGCGCCGCCCCAGTGACCCCAGCAGGCGCGTCGGATAACCGTTCTCCCGCATCCCCGGCGCAATGACGCTCAGCAGCAGGAACGCGCATAGGCGGCGAGAAGCTTGCGGGCGGCGGGAGGCAAACTTGCGGAGCAGGTAGGGTGGGTCCCCCGGACCCACGCGGACGACGGGACGACGGAGTCGCGGGGTTACGCGGCGACGCGACCAGGGGGGACGACCAGGGGGAACAGGCGGGTGGCATGGCCACGCTCGCGTGGCCATGAAGAAACCGCGCATCATGCCCGCCGCGTGAGCGGGTAGGTCGGGTCAAGATGCCCGACACGCAGTGGAGAACGAACACAGACTGCGTTGTCGCCCCCAGAGAGAGTGTACGGCGTCTCTCTGCCGTTGGGGACAGAACGCCATACCGCGGGCCGCAAGCCCCCTTGGAAATAGTATACTGTCCCCCCCCCCGGAGAGCCCCGGAGAGCTCGGAGGATTGGACCAGGGGGACAGTATACCAATTACACGGCCGACCGGTCGGGGCCGCGGGGACACAGCGGGCCGACAGAGAGAATCTCGGGGATCCCGCACGCTGGTGATGCGAGTGTTGCCCAACCAGAGGGTAGTTGCTCGAGCACCTACGGGGCTTCGCACGCCCACGCGCTGCCGATGGTCCAGACTCTATAGCCGTGCCGCAGAAGACGTCGCACCACATCGCCGTACTCCTGGCGCGCAGGCGTGAAGACAACGAACTCCCGGAAGCCCTCAATCTGGTGTACGAACCGTATGCTTGGACCAGTGGGGACAGTATACTAATTACACGGGACCATTGGGGACGGACCATTGGGGGACCATTGGGGACAGTATACTAAGGACCATTGGGGACAGTATACTAATTACCGACCATTGGGGACAGACCATTGACCATTGGGGACAGTATACTAATTATGGTGTGCGTCGCGCGGCTGTGGGGGCGCGGGGGCGAAACGCCCCGGGGCGGGCGGCGGGTGTGGGCGGAAGGGGGCGGCCATCGCTGCGGGGAACGTAGGGCTGGGCATATGTGGGCACATGGAGGGGGTGCGCGGCGAGGCACGACGGAGAGGCCGTGGGGCGCCCGGGCCACAAGGGAGCGCCGGTGTGGCACGAGGGGGGAACGGCCCGGAGGGGCCGATAGCACGCCCGTGGCGGCGCTGGGTCGCCGGGTGGCACCGATACCGGCGTTGGCCGGCGCGGGCGGTGGCCGGGAGGGGCAAGAGCATTCGCCGAGACGCGGCGGTGCCCGCATGGCTGGTTCGGGGTGGGTGTCTGAGGCCCGAATGTTTCACGTGGAACAGGTGGCGCGAGGTGTGCCCGCCTGATGGCGAGGGTCGTCACGCGGGCGCAAGCTCCGCAAGGACAGGTTGTTGCGGTTGGTGGAGGGGGCGTGACGTGCGGCGGCGGCCGGCCGACAGCCTGGCACTGCGTGTTCCTGGAGGCGGGCCAGGCATCTGGGGCGCTAGGGCGGCCACCCACCGTGGGGCCGCTGGCCCCTGGTTCCTGGGAGGATTGTTCAGCGGCGAAGGGTGCCTAGGATGCGGTCGAAGTCATCGAAGCTGTAATACTCGACGACGATGCGGCCGGTGCCGACCTTTCGCCCCTCCTCGATGCGGACCTTGGTGCCCAGTAGGCCTCGCAGTTCGTTCTCCAGGGCGGCTACCTGGGGAGAGGTGGTGCGAGTCGAGCCGGCCAGGGATCCTGCGGCGGCCGCGGGGCCCTGGGCTGCCCGCTGGACGGCGCGTTCGAGTTGGCGAACGCTCAGGCCGTCGCGGATGGTGCGTTTGGCCAGCTCAAGCTGTTCGCCGGGGTTGGGCAGCGCAGCAATCGTCCGGGCGTGGCTCATCCCGAGGGCCTGGCGGCGCACGAGGATCTGGATCTCGTCGGGAAGCTCCAACAGGCGAACATGGTTGGCCAGGCTGGCCCGGTCCACGCCGACGCGGCGTGCCGCCTCCTCCTGGGTGAGGCGGTAACGGGCCATGAAGTCGCGGAAGGCTTCGGCCTTCTCGATCGGGTTCAGGTCTCGCCGCTGAATGTTTTCGATCAGGGCCATTTCCAGGAGGCGGTCGTCGGGCACGTCGCGGACGACGGCCGGGACCGTCGGCAGGCCAAGGGCCTCCGCGGCCCGGAGACGCCGCTCGCCACTGACGAGCTCGTAGCGGCCCCCGGCCTTGGGCCGCAGCACCACGGGCTGAATAATGCCGCTGGACTGAATCGAGGCCATCAGCTCCTCGATGCCGTCCTCGTCGAAATCCTGCCGGGGCTGATAAGGGTTGGGGTCGATGCGGCCGGTTTCGATCTCAGCCGGGCGACCCGTGGCCTGGGCTTCGGAAGGCGTCGGTGCGGCCTCGGCAGACGCGGGGACGGCCGTGGGAATGACCGGGGCCGCGGAAACCGGCGTGGAAACCGGGGCGGTCTCCGCAGGCTGCTCGGCTGGCGGCGGAGCGATAGGCCCGGAAATCAGGGCGTCCAGACCTCGTCCGAGACGACGCTGGGGCATCTTGGCCATAGGGAGAAACCTCCTGGAAAGTGACGGTGTGCAGCGGCGCCCCAAGAATCCGCAAGGCGTGCGGCGGCGGTTGCCGGATCAAGCGGCGGTCGGGACCGTGGCCGGGCGCGGACACAGGACGGACCGACTCAGGCGTCGGTTCCCACGGGCACGATCTTAACGTAGGAACGGATACGATCAAGGGAAAAGAGCCTTAGTGCCGGTGTTCCACGTGGAACACGCGCGCAGGTGGCCCCGGTTATCGGACCGTGTGGCCATCGATCACACGTTTCGCATGGACGCGACAGTCGCATCCCCTTATGGGATAACCGGGTACGCACTTCCGCGGTCCCGCCTGCTGCGAACGGGGGCGCCCAAGGCCTGCCACCGCACGCGGCCAAGGGCCGGCGGGCTACCTCACGGCCCGACGAAGCGGCATATGAGAAACGCGGTGAGGCGCGGTCCCGGCTGCTGCCCGGCGTCGAGCGCGGAGGTGCAGCACGCCTGCGACGGCCGCGCGGCCGTGACGAAGGTGGACCCGTGTGGCGGCACGCGCATGCGGGCACGGTGCGTGCTCGGGCCGACGTCGCATGGCCTGGCCTGCCGACAGACCATCGAGCCGGGCGCCGCGGAACCGCGGTCGGCCCGCCCCAGAACCAGTATACTGTCCCCACATAGTCCACATAGTCAGGGGGCGTGGTGGGCCGCGGACACAAACACGGCGCGATGGATCGGGGCGGCGGGCAACACGATCGCCGCGGCGGGTCTGGATCGCCGCGGGGACAGTATACTAATTATGGTGACTGTCACCACATAACATGGACATACATAGTAACGGCTGCACATGCCCCATATGCGGTCCCGACGGCCCGTGTCCCCGCAGCCCGTCCCCACGGCCGTCGCAAGGGTTGAGAACGGCCCGCGGCGACACTCGGCAGGTCTGGCAGTGTCTGGTTCTCGTGAGGACAAGTACCGCTGCACTCGCAACGTGAGAATGGCACTCCGGAGACAGTGAGTCCGAAGGTCCACATAAACAGTATACTGTCCCCGGCGGACCCGGTTTTTCCAGGCATCGTATGGTGTGGAATCGGCAGAAGGAAGGCATCGTGCATGCATTGGATATTCAGCGTAGCCAGTGGAACGACAAAGAGGCCACGAGCTTCACGATCAACATGGGAGTCTGCGTTAGAGATGCGCAGTTCCTAGCCACCGGAAAGGTGATTCCCTCGGTAGTCACGGGCAAGTACTGCTATCCCCACTTGCGCGTCGGAGATGTACTTGGTCGGGGGGGCCTTCGGCACGACGTCTGGTGGACGTTGAAGACGGACGATGACGTCCCGCTGGTGGGGAACGAGGTGCGGTGTGTTCTCCAGGACAAGTGCATTCCTTTCCTGGACACACTTGACTCCATCGGGGCGGTTGCCGCACTTGCAGAGGATCCTGTGTTTCGCAGATTTCCTGCGGAGCGTTTGTCATACGCCACCCTGAGGTATGTAGCGGGAGAACACGAAGAAGCCAGATCGATTCTGATCGCCATGATGGCAGATGCAAAGCTGACGTTCTGGCATGGTCGTGTTTGTGAAGTCACACAGAGGCTTGGCGCGTGGCAGGGCTGAGTCACGAAGTGGTCCGGGGTCGCTTCTCGTGAAGAGACCGTGCCACGGCGGGACGGCGAGGCCCGCCGTGTTCTCATGGAGCAGGGACTGCCCGGACGGGAAGCGGGGGGCACGGTTCAGCCGCCGGCCCGCGGCGCGTGGAGTCGGTGCAGCCGCTCTCGGGCGCCCACCGCGTCTACAACCTTGAGGTCCAGACCCGCCACTGCTACCATGTCGGACAGACAGGCGTCCTGAGCCATAATGGACAGGGCTGCCTTCGCAGGAACATGGGGGACCCGCCCGACAACTCGGGCAAGTGGCAGGCGCACCATGACTATCCCTATGCCTACAGGGACGAGTTCAGTGCACACGGAATCAACGTCGATGCCCCGAGCAATGGTAGGTGGGTTGGCCCAAACCACCAGAAATGGAGTCGCAAATACAACCAGAAGTGGCGCGCATTCTTGGACAGTGAGCCGTCTCGTCCACAGATACTCAGATTCAGAAACCGTATACGACAGAACCCGGAGTATCAGTAATGACTGAACCACTCTTTGTGATGAGCCACGATTCATTTGGGACTCGTGGTTTCCCGTGGGCCTACGATGTCGTGTCTGGCCTACACTTGGTGAAGATTTGCCACAAGTGTGATCCCGAGGGGCGTCGCATTTTTGAACCGCAGGGGGTCGTTAGGGTTCTTCTCGAACGAGCCAAGGGCACGCGTTGGCCCGACGTACTGGGAAGTGCGTGGTCTCTGATGATCGTGTCGGGCAGGGTCCTGAAG
Source organism: Phycisphaerae bacterium (assembly GCA_012729015.1). Lineage (GTDB taxonomy): Bacteria > Planctomycetota > Phycisphaerae > FEN-1346 > JAACEH01 > JAAYDY01. Next base: position 996 of record JAAYDY010000116.1, on the reverse strand, counting down.
GACTGGAAGCGGGCGGGGATAGGTGTTTTCCCACACGAGAAGGTAGAGATCGTCGAGCCTCTGCCCAAGCGACTGGAGAAGGTGCCGCCACCGGACTACTACTGGCTGGACGGCAAGAGGATGTTCGGGGCGAAGATGGACTTTGAGGCCAGCGGCTTCTGCGGCATGCATTTCTGCCCTTCGTGTGGGAGACAGGATCATGATGTCGATGCGACGTACGACCGGCAGAATGACGGTCGCACATGGCCGATGGCGATCGTCGGTAGCAGCTGGAATGGATCACACGTGTTCACCGTGGACCTGTCCTCAGCGACGTTCTTCTGCACAGAAGCGGTCGTGGAGTGTGCCAGAAGGAACAAGCACACGAACTTCTGCTTTGTTCCAGCGGAGAGGGCGGCCTCTTCGACTGAGGGCATCAAGTACCTGCGATAGGCGGAGGGGGCGGGCTGAGTGAGGGGCCTATGGCCGTGCTGCAGCGACAGATTCAGAAGGTAGAAGGTTGGGCCACTGGAACCACTGAGGACAGTATACTGATTATCGGGGTTGGTGAGTTTGGAGATGGACCCAAGGGAACCGTATACTGATTAGCTAGCCCGTAGGGTGGGCCCTCCGGGCCCACGCAGCGCTTGTCCGGGTTCATAGGGACAGTATACCAAGTACCTCAGTTTGTGAGTCCCCGAATAGCCGCGTGCAGACACGCGGTGGGTTCAAGCCCTTCGGCATGCCTGACGGGGCAGGCATGGCACCCGGCTCTGTGGTTCATAGGGGATGAGTACCACGGGCTTGCGCCCGTGGCTAGTGATCAGTGCCCCCTGCGGGGGCAACGGCGAACAGCACGGCGAGTTGTCGGACAGGCTCGACGGGGCAGGCATGGGACCCGGCAGCCGCAAAGCCCCGCGTGGGTCCGGGGGACCCACCCTATCCATGAAAGGCTGCCTCCGGTCAAGGGGAATTCCTCGCCGCGGAGGGCCGTTTTGTCTGCTGGGCGCCGTCGGT
>JAAYDY010000115.1 GCA_012729015.1 Phycisphaerae bacterium | reverse complement strand
GTCCTACCGGGTCAAGATCGACATACTGGCCGCCGTGGGCGAATCCGGCGACGTGGGGGTGAAGTTCCGCTTCACCAAGGCAGACGGCAGTACCGTTGACTCGGACGTCACCAACCTATCGACCAAGGACGGCACCTTCCACGAGGTCGACACGGATGACGTGGTGGCTCTGGGCGTGAAGGTGCAGATCGTGCTCGTGACCGACGGCACCTCAGCCGTGGCGCAGTTCGACGACGTGCGGCTCTACGAGATAGGTCCTGACAGCGGGTACACCGTCACTTGCAGCATGGACTCCCGTGCGGCAGCCATCCCCTACACCGACGGGGCGCTCGAGAAGTACGGGGTCTGGACGGTCGAGACGGGCTACATCGAGTCGACCAACGTGGGCGACTATGTCGGGCGCGTGGTCAACGGCCCACTCGTGGGCGTGACCTTCGAAGCGGGCGGGGCCGGGGCGGAGGCGATAGTCCGTATCAACGGCGTGCAGTATGAGCAATCAGGTACCTCGCTCGTCGTGGGTACCACTGCTATCGACGTATCGGGCGACCTCACGCTTACCTGTTCCGGGCTGGATCCTGCGAACGACCATCTGGTAGAGGTAGAAGTGGCGGCCGTCAAGACGCGGTTCTCCCAGTTCGTCGTGACCACGGCCAACCTCATCTCCATGCGCTTCGACGTGGCGACCCTGTGGGAATCCCTGGCAGCCGTGCGCAAGGCGGTCGGGGGAGAGTTGGGCTTCGACCCCATCAACAAGACCGTCACGCATGCCGCCTCAGTGGGGCAGGACCTCCGGGCGAACAACATCCTGGAGTTCCGCCGCGGCGAGGGTGGCAACATCACCAAGTTCAACGAGCACAAGGTGCGGACTCAGATCGTCAACCGCGTGACCGGCCTCGGATATGGTGAAGGCGAGTATCAACTCATGGTCACGGTGGACGGCACCGGCGAAGAGGACGGGAAGACCTCCGTCGAGAAGTACGGCATCCGTCGCGGGACCTACGTTAACAAGGAGTGCAAGAGCCGCGCCGCTCTCATCGCTGAGTGCCAGCAGGCCGTCGCTGAAACCGAGTTCGCCGTCAAGTCCTACACCGTGGAAGTGACCGCCGCGGCTGCGGCTCTGTGTTCTCCCGGTGACGTCGGCCACTTCGTCTACAAGGACCGCGACCTGTCACTCCGCATCCTGGAGATCGAGCGCGACACCGGCAGCGCCAACGCCTCGCTTGTGGTCGGCACCAAGGCCGCAGACTACTTCGACCGCGTCGAGGCTACCCGCAAGCAACTCTCTACGCTGAACAAGGCGTACCAGGGCGTACCGACGCACACCAACAGCAACTTCCAAGGCCAGTTCGAGCGGTCGGCCGCCGGGGTGGACACCCCTGCTGAATGCCTATTCTTCGTGCCCTACGAGGCGGACCTCATCGATCTGCGGCTTCGCTACCAGATAAGCGGGATGCGCACGTTCGCCAAGTCGGCGCTGAGCGGCGGCGGGAGCACCTCCGGTAGCGGCGGGGCCACAACGCCCACGACCAGTTCCGGCGGAGGCACCTCGCCGACTACTACGAGTGTATCGACTC
>JAAYDY010000114.1 GCA_012729015.1 Phycisphaerae bacterium | reverse complement strand
CCGCGTGCGAAGCACGCACCTGCACCCCTCGCCCTGCTTGCAGGGAGAGGTGCCCCGAGCACCGCTCGGGGCGGTGAGGGTCGAACGCCGGGTGCCACTTTGGAAGCCGGACCAAAGTGTACCCCCCTTGCCAACACACATGACGTGCCCCCACCGGCGTCCCTCGCCCGCGCTGGGCCTTGTCGGGCCGACCCGACCGCGATACACTGCCCCCATGACCGACGACGAAACAGCTCGTGGTTTAGGCGACGCCCGTGCGAAGAACGCGACCTCCGGACGCTGGCTGGCCGTCTTTCTGACAACGGCCACCGTCCTGTGCGCGTATGCCTACGCGGCCTGGCTGACGCTGATTCTGTGTTTTGCCGCGAGGCACTTTCTGCACGAGGCCGGCAGCCATGATGCCGCCTCATGGCCTGTGCGGGCGTTGTACTTCGAAGATCCCGCGGGGACTGTGCCGTTGGTCATCCTGGCGTACGTGGTTCTGGACGCCCTCTTGCGGCGGCGGGAGCCGGTGCAGCGGTGCCGTCGGAGCCTCGAGTATCCCCTGCTGGCCGTGGGATCGATGTTGTACGTCGCGGGGCTGGCCGCCCTGTGGATCGCCGAGCGTCATGCCGTCGTCGCCATGATGCGGACCGACGCGGACGTGTTGGACCTGGTCCATCTGGTCTTACCCGGCCTCGTGGCGCTGCTGGCCTGCTACCTCACCGACCGCGAAGTGCTCCGCGATCCGGAGGTGGATGCGGGTCCTCCTGTCGGGCCGCTGATAGCCGCCGAAGCGCTCATCGTGGCCACAGCCGTATTCGGCCACGTCATGTTCCGCCTGTACGACACCACCACCCTGTCGGCATGGCCCTCGTGGCAGACGCTGGTGGCCGCTCACGTGCTCCTGATTGCCGGCGGCCTGTGGCTCGGCCGTCTGGAGAAACGCCGGACGGGATCCTCGCGACGCACGTGGCAGCTCGTGCTCTGTCTGTGGATGGCCGGTGCGGCCGGAATCAGCCTGGTCTGCTATGCTCACTGGTCTCTGCTCATGTCGTTCGCGCGGCCGCGCTCGTTCTGGGCACCGGACATCGTTCTGCGGAATGCCGCGATTGCGGCGGGTGTTGTGGCAGGCGCGATTCGCCTCGTGCTTCACGTCGTCCGTCGTCGTGCCGCGCGGCGGGAAACGCCGGTCCGCGAGCCGTGACACGGGGTTTCACATCCAGTTCGCGCCGAGCGCTCGGTCCCGGGCCGCGACGCTCGCCGGACAGAACAACCAAGGAGGCGCACGATGGGACTCTCTGTGGCGTGGGCGGTGACGTGCATGTTGGCGGTGGCTGCGGCGGACGACGGGGCGACGGCCCCGGCCCCTGCGGCGGCAGTGGCGGCCGAGAGCGAGAAAGCGGCCAGTGAGAAGAAGGAGGAGGCCAAGACCATGGCGCCTGCACCCGACGAGGACGCCAAAACCGTGGAGACCTCGCCCGAGGGATGCCGCATCGAAAAGTTCACCGTGTGGTCGCCGTCGATGAAGCGCCGCATCCAGGCCGTGGTGGTCCTGCCGCCGGGGTACGACGACAAGGCCGCCACGACGTACCCGATCCTCTACACGCTGCACGGGGCCCACGCGCCGTACGCCACCTGGAGCGACATGTCGATGCTGCGCCGGGCGCTGAAACACATGCCGATGATCGTCACGTGCTTCAACGGCGACGACGCCAGCATGTACCTCGACTCCACGACGACGCCCACGTCGCAGTTCACCACGTTCTTCTTCGACGAGTTCGTGCCGCACATCGACGCCCACTACCGCGTGGACACCGGCCGCCGCGGCGTCACGGGATTCTCCATGGGCGGCTTCGGCGCGATGCACTACATGCTCACGCGGCCCGAGATGTTCCGATCCGTCAGCGGCCTGAGCTCGGCCTACGGGGCCGTGCGCGGCACGTTGATGGCCTCCAAGTGGCTCGGGCCCAAGGAAGAGAACCAGGAAGCCTACGACCGCTGCGACATCTTCAAGCGCATCGCCGACTACGTCGCCGCCGGACGCAAACTGCCGCCCATCTACCAGCATTGCGGCACCGAGGATTTTCTCATCGGCGCCAACCGCGAGTTCCGCGACTTCCTCGTGAACCAGAACGCCCGCATCCGCGACGAGCTCAAGCCCCAGGTGGACGCCATCACCGACGCTCGCCAGAAGCGCGCGAAGACGGCCGAGCTGATGGCCGCGCGGCAGATCGACTTCACGTTCGTCGAATCCCCCGGCGCCCACAACTGGGACTTCTGGCACCCCGCCAGCGTCGCCGTCGTCGAGTTCCACTGGCGGTCGTTTCAGCAGCCCGCGAAGCGATGAGGACCCGCCGGTTGCGATAACACAGAGGCGCCCGGCCGCTCACGCGCCGGACGCCTCTTTCTCGATTGCCTGCCATCGCGGCGCACGCGCCGCCACCGTCGGACAGCTCACAGCTTCGACAGCAGCGCGACCACCTTCTGGTGCCCCACCTCCGTCTGGCTCACGATCAGCATCCCGTTGAAGTACTCCACCGTCGCCGTGCCGCCCATGTCTTCCCACGGCGCCACGCGAGGATCGTTGCTCGTCACGAATCGCTTGATCAGGTCGATGATGCGATCTTGTGTCGGCGGCCCATCGTCTTCGTCGTCATCGTCGTTCGGAAACAGGCCACCGCCTCCGCCTTCGCCCTGTTCAAGCCCAGCACCCAGGTCCATGTGCGGCACCGTCTTGCCGAAGTCCGGCACCTCCGCCACCAGGTCGCGGATCGGATACGTCCGCACCTTCAGCGGGTTGGCCTTCTCGCGGCTGCTGACGATCACCTGCCCACCCTCCTGCCGCCAGCCGATCTCGCCGGGGAGCACCATGTTCAGCGCCTGCTCCAGCGTGATCTGCTTCACGTTGATCGTCACCACCTCCGCGTCGGCCGACTTGCCCGTGTCCGCCTCCAGGTGCGGGTCCACGACAATCGGCACGCCCGTCGATTCGCTCAGGTACAAGAGCACGTTCTTCAGCGTCACCTGGTCCATCTCCAGCGTCACGCGCTTCTGAATGTCGTCGGCCGACTCCAGGCTGCGCGGCGTCACGCCCTGGTCGCGCAGCAGCCCCATGAAGCGCCGCCGCGTCAGTTCCTCCCAGGCCTTCGGATCCTTGTACCGCAGCACGTCGTAGTACGGCGTCGCCGAATCCTCCGTGTCGCGCAGCGTCGCTTGCCCCTGCTCGAACCGGCTCACGCGAACGTCGTAGCCCGGAGCCGTGTTCGCCAGGTACCGCAGCACTTCGGCCACGCGGCGGGCCTCCTCGTCGTTGGCATTGCGCTGCTGAAGGGCCCGCGCCTCGTCCAGCGCCAGATCATATTTCCGCGCGGCCCTGTACTCCTTCAGACGCGACCAGTGGGCCTCCTGCCGTCGCTGGTCCAGCGCCTCGCGCGACTCGCGCCGCTGGGCCTCGCGCGCCGCCACCTCCGACGCCTGGGCCTGCTCGCGGGCCACCAGGTACGCCGTCCGCGCCGCCATCAACTGCTCGTCCAGCCGCGACACCTCGGCCATCAGGGCCGTCTGCTCCCCAGCCGACAGGTAACGCCCGGTCGTGACGATCCGCTTGGCCGTCCGCAACTGGATGTCCGCATCGACGTAACGCTGGGCCGCGATCAACTCCGGCACCTGCCCCAGCAACCCGCGCACCTGGGCCAGGCTCTGCTGCTTCAGCACCTGGGCCTCCCGGTTCGCCCGCTCGAACGCCGTCAGGCCGTCGTCCGTCTGGGCCAGTGCCGCCCCGGCCGCCAGAACCCACGTCGCAAGGCCCGCCGCCAACATGCGTGTCATGGTCCACCTCCTTGAGCCGCGTTGCCGCCGCACCACAGGCAATCCTGCCGGCCTACACGTGCTAACACCCCCGCCCCGCGGAAGATTTACCGTTCCGCTCGTCCCCCCCGGCCGCGCCCTGCCCGCCCCGGCGGCCGCCCCACGCAAACCATCTACACATTATACCATACCCGCGCCGCCCCGGCACCACCCGTCCCGACCCGTTGGGTGCCATGCCTGCCCCGTCGAGGGTGTCCGACAATTCGTCGTGTGGTTCGTTGTTGCTGGATACCATGCCTGCCCGTCAGGTATAAGCGAGTTTCCTTGCCCTTCCGCGTGGCTGCAAGCAGCCACCCTACGCCTGAGCTGTCGTAATGCCCTTCCTAACAGCGTGTTGCGCATACCGAATTGCCGGACAGCCTGCCCCGTCAGGCATGGGCGTTGCCGTCGCACGGCAGCGCGTAGGTCGGGTCAACAGACCCGACAATCCGTAGCGTGGCTGCTCGCACCCACACGGGTTCTGTGGGGGCGGCTCGCTGCACATCCCGAGCCTCGTCGTGCCGCCGGAAAATCAGGCACGCCCCGATCCACCGACCGCTATAATGCGTTCCGCAACGCGTTGACCGCCAGTGTGTTCCGTTGTCAAGGAGCTGCGACCATGGCGATGAGACTGACCGGCACCTTCCTGGACGCGGTGGTGGCCGACATCCCGTCGAACAACTGGGGCCGCGCCGAGTGGGCCGCCGACTTCGACGCGATGCGCGCCGTCGGCATCGACACCGTGATCCTCATCCGCGCCGGAGCCCGCGATCGCGCCGTCTTCGACAGCCGCGTCCTCCGCGACGCCTGCGACGTCATGCCCGCCTACGGCGACCTCATGACGCTCTTCCTCGACGAGGCCGAACGTTGCGGCATGGACTTCTACTACGGCACCTACGACAGCGGCGCGTGGCGCGGCGGCGCTCACCAGCGCGAAGCCGACCTCAACATGGCCCTGGCCGACGAGGTCATGGAGCGCTACGGCTCGCGGCGGGCGTTCCGCGGCTGGTACATCTGCCACGAGATTCCCCGCTACCACGAAGGCGCCATGGTCGTCTACGAACGACTCGCACGCCACCTGCGCGGCCTTCGCGATCTGCCCATCCTGATCTCCCCCTGGCTCCTCGGCCGCAAGGAGTTCCCCCAGGACTACCTCTCCCCCGAAGACCACGAGAAGAATTGGCAGCGCGTCTTCGAACGCATCCAGGGCCTCGTCGATATCGTCGCCTTCCAGGACGGCCTGTGCGCCTTCACGGACCTGCCGGCCTACCTCGACGTCAACGCGCGGCTCTGCCGCAACCACGGCATCGCCTGCTGGTCCAACGTCGAGAACTTCGAGCGCGGCGGCGTCCCTATGAAGTTTCTCCCGATCGATTGGCGGCACCTGCGCTACAAAATGGAAGCCGCCGAGGCCGCCGGATGCAGCAAGCTCATCACCTTCGAGTTCTCCCACTTCATGAGCCCCCAGAGCATGTACCCGTCGGCCCGTCACCTGTATCGCCGCTACGCCGAATGGCTGGGGATCGACCTGTGACGCCCACTGAACTGGCCGCCCTGTATCGCCGCGAACTGCTCGAGCACGTCGTGCCCTTCTGGGAGCGGCACGGCATCGACCGCCAGTGCGGCGGGTACTTCACGTGCCTCGACCGCCGCGGCAACCTCTACAGCACCGACAAGTACCTCTGGCTCCAGGGCCGCGCCGTCTGGATGTTCGCCCGCCTGCACGGACAGGTGGACTGCTCGCGCGGGTGGCTCGACCTGGCCGCCCAGGGCGCGGCGTTCCTCCGCCGCTGGGGCCGCGACAAGGACTCCGGCCGCGTCTACTTCGCCCTCACGCGCGACGGACGACCCATCCACATCCAACGCAAAATCTACGCCGAGGTCTTCTACCTCCTGGCCATGACCGAGATGGCCCGCGCCACCGGACAGGCCGATTACCTCGACGAGGCCCGAGACCTCTTCTGGACCATCCACGACCTCTGGCGCCGGCCCGAGAAGCTTGGACGGCCCCTGCTGTCGGGAACGCCGCGCGGCTCCACGCTCGCCGACCCCATGGTCTTCCTCTCCATGATCGAGGAACTGTCGTCCCTGGACGACGATCCGCGCTATGCCGCCCTGGCCGAAGAGATGACCCACCTGGCCCTGCGCCACGTCAAGGCCGACCGCCGCGTCGTCCTCGAAAACGTCGGACCCGACGGCCAGGCCGTCGATTCCCCCTGGGGACGACTCCTCAACCCCGGACACGCCATCGAGATGGGATGGTTCCTCATCCACCAGGCCCGCCGCACCGGCGACCAACGCCTCGCGGCCACCGCCCTGGACATCATCGACTGGTCCATGGAGGCCGGATGGGACGCCGAGTACGGCGGCCTCTACTACTTCCTCGACGCCGACGGACGCCCGCCGCTGCCCCTGGAATGGTCCATGAAACTCTGGTGGCCCATGACCGAGGCCCTCTATGCCCTGCTCCTGGCGTGGCGAACCAGCGGCGACGCGCGGTACCTCGCCCTCCACCGACAGGTCCACGACTGGGCCTGGCGCCACCTGCGCGACGACGAGTGCGGCGAATGGTTCGGGTACCTCGACCGCCAGGGACGACCCACCCACGAACTCAAGGGCGGCCCCTACAAAGGCTTCTTCCACCTGCCCCGCGCCCTGCTCTACTCCATCCAACTGCTCTCCGACCCCGCCGCGCAGCCGTAGGGTGCTTGCTTGCAGCCGTAGGGTGGGTCCCCCGGACCCACGCGTTCCCGTCAATCGCCGCGTGCGAAGCACGCTCCCTGAACCCCTCGCCCTGCGCCCCCCCGCCCGCCGAGCCACACGCGGCCACGATGTTGAGCCCCGCCCGCCCGGCAGGCACAATATGTGGCCGCGACGCCGCTGGTTCGTTGACACGTCGGCGGGCCGCCGGTACACTTGCCGTCTGTGACCCAACGGCTTCACGAACGCGATGGTCCCATGGAAGGGGGAGAGGATTCGCCGAGAGTGTCCGGCCCGTGGCCCGAGCGTCGGTGCGATTTCCAGCAACCGTCGGTCGGCGGTCGCGTGCAGTGCATGATCTGCCCGCACCACTGCCGCATTGCCGACGGCGCCGCCGGCATCTGTCTGTGCCGCAAGAATATCGGCGGCACGCTGCGGCCGCTGAACTACGCGCACGTCACGTCGGCGGCCATGGACCCGATCGAGAAGAAGCCGTTGTATCACGTCCACCCGGGCCGCAGCATCCTGTCGCTGGGCACGTGGGGATGCAATTTCAAGTGCGACTTCTGCCAGAATTGGCAGATCAGCCAGCAACGGGCCGAAACGCAGTTCCTGCCGCCGCACGAAGCGGTGGCCCTGGCCCGGCGGCAGCACAGTGTCGGCATCGCCTATACGTATAATGAGCCGACCGTCTGGTTCGAGTATGTCCTGGACACCGCCCGGCTGGCCCGCGAGGCCGGACTGATCAACGTGCTGGTGACCAACGGCTACATCGACCCGGAGCCGCTGGAGGCGTTGCTGGACGTCGTCGATGCGATGAACATCGACGTGAAAAGTGTCACGGAGGCGTTCTATCGCCGCCATTGCCGCGCCAGGCTCGCGCCGGTACTGGAAACGGCTTGTCGTGCCGCCCGGCGGTGCCACGTGGAAACCACGACGCTGCTGATCCCCGGCGAGAACGATTCGCCGGACGAAATCGAGCAACTCGGCGACTGGATCGCCGAGAATCTGGGCCCGGACAGTCCGACGCATGTGTCGGCGTACTTCCCGCGGTACCGGCTGGACGCGCCGCCCACGCCGCCGGCAACCCTGGAAAGGGCCTGGACGATACTGAAAACGCGGTTGTCGTTCGTGTACATGGGCAATGTCGTAACCGACGCCGGCAGCCATACCGTATGCCCCGGCTGCGGGGCGGTCGCTGTGCGACGGTCGGGCTATCGTATCGACGCCTCGGGCCTTCACGAGGGGGCCTGCGGCCGGTGTGGAAGGAAGCTAAACATGGTGTGCTAGGGCACTTGCGTTCCGCTCGGCCGGCGTGCGGCCGCGGAACGCAGCGCCCCGTGGCCCCGGCGACAACGGGCAGGAGTCATCCGGACAGGAATCATCAATCTATAAGTTTTCCTAAAGTCCGATAACCTGTTGCCCGATACCCGGTTCTGGTCACACTGAGCAGGGGGATGCCGCGCCTGGTCCGCATGCAGCACGTGGCCCGGGCTCGAAGGTCTTCCGCTCGTCTGGAGCGTTTCATGAGAACGATTCTCTGTGTCTTTGTGTCCGTGGCCGTCGTGCTGGTCGGCCTGGCGGCGGGATGCGGCAAGCCGCTGCTGGCCCCCGAGCGGCCGACGAAGCTCGAGGTGCCGTCGTACCTGAATGACACGATCAGCCAGCATGCCCGTGTGGCGGGCCTGGAGCCCGTCATGGTCCAGGGCATCGGGCTGGTCACCGGCCTCGACGGCACCGGCTCGACGATCCATCCGCCGGGCATCCGCGACCGCATCCTGAAAGAGATGAATCGCCGTCGCGTGCCCGACCCCGAGCGCCTGCTCGCCAGCCGCACCACGGCCGTGGTCTCGCTGACCGGTTTCATCCCCGCAGGGTGCCAGGCCGGCGAGCGGTTCGATCTGTCGGTGCAGCCGATGCCGGGCACCGACGCGTCGAGCCTCGAGGGCGGCATGCTGATGGAGACAGAGCTGGTCCGTGTCGAGCTCGGCCGGGCCGGCGCCGGCCAGGGCCAGACGCTGGCCATGGCGGCCGGGCCGATCTTCGTTTCGCCGTTCACCCCCGGCGACACCGCGGCCGCCGCGGCGCCCTCCGGGCCGCGACCCGTGGTCCGAGACACTCGCGAGACCGCAAGCCCCGCCCCCGAGCCCCCGCAAGCCAACCGGCTGCTCGGCGTCATCCTCGGCGGCGGACGGACGCTGCACGCCCGCAACTTCTTCCTCCAGCTCATCAACCCCAGCGAGCGGACGGCCGAGATGATCGTGCGGCACGTCAACGCCCGCTTCCCGCCCGAAGGCAAGAACATCGCCAAGGGCAACGTCGAACCCGACACCGTGGACCTGCTCGTGCCGGCGGCCTACGGCAACGACAAGGCCCGGTTCCTGAACATCGTGTCGTCGCTGTACCTGATCGAGGATCCGGCCCAGCGCGACCTGCGCATGCGCGAGCTGGTGGAGCGTCTGCGGCAGGGCGAGGACCCCACGGCCGTGACGGCGGCCCTGGAGGCCTTCGGCACGTCGGTGGTGCCGCTGCTGGCGCCGCTGCTCGAGGACGAGCAGCCGCACATGCGATTCTACGCCGCGCGCACCATGGCCGTGCTCAAGCGGACCGATTGCCTGGCTGCGCTGGAGAAGTTCGTCGCCGACGACCGGTCGCCGTTCCAGGAAGCGGCCGTGCGGGCCCTGGCCGAGTTGCCTCGCGGCTCGGGCGCCGCCGTCATCCTCAAGGCCCTCCACGCCGAGAACCCCACGACGCGCATCGCCGCCTACCTCATGCTCGAGCGCGTCGCGCCGCACCTGGTGCCGTCGGTCCAGATTCCCGACCGCTTCACGCTGGCCGTCGTCCCGAGCCGAGCCAAGCCGTTCGTCTTCATCTCGCGCCAGGACCGCGCCCGCGTCGTCATCTTCGGTGACGTCTTCATCGAGCCGCCCCTGCTGGTCAATACGCCGCGATTCCTCGCCAGCGTCGGCCGCGACGAGACCCAGATGTCCCTCATCAACAAGAGATACGGCAGTGCGGCCACGGTGCGCACGAGCCTGTTGCTGGCCGACGTCGTCTCGGCGATGGCGCGGCCGACCGACGTGACCGATCGCAACCGAAAGCCCAACGGCCTGGAACTGTCCTACAGCGACGTCGTGATGTTCATCGACAGCGCGATTCAGGAAGGGGCCGTCACGGCGCCGCTTCGCCTGGAACCGATCCGCTTCATCGGCCCGGCCGGCGACCAGCCGTTACCCGAACTCGGCGAACCGGAGATCATCCCGATTCCCGACAGGTAGTCCGTCGCGGGCCGTCCACGGAGCGACGCCCGCCATGACGCCACTCGGTTTTCCGGCGCCCCGCGGGGTCGCCGCCGCTCTGGAGAGCTTCATGCAGATCAAGAAACTCGAAGTCCACGGGTTCAAGTCCTTCGCCGACAAGACCGAGTTCCTCTTCGACGAGGGCATCACGTGCATCATCGGCCCCAACGGGTGCGGCAAGAGCAACGTCGTCGATGCCGTCAAGTGGATCCTCGGCGAACAGTCGGCCCGGAGCCTGCGCGGACACGAGATGTCCGACGTGATCTTCAACGGCTCCGCCAACCGCCACAGCCTCGGTTTCGCCGAAGCCACGCTCACGTTCAACAACGAGTCGCGACGCCTCCCGATCGACGCCGCCGAGGTCTCGGTCACGCGGCGGCTCTACCGCAGCGGCGAGAGCGAGTACATGATCAACCGCAAGCTCTGCCGCCTCAAGGACATCCGCGACGTCTTCATGGACACCGGCGTCGGCCTCAATGCCTACAGCCTCATCGAGCAGGGCAAGGTGGACATCCTCCTTCAGAGCAATCCGCAGCAGCGGCGGGCGGTCTTCGAAGAAGCCGCCGGCATCTCCAAGTACAAGGCCAAGAAGAAGGAAGCCATCCGCAAGCTCGAACGCACCGAGCAGAACCTGCTGCGTCTGAACGACATTATCGACGAGGTCGAGCGGCGCCTGCGCAGCGTGAAGTTCCAGGCCGGCAAGGCCCGCAACTGGCAGGCCTATTCGCAGCGGCTCAAGGAGCTGCGCATCACCCACGCCCTGAACGAGTACCACAAGCTCTCCGTCGAAGGCAAGGACCTCCGCGGCCGCCTCGACACCGAGCGCGACAGCCAGGTCCAGCGTCAGGGCCGTCTCTCGGGCCTCGACGCCGAGCGGAGCCGCCTGGAGACCGCCCTGATCGAGCTGGACGACGCCCTCCGGGCCGTCGATAACGAGCTCATGGACGTCCGCAACCGCATCAGCGCCGCCGACGACCAGATCACGTTCAACCGCACCCGCATCGACGAGTGGCAGCGCACCCAGGAACGCGACCGCAAACGCATCGCCGACCTCCACGGGCGCATCGTCGAGGCCGAGGCGAAGATTGCCGCCGAGTCCGGATCGGCCGGACAGGTCCAGGAGCAGCTCGGCGCCCTGCGCGGCCAGTTGGCCGAGGCCGACCGCGCCCTGGAGGCCGGACGACAGCAGGCCCGACAGGCCGCCGCCGACCTCGACGGCGAGAAGGCCCGCGTCATGGACCTCGTCAAAGAGACCTCCCAGGTCCGCAACGAGATGTCGTCGCTGGACCTGCGGCAGGAGAACCTCGCCGCCTCGCGCGACCGCCTCACGCGGCGGCTCGACGAAATCACCGAACAGTTGCAGCGGCTCGCCGAGCAACTGACCGCCGTCGACGCCGAGTTGACTGACCTGGATTTCGCCATCGAGCGCGACCGCCAGCGGCTCCAGGTGAAGAAGGAAACCGCCACCGAACTGAACACACAGGCCGAGGCCACCGCCGCCGAGCTGGCCGCCGCCAAGGAAACCCGAAGCGGCCTGCTCTCGCGCCGCGAGCTGCTCGAAGACCTCGAGCGCCGCGGCGAGGGCGTCGAGAAAGGCGTCCAGCGCATTCTGGAACTCGGCCGCCAGGGGCAACTCGCCGGCGTCCGCGGCATCGTCGCCCAGATCATGCGCGTGGACCATCGGTACGCGACCATCATCGAGGCCGCCCTCGGCGACGCCGAACAGTACATCGTGATCGACCGCCGCCAGACGGTGGTCGAGTCGCTGGAATCCTTCGAGGACGCCCTCGAGAGCCGCGCGGGGTTCCTGCCGCTCGACACGTTGCGCCGGCCGGCCCAGGGCCCCGGGGCCGCGAGCTTCCCGGGCGTGGTCGCCCGCGCGGTGGACCTGGTCGAAGCGGCCGACGACGTGCGCCCCGCCGTCGAGGCGCTGCTGGGCAACACGATCGTCGTCGAGAATCTCGCGGCCGCCCTGGAACTGTCCGGCACGTCCCTGGCCGGCATGCGCTTCGTCACCCTCGCCGGCGAAACGCTCGAAACCGACGGCAGCCTGCGCCTCGGCCGCCTCACGGCCAAGGCCGGCCTCATCAGTCGCAAGAGCGAACTCCGCGCCCTTCAGACCCAGGTCGAGGAAGTGCAGCAGCGGATCGCGATGCTCGACGACCGCAACCGCGACATCGTCCGCCGCATCCACGAGCTGGACGACGAGCAACAGGAACTGCGCAGCGTCATCTACGATGCGTCCACGAAGCGAGTGGACCTGCTGGCGCAGAAACGGCGGCTCTCGGAAACGACCGAAGGCCTCCGGGGCGAACAGCCCGTGGTGCGCAGCGAAACCGAGCAACTCGGTCGCCAGCTCGCCGAGCTGGCCGAGCGCCGCACTCAGGCCGCCGGGCGACTCGAAGCGCTCGAGCACGAGGCCGCCACGCGACGCCAGCGCGTCGAGACGCTGACGCAGTCGGTGTCGCTGGCCGAGAACGAGCGGACGCAGTTGCAGGAGCGGCAGACGCAGCGGCGCATCGAGGTCGCCAAGGTCGAGGAACAGTATCGCGCGCTGGCCGACCGCCTGGGCCACCTCAAGGCGTCGCTCAACGATGCGACCCGCCAGCGCGACGAGGCCCAGCAGGAAATGGCCCTCTGTGCCCGGCGCACGCGCGAGGCCGAACGCACCATCCTCGGGCAGGAGTCGCAGATCGCGCGCCTCTTCGTGGCCAAGGAGGACGCCGCCCGCCGCAGCCGCGACCTCGACACCCGACGCCAGGACGGTCGCCGACAGGCCGCCGCCCTTCAGGACGAGACACGCAAGCTCCAGGACGAACTGCACGACATCGAACAGCGGCTCCACGAGATCGACGTCCAGGCCCGCGAGTGCCAGTTGAAGATGCAGACCCTCTGCGACCGCATTCGCGACGACTTCGGCCTCGACCTGCAACAGCATTACGACTCCTACGCGCCCGAGGCCGTGGACTGGAACGCCATCGAAGACGAGATCCAGCAACTCCGCGGCAAGATCGAACGCCTCGGCGCGGTGAACCTCGAAGCGATTCAGGAGCAGGACGACCTGGAGAAGCGCGCGACGTTCCTCCAGACGCAGCGAGCCGACCTCGAGGAGGCGCGCCGCAAGCTCGACGGCCTGATCGAGCGGATCAACACCGAGTCGATCACGCGGTTCAACGCGACGTTCGCCCAGGTGCGCGAGAACTTCCAGACGCTGTTCCGCAAGCTCTTCGGCGGCGGCAAGGCCGACATCGTCCTGCTGACGCCCGAGGACGTGCTGGAATCCGGCATCGAGATCGTCGCGCGGCCGCCCGGCAAGGAGCCGTGCTCGATCAGCCTGCTCTCCGGCGGCGAGAAGGCCCTGACGGCCGTGTCGCTGCTGATGGCCGTTTTCCGCAGCAAGCCGTCGCCGTTCTGCATCCTCGACGAAGTGGACGCGCCCCTGGACGAGGCCAACACCGAGCGCTTCAACAGCGTCATCCAGGAGTTCGTCAAGGAATCGCAGTTCATCGTCATCACGCACTCGAAGCGGACGATGGCCGTCGGCGACGTGCTCTACGGCGTGACGATGCAGGAGCCGGGCGTCTCGAAGAAAATCAGCGTCCGTTTCGCGGACCTGCACAAGATGAATCTGGACGAGGTCCCGGCCGCCGCCGAGCAGCCGCAGACCGCCGCCGGCGCCTGACGGAACCGTCTGCCGCCGACGCCATTGCCGTGAAAGTGGACGCACTGGAATGACTGAGACCCCGAAGCCGTTGCCGACGCACTTGCAGTTGCCCATGGTGCCCCTGCGAGAGCTCGTCGTGTTTCCGCACCTGGTGGTGCCGCTCATGCTCGCGCGGCGCCAGAGCCTCCAGGCCGCGCGACGCGCGTCCAAGGGCGACGGCCTCCTCTTCCTCCTCAGCCAGACCGACGGAGCCGTGGACAATCCCACGCCGCAGGACTTCTACCACATCGGCACGGTGGCCCGCGTGCTCCAGCTCTTCCGCGTCAACGACCAGACGCACAAGGCCATCGTCGAGGCCCTCAGCCGCGCCGAGGTCGAGAAACTCGGCTTCAGCCGCGGCGAGTACCGCGCCAGGGTCCGGTGCCTCGCCGAGCGCGTCACGGCGTCGCCCGAGACCGAGGCCCTCATCCGCACCGTGCGAAGCCAGTTCTTCACCTACGCCGGGTCGGTCGTCACCGTGCCCGACAACATCGTCGAGCTGGTCGGCATCATCGACGAGGCCGACCAGTTGGCCGACACCGTCGCCGCCTACGCCGACCTCGGCATCGACTTCAAGCAGCAACTGCTCGGCGAACCCGACGCCAACAAGCGCCTCCAGATGCTGGCCACGCGGCTGGAGCACGAGCTCAAGGTGCTCCGCATCCAGCGCGACATCACCGACCGCGTCCGCGACCGCATCCAGAAGAGCCAGAAGGACTACTTCCTGCGCGAGCAGCTCCGGGCCATCGAGGAAGAACTCGGCCGCACCGACCCCGGGGCCGCGCCGCACGCCGAACTCGAAGCCGCCATCGGCAACGCCGGCATGCCCGAGGCCGCCCTGGCCGTCGCCAAGCGCGAGCTGGCCAAGCTCCGCCGCACCGCGCCTATGACGCCGCAGGCCGCCGTCTGCGAAGAGTATCTCCAGTGGCTCGCCGGCATGCCCTGGCAACACCGCACCGACGACAACCTCGACCTCGACCACGCCGCGGCCGTGCTCGACGCGCGGCACCACGGCCTCGACGAGCCGAAGCGACGCATTCTCGAGTACCTGGCCGTCAAACGTCTGCGCGGCCAGAACCAGCGCGAGCCGATCCTCTGCCTCGTCGGCCCGCCCGGCGTCGGCAAGACCAGCCTCGCCCGCGCCGTGGCCGACGCCCTCGGACGCAAGTTCGTCCGCAAGAGCCTCGGCGGCGTCCGCGACGAGGCCGAAATCCGCGGCCATCGACGCACCTACGTCGGAGCCATGCCCGGACGCATCATTCAGAGCCTCCGAAAGGCCGGCACCTGCAATCCCGTCTTCCTCCTCGACGAGATCGACAAGCTCGCCGCCGATTTCCGCGGCGACCCTGCGGCCGCCTTGCTCGAAGTCCTCGACCCCGACGAGAACAACACCTTCAGCGACCATTACCTCGAAGTCGAGTTCGACCTGTCGGACGTCCTCTTCATCACCACCGCCAACCTCGCCTCGGCCATCCCGCCGGCCCTGCGCGACCGCATGGAAATGATCGAGCTCTCCGGCTACACGCTCCAGGAAAAGCTCGCGATCGCGCGGCGGCACCTGTTGCCGCGCCAACTGGAGGCCCACGGCCTCAAGCCGCGCCATCTGCGGATTTCCGATGCGGCCATGGTTCGCATCGTCGAACACTACACGAGCGAGGCCGGCCTCCGCGTGCTGAACCAGCGCCTGGCCGACGTGTGCCGCAAGGTGGCCGCGCGGCTCGCCCCGCGCAAGGGCCCCACCGCCGAAGCCGCCTCGCGCCGCGGCCGCCGCGCCGCACAAAGCCCCTCGGCATCCGTCTCCGTCACCGTGGCCAACCTGGCCGAGATTCTCGGCCCGGAGCCGTTCCGCAACGATCTTGTGGACCGACGCCGCGCCGTCGGCGCCGCCACCGGTCTGGCCTGGACCGAGGTCGGCGGCCGCACCATGGTCGTCGAAGCCTCCTGGATGCCCGGCAAGGGACACATCACCCTCACCGGGCAACTCGGCAGCGTCATGCAGGAATCCGCCCAGGCAGCCGTGACCTACGTGCGTTCCCATGCGGCCATGTTCGGCCTCGAAAGCCGCCTGTTCGATGCCATCGACCTGCACCTTCACGTGCCCGAAGGCGCCACCCCCAAGGACGGGCCCAGCGCCGGGCTGGCCATGACCGCCGCCGTCGTTTCCTCCCTCACGGGCAAATGCGTCCGGCGCGACGTGGCTTCGACGGGCGAAATCACCCTCCGCGGCCGCGTGCTTGCCATCGGCGGCCTGAAGGAGAAAGTCCTGGCCGCCCACCGCCACGGCCTCCGCACGATCGTCCTGCCCGAGAGCAACGAGGCCGACCTCGTCCGACTGCCCGACGAAATCCGCCGCGCCACCCAGTTCGTCTTCGTCCGCGAGGTGGCCGAGGCGCTTCAGACCCTGGTGCCCGATGCCATCGTCGAACCCCGCGCCGCCGAAGCCCTCCCGGCCACCGTCGCGGCCGCCGCCCCCGCCACCCTCCCCGCCCCCAGCCCCCCGCCCCAGTGAGCCGCGCGGGCCCGCGCAACCGCCCGCAACCCCTTAGGAACTATCTCAGAACAGCCTTCTGTGGCACAGCCGCCCTCGGCTGTGCAGTCATTCCCCCATTCCCCCGGCCGAAAGCGGCCGGGCCACACATTCCGAGATGGTTTCTCAGTCCTCGCAGCCGATCGTCTTCGCCAGGTCTGCCGCCGGTACGAATCGAATCGGACGCCCCCGGACCTGCCGAAGCAATCCGAGAGTCACCAGGCACAACAGGTCACTCCTGGCCGTATGGTAGGTCACCTTGTGACTGCCGGCGTGGGAGTTGATCGTGTAGTATCCGTCCGGGTGCCGGACCGCGTGCGCGACAAGCGCGCGCTGGCGATAGTTCAGCCCGGGATACTCCTGAAGCCTGTGGCTGATGGTTTCCATCTCCGTCTGCTTGCGGCTCAAGTAGTCGCGGAACTCCGCCACGGCCTGGTCGATCACGCGCAGATGGTAGAGGATGAAATACGTGACGTCGCCTTCGTCGATCTCGCTGTGCTTCAATGCGCGGTAGTACCGCGCTCGCGCTCGACGGATGACGCTCGATACGGCAACGTATTGGACCAGCCAGTACCCCTGGCGAAGCATGCTCCAATAGAAGGCCGCACGCGCTGTGCGACCGTTGCCGTCGGCGTAGGGGTGTACGTACGCGATGGCGAAGTGCAGCAGTATTGCCCGGACCACCGGATGGTGAAACGGCTCGGTCGGCTCGCCGTTGGCGAATGCCACGACCTCGGCCATGCGGGCCGGCAGTTCCTCCGCGGGAGGAGGAATATGCACCACCTCGCCGTCACGGGTGTTGACCACATTCACGCGCCGCTCGCCGGGTTGCTGAAACTGTCCGGCGGCCTCCGGCTGTTCAAGCGTCTCGCGCGTGACGATGCGATGCAGCTCGTTGAGCATGTCCTCGCTCAACGGCTGATTCTGGTACTGCCGGATGCGCTGGATGGCGGCATAGTTGTTGGCCACCATGCGCTCCGCTTCGGTCCTGGGGGGGCGACCCTCCTTCAGCATGCGCCTGGCCTCCGCCCGCGTGGTCACGGCGCCTTCCAGGATGCTCGAGGCGATGGCCTCTTCCATGAGCGACGCCACCAGGTACCGTTCGCTCTCATGAGCCGCAGGCAGCGTCGGGTGTTCCGACACGAGGAGCCCCGAGGCGTCGCGGTCGATCCGGTGAAGCAGTTCCAGCGCCGAATCGGGAAGCCAGTACCGGAAGCGACGGCCGGACGTATCCGCCAGCGGTGTCTCACGGCACCGCTGGCCGCGCGACAGCTTGATGCACGTCCACGCTTCCTCGTGGGTCAACCCTTGCGGCGCGGGAAGCCGCTTCAGCTTCTCCCACGGCGTGTACGCGTTGTTGTGCTTCTGGACATAGGCCACCACGTCGGGCCGGGCGAGCACCGTCACGACTCTCGGGAGGTGCTTGCGGTACAACGTCTTTGCATCGGGCGGCGGAAGAACCTTGGCCATGGCGAACCTTTCTTTGTGATTTCTTTATAATCTCGGTGAGATTATAAAGATTGTCTTCGGCGATGGCCAAAAGCAATCTTTGCAGTTTCTTTATAATCCTCGTGACATTATAAAGATGCCCCACAGGCTGTGGATGTGATACTAAACATAGTAATCCAGAATATGTCGTAGAATAAACCCGGCCTCCCCTTTGACATCCGCCAGCCACCGCGGTATCATGTCCCCGCAGGTGGTCCCCCACGTCTATTGGAGCCGCTGCTCGATGACCTCGCCGTTTGTTCATCTGCATGTCCACAGCGAGTTCTCGCTGCTGGACGGCGCCTGTCAGATTGCCCAGTTGCCCGGGGCCGCCGCCGCCATGGGGCAGACCGCTCTGGCCCTGACCGACCATGGCAACCTCTTCGGGGCCATCGACTTCTACAGCGCGTGCAACGGCGCCGGCATCAAGCCCATCATCGGCTACGAGGCCTACGTGGCCCCCGGCGACCGCACCGTCAAGGAGGCCACCGACGGCGTCAAGGACCAGGGCTACCACCTCGTCCTGCTGGCACGCAACGAGACGGGGTTCCGCAACCTGCTCCACCTGTCCACGGCGGCTTACCTCGAAGGCTTCTATTACAAGCCGCGTATCGACAAGAAGCTCCTGTCCGAGCATTGCGACGGCCTGATCGTGATGACGGCCTGTCTGGCCGGCGAGGTGCCGCGGCTGTTGCTGGCCGGACGCCCCGACGAGGCGCGCCGCGTGGCCGAGTTCTACCGCGACCTGGTCGGTCCCGAGCATTTCTTCATCGAGATCCAGAACCACGGCATCGAGGACGAATTGAAGGTGATGCCCCAGCTGGCCGAGCTGGCCGAGACGGTCGGCGTCGGCCTGGTGGCCACCAACGACGTGCACTACCTGCGGGCCGACGACACCAAGGCCCACGAGGCCCTGCTGTGCATCTCGACCGGCAAGACCCTGAGCGACCCCACGCGGATGCAGTACCCCGCCGGCGAGTTCTACATCAGGACCGCCGACGAGATGGCGGCGCGGTTCGCCGCGTACCCCGAGGCGCTCGAGGCCACGGCGCGCATCGCCGACCTGTGCAGCCTGGACCTGAACTTCAAGGAGCGCCACGCGCCGGTCTACTGCCCGCCCGACGGCATGACCGACGTGGCCTACCTGCGTAAGCTCTGCGACGAGGGCCTGCGATGGCGCTACGGCGAGGTGACGCCCGAGCTGCGCGAGCGCATGGACCGCGAGCTGGAGGTGATCGAGAGCAAGAGCTTCTCGAGCTACTTCCTGATCGTCTGGGACTTCGTCAACTATGCCCGGCAACGGAAGATTCCGTGCGGGGCCCGCGGCAGCGGCGTCGGCGCGCTGGTCAGCTACGTCCTGGGTTTCTGCGACGTGGACCCGCTGAAGTACGGGCTGCTGTTCGAGCGGTTCATGGACCCGAGCCGCAGCGAGATGCCCGACATCGACATCGACATGTGCCAGGACGGCCGCGCCGAAGTGATCCAGTACGTGCGCGACAAGTACGGGGCCGACCACGTGGCGCAGATCATCACGTTCGGGACGATGGCGGCCCGGGGCGTGGTGCGCGACGTCGGCCGCGTGCTGGACATCTCGCTGGCCGAGGTGGACGCGATTGCCAAGAAGATCCCCGCCGAACTGAAGATGACGCTCGACCGCGCACTGGAGGTCGAGCCCGAGCTGCGCAAGATGGTCGCCGACGATCAGCGCATCGCTGAGCTGATGGACATCGCGCGACGCCTCGAGGGCACCAGCCGCCACGCCTCGGTCCACGCCGCCGGCGTCGTCGTGGCCGACGCGCCCCTGGTCCGCTACGCGCCGCTGTGCAAGGTCGGCGACGACGTGACGACCCAGTGGACCATGAACGTCGTCGAGAAGGTCGGGCTGCTGAAGATGGACTTCCTCGGCCTGAGGACCCTCTCGGTGCTTCAGCGCGCGGTGGACCTCGTGGCCGCCGGCGGCGGGCCGCAGATCGACCTGGAGAACCTGCCGACCGACGATCCCCAGGTGCTGGCCCTGTTCGCGCGAGGCGAGACCCGCTGCGTGTTCCAGTTTGAAAGTTCCGGAATGCGCGACCTGCTCCAGAAGATGAAGCCCGACCGCTTCGAGGACCTCATCGCCGCCAACGCGCTCTACCGGCCCGGCCCCATGGAGATGATCGACGACTACATCGCCCGCAAGCACGGACACGCCTCCTACGCGTTTCCGCACCCGGTGATGCACGAGATCCTCGACGACACCTACGGCATCATGGCGTACCAGGAGCAGGTCATGCAGATCTGCAACCGCCTGGGCGACATCCCGCTGCCGCGCGCCTACAAGCTCATCAAGGCCATCAGCAAAAAAAAGCACGACGTGATCGCCGCCGAGGAAGAGGTGTTCAAGAAGGGGTGCCGCGCCAAGTCGCTTCCCGACAATCTCACCGACGACGTGTGGCAACTCATCACGAAGTTCGGCGGCTACGGCTTCAACAAGAGCCACTCGACCCGCTACGCCAAGATCGCCTACCAGACGGCCTACATGAAGGCCATGCATCCCGTGGAGTTCATGGCGGCGCAGCTCACCTACGACTCGGCCTTCACCGACAAGGTGGTCGAGGACATCGCCGAGTGCCGGCGCATGGGCATCGAGGTCCGCCCGCCCGACGTGAACCTCTCCGACAGCCGCTTCACCGTCGTGGACGGGACCATCCGCTTCGGCCTGGCCGCCGTCAAGGGCGTCGGCGAGAAAGCCGTCGAGGCCGTCATCCAGGCGCGCCGCGAGGGCGGCCCCCTGCGGTCGCTCTTCGACTTCTGCGAGCGCGTGGACCTGCGCCAGGTCAACCGCGCGGTCCTCGACAGCCTCATCAAGTGCGGCGCGTTCGACTCCCTCGGCGCCGCGCGCAGCCGGCTGGCCGCCGCCCTCGACCGCGCCATCGCCCAGGGCGGCCGAGCCCAGGCCGACCAGCGCAGCGGACAGGGCTCCCTCTTCGGCGGCCCCGCCGCAGGCAAGCCCGACCACGACGCACTGCCCGACCTCCAGGAGTGGCCCCCCAACGAACTGCTGCGCATGGAAAAGGAAGTCCTCGGCTTCTTCGTCTCCAGCAGCCCGCTCGCCCAGCACGAACGCACGCTCCGCGTCTACGCCAACGCCTCCACCGCCGACCTCAAACAGAAACCCGAGGACGCCCAGGTCCTCCTCGGCGGCATGATCACCGCGCGACGCGAACGTCTGACCAAGCGCGGCTCCAAGATGGTCATCCTCGTCCTCCAGGACCTCGAAGGCAGCACCGAGTGCGTCGTCTTCGACAAAGCCGTCCAGGAGTTCGCGCCGCTCTTGCAGGAAGACCAGGTCGTCCTCATCGCCGGCTCCGTCAGCCGCCGCTGGGAAGAGCCCAGCGTCCGCGTCGACGCCGTCTACTCCATCGACGAGGCTCGCGAGAAACTCACCTCCGCCATTCGCCTCCGCCTGCGCGAGCGGGCTCTGGAGGACGAACAGCTCCAGCAGTTGCGCGACCTTCTGGCCGCCCATCCCGGCCGCGTGCCCGTCCACGTCGAGCTGACCACGCCCAACAACTACCGCGCCGTGATCCTCGCCGGCGGCCGATTCCGCGTGCAGCCCGATCCCGACCTTCTGGCCGACATCGAGCGACTCCTCGGCGAAGGCCACCTCGCCCTTGTCGGCGGCAACGGAAACGGCAACTCCCGGCCGCGCCGCAGGCGTTTCAACGGTAACGGCTCGCACTGAGTGCCGGGTGCCATGCGGGGTGCCACACTTTGGAGCGACGCCGCAGGCGGCGCCAAAGTGTGCTGCTGTGCCGGGTGCCATGCCTGCCCCGTCAGGCATGAGCCCGTAGGGTGGGTCCCCCGGACCCACGCGGCGTCTCAGCGCATAGGTCGGGCGGGTGGCATGGCCACGCTGGCGTGGCCATGAAGGGCGGCTCACGAGCCGCCCCTACGGTTGGCGCGGTGGAGGATCAACCCATGACGCAACGTATGTGCCCGCTGATCGCACTTGCCGCGGCGGCAGCGCTGTGCCTTGTCCGCGGGGCCGCCGCCCAGGACGCCGCGCCACCGCCCGAGCATGCCCTGGCCAAGGCCGCCGCCGAGGAGAAGCAACTCTACGAGAACATCCGCCGCATCGTCCTCCGCCTCGGGCCCCAGGAAGTCGCCGCCCAGGCCGGTCAGCGCTGCCTCGGCGAGACCCTCGGCACGCGCATCGCCCCGATCCTGGAGGCCCAGTTCTGGGCCTACCGCTACAGCGGCGACAAGGCCTGGCTCGACCGCTTCGTGTCCATCGTCGAGGCGCTCATGGCGCAGCTCGGGTCGGACCCCAGCGGCCGCAAGGGATGGTTCAGCGGCCCCGACTCGCGCGCCTTCGCCGCCCGGTGGCCCACCACGTGGCCCGACGGCCACGCCACGGCCTTCCAGGGACAGGAAGCCCGCCTCTGCGCCGTCCTCGTGGACCTGGCGCTGCTGGTCAAGGAATCGCCCGACCTGCGCGCCGCCTACGCCGCCAAGACCGACGCCTGGGTCCGCACCATCCGCGACGACCTGCTGCCCAAGTGGCACAAGGAAGGGCTCCTCGCCGGACTCTCCGACGACCGAGCCGTCTTCCTCTATCCCGCCCGCGCCATCAAGACCGCGACGCCCGCCGCCTGGACGCCCTATCCCGGACTGCTCGGCGAGAAAGACAACATCACCCTGCCGCACCCCGACCTCAGCGACATCGCGCGGCTCCATCTGAAGCTCTGGCAACTCACGGGCGACCAGGACGCCCGCCGACTGGCCGCGCGGCTCATGCGATGGCAGAAGAGCTGCCTCCGTCCCAACAAGAACGACTCCTACACCTGGAACTTCTGGGACCCCTCCGGCGACTACGACTTCCGGCCGCAGGGCGGATTGGCCTTCGGCATGTATGTCAGCCCCGATCCGCTCCAGCACCTGCGCGACGTCGAAGCCTTCGTCGAGGCCTACCACTCGGGCGTCGTCATCGACGAGACCGACATCAAGCGACTCGTCGCCACGCAGACCGCCGTCATGCTCCAGGGCGACGCCGAGCGGCCCAAGTGGGTCGCCCCCGACAGCCAGAAACGCGGCATGCTCTGGATGCCCCTCGTCGAGTTCGACGACCGCCTGGAAGAGGTCTTCATGGGGAACCTGGACGCGCGGCTCATGGACTTCGGCGGCATCCTGCGCATCTTCCAGGAGAAGCCGCGCTACGGCGCCTGGAAACAACGCAAGCTCCGCGGCGCCGAGACCGTCCGCTGGCGCAACACCTTCGTCGATTACAAGAAGGACATGGAAACCCTCATCAAGAGCCACCCGCCGCCGGACCCGCGAACCGTAATCCCGCGCGGCAAGTGAACCCGTAGAGTGCGCCGGGTGCCTGCCTGCCCCCTCAGGTCAACAGACCGGACAACCCGTAGGGTGGGTCCCCCGGACCCACGCGGTCGGGTTGGTCTACCCCGCGCTCCCTTGACCCCTCGCCCTGCTTGCAGGGAGAGGTGCCGGGTGCCATGCCTGCCCCGTCGAGACTGTCCGACAATTCGCCGTGCGCAACATACCGTGAAATATGGCGATACGATACCACGGGCGTAGGGTGGCTGCTTGCAGCCACGCGGAAGGGCACGGAGACTTGCCCATGCCTGACGGGGCAGGCATGGCACCCAGCAACAACGAACCACACGACGAATTGTCGGACACCCTCGCCCCGTCAGGCATGGGCCATCGGGTGGGCCATCGGGGACGGCCATCGGGGGGCCATCCGGCCATCGGGGACAGTATACTAGTTTCTCCGCGGCCGGACCCAATGCCCTGCCCGGTCGGGGATGGTCGATAGTGCGCCCCACCACGACACGAGCCTGTCGTCTGTCGGATCGCGCGCCGGTCGTGGCCGTCAGGCTTTGCGACGCCGCGCGGCCAGGGCCGCCAACCCCACCCCCAGCAACCCCATCGTCGCCGGCTCCGGCACCGCCGTCACGGCAACGTTGTCGAAGGTCACGTGCTGCAACGACGTCGCGCTGTATTCCCAGCCGCCGATCTTGAGTTGGAGGTTGTCGGTGCCGGCCAGGACGGTGGTGTCGAGGTTCACCAGCGTGGTCCATGTGCCGCTGCGGTTTTCGCGGAACAGCCAGTGGGTGGGCGTGACGACGTAGCGGAACCCATCCCCTTGATACGTCTTGTAGCTGGCCTGGAAGTAGTTGGTCGTGACATCGGCATCGCGGACCTGGAAGACCATTTCGCCGTAGACCTTCGTCACATAGGCCCACTGGCCGGTGATCGTGACGCTGGTCCAGTTCTGCGGCAAGGCCAGCGGGGCGGACACGGCGTAGGCCCCGCGCGGCGCGCCGGCCCCCGTGAAGAACGAATGGAGCAACCCGCCGCTGACGCTCAGGCTGCACCCGGCATCGACCTGGGCCGTCCACTTGGCCGGATCCAGGGCCGCGCCCCCGAAATCGTCCTCCAGCAGCGTCACGTCGGCCCGCACCTCCGCAGCCGCCAGACCCATCGTCACAACCACCGCCGCCAGCACCATCCCTGTGCACAGCCTCATGTCAATCCCCCTAAGTAGTGGCACAGCAACGAGATAACACCCACGCACCGTGAAATGCCCGGCCCGGCCGCAACCCTGCCTTGCGGCTGGCCGCCCAACGCAAACCGTTGTTGCTCAACACCCTGAGCGCCCCAGCGCACGGAGTGCAACACGCTATGATATAGCGACTTAAGATCCCCCAGGTGCCGGATTGGTCCGGTCGGAACGCGCAGACGGGACCCACTTTTCACTACTGAGAATATGACACCAACGGGCAGCAAAGTCAAACGGATATCCATTCCATGCCCGCGCCGCAAATCCTCCCCCGGCGTCTTGCCCGCAAACCAGAGCCGCGCTACAATCCACCGAGAGGCGTTGCCGCTGGCGGCAACGGCACGCCCCCACCTGGAGGACCGACCCATGGCCGACCGGCAAGGCGTGCTCCGGCAGATGTTCTCGTACGATGCGGCGGCGCTGGCCCTGCGGATCGTCCTGGGCCTGGTCTTCGTCTTCCACGGCGGGCAGAAGACCTTCGGCTGGTTCAACTTCGACGAGTCCTCCGGCTGGCTCCAATGGTTCGCCAGCCCGCGCCCGTCCTCCGGCTTCACCCAGACGGTCGGCAACTTCGTCGCCATGGGCATCCCGCGGCCGCTGGCCATGGCCGTCCCGATCACCGAGTTCGTCGGCGGCGTCTGCCTGATCGTCGGCTTCCTGTCGCGTTTCTGGGCCGCCGGCCTGGCCATCATCATGCTCAGCGCCATCGCCATGGTCCACGGCAAACAAGGGTGGGCCAACAACGAGCTCCAACTTGCCCTGCTGGCCATGTCGCTGGCGGTCTTCCTGGCCGGGCCGGGCCGCTGGGCCGTCGCCGACCTCGAAGGCCGACTCCTCGGCCTCAGCCCGTAGGGTCGCTTGCCAGGGTGCATTCACGTTTTGGGGGCCGTACCGTGGCATGGGCATCCTGCCCATGAGTGGCAGGGGCATCTTGCCCCTGCTTGCCACGCGCCCTTGATTGGCGGCGCAGTCCCTGCTATAACCCTGTGGCGCGAGCGACACCGCGGTTGAAGCGACGGCCGGGTCGCCGCGCGTGACGACGCGACCTGATCGAGGAGGGCCTCTGCCCATGCAACGGACAACAGCGAAGGCAACGGCAATCGCGGCGATCGCCGCGGGACTGATCCTGGCGGCCGCGGCGGCGGCTCAACAGACAACCCCATCGGCCCCTGCGGCCCCGGCGACGACGACGGACCGGGCCGTCCAGGCCGCTCCAGCCACTCAGGAGCCGCAGGACGCCGAACAGAAGGAGAATGCCATGGCGGCAACGAAACCAGTCGAGGGCGGGCCGAGGAAAGTGATCGTCGGCACGAGCATGTTCGCAATGTGGGGCAAGTATCCGGGGCTCCAGCAGCGGCTGGACCAGCTCGGCAGCCTGATCGACGACATGGCGGCCAAGGCCCGTGCCCAGTACGGCCGCAGCATCGACATTGCCGCCCTGCCCGAGGTGGCCGTCAACGCCGGGCTGCCCCTGGGCCCGAAGGACGCGTTCCCGCTGGCCGGAGCAGTGCAGGACTTCTTCGCCGCCAAGTGCCGCGAGCACCACTGCTACATCGTCGTGCCGATGACCGCCAAGGGGCTCGACGCCGACGCGCCCGAGCGGGCCTACAACATCTGCGCCCTGCTCGGCCGCAAGGGCGAACTCGTCGGCGTCTACCGCAAGGTCCACGCCGTCGGCAACCGCGGCGGCAACGACCTCGAGGGCGGCACGATGCCCGGCACGGACTTTCCGGTCTTCCAGTGCGACTTCGGCAAGGTCGGCATGCAGATCTGCTACGACATCTCCTTCGACGACGGCTGGCAAACCCTCGGCCGCAAAGGCGCCGAGCTGGTCATCTGGAGCACCCAGTCGCCGGGCCAGCGCAAGGCCGGTTTCCGAGCCTACGCCAACGGCTACTACGTCCTCACGAGCACCTGGCGCAACAACGCCTCGCTCCTGGACCCCACGGGCGAACTCATCGCCTCGATCACCAAGCCCGAGGAGCGCGTCCTCGTGACCGAGATCGACCTGGAGTACCTCCTGATCCCGTGGCAGCCGAAGCTCGAGAACGGCGAAGCCTTCGACAAGACCTTCGGCAAGGGGACCGTCGGCTACCGATACAGCGAAGCCGAGGACGGCGGCATCTTCTGGTCCAACGATCCGAAGCGCTCGATCAAGGCCATGGCCAAGGAGCTGGGCCTGGACTGGGGCAACGAGGAAGTCGAGCGGAACCGCACCCTCCAGGACGCCATCCGCGGCTGCCCGCCGTGCCTGAAGTAACGGGTGCCATCGTGTCCATGTCCAGGCGTGGCCCGTAGGGTGGGTCCCCCGGACCCACGCGCCGTCTGCGTTCTGGAGGTAGCCCGTAGGGTGGGTCCCCCGGACCCACGCGGAACGAGTCGAGCAGCCGCAGGGACTCCGGGCCCTCCCGAGGACCGCCCGCCGGGCCAAGGTCGCCACCGTGAGAAGAAATGTGCCACCCGGCACGAACGCCCGCCAATTGTGTCATCCGATACAATACGCTTCCGCCCAGGCCAGGCAACCGCAGAGCCCCGCGTGGGTCCGGTGGACCCACCCTACCGGCTCTGTGACTGTGCCACGGCGGGTCTTGCCCGCCGTGCCGGCGCGCGGGGATCGTTCAGAATGCGGCGCAGCCACGGACCGACCCGCAAGACGCACCCGGACGCGTTCCGCCTCGGCTTTTCCTTGCGAACCGCCGGCGCCGCGTACGGTCGTCGGCCTATAATGTATGTGGACACGTCCGGATTCGCGCAAACCTGTCGGCCCACGGCGAAAGGAGACCGCGACCATGGAACTGACAACGTATCTGGAACAGCAGAGGGTGCCGTTCGATGTGCTGCACCACGCTCCGGCGTTCACGAGCCAGGAGGTGGCCGCCGGCACGCACGTGCCCGGGGACGAGGTCGCGAAGGTGGTGGTCGTCCGTGCGGGGCCGAAGCACTACATGCTCGTCCTGCCGGCCAGCTACCACGTCCGGTTCGACCGCCTCGAGAAAGTGCTGGGCAGCAAGACCGTCCGCCTGGCGACCGAGGCCGAACTGAGCGAGCTGTTCCCGGACTGCGACCTCGGGGCGATGCCGCCCTTCGGCCACGAGTACGGCATGGAGGTGTACGTGGACGGCCACCTGGCCGACGACGACAGCATCGTCTTCGAGGCCGGGCGCCACGACGAGGCCATCCGCATGCGATGGGCCGATTACCAACGGCTCGCGCGGCCGAAGGTCGTCGAGTTCGCGCAGCACCTGCACTGAACGGCGGCGCCCGAGCCGGCGGGCGACGGACCGACCTGCGTACCGGCTGTCCTTACGGCGCCGGGGGCCACGTCAGCAGGAACTCCCGCGGGCCGTCGCGCGTCAGGTCGATTTCCCACGAGGCGCTCTGCGGCGAGGCGCCTTCGTCCAACGTCGCCCGGATGCGGTAACGCCCGTAGTAGCCGCGAAACGTGAACCCGTTGCGGGCATCGCACCGGCCGTCCGCCCACGTGTGCCACGTGCGGCGAATCAGGCGCACCAGCGCCTGGTACGACGGCTTCGGCGAGAGGTCCTCGCGCAGCAGGCCGCCCGGTTGTCCGCCCGCGGCAAATCGGTCCGACAGATCGTGCCATGCAATCGACGCCACGGCTTCGTGAGCGAACGCCGTCCGATAGAACTCCTCCACCGCCGTGGCCTGCGCCGCCTCGTCCTGCGGCGGGCCGGGAATCATCACCTGATCCAGATGCAGCGGCAGACCATCCCGACTCATGCGGTCCAGCGTGGCGTCCAGTTCCTGGCCGCTCCACGGGCCGCGCACCTGGTACGCCCCCAGCGCCACGCCGCCCAGCCCCGTCATGCGGTCGCTCGTGCCCTTGCGCACCGCCGTTGAGGCGACCCACGCGTGCGGCGTAGACAGCAACATCGTCGCCCCCGGATCGGCCTCCGCCGCCCACGCGATGGGGTACTCGACTCCGAGCCGGAGCTTGCCGAAACTGATCTGCGGCCAGGCGCCTGACACCACGTCCCAATACTGAACGCGACCCTTGAAATGCCCCACCACCTCCGTCACGTGGCGCCGCACGAGCGACTCGATCTGCTCGGCCGACTCCTGCTGCCGAAGCCACAGCGGCTGTCCCTCGTTGGCCAGCAGCGGCGACCCCTTCACCATCAGCCCCGCGGCCTCGCACCAGCGGACCATCGGCTCCGGGCCCGGGCGCCCGCGCACGTCGCGCTGCCAGTCCGGGCGGCCCTGGCGGTACTCCAGCAGCGACCAGTGCATCGGCACCACGGCCAGGTTGAACAGCTCGCGGAACCGCCGCAGATACGTCTGGTTCTGCCGCTCGTCGTCGAACAGCCCGAACGCGAACAGGTTGCATCCAAACGGGAACTCGTGGGTCACCTGCTCGGCCGTCACCTGGGCGCCGTCCAGGACCGATCCGTCGCCGCGCCGGAGGCGGACCACGGCCTCGGCCGTACGCACGCGCAGGGTGTTCTCGCGCAGGCGGTACGGGCGCAGGTAGACGTCCTCGGTGTCGTCCAGCAGTTGCCGAGCCACCACCAGGGCGCGATGGACCTCGGCGGCCTGCTGGCCGGCGTCGTGCGCCGTGCTGGCGGCCATGGCCACCAGCCCCCACAGCTGGGACCCCATGTCGGCTCGCTGGAGGAACTCGTCGGTCCGGGCGGTGAGCATGTACGGCCCCTGGAGCACTTGCCGTCGCAGGGCCTCGGCGGCCTCCTGGGCCTGCTGCCGTCGGGCCGCGGCCTCCGCTGCCGGCCCCGGGATCAACACCGCCTCGAGCGCCCCGCGCAGGGCCTCGACGTACGCCGCCGCGCTGCCGCGCGCCGAGGCGTACGACCGGTCCAGCGACGGACCCTCCTGCTGCCACGCGCGAAGCTTCCGGTCGGTCGCCGAAATCGACTCGCGCACCATCCGCTCCAGCAGCGACAGCAGTTCGTCCACCTCGTCCGGCGACAGCGATCGCCGCAGCCACGGGCTGCCGACCAGCTCCTGCGGCACGCCGGCCGACGTCTCCAGCGTCACCGGACGCCCGTCGGGCAACGCAAACCGCGCCGAGAACCCGCACCCCGCCGACTCGTTCCAGACACGGATCAGCAACCGGTTCCATCCCCGCGACAGCCGCACAGGAGTCTTCTCCTGGTCCGCCTGCCACGAGCCGACCTTGTCGTTCGGCGACGCGAACACGCGACGCCCGTTGAGCGTCACCTGGACGCGGTCGTCGCTGCCGACCAGGAGCACCAGGTCCTGGTCGGTCTCGCTGCGCACGTACACGTGGGCCAGTGTGGCGGCCGACGGCGTCGGCCCCAGCACGCTCACGTCCACGTACCCGCGCGCGTCGGCGTCGATCGGCACCCACAGGCGCCCCATCGTGCTGTGCCCCTCGAACGGCAACTCCTCCGGCCCCACCAATCGCCGCTCGGGCTCCAGGTCGCGGTACGGGCCGCACGTCAGGAACTGCCGCACGAACGGGCTGCCCGCGGCCTGACCCTGCGCGCAGGCCGCCGCCGCCCACGACGCCAGCATCGCCGCGGCAAACCACAACCAGGATGTCCGACCCGGCAATCTCATCCGTCCCTCCCGATTCGGGCATTCTATGAAACCGGCCTTGAATTGCAACATGTCGCCCGAAGCCGCCAGTCCCCGCGGCGCGAGGACACGGTTTCCTTCCGTGGCCGCAGTGGCCTATAATGGAAAGAGGAACCCCCCGGCCCCGGAGAACGCTCATGCTCGATGACGCCGACGTTGCCCGCTTTCAGGAATTCTGCGACCGTGCGGCCGGGCGACCCGTGGCCGTGGCGTGTCGCGACGACGCCGCAGGACTGGCCGCCGGCGAGATGGCGCGGCGGTGGCTGGCCGAGCACGGCTACGGCGCCGTGACGCTCCTGACGCCGGGCAAGGCGGAGCTGCTGACGGGCTCGCTCCTGGCGGCGCGGGCGCGACAGGCCGGCGCCGGGGCGGTGCTCGCGCTCGACCTCGGCGCCTCGGACGAAGCCGCCGCGCCGGACTGTCCCACACTCCAGATCGACGTGCACCGCCACGATCCCGACCTGATCGCGCCGGTCATCGAACCCCTCTCGCCGCGCACGGCCCGCCCTGCCGCCGTGGTCCTCTACGAGCTCCTGGCCGCGCTGGGCCCCGTGACCGACCTGGCGTGGCTGGCCGCCGTGGCCGCCGAGGCGGGACACCCCAAGGCCGATCCGCCCCCGCCCCAGCGCGGTGACCGACCCTACACGCGCACGGCCGCACGCGAGGTCCAGGTGCTCTTGAGCAGCGGCTGCCGCGACCGCGAACCGGCGGTGCGCGAGGCGCTGGCCCTGCTGGCCCGAAGCGACGGGCCCGAGGGTTTTCTGGCCGACGAGTCGTCCGACATGGAGCGCCTGCGCAGCGCGCGCGTCGCCGTGATGCAGGCCCTCGGCGAGTGGTCGCACCAGCGCCCCTACTTCATGTGGCGCGTCGCGCTGGCGCCGGTCGCGTCGCCGGCGCGGATCGAAGACATCCTGGCCGCCATGTGGGCCCGGCAGTTGCCGCGGTACATGATCGTCGCCGCCAACAGCGGCTACGTGCCCGGCAAGGTCCACCTCGTGGCGCGCTCCGACTCGCCCGAACGCGACCTGCTGCGCCTGCTCGACAAGACCGCGCCGGAGGGCATCGCGCGCCCGTTCGCGCTCGGCCGCCCCGACTACGTCGAGGCCGTCCTCCCGACCGACGCCTGGCAGCGCATGCTCGCGGCCATGCGGTTCCGCGCGCCACACAAGCTCATCCCCCATCTGCCGCAACAGCCGACAACGTAGCGCATAGGGTGGCGGGGGTGGCATGGCCACGCTTGTCGTGGCCATGATCCGTGACCGCGCGTAGGGTGGGTCCCCCGGACCCACGCGCAGCTGAGGAGTGGTAGCGCGTAGGGTGGCTGCTTGCAGCCACGCGTTCCCCCCAATCGCGGCGTGCGAAGCACACTCCTTCAACCCCTCTCCCTGCTTACAGGGAGAGGTGCCCCGAGCGCAGCGCGTAGGGTGGCTGCTCCGCAGCCACGCGACGCACCGGCGGCAAGTAGGTCGGGTCAACAGACCCGACACACCTCTGACGGGGCAGGCACGCCACCCGACGATCGCGTTGCACACCGGGCCACGATGGCCCCGCGACGCACCGGCACGATGCCGTGCCACGGCGCTACTGCGAGGACAACCGGATTTGTCCCCAGTAGATCGGCGAGCCCCACGTGGAGCGAAGGCCGCGCGGGTCGGCGAACTGCTCGACCGTTTCGCCGTCGTGGCGCAGGACGAGGTCGAGGCCGAGGGTGCGGCCGGCGGCGAGCGGCTGGGCGTCGGGTCGCGCGCCGGTCTCGGGCGTCCCTGCGCCGTCGTCGGCCACGGTCAGCGCGCGGGCCGAGATGCGGAACTCCATGACGTAGCCGCCGGGCGTCTTGCGCCAATGGGCCTTCACCGAACCGCCGGCCAGACGGCCGGTGGATCGCTTGAACGACGCCGGCCCGCCGTCGCCCCCGGGCTGCGGCCAGAGGAAGAGCTTGACCGTCGGCCCGCGCGACAGCAGGCGCGTGCGCCGCTCGGCGTCGGGTTCCAGATTGATCTCCAGGCTGTCGGCGTTCCAGGGCAACTCGTCGTCCACGTGGATCGCCCCCTGCTCGACGGCGACAATGCCGTAGAGGGCATCGCGCGCCCACGCCAGTTTCATGGTGCGGCTGGCGGCGCCCGTCGAGGGCAGGTGCAGGAAGGGAACGCCTTCCCATGCGTCGAGACGGATGTTCACAGCCTGGTCTCCCCCACGCGACAGGCCGGCGAGCTGGGCGACCAGCGCCTCCGACGCGGCCGGCACGTCCACCACGGTCGGTTGCGGCGCGAGGCGGCGGACGCTCAGCTCGTGCAGACCGACGGGCACCGAGGGGCAGAACCACGTGCGGCCGCGATAGTCCAGGCGGATCGACGCCGAGAGGTCGGGGCTGAACCCGTGGCCGGCGAGCAGAACACCATCGGGCGGAGTCACCCGGAGCAGCCACGGTGCCGGAGCGTCGTCTTCCGGCGGCGATGCGGCGGAGACCGCCGCGGCGTCGAGCGGCTCCTGTGGCGGCGCCTCGAACGTCGTCTCCTCGACGGACCACGAACTGCTGGGATCGGTGCTGAAGGTCACGCGGCTGCCCGGGGGGAAACGCCGGGGCGACAGCGTGCAGGTCATCGTGCGGCCGGCAACGGGGCGCTCGGTCACGTTGACGGCGAGGCCCTTGTAGGGTTTCAGGAGCCGCATGGCGTCCTCGGGCTCGATGGCGGCCGCAAGGACGGCCGGCGCCAGCGCACCGCCGGTCTTCGTCAAGGTCATCGTGTCGATGATCGTGCCGCCGGAGCCCTTGACGGTCAGGTCGAGGCGGTCGCCCTCGATCCGATAGAGGCTGTAGTGCGCCGCGGCGTGACTGCGCAGGAGGATCGGGCTCGGCACGGACGCGTAGTTGGTTCCCCCGCCGCCGCCGGCGACGATGAAGTGGATCGGCTTGGCGCCCCGGGGACCGATGGGAACGAAGCGCTCGTAGAGGTGCGAGTGCCCGGCGAGGACCAGGTCCACGCCGTGCTTGTACAGCAGCGGCAGAATCCGCTCGTGGCCCCACGTGCTGCCGTGGCCGGCGACGTTGAACATGGGCTGATGCCCGGCGACGATGATCCAGTCCGCCTTGCCCTGCACGGCGGCAAGGTCGCCATCGAGCCATTCGGCCATGGCGGCCATACGCTCGGGCTCCATCGTGTCGCTGCCCTTGACGCTCCACTGGTCGAGGATGACCACGTGGAGGTTGGCGTAGTCGAAGGAGTACCAGAGCCGCTGCGGCGACAGCCGGAAGAGGTCGGCGAAGGGCTGGATGCCGTACTCGTGGTTGCCGCGCGCGGGCCAGACGGCGGTCTTGCGGAGCAGGTCGCGCCACGGGCCGAAGAACTGCTCCTCCAGCAGGTCGGGATGGTTCGAGTTGTTGCAGAGGTCGCCGGTGTGCACCACGAAGGCCGGCACGTCGCGGGCGATGGCCTCGGCGATGGCGCGGATGCGGAGCGGATGGCTCTGCGTGTCGCCGGTGACGACGAAGTGAAAGGCTTCGGCGCCGCCGGCGGTCGCCGCCGCAAGGGCTCGAACACTCCAGTGCTGGCCCAGGACGGCCGCGGCGCCGAACAGACCCAGACGCAGCATCTCGCGCCGCGACAGCCCAGCCGCCTCTGCCGCACGGTCCAATTCCGCCCGCCACGATGCGTCGTGATCGTGTCTGAGGTCGCTCATGGGTTCACTCCTCTCTCGGCCGCCGGCGGCGTGCGGAACGTGCCCTCGGCCCGCTCGCGGCCCGACACCACCTCGTACCAGTACCGCCGCCCCGGCGACAGGCCGCTGAGGGTGGCCGTGTAGCGCACGTCCTCGCGGCCGGTGATCGCCGACGTGCTCACGGTCACGACCACGCCGGCGGCGTCTTCCAGCAGGCGGCACGACCCCCGCATACCCGCCGGCGCGATCCAGTGGATGTCGGCGCCGTCCGGAGCGACGGCCGTGACGCTGGGTCCGCTGATCAGGTCCCGCTCGGACAGCGCCTGCGCGGCGCTCGGCGCCGAGGGCCGGCAACCCACCGCCACGATGGCCAGGCCGACGCACAGGCCCGCCAGCAGAAAGACCTTCGCCCATGGGGCGCGTTGCGTGTTCATCGTGAGACCGTCTCCTTTCGCTGGGTCGCCGGTCCGGGGCACTCGCTGCAAGGCCGCGGCCGCGCGGGGCGGCCGGACCTTGGCCTCGGACCCTCCGGATAACCAGAAAACCCCGGGGCGGCGCGCGTGTTCCGTCAGAATGCCCCGGATTCACAACGGCATGGAACGTCGCGTGGCATCGCCACGCTGGCGTGTCGGGAGGCATGGCCACGCTTGTCGTAGATCCCGAGCCTGTCGAGGGGCGTGGCCATGAAGCAACCGTAGGGTGGGTCCCCCGGACCCACGCGGACGCTCGGGGCACGGCACCCGACGGCAGCGATGCGCTCAGGTGCGAATGGTTTCCATGGCGATGACCGCAACGGGCGTGAAGACGAAGACCGGCAGGTAGGCCGCGAGGATCGGATGGATGTGGCCCGACTGGCCGAACTCGGTGGCCGCGTACTCGACGGCCAGGACGAGCACAAAGAGGCCGATGCAGGCGGCGATGGAGGTGAAGTAGCTTCTGCCTTCGCGGCCGACGACGAACGGCAGGCCCAGCAGCAGCAGCACGACGTTCAGGATCGGCTTGGAGAAATGCTTGTGCATGGTCACCTGGGCGACGCGGGGATCCACGGCCGAGGGATCGTTCAGGAGCCCGCGCATGGTCATGAAGGAGAGGTACTGGAAGAACTTCGAGTGCTTGCGCCGGACGAGTGCCGCGGGGTCGATGTCGGTCTCGAACTCGAAGACGGTCTCGCCCTCCTCAACGGCCGCGACGGCGTGGGCCCGGCCGCGCTCGGGAGCGGCCACCTTCTTGCCGCCGTAGACGAGTTTGGTCGATCCGTCCTGGCCGACGACTTCGTGATAGAGCCGCCACCCGCCCTTGGCGCCGATGCGCGGATCGTACTCCGCGCGGTCGGCGGTGATGAAGAAGCGGTTGCGGCTCTGCTCGTCGCGCAGGACGATCGTCACCGGATAGCGGACGCGGCGGCCCTTGACGTCCAGCACGACACTCACCATCGCCTGTTCCGCCGGAAGGTACCGTTCGGCGTTCATCAGGGCATTGCTGGCGTCCTCGATGTGGCGGACCTCGAACGGCTCGTCCGATCCCACCACGCCCCGCTTGCCCGTCAGCTCGTTAGCCGAGCGCGGGATCAGCACTTCCTGGTTGATCACGTAGACCGCCGACATCGCCAGCCCGCACACGATGATGGGCCACAGCAGCCGATAGACGCTCACCCCCGACGCCTTGAACGCGATCAGCTCGTTCGTCTTGTTCAGCCGCGCCATCGTGAACGCCGCCGCCACCAGCACCGCCGCGCCGCACAGCCACTGGAAATACTCCAGCGTCCGGTACATGTAGTACCGGCCGATGTGCAGCAGGATGTCCATCGTGGAGATGGTCTGTTCCTGGTCGCGGCCGATCTTCAGGAACTCGTCCAGGTTCACGACCATGTCGATCATGATCGTCAGGGCGATCATCGACACGAAGACCACCGCCAGCGAGAACAGGAACCCCTTGAGGATGTAACGGTCGCACAGCTTCATCGGTCGTGACTCGTCTCGGTCCCCCCCCGCTATCGCCGCAGCAGCCGCGGGATCAGCACGGCGTTGATCGCAAGCAGCACCAGGTTGCCGGCCCAGATGACCCACACCAGGGCGTGCATGCTCTCCGGCTGCTTCTCCACCATCTGCTTGCCGACGAGGATCGCGAAGATGGCGAACAGCCCGGGGCCCATGCTGACGGAGAACGCCGTCAGGATGTGCCCATGCCGGAACATCGTGCCCAGGGCCGCCCCCAGGCCCACCAGCAGCACGCAACTGACAATCGAGGCGTACCGCGAGTGCTCCTCGGCCAGGCTCTCGGCCTTGAGCTTCTCGGCCAGTTTGGCCATGGCCTCGGGCCCGGCGCCTCGGGCCGCGCCCCGACGGTAGGCGTAGCACTCCTGCGGCCGCTGGTACCGGAGCCGCAACTGGGCCAGCGTCATCTCGCGCGGTCGCGACTCGCGGATGTCGTTGATCGACCGCACGATGTTGTAGTCGCCCAGAATGAGCCGCGCCTCGTCCGGGTCGCTCCCGTGAACGTCGAACAACTGCATGTGAATCCGCCCGCAGTCCACCACCTCGGTGTCCCAGCTCTGGGCGGCCAGCTCCTCCGGTCGCGGCGGCACGGGACGCCCGTCGGCGGTGCGCCCGGCGTCGCCGGCGCCGGCCAGTTGCGAGCCGACCTCCTCGGTCACCGCCGCAATCGCCGTCGCCAGATCGTCCCGCACCTGGCGGTCGCTCACGCTCCCGGCGTACCGCACGCTCGCCACGCACTCGGCCACGCCGCG
Source organism: Phycisphaerae bacterium (assembly GCA_012729015.1). Classification (GTDB taxonomy): domain Bacteria; phylum Planctomycetota; class Phycisphaerae; order FEN-1346; family JAACEH01; genus JAAYDY01. The sequence goes on along the minus strand of JAAYDY010000114.1, from coordinate 26,214 downwards.
ACCGTCCTCAATGTCCAGCACCACCAGCACCCGTTCCACTCTCGGGAACGACGCCAGGAGCTTCCCGGCACGCTCCCGGGCGTAGCTGATCATGTCCTCGCCGATCGACGGCCGCCGGGCCGTCACCTGGACCGGCTCCTGCTCGCCCGACACCGGCGGCAGGAAACTGATGTGCGCCGCCGGGGCGTACGCCCGGTACCGTTGGCCGTCGCCCATGTCGTAGTCGATCACCACGCCGTAGAGCATCCGGTCTTCCACGTGCTTGGCGTGGATGTAGAAGACGTTCTTGAACTCCACTTCCTTCTTCGTCCGCATGTGGTGGAAGAACATGCGCTCCAGGTTCTCGGTGCCGATCCGCTCGGCCCGCTGCCACGACCACGGAATCACGCGGTCGAACAGGACGAAGTTGGTCGCGCCGATCAGCAGCCCGAAGACCACGACCGGCCACAGGAGCGTGTGCATCGAAATGCCCGACGCCCGACACGCCGTGATCTCGTTCTCCGAGGCGAGCTTGCCGTAGACAAGGGTCGTCGTCAGCAGGGCGGCAATCGGCATGGCGAAGATGAGCATCGCCGGGATGAAGCAGACCACGAGCTGGAGCGAGTCCGCCGGCCCGAGGCCGCGGTCGCGCAGGCTGCTCAGCGCGTAGGCCAGGGCCAGGAAGCTCGTCAGGGCCGTGCCCGACAGCAGGAGCGCCTTCATCAGGTCGCCGAAGATGTAGCGGTGAAGAATCAGCCGCATCGCGTCAGGCCATTTCCTCGCGCAGCGCCTGGGCCAGCCGTCGGACCCCTTCGCGGTTCTCGTCCGGCGTCGGCACGCCGAACGACAGGCGGATGTGGTTCCGCGGCGCGTCGAAGCCGGGCTCCCCCTGGTAGCACGCGCTGCCCGGCACGTAGAGAACCCCCTTGTCCAGGCAGCGCTTGAACAGCGGCCCGTCCAGGTCCGTGTTGATCCGCGTCGGCAGCGTCAGCCAGACGTACAGCCCACCCAGCGGCCTGGTCCAGGAGACGCCCGCCAGGCCGCTCATCTCCCGGTCGAGGGCGCCCAGCAGCGCGTCCCGCTTCGGCCGGTACGCGGCGTGAAGCTGTCGCAGGTGCTCGTCGGCACGCCCCGAGTCCAGCAGACGGCAGATCAGGTGCTGGCACAGGTTCGCGCTGCCGAAGTCGTGGCTCCCCTTCTGGTCCAGCACCGGGGCCACCAGCGACGTCGGCAGGATCCCGTAGCCGGTCTTCAGCCCCGGCGCCAGAGGCTTGCTGAACGTTTCCAGGTAGATCACCGAGGCGTTGCCGCGATCCAGGCTCTTCAGCGACGGAATCACCGTCTGGGCATCGTACACCAGGTCGCGGTACGCCGCGTCCTCGAGCACATAGAACTGCTGCCGCCGTCGCCACCGGGCCACCACCTCCATCAGCTCGCGCCGCCGCGATGCCGACAGCGTCAGCCCCGTCGGGTTGTCGCAATAGGAACAGACGTAGAGGAACTTCACGCGGCCCAGCTCGCCGGCCCGGTCCAGCTCCGTCAGCCGCCGGTCCAGGTGGTCGGCCCGCAGCCCCTCGGCGTCCATGTCGATGCCAAGCGTCCGCGCCCCGAACACGCGCAACGTGTCCATGAACACGAAGTACGCCGGCCGCGGCAACAGCACGATGTCGTCCGGGTCCAGCAGCACCGAACAGATCAGAAACAGCATCTGCTGGCTGCCGGACGTGAGGACCACGTGGTCGGCGTCCAGCGCCATGCCCTCGCCGGCGGGACCCTCGCGGTCCACCAGACGCCGGATCAGCCGCTCGCGCAGCGGCCGGTGGCCCTGCGTGGTTCCGTACTGAAGGGCCGCCCGCGCGGCCGCGGGGTCCGAGAGCATCTCCCGGCAGCAGGCCAGCATCTCCGTCACCGGCAGCGACTCGTTATCGACGAATCCGGCGGCCAGACTGATCGCGTCGGGCCGCTCGAAGGCCAGGGCCATGAGGTAGTTGATCGGCGAGGACTCTGTTCGTAGTGCTTGCGCCGAAAGCAGTTGCGCCTTGTCGCCAGGCATGCAGGGACACTCCCACACGGGAATCAAACAGGCGGAGCCCGCAGTGCCTCCGCCAACACGCTATGCTAGCCGCCGCCGCGACCGTCGGCAAGCGAAAAGGCCTCGCCCTCAAGGGCCGCCAGGGCCGCGAGGCCCCCCCCGAAGCCGCTGGCACGCGCAACGGTCCTTCCCCGGAACGCGTGGGGGAGGCGATTGGAGAACGCGCCGGGTGGCATGCCACACGAGCGTGGCCTTGATGACCGGCGCGACGCAAAGCGGAAGGGCGGCGGAACGGTGAACCCGTCCTGCCGCCCTTCGGTGGTTCTGCCGCACGGCCCGAAGCCGGAGCTTCCTGCCGCGTGCAGCGTAAGGTCCGCTTACCGGCGCTTGCGAGCCACCAGGCCCACCAGCCCCAGCCCAAGCAAAGCCATCGTCGCCGGCTCGGGAACCGCAATGTACGTGGCCTGCAGCGTCTTGCTGTCGGTGCTGAGCGCGACTTCCCACTGAGCGTTCTTCAGCTTGTTGGTGTTGCCCGCGAGGCTGTCCCATCCGACCAGCGAAAGGTTGGCAAGGTTGGCGAAGCTACTCGTCACGGTGATGAGGTCGAACACCTGGCCATCGCTGGGCGTGAAGCCCAGCAGGCTGAGGTCCAGCAGCGTCCCGGCGTAGAACGTGGTACCGTAGGCCGTAATCGTCGTGATGTGATTCGTGCTGTCGTCCATGACGTAGGCCAGGGTGCCGCCAGGGCAGAGAAGGAGGCTGCGGGCGACATCGACCGTGGCCGCCGAGCCGATGATCTTGAGCTGGGCGGTGGCATCGCCTGCCGTGCGGCCCACATACAGGTGGGCGTTGGTGCTGGTCTCGTTGGGCTTCACGATATTGAGGCTGCCGCCCGAAATCACGTACTCGGCGTCGGCGCCCGTGGCATTGCCCATGTAGAAGAAACCGGTGAAGGAGACAGCGCCGCCGGTCTGGTAGATGCCGCCGAAGCAGTCCGCACCGTTGCCCAGATACGAGCTTCCGGTCGCGGAAAGCGAGCCGCCGTTCATGTTAACCGTGCCCGACCCGACGCCGGCATAGGCCCGGCCGACGTTCAGGGTGCCATTGACGGTGACACTGGCCGAATTGTTCAGCGTCAGGATGCCGGTGGCGCCGCGGCCGATGCTCAGTCCGCTGGTGCCGACCGCCACCTGGCCGCTGCCGTTGACCACGAGCGTGCCAGTGGGATCCTTCGCCGCGTCGTCCTTGGTGAGGTTCATCTCCTTGAACGTCAGCGAGCCGCCGGTGGCCACGTTGATCGTCGTGGTGACCGTAGAGGCGATGTTCAGGGTGTCGAGATCAATATCGCCATAGGAGTTGACGACGGGATCCTCGGGCATGACGAGCCCCGTGTCCCACTTGATCGTGGCCGCCCCGGCCCCGGTGGCCAGGAGTGTCGCCATGGCCACAGCGACCGTGGCAAGGCCCATCGTCTTGAACGTCGTGAGGTGGATCTTCATGTACCAGCTCCTTTCTGAAGGGTCCACACAGCGGCACCAGCCGCCGGTGGAACTGCCGAATTGACACAACGCGCCGAGGGTCTTCGTACCACCCGTCCGCAGCGTTCCATCCGCCGCAGCGCCCACAATCCCCACCGGCTGATGTGCGTCCCTCCAGACGAATGCCGGTACAGCGTCGATCATGGTGCAATGCAGGGCACATTAAGTATGACCATTCTGGAGTCCCGGGCAACGCAGGAACCGGCGGTGACGAGGACCGTCAAGGCCATCGCCCGAAAAAACCGTAGCGCCTTGTATAACAAATGGTTACGGCCGCCGCCGGGGCGTTTTGGGTGGCCGCGAGGGCATTAATACAGCACAGAATAAACCGTGGATTGACCGGCTATTGTGACCGCGCGCCACCACGGCGCGCTTCCACCATGTGTGTGAATACGTTTCGTCCCCGCGCGACACAGGGGGCAGGGTGGGTCCCCCGGACCCACGCGCCGAACGCCCCGCAGCGCGTAGGGTGGCTGCTTGACGCAGTTCCCGAGCACCGTCGAGGGGCAGCCACGCGTCCCCGAATCGCCGCGTGCGAAGCACGCTCCTGCACCCCCTCGCCCTGCTTGCAGGGAGAGGTGCCCCGAGCGCCGTCGAGGGGCGGTGAGGGTCGAACGCCAGAGCCCCCCCCGCCAACCGTAGGGGCGGCTCGCTGAAAGTCCCGAGTCTCGTCGAGGGGCGAGCCGCCCCGAATTCGTCACGTTCTCTCCGCGCGTCCCCTCACCCCGGCCCCCGCGGGCCACCCTCCCCCTCCAGGGGGGAGGGGTCAACCGCCCGCAGGGTGCGTCCGCCGGATCCGCGCGGACGTTTGTCGCCCGCCCCCGGGTGCGACCAGCCGCAGGATTCTCGCGATCTTTCGTGGGGGTCGGAGCGGGCTCTAAGCCTTGTTGCCACAGGCGGTTGGCTCTGTTCGGGAGCCGCGGCGAGGATTGCGGCGGTGCGGCAAGCCATGAACACACTTGAATTTCACGGACGCCGTGGGCATACTATCGGGCTTCATCGCGGGCGCGACAGGCCCGTTGTCGCCGACTGCTGGTGGGGGACGCGACGGAGGAATTGCCGGAGGCACAGACATGAAGGGCTGGAAGTGGGCGGCCGTCGTGGTGGCGACGGTCATGGTCTATTCGGGTGTCCAGGACACGGCCGTGCGCGCCGACAGCGAGTCGTCGCTGCTGGTGCGGTTGCTGGACGCGATCCGTGAAGTGGAATCCTATGGCGGCAAGAAACCGCGCGGTGACGGCGGCCGTTCGCTGGGCCCGTACCACATCGGCCGCGCGTACTGGCGCGACGCCTGCGCCCAGTTGAAGGCCGAGGACGCCGAGTGGGTGCCGTGGGACTACGACCGCTGGGTCCACAGCGACGCCGAGAGCCGACGGATCGTGCAGGCGTACTTCCGCCGCCATGCGGCCAAGGTCCATCCGCCGCAATCCATGGACGATTGCCAGGTGCTGGCCCGCCGCCACAACGGCGGCCCCACGGGCGACAGGAAATCATCGACCCTGAAATACTGGCGCCGCGTTCGCAGCGAGATGTAGGGCGCCGGCCCTTCACGGCCACGCCCCTGCGCTTGCCTCGCGGGCCATGCCCGCCCCGTCAGGCATGGGCGAGCCCCCACCGTTGTGCCACGGCGGGTGGCATGGCCACGCTAGCGTGGCCATGATCGTTGACGGTCCGCATTGTGCCACGGCGGATCCGAAGGTCCGCCGTGCCGCAACACCCTGCCCCCACAAGCGTCGGGTCTGTTGACCCGACCTACGCGCCGGGTGCCATGCCTGCCCCGTCAGGCATGCCGAATGCCTCGAACCTTTGCCCGCGCCAACCGTAGGGGCGGCTCGCTGCAAGTCCCGAGCCTCGTCGAGAGGCGAGCCGCCCATCATAGCCGGGTGCCTGCCCCGTCAGGCATGAGCGAGCCTCCACCATTTGCTTGGTAGTGCGCCCGTCGGAGGATATACTGCCCGCCACCGGTGCGGCGGATGGCGCCGTAGCGGCCGATGAGACACGACGACGGGGAGGCTTCCATGGCGAGTGTCTGGCTGAAGGGCGGTTGGGTGTACGACGGGTCCGGCGCCGACGGACGCGAGGCCGACGTGTGGATTCGCGACGGGGCGATTGCCGCTGTGACACCTGCCGGCGCCGCCGCAACGCCGGGCGACGCCGAAGTGGTGGACTGCCGCGGCTGCGCCGTGGCCCCCGGATTCATCGACATTCACGCCCACGGCGAAACGGCCGCCCTGCACCACACGCTCGCCCAGTCGCGCGTCGCCGCCGGCGTCACGACCGAGGTCTGCGGCAACTGCGGCGGCAGCCCGTTCCCCCTGGACGAAGCCCTGCGCGACAAAGGTCAGCAACTGCTCACCGACGTCCGCGTCCAGATCGACTGGCTCGACGGGCCCGGCTACTTCGCCCGCGCCGAACGGGCCGGATCGAGCATTCACCGGGCCGTCCTCGTCGGCCACGGCAACCTGCGAGCGATGACCGTCGGCTACGACGACCGCCCCGCCACCGCCGACGAGCTGGACCGCATGGCCCAACTGCTGGCCCAGGGCCTCGAGGCCGGCGCGTGCGGCCTGTCGAGCGGCCTGGTCTATCCGCCCGGCTGCTACGGATCGACCGACGAATTGATCCGCCTGGCCCGGGTCGCCGCCCGCTACGGCGGCCTCTACGCCAGCCACATCCGCAACGAAGGCGACCGCCTCATGGACGCCGTCGGCGAGTTCCTGGCCATCGTCGAGGGCGCCGAGTGCCGCGGCATCCTCAGCCACGTCAAGACCGCCGGGCCGCGCAACTGGCACAAGATCGACGAACTCATCCACACGCTCCGCGACGCCCGCGACCGAGGCGTCCCGTTCTACTGCGACCGCTACCCGTACCTGGCCTCGTGGACCTCGCTGGACAGCATCCTGCTGCCGGACTGGGTGTTCGACGGCGGCCGCGACGCCGAACTGAAACGCCTGCGCGATCCGGCCATGCGACCGAAACTCAAACAGGCCATCGTCGACAGCCACGGCGAGCCCGACCTGGCCGACCGCGTCATGGTCATCAGCGTCGGCCGCGAGACCCTGAACGACGCCGTGGGCAAGACCCTGACCGACCTGGCCCGTCATCGCGGCGGCGGCATCGACCCGCTCGACGCCGCCCTCGACCTGGTCGCCGACGACGACACCCAGACCGGCGCGGTCCACTTCTCCATGAGCGAGGAAAACCTGCGGCGGCTGCTGGCCCTGCCGTTCGTCATGGTCGCCAGCGACTCCAGCGTCCGCGACTTCGAGCGCAAGCCCGGCCAGAGCGCCCACCCGCGCGCCTTCGGCACGCCCGTGCGGTTCCTGGCCGACTATGTCCGCGACGCCGGCCTCATGAGCTGGGGCGAGGGCATCCGCCGCCTCACCGGCCTGCCGGCCGAGGCCATGGGATGGACACGCCGCGGACGCCTCGCCCCGGGCGCCGTCGCCGACGTCGTCGTCTTCGAGCCCGAACGCCTCGCCGACCGCGCCACCTACGTCCAGCCGATCGCGCCGCCCGAGGGCATCCGCCACGTCCTCGTGGCCGGACGCTTCGTCCTGCGCGACCGCCAGCACACCGGCGACAAGCCCGGCCGCCTCATCCGCCGAGGGGACGACGCATGAGCCGCCCCGGTCCCGCCAGGCCCACCATCCTCATCGCCACCAGTTACCGCGTCACCGCCGACGTGCCGCCCGCCGGCGAAGTCCTGCTCCCGGCCGACTACGTCACGAGCATCGTCAAGGCCGGCGGCGAGCCGCTCCTGGTGCCGCCCATCGAGGCACCACGCTCGGACGCCGCCTGGCGGCAGCTCGTCGCCCGCGGCCACGGCCTGCTGGTCGTCGGCGGACCCGACCTGGACCCGAGCGCCTACGGGCAGAAACCGCATCCGAAAACCGTCCTGACGGCCCGAGTCCGTCAGGAGGCCGACGCGCGTCTGGTGGCCTGGGCCGACCGCCGCCGCATGCCCACCCTCGGCGTCTGCCTGGGCGCGCAGACCCTGGCCGTCCATCGCGGAGGCACGCTCATCCAGCACCTGCCCGACGTGGCCGCGGCGTATCAGGCCCACGTGCGTCCCGAGGGCGCCCCGCGGCCGCGACACGCCGTGCGCATCGACCCCACAAGCCGCCTCGCCGCCATCGTCGGCACGCGAACCCTGAACGTCAACACCAGCCATCACCAGGCCGTCGAACTGCCCGGACGGCGCCTGCGGGCGGTGGCGTGGTTCGATGATCAACTGATCGAGGCCATCGAGGATCCCCGGCCCGACCGGTTCTTCCTGGGCGTCCAGTGGCATCCCGAGAATCTGCACCGCGAGCGCCGGCACCTGGCCCTGTTCGCCGCCCTGGTCGCCGAGGCCCGACGCTGGGGGAGGGGCCGTTAACCCCTTGAGGGGAGAGGGTGGCCCGAAGGGCCGGGTGAGGGTGACGCACGGAAAGAACGTCGCGATCTCGAAGCGCCTTCTCCGCCCGACCCTCACCGCCCCCTGGAAGGGGGAGGGGTGAGTGCAGCGGCGTCCCGAAAATGCCTGATGAGCCTTTTTCCCTGCGTATTTGTGCCTGCTGGATCGTATAGAAGCCATGTACTGGGCGTGCAGTACATCTGAGGGCGGATTCCATGGCGGGAACCACACGGCGGGTGCTTCTGGCGATCGGGCTGGGCTGGTTGGGCGCGAGCGCCCTTCTGGCCGACGACGTCATCGAACGGTACGACGACGGGAAGATCAAGGAACGGTACGCCACCGACGCCGAGGGCCGCAAGCACGGCAAGTACCTGGCTCATCATCCTAACGGCAAGGTCGCCGTGCGCGGACAGTACAAGGCCGGCCAGCTCGACGGGTTGCAGACGTACTTCTGGGACTCGGGCAAGGTGCGCCTGAAGGCCGAGTACCGCGAGGGCAAGCTCCACGGCGCCTACGCCGAGACCGACGAGAAGGGCAACCTCCTGAAGGAACAGGTCTTCTGGAACGACCAGCTCCTGTACCCCAAGTCGGGCCGCCAGATCAACGAGGCGCTCAACAAGATCATGGGCAGTTTCGGCATCGACGCTCCGGGGATGATTCGCGGCGCCGCGCCGCGCGGCAACCGGCGGCCCGGCGGCCAGGGAGGCGGCGCGGGCCCCGCCGGCGCCTCGACGCTGCGGACCACCGACCACGTCGTCGCCCAGGCCGCCCAGGCGGCGACCGATCCGCTCCGCGATCCGACGAATCTCTATGCCCTGGCCCGGCTGAACGCCTACCGCTACCTCTGCGACGTGCCCCACGACATCAAGCTCGACCCGGCCCAATGTGGTTCCGCCCTCGCGGCGGCGCAGCTCTGTGCCCGGCTGGGGCACCTGGACCACTATCCGACGAACCCCGGCCTGCCCGAGGACCAGTTCAAGAAGGCCTACTACGGCACCAGCCACGCCAATCTCGCCCAGGGCCGCGCCACCAGAGGGTCCGTGGACATGTACATGGAAGACAGCGACCCGAGCAACATCGCCAGGGTCGGTCACCGTCGATGGTGCCTCAACCCGTCGATGGTCACGACCGGCTTCGGCGAGAGCGGCGAGTTCTCGGCCATGATGGTCGATAGCGCGGACCGCAAGGACGTGCCCGATTACGATTACGTGAGCTATCCGCCGCGCGGGCTGCTGCCCCTGGATTTCTTCCACTACCGCCACGCCTGGCATGTCTCGGTGAACCCGTCGCACTACGCCAAGCCGGACCCTGCCGCCGTGAAGGCGACCGTCTGGCCGGTCCGCCCCGGCAGGAACCCCACCGACGCCGATCCCGAGCGGCGGGCCAAGGAGCCGCTCCCCCTGGACCACTTCAACGTCAGCCTCGACGGCTGCGGCATCCCCAACGCCGTCATCTTCCGCCCGGTGCTGCCGGGCCTGAAGGCCGGCGACCGCTTCTGGGTCGAAATCACCGGCCTGAAGAAGACCGACGGGACCGCCGTCACGATCGCCTACATGGTCGAGTTCATGGACCTCTGAGCCGCCGCACCCGCGACGGCCGCAGGGTGACGGCTTGACGCAGTTCCCGGGCCTCGCCCGCCGCCTGCTTCCTTCGTCACGGGCTCGGAATCTTCCACGGATTGTGACGTGCGCCACCGGGCGCACGACCACCCCGCCGGTACCCTACCGTCGCGTGTCGTACCCGTTTGTTCCCCGGACCGTCGCCGACGGAGGCTGCCCCGTGAACCACGAGACTGCGCCGCACGCCGACCCGCTGAGCCCGCCGGAGATCGCCTGCCGCATCGCGTCGTCCGCCGCCGTGCGCGCCCGCGCCTCCCTGTCGCGCCAGTTCGTGCTGGCCCTCATGGCCGGCGCGTTCATCGGCGCCGGCGCCAACGCCTTCACGGCCGCCCTGGTCGCCGCGCCCCCCGGAGGCCTGTCGCGCCTCGTCGGCAGCATCGCCTTTTCCATGGGCCTGGTCCTGGTCGTCGTCGCCGGCGCCGAACTGTTCACCGGCAACGCGCTCCAGGTCGCGGCCTGCCTGACGCGGCGGCTGCGCCTCGACGAACTGCTGCGGAGCTGGGCCGTCGTCTTCGCCGGCAACGTCGTCGGCGCCGTGGCCGCCGCCGCCCTTGTCGCCGCCAGCGGACAGGAACTCCTCCACGGCGGACAGATGGGCCGACTCATGGTCTCCGTCGCGGCAGCCAAGCTCCACTACACGTTCTCTCAGGCCTTCCTCCTCGGCGTCCTCTGCAACGCACTGGTCTGTCTGGCCGTCTGGATGGCCACCGCCGGACGATCCGTCGTCGACAAGGTCGTCGTCATCATGCCGCCGATCGCCGCCTTCGTCCTGGCCGGCTTCGAGCACAGCATCGCCAACCTCTACTTCGTGCCGCTCGGCCTGCTGCTCGACGGCGGCGCCACGCCCGGCCTCACCTGGGGCACCTTCCTCTGGAAGAATCTCCTCCCGGTCACCCTCGGCAACATCGTCGGCGGCGCCGCCCTGGTCGCCTTGCCCTACTGGGTCGCCTACCTGCGCCGCCAGGACGCCGCCTGAGTCCTCGGTACAGCCGTCGCGCGGCATGCCAGGTGCCATGCCTGCCCCGCCGAGCCTGTCCGACAATTCGACGTGTGGTTCGTTGTTGCTGGGTGCCATGCCTGCCCCGTCAGGCATGAGCAAGCCTCCACCATTGTGCCACGGCGGATCCGAAGGTCCGCCGTGCCGAAACACCCTGCCCGCACAAGCGTCGGGCCTGTTGACCCGACCTACGCGCTGGGTCGCCTACCTGCGCCGCCGCGATCCCGCGTGAACGCGCGCCGCATCCGCCGGGTGCCATGCCTGCCCCGTCAGGCATACCCGCCTCGCGGCCCTTGACTTCCGCCGCGCCCCCGTCTATCGTCTGATGCCATGAGCCCCGTTGAGACTCTCTCGCTGCGCGCCGCCGACGGCTACGAGCTGTTCTGCCGACGCTGGGCGCCCGACTCGGCCCGCCCGCCGCGCGGCCTCGTCGTCTATCTGCACGGCATCCAGAGCCACGGCGGCTGGTACGAGGCCTCCAGCCGGCGCTTCGCCGACGCCGGATTGGCCGTCTACCTGCCCGACCGCCGCGGCAGCGGACGCAACGCCCCGGACCGCGGCCACGCCGACGCCTGGGAACAACTGGCCCGCGACGTCACGGACCTCGAGGACCGCGCCCTGGCCGACTGGCGGCCCACCGCCGGACGGCTGCCCCTGGTCCTGGTCGGCGTCAGTTGGGGCGGCAAACTCGCCGCGGCCCTCGCCGCCATGCACGGGACGCGATACGCCGGCGCCGTCCTGCTGTGTCCCGGCATCTGCCCCCAGCGGGATGTGTCGTTCGCCACCAAGGCCGCCATCGCCTGGTCGCTCCTGCGACGCCGCGACCGGCGCCTGTTTCCCATCCCGCTCAACGACCCCGAGCTCTTCACCGCCACGCCCGAACGCCTCGACTTCCTCCGACACGACGCCCTCGCCCTGCACCAGGCCACGGCCCGCTTCCTCTTCGAGAGCCGGCGACTCGACCGGCACCTTGCCGAGGCTGCGCCGCGAATCGTCGCGCCGCTCATGGTGGCTCTGGCCGAGCGCGATCGCATTATCGACAACGAGGCCACCTTCCGGTTCCTGACGCGGACCACATCGGCCGAACGCACGGTGAAGTTCTACGGCGGCGCGTGCCACACCCTGGAATTCGAGCCCGACCCGTCGCGCGTGTTCGCCGACGTGGCCGACTGGATCGTCACACGATGCGAGGCAAACTCATGAGCGACCCGACAACGAGCAAGGCCCTGGTGGTCCACTTCAGTCAGACCGGCGCGACGCGACGCGTGGCCGAGGCCGCCGCCGCGGGGCTGCGGGCCGGCGGCATGCAGTGCACCGTGGCCGAGCTGCTCAAGACCGATCCGGCCGAAGCCGCCGCCTACGATGTCGTGGGCATCGGCACGCCCGTGTTCTACTACAAGGAACCGCCCATCGTCCGCCGGTTCATCGGCCGGCTGCCCGCCGCGGACAAGAAGCCGGCCTTCACGTTCATCACCCATGGCGGCAACCCCGTGAACACCCTGCGACGGATGCAGAAACGCCTGGCCCGTCGCGGCTACACGGTGGTCAACAGCTTCGCGTGCAACGGCTTCGACAGTTTCCCGATGTACCTGAAGAGTTTTCGCGAGTGGGGCCGCCCGAGCGAAGACGACCTGGCCGCGGCGCGCGATTTCGGCGAGCGGTTGCCCGGCGAGTGCCGCTGGCTGCGCGACGAGCCGCGCTTCGCCACCCCACGCTACCCGTTCGTCGGCGGCAAGTACTTCCTGCTCAGCCACGTCCTCCAGGGCGGCATGATGAAGCGGACCTTCCCCAACCACGTGGTCGATCCCGACGTCTGCACGCGCTGCGGCCTGTGCGCGCGGAACTGCCCCACGGGAGCCATCCGGCTCGACCCGCTGCCGACGGTCAACGACGATTGCATCTGGTGCTATCTGTGCGAGCGCATCTGCCCGGTCCAGGCCTACGCCAACGAGTGGGCCCCGCTGCGCAAGAAGATGAAGGTCCAGTAGCCGCGCCCCCGCTCACCCCCGCCGCGCCCCCGCCCCTCGACGGCCGCGGTGGCCGGGCGCCATGCCTGCCCCGTCAGGCATGCCGACGGCTAACTCTCCCTGCCTGCATGCAGCGCGTAGGGTGGGTCCCCCGGACCCACGCGGTTCCTGTAGGATAGGGTGGCTGCTTGACGTGGTTCCCGAGCACCGTCGAGGGGCAGCCACGCGGTCCCCGTCAACGCGCGTGCGAAGCACGCCCCTCCAACCCCTCTCCCTGCTCGCAGGGAGAGGTGCCCCGAGCGCAGTCGAGGGGCGGTGAGGGTCGAACGCCAGCGCATAGGGTGCCGGCTGCCACGCCTACCCCGTCACGCATGCCGAAGCGCCGGCGACCGTCACCGGCCTCCGCCGCGACGGTCGCCGCCGGGCCGCCCGCCGCCCCAACGCTGACCGTCGGTCCCCGACGTCTCCGCCGCCGTCACCGCGTCCTGCTGCTCCGGCGCGAGAATGCCGCTCAGGGCCGCCTTGTACTCCTCGTCGATCGGCGCCGTCGCCTGCTCCATCTGCCGCCGCAGGTCGCCCATCTGCTCGAACAGCGCTCGCCCGGCATCGCGGTCGCCCGACGACATCAGTTCCCTCGCCTGGGCGAGCAACGTCTCCTGCTGTTGACGCAACGGACTCGTCGCCGCGTCGATCTTCGGTTTCAGAGACTCTTTCAGTGCCTCGATCTGCTGCCGCTGCACGTCATTCAGACGCAGGGCCGTGTTGCGGTTCCGCTCCAGCACACGCAGACGCCGGTCGCTCGGCAACTCGTACCGCCGCTGCGCGGCCCGTTCCTGCATCGCGCGTTGCCCGATGGCCCGCATCAGGGCCTCCTGCTCCTCCCGCGTCAGCGAATTCAGAATCCCGTTGATCTTCTCGTCGAGGCTCGGGTCCGCCGACGCCTCGGCGACAGCCGCTGCGGCCGCGTCGGCGTCGGCCACGGCCGCATCCATGGCCGATGCGGCCGACGTCTCCTGCGGCTGCGGCGACGGACGGCGACGACGCGGCGCGACCGGCGCAGGTTCCGGCTCCGGCGCCTCGACCGGCGCAACCACCGTGCCGCCTCCGACTCCAACCACCGGCGCCGGCGTGCGATTCGCGCGATGCCAGACCACCACGCCCACAGCCCCCACCGCCAGCACCACGACCCCAACCGCCGCAACTATCAGTATCCGATACATCGCTTCACTCCCGTCCCGAAACGAACGCGGTTCTCACCGCCACGGCGCGCGACCGGCCTCCGGACCAGACCCGGGGCCGCCCTGGCCTTTTAACGTCCGCCGGCTCCCGTCATTGCGGAAAAACCACACGACCCCCATACAGGGGGTGCATCCCGTTTCAGCAGGCAATCCGGGTGACGCCGTGCCAATGAGTCGGTGCCATGCCCCGCGCAGCGCAACGCCCCGCGGCACAATGCGGCGGGGCGTTGTGAATACACTGGCGGCCGGACGCTTCCCCGAAGCGCCCACCCCGGATCAACGGCGGCGACGACGGCCGAACAGCGCCACGCCGCCGATCGCCAGCAGGCCCATCGTCCCGGGCTCCGGGCAGATCGTGTCGATGACCACCTGGTCGACAAAACACGTCAGCTTCTCCGTCGCCCCGAAATCATAGAACTTCAGCGCCACTTCCTCTTCCCAAGGGTTCGGCTCGATGAAGAACGAGAACACCAGAGTCTTCCAGCCGTTCTCCCGATCGTACTCCACCAGGTCCCACAGCTCGAACAGCGGCGTGTTGAAATCGTCGTCGTCGCCGTCCCAGAAGTAGTCCACGTACAGCCACCACGGAGCGCACCCGCTGTTGTGATAGGTCACCTGCATCTGGACGATCTTCCGCGGGTTGTACTGGTCGAAGTTGTCGAGGAAGAAGACCAGCAAGGCGTCCTTGGACATCTCCAGCACGTTGTCGCGGCCCTGGTACGACGCAAGCACCGTGGCGGCCGCGCCGTCCACCTCCGCCTCCGCCACGTACAGCAGCGGCGAGGCCGGCACCTGGACAAACGTGTCCGGCTCATACAGGTTCTCTTCACCCATCCAATCGTCGAAGATCGACAGCGTCGAGTTGTCGCCCCCGCGCCACAACGGCACGCGGATGTCATCGCCTCGGGCGGGCCCGACCGCCAGAAGACAGACGGCTGCACACAGCACCAGTCTCACGATGCACACTCTCGCCCCCATGGCTTGCTCCCTTCCTGTCTGTTCCCCCGGAAGCCCGCTGTCACCGGTCGGGGGCACGCTGCCGCCTCCCGGTCGTTGCACGTCGATCCTCTCGAACGCTGCGGCAGGAAACAAAAAAGGCCCGCTCCCGCCGCATGCGGCAGAGAACAAGACCCCCGGGCAAAGCCCGACATCGCGTACACAACAGCATACCACATGCGTCATGCATCGGCAAGTGTTGCCGCAGCGGGATCTTGCGGCTGCGGCGCAAGATCCGCCCGGACCGAGACCTGCGCAACGCACGTTTTTCGCTTTTTTCCGGCGAACTTCCTCCCGCACGCCGCGTTTCTCATGACAGAAGTGCGTGCTGTTTCCTGTGCCATGGCACGGCTGGCCCTGGAACCCGTTGGTCGGGCGACGACGAATCGTTCGCCGCCGCCCCCGGATCGGATCGGCTCCGAGGAGGTCTGCCATGCCACTGCGTTTCACCTGCCACGAGTGCGCCCACCATTGGGTCCAAGACACGCGTCGCCACCGCCAGACCGCCCGGTGCCCGAACTGCGGCCTGCTGGCCCTGGCTCAGGGCGAGGCCGCCCCCGACGAGGTCCCCGCCGAGCCCGGCCCGTCCCTCACCCGCATCGCTGCCGGCATTCCCACCTGGGGCACCAGCCTGATGGTGCACCTGGCCCTGCTGCTGTGTTCCCTCGTGTTCGCCTGGAGCGTCGTGCGACCGCCCGACGAGCCCCCGCCGCGCGCCGGCGCCGAGGTCGTCCGCCAGATCCGGTACAACGTGCCCAAGCGGCCAGACGGCCGCAACACACCCGCGGGGCACAGCCGCCGCCTGGCCGACGTGCCCCAGGCCGGCCTGACCTTCACGCGGGCGGCCAGCCTGGCCACGATCATTGCCGTCGATGACGGCCAGAAGTCCATCGGCATTCCCGGTGCCGGCGGCTTCGACATCGCCGGGCCCGACGGCATCGGCAACGGACCCGGCCCCGACGGCCGCGGCACCGGCCTCTTCCCCGTCCCGGCCCAGGGCGACGTCGTCTACATCGTGGACCGCAGCGGCTCGATGACCGACTCGATGGCCATCGTCAAGATGCACCTGAAGCGAGCCATCGGGTACCTTCGCGGCGGGCAGCGGTTCCACGTAATCTTCTACTCCAGCGGCCAGCCGCAGGAGATGCCCACGCGGGCCCTCGTCCGCGCCACCGACGCCCACAAAGAGGCCGCCCTGGACTTCATCGACAGCGTGACCCCCGCCGGGCAGACCGAACCCCTCGAGGCCTTCCGCCGCGCCCTGGCCCTGAAGCCGCAGAGGATCATCTTCCTGACCGACGGCGAGTTCGACGCGAAGGTGGCCGACAGCGTCCGCGACCTCAATCGCCGCGCCGGCGCGCGGATCGATACCATCTGCTTCCTGTACCCGACCGCGGAGAATCTGTTGATCAGGATCGCCCACGAAAACAACGGCGTCTACAAGTACGTCGGGTCGGACGACCTGGACCAGTGAGGAACAGTCGTTCTTGAACTTGGTGCGGACCCTCGCTACACTCCACCTGCAAGAAGCCAACCGGAGTCGTGGCGAGGGTTCTTTTCTTGCATCAAGGAGGCGGCCGTGCCATTCCTCGAATCAGCCGAACGCAGACGCCGTCTCGACCGCGTCGCCGCCTGGCATCGACAGGAGCTGGCCGACGGGCCGCTGGTGCGGCTGACGGCCATCGAGCCCGACGACGCCGCACGCCTCGCCAGGCAGCATCAGCCGCCGACCGACGACGCGCACCGCCTCTGGTCATGGTGGACCGATGCCCAAGCCGCCGTGTCGCGCTTCGAGCAGGCCGCCGAGGCGACCGACTGGCTCGCCGACGCGTTTCCGTTTCACTTCGTCAACCTCGGACCGGGCTCCCTGGCCGCCTTCATGGGGTGCCGCACGACGCCGCAGCCCACCACGCTCTGGCAGGAACCCCTCATCGACGACTGGGCCACCGCGCCCACGCTGTGCCTCCACGAAGACAACCCCTGCTGGCTGGCCGCCCAGGCCATCACGCGCGAAAGCATCGCCGCCTCACGCGGCCGGTGGATCACTTCCATGACCGACATCGGCGGCGCGATGGACATCACCAGCTACTTCCGAGGCCCCGAGGCCCTGTGCGCCGACCTCCTCGAGCATCCCGACGACGTGCGACGCAGCGAAGAGGCCGTGCTGAAAGGATGGTTCCAGGTCTATGATCGCCTCGCCCCCCAGTTGCTCGCCGACTCGGGCGGCACCTGCGGCTGGATCGGCCTCTGGTATCCCGGCCGCACGTATCCCCTTCAATGCGACTTCTCGTGCATGATCGGGCCGGCCATGTTCCGCGACTTCGCCCTGCCGATCCTGCACCGACAGGCGGCAGGGCTCGACGTGGCGGTCTATCACCTGGACGGCCCCGGCGCGATCCGCCACATCGAGGCCATCTGCGAAGTCCCCGGCATTCGCTCCATTCAGTGGATCCCCGGCGCCGGCGCTTCCCAGGACGTGGCCGACTGGATGGACCTCTACCGCCGCATCCTCGAGCTGGACCGCAACCTCTTCATGTACTGTCGTCCCGAGGAGCTGGATCTCGTGTTCGACCGACTCGATGTGGATCGCCTTGTGCTGTCGCTGCCCAGGAGCGACCCGCGGTCGGCCGAGAAGACCCTCTCGCACCTGGACCGCTTGCGCCGCGGCAGAAAACGGGTACAATAACTCCCATGGCCACCGACCACGCCGATCTGTATCGCATCCTCGACGCGAACCTCAACCGCACGCGCGAGGCCCTGCGCGTCGTCGAGGAGTACGCCCGGTTCCGCCTCGACGCCGCGACACTGTGCGAGCTCGTCAAGCAGCTTCGCCACGACCTGCGCGCCGCGGCCGAGGTCTTCCCCCAGCGCGAGCTCCTGGCCTCGCGCGACACGCCGCGCGACGTCGGCACCGCCATCACCACCGCCACCGAGTCCGCCCGCACCGGCGCCGACGACGTGCTCCGCGCCGCCCTGAAGCGGTTGCCCGAGTCGCTGCGCGCCCTCGAGGAATACGCCAAGCCCCTCTCGGCCCAGGCCGCCGCCGCGTTCGAACAACTGAGATACCGCGTCTACACCCTCGAGAAAGCGTTCAACGCCGTCCTCCACGGCACGGCTCGGCTGGCATCCGTGCGGCTCTATGTGCTGGTGACCGGCAGCCTGTGCCGCCTGCCGCCGCTGGAGACCGTGGACGCCGTGCTGGCCGGCGGCGCCGACGCCGTCCAGTTGCGCGAGAAACTGATGCCGGCGGGCGAGTTGCTCGACCTGGCGCATGCCGTGACCGAGCGCTGCCACAGGGCCGGCGCGCTGTCGATCGTCAACGACCGCGCCGACATCGCGCGCGCCGCCGGCGCCGACGGCGTCCACGTCGGCCAGGACGACCTGCCGGTCCGCGCGTGCCGCCAGGTGCTCGGCCCGTCGGCCGTCGTGGGCGTGTCGGCCCAGACGCCCGAGATGGCCGCCCACGCCCTGGCCGACGGCGCCGATTACCTCGGCGTCGGACCCGTCTTCGCCAGCTCCACCAAGAGCCGCGACTTCACCATCGGCGTCGACGGCCTCCGCGACGTCCGCTGCGCCGCCGCCCCCTTGCCCTGCGTCGCCATTGCCGGCATCACCCTGGAGAACCTCGACCCGGTGCTCGCCGCCGGACCCACCGCCGTCGCCGTGTGCAGCGACATCATCGCCGCCGCCGATCCCCAGGCGCGCGCCGCCGCGTTCAAGAAGAAACTCCTGGCCGCATTTCCCCTCACCTGAGACCGGCCCCACAAAGACCCCTCGCCCTGCTTGCACCGAGAGGCGCCCCGAGCGCCGTCGAGCCCGTAGGGTGGGTCCCCCGGACCCACGCGGCATGGGCTAACGGGGGGCTAACGGGGACAGGGGGCTAACGGGGGGCTAACGGGGACAGGCTAACGGGGACAGGGCTAACGGGGACAGTATACTGATTATGTCCGCAGCCCGTAGGGTGGGTCCACCGGACCCACGCGGCATGTCTCCTCCCCCCCCCGCGCCAAACGTAGGCGCAGCTCGCTGCAAGCCCCGGGCCTCGTCGAGGGGCGAGCCGCCCTTCATGTGCTCAAGACGACAGAATATGGGGTATCTCAGTGTGTGCGTCCGCAAATAGCCGCGTGCAGACACGCGGTGGGTTCAAGCCCTTCGGCATGCCTGACGGGGCGAGGCTGGCCGACTAGGCAGTATGGTGTCCCCGTAGATCTCAACGCCGAATGAGCCAAGACAACACCAGAGCAAGAGGCACCGAGACGCCTATCGCAATGGCCTCCAAGACCAGCTTCTCCCACGACCGCTCCTCACACATGAACCCACAATGCCTTGCCAGCAGAGCGCCCCCCAGGAGGAGTGACGCCACCGGGACGAATAGTACGAGCCACCAGCGCAATGTCACACGGTACGAACTCGGCCTATTCGGTCCCTTGCGTTGAATGGCATCTCTCCTACGGCTTCTCTGCTTGCGGTACACGGGGACAGCCCGTGGCGTGGGTCCGGGGACCCACCCTATCCGGCACAACACAGCAGGACACTCCAGAGCCGCACAATCAATGGCTGCCCGTGAACCAAGGCCGCGGCAATGAAGTCCGCCATAATCACCCCGCTCAGCCCCCATGCGGCCATATAGAAATACGCAGGCCACGTGCGGCCCCGCCCCGCGCCCGCACAATACGGCCTGAACATCACCCCAACACCCGATAGGATGCCCCAGACACACGTTGCCATGAGTGCCCCCATGAGCTGCCAGTCGTACGCCACTCCCGACGCCCAGAAGCCTGTGGACTCCAGTGCCCACATACCGACGACCGACATTGCGGCTATGGCGAGGAAGGCTAACCCCAGCACACACCGGCGTGTGCTCGCGCGCCGACCGTGCCATAGAGCATACGCAATACACACGCTCACCCAGACCGCTGTGATCGCCGCATACTTATCCCACATTGTAACTCCGTCGCATGACGTTCAGCTCCCGTGTGTGCCAAGGGGGCCCGTAGGTCCCGGGCCATCGGGGACGGGCCATCGGGGACGGCCATCGGGGACAGTATATTGATTATTACGCCCGCGGCCATCGGGGACAGTATATTGATTATTACGCCCGCGCAATGGGTCCGGCGGCCCCACCCTACTCACTGAACCATCCTCGCCCGTCAGCACGGCGGGCAAGACCCGCCGTGGCACAGTCACAGAGTCTCCCCCTCCACCGTCTCCGCCCGGCCACCCGGCCTGTCATCTGCCACGTGGCAGATGCAGTTCCTCCAGTTGCCACGAATCCGCTGTCTCGTAGAGGGCCCAGGCTCTATCGGCCCGAGGCTTGTCAAGCGTCCGGGCACAATCGGCAAGCGCGAAGCCCATCTCGACGACTGACAACGCGCGGTCAGACTGACCCCCAGAGATGTGGACCCGCTTGCTCAGAGCTCCCGCCAACCTGGGCGGCAGCTTCAGGATGCGTTTGCCGGTACTGACCTCAAAACGATGAATGAGCGTTCCCAATGTCGGGCTTGTGGTCACGGGCACCGTTGCCTGATACCAAGTGTCCCGATCCGGAAGCGGAAAACCGGACGACAGGAGCGGACGAATCGGAGCCACACGGAACAGGTGCTCTTTGGTAATCAGAACGTAGCGATGTGCCGCGAATGGCTCAGGCGATTCGTCATGATAAGGTCCGTCGACGATGATGCAGCGGGGCACGAAGCGGTCCGCGCATTCGACCCAGGCCACGCACGCGCGTTCCGGGCCCTCTCCTTTGAAGCGCGCATCGTCTGCAGGGCTGATGATTGCATCAGGTGCATTCGCGAAGTAGTACCCACGGATCATCAAGCCGAGTCCTAACGTATCGAGAATGTCGGCGAGGCTGGAACTCCTGCGCAGCGATTCCTCCTGAGGCTCATTCAAACACCGCGGCGCGGCGTCCCATGTCAGCCCGACCGCCACCCCTTCTGTATAACAGAACAGCTGCTTCTCCAAGCCACCTTCCACTGCCGCAATCGCTTCCGGCACCGTCTTTGGACTTTTCGCGCGCGCCGTACCGTAGAGAGACGCGTCCCATCGCCACTCGCGCACGGTCCCACGCAGTCCAGACGGAGTCTGCGCCGCAGAGAGATGGCGCAAGGAGAAGAACGCCATGCCCGTCATGTCGAGGCCGCCGGCATGCTCACACACGGCATATGTCGGAGCTGCTGAGAATGCCCGTGAGAGATCCACCGTCAGCCCGCCCGATCCACAACCTGCTACCAGAAGCAGGCTGGCGAGGGCCACTGTCACACGCGATTGGTCTATGAACCGGCACAGCCGTGCTTGCACCTGCATTGCGTTCACCCCACTTCGGGCCATCCGGGACAGTATATTGACTATCAAGCCCGTGCAATGGGTCCGGCGGACCCACCCTTTTACCCGCTACCCCCTCTACGGCGAACCATCATCGGACGATTCAGGCTCGCTCTGCCACCACGGTTTCCAGGGATAGGTGTACTTGCTCGTTGCCAGCACGCAGACGGCATCGTTCAACTGCCTCTCGGCATCACACCCCTTGCTGTATCGCTGCGCATCGTCCTGTGGCACTTTCACGCCCAGAAGACAGCCTGATCCGAAGTCGGCATTGACAAACACCCTTCGCACCATGCGACCGTTTGCCCTGACCGTGATAAACAACACATAATCCATGTCATATATTACCCACCGTCTCTGCGTCAGCGGGCTTTGGGTGGAATCCACCAGCGTGCGGGCAAGCGTGTCGACATCGCGCTCTGGGCCGCGCAACTCAAACGATCTCAGTGGGGCGAAGTAGTCCTTCGCTTCTACCGCCCCCTGCTCATCCGGCGAGTGTCCCACGTACAGCCACGTGCCTTGGTCGCCGGAGCAGTAGACAACCATGGACCAGTCGCTGTGACCATTCCAATGGCTGAACGAGAAGTGCTCCAGGATCACAACCAGTGCCGACTGGCCGACCGTCTTCGCCAACGCACCAGATGGGTCTACAATGTGCCGATGCTCACCGGCCTCTTCCGCATAGCACCACGTTTCATCCGCCGGATTAGTCGCCAGTACATCATCATAGCTCAGAAGCGGCCACGACCGCGAGCGCTCGCAGCCATTCACACCGAGACCGGCCACAACAACAGTCAGCCAGCACACAACCGTTGCGATACGGTCAGAGTGAAGCATCGCAGCGCCTCCTTATGCCTGCTGGCTTGGTGTTGGCCCACGCAACTGGGGACCGTCCGCCAGACACGCCCCATGCCTGCGGAGCCCGTAGGGTGGGTCCACCGGACCCACGCGGAACGAGCCGCGCGGCCCGGACGGCTTGGCCAGGCAGCCGCAGGGACTCCGCCGTCGCGAGGATCGCCCGCCGGGCCAAGGTCACCACGGTGAAAGACAACGTGCCACCCGGCAGGAAAGCCCGCCAATAGTTTGTCCTGCAGATACCATACGCTTCCGCTCCAGACCAGACAACCGCAAAGTACCGCGTGGGTCCGGTGGACCCACCCTACGCGCTGCTGGCGGACAGGCTCGGAACCCGGGCTAACGGGGACGGGCTAACGGGGGGCTAACGGGGACAGTATACTGATTATGTCCGCAGGCATGGCGGGCCGGGAGGCGCGAGGTGGGTGATGCGACGCGCCGCCGGGCCGGCGGCCGATGAGAGGGCCGCGGCCCGACGGGCTTCTGTCGCCTGCCGCCAGCCTGAGGACGGGATCAGGACTCGGCGGCTTGTTTCTCGAGTTCCTCCATCCGCGTGCGGATGCCCGCGAGGGCCTCCTGCAAGTACTCGGCCTGCCCTTTCAGGGCGTCGAGCTCCTGCTTTGGGGTCGGCGCCGCGTACGGCGGGACGCCCACCGGCGGCGCCATCGGCGGCACGAAGCCGCCGCGCTGGCGACCCGTCAGGCCGGTCGCCCGGAAACGGTTCCGCCAGCCGCGGCCGCCGCCCATGCCCGCGCCGAATCCGCGACCGCCGCGACCCCAACCGAAGAATCCGCGGCCGCCGACGGGGTTAGCGTACCCGGGCATCGCGTACCCGGCGCAGTAGCCTGCGCCGCGTCCAGTCATCGGGCCCATCCCGACCGGGCCTGTTCCATCACCACCTGGCATCTCGTGCCTCCTTTCAACAGGGCGGTCCGTGCCGGCCGCCGCGGCATCGCCCTCGGCCGCGTCCTTGTCCGCGCCGACGGCGACCGCAGCAACCCGGCATCGCGAACGCGCCGTCACTGAGTCGTCCACTGACGAAGGCGGCCAACACCTCCTCGATGTTGCCGCACGTCTGACCGATCACCCGCACCCCATGGGCAGTCAAGGCCATTTCCAGAGGCCAGGAGATCGCGCCGCAGATGAGCACCTCGGCCCCGGTCTCGGCGAGTTGCGACGCACGGTGGTGCGGCGACTCGGCCCGCAGGCCCGCCTGGACCCGCGACCGTTCCGCCCCGCCGTCGTCCAACTCCACCACGAGAAGGTTCTCGGCCACGTCGAAGACGGGGCTGACCCGGCCTTGCCAATGGGGAATGGCGATCTTCATACCATAAGGATAAGCAACTCGCGTGCCAACCGGGCCTGGGGCGGGCTTCGCCCCGCTGCGGAGGCAGGAGGCACAACGCCGGCCCCAACAGTATTGCAGAGTGCCTTGCCGACCGCCGTCGGTGCTTGTATAATGCACGAATGCGGCCCCCGACCCGAGGGCCCCCTATATAAAGGAGTCACGGCAGATGGACCCCATGGGCGGCGACCAGCGAGAGACCACGATTCTCGATTCCGTGAACGAGGGCGTTTTCACCGTGGATCCCCAGTGGCGGATCGGCGTATTCAATCGTGCGGCCGAGCGGATCACCGGCGTCCGGCGCGAGGAAGCCGTCGGGCGACTGTGCTCGGAGGTGTTCCGGGCGAACGTCTGCGAGGGCCGCTGCGCCTTGCGCCACACGATGCGGACGGGCAAGCCCGTCGTCAACGCCATGGCCCACATCATCGACAGCCAGGGCCGTCGGGTCCCGATCCGCCTCTCGACGGCGTTGCTGAAGGACCCCGAGGGCCACATTGTCGGCGGCGTCGAGACGTTCCAGGACCTCACGCAACTGGAAGAGCTGCAAAAGGAACTCCACGGACGGTACACCTTCGAGGACATCGTCGGCCGCAGCCCGGCGATGCAGCGACTGTTCGAGATTCTGCCGCAGATTGCCGAAAGCAGCAGCACAGTACTGATAGAGGGCCCCAGCGGCACGGGCAAGGAGCTCTTCGCCCGGGCGATTCACAACCTCTCGCCGCGGCGGAAGAGGCCGTTCGTGGCGGTCAACTGTGCCGCACTGCCCGACACGCTGCTGGAGAGCGAGCTGTTCGGCCACAAAGCGGGGGCTTTTACCGACGCGCGCCGCGACAAGCCCGGGCGCTTCGCCCTGGCCGAGGGCGGCACGCTCTTCCTGGACGAGATCGGCGACGTCTCCCCGGCGATGCAGGTGCGGCTGCTCCGGGTGCTCCAGGAACGCGTGATCGAGCCCCTGGGCGGCATCGAACCGCTCCCCGTCGACGTTCGCATCATTGCCGCGACCAACCGAAACCTGGCCGAACGGGTCGCGCACGGCAAGTTCCGCGATGACCTCTTCTATCGTATCCGCGTGATACGGCTGGAGTTGCCGCCGCTGGCCCAGCGACGCGAGGACATCCCCCTGCTGGTCGAGCACCTGGTCGCCAAGTTCAACCGGCTCCAGAACAAAAGCATCGCAGGCGTCTCGGACGAGGTGATGGCGCAGCTGATGGAGCACGGCTTTCCGGGCAACGTCCGCGAACTGGAAAACATTCTCGAGCAAGCGTTTGTGCTCTGCCGGGGCGGGATGATCGAGCTGGCCCACCTGCCGGCCGAGCTGCGCCCGGCGGCCCGCAGCGGCGGAGGCGGCGGGCGGGCGATGAGCCTGGAATCGGTCGAAAAGCTGTTCATTGCCGAGGCGCTTCGCCGCCATGGCGGCAACCGACGCAAAACCGCCGCCGAACTCGGCATCAACCCCAGCACCCTGTACCGCAAACTCAAGGCGTTCGGCATCGACGCCCCCGAGACCGACGGCCGCGGACGACGGACCTAGCAGCCCGTTGAAGAAGCCGGAGTCCGTGTGGCACGCCCGCCCTCGGGCGGGGCGACAGACCGAAAACGACGGTTTCCGCAGTGACTGCACAACCGAGGGCGGCTGTGCCACACTTTCTCAACGGGCTGCTAGACCTTGGCATCGGCGGCTGTCGCTGCCGCGGGCAATCATGCACACTGCAATGGTGCCGCGCGGCACGTCGCGACGGCGGCCCCGCATGACCCGCAGCGAGCGGCCGTAACATACTGCACCGTCATGACTTCGGATTTCGCCCGGGGCGCCGGCATTTCTTGGCACGGCTCTTGCAGTGAATCTCCTGTCAGAAAGGAGATGCCATGAAGATAGCCGTGACAGCGCAGGGGCCGGAGTTGACGTCGGCGGTGGATCCGCGGTTCGGTCGTGCCCGGTGTTTCGTGGTGGTGGACACGGAGACGGGCGAGTGGGCGGCCGCGGACAACGCACAGAACCTGAACGCCGCCCAGGGGGCGGGCATCCAGGCGGGCAGCACCGTCGTCGCCCTGGGCGTAGAGGCGGTGGTCAGCGGACACGTAGGCCCGAAGGCCTTCGCAACGCTGCGGGCCGGCGGCGTGGCGGTCTACACCGGGGCCGTCGGGACCGTGGCCGACGCCGTCGAGCAGTTCAAGGCCGGCAAGCTCAACCAGGCCGACAATGCGGACGTGGACGGCCACTGGGTCTGAGAGGTGCGGCCGCGTCGCACCATCGCGTTTACTCGCAGTCAGCAGGAGCGTTGCACGATGAAGATCGCCATTCCGACAGCCGCAGGGAACCTCTGCCCGCACTTCGGGCACTGTGAGCAGTTCGCCATTGTGGAGGCGGACCCCGCCAGCAAGAAGGTGAGCGGCATCACGTGGCTGACCCCCCCGCCGCACGAGCCCGGGGTGCTGCCGCGCTGGTTGCACGAGCAGGGGGCCGAGGTGATCATCGCCGGCGGCATGGGCCAGCGGGCGCAAGGGCTCTTTGCGCAGCACGGCATCGAGGTCGTCGTCGGCGCCGCAGCAGCCACGCCCGAGGAGATCGTCGCGCAGTACCTCGGCGGCTCCCTCCGCACCGGCGACAACCTCTGCGACCACTGAGCCACCGCCTCGCCCGAACCCCCCGACCGCGCCCGCCGCCCTCGAAGCGTGCCACGCTTCGCATAAAACAGTATACTGTCCCCGCGTGCCCCGCGTGCGATGTCCCCGCGCGCGAAAACAGCATACTGTCCCCGCGCGTGTCCCCGCGTGCCCCCGCGTGCCAAGAGTCGGTAATCCCATGAAAGGCTGCCTCCAACCGGTTATCCTCGTGGGGTAACCAACGGCCCTCGAGGGCAGGAAGGAGGCAGCGATGCGTCGGAAGCGGGATCCGTATGGGAGTGTAGCCTATGGCGGGAT
>JAAYDY010000011.1 GCA_012729015.1 Phycisphaerae bacterium | reverse complement strand
TATGGCGATACGACACCACGGGCGTAGGGTGGCTGCTTGACGCAGTTCCCGAGCACCGTCGAGGGGCAGCCACGCGGAAGGGCACGGAGACTTGCCCATGCCTGACGGGGCAGGCATGGCACCCAGCGCTGACTCGTCGCAGGCACGCGCCTCTGCCACAGACAATCACGTACCTGATCGAATTGCCGGACAGCCTCGACAGGGTCGGCATGACACCCGGTTCACGGCGGGGTCGCCCGGTCGGCTCGCCGCCGTCGGCGTTCGCGCAGCGTGTAGAGCACCGACAGGCCGATGCCCAGACCCGTTCCCGGCAGGAAGAACCAGAGGATGGCCGCGCCGAGGGCCGGAACCGCATGGTTGCCCGAGGCCGCCAGGAACATGTAGAGCGTGTAGGCGGCATAGTAGGCCAGGAGCGTCGCGCCCTCCCATCGGCAGACGCGGCCCCCGGTGAAGAAGATCGGCAGGCAGACCATGGCCGCGGCGACCATGACGGGCAGGTCAAAGTGCGCGGCCGCGGGTGCGGCCTCGACGCGGCCGCCGACCGCCGCCGCGCCGCCGAGGACCGCGAGCAGGTTGAAGATGTTGCTGCCGACGATGTTGCCGACGGCGATGTCGCGTTCGCGGCGCATGGCGGCGATGACGGACGTGGCCAGCTCGGGCAGCGACGTGCCGGCGGCGACCAGCGTCAGGCCGATGACGAGTTCACTGATGCCGAGGGCGCGGGCCACCGCCGTGGCGCCGCCGACCAGCCACCGCGAGCCGAGAACGAGCATGCCGAGTCCCGCCAGGACCAGCACCGCCGACACGATCAGGTGCGAGGTCTTGTGCGGCGCGGGGTCGCCCGGCCAGCCTGGCCCGGCGGTCGCAGCGCCGTTCTTGCGCAGGCCCGCCACGATGAGCACGGCGGTGTAGACGACGAGGCCGCCCAGCAGCAGAACTCCTTCGGTGCGGCTGATGTCGCCGTCGAGGGCCGCCAGCCACACCGCCGCGGACACGCCGATCATGACCGGCACGTCGAAGCGGATGAGCTGCGACGACACGGCCAGCGGCATGACGAGCGCCGAGAGGCCGAGAATCACGAGGACATTGAAGGTGTTGCTGCCGACGACATTGCCGAGGGCGATGTCGCTCTGGCCGGCCAGGGAGGCTTTGAGGCTGACGGCGAACTCCGGCGCGCTGGTGCCGAAGGCGACGACCGTGAGGCCGACGACCAGGGAGGGCAGCCCGACGGCTTTGGCCAGTTGCGATGCGCCGCGAACCAGCAACTCGGCGCCGAGGACCAGCAGGGCCAGCCCGGCGACCAACTCGATGACGGTCATTCCCATGAGACGCTCTCTCCCGGCCCTCGAGGGGCCCGCACGTCAGCCTACAGTTCTCCCGGGGCGTAGTCCAGAGCGATGGGCCCCTGCGGCGGAATGCCGATGGCGGCCAAGCCGCGGCGCCACGGCGACAGGGACCGCCGCCATCGCCCGAGGGCATCGCGGAGCCGGCGGGCGCCGGGATCGTCGGTGCCGCGGAGTTCGTCAAGCAGGGCCGTGGCCCCGGAGAGGTTGCCGGTCATGAGCAGGGCGGCGGCGAAATTGGACTTGAACTGCGCGGGCGCGTCCTGTCGCATGAGGACGCCGCTGGACAGGAGCAGCTTGCGGTAGAGTGCGACGGCGGCCTCCGGGCGGCCGAGCCGCATGAGGCAGACGGCCCTGGCGTTGTCGGCCTGGGGCGAATGGTCCTGGCAATGGTTCAGGGCGTCGAGGCCCTTCTGGGGCTCGTTGCGGGCGAGGCACTCGCGAACGCGGTCCAGGACGGTAACGGACTTGTGAGAAGCGGTCGTCATGACGGGCTCCTTGAGCGGCCACGGCGCAGGGACGGCGCGCAGCGGGCCGCGCGATTCGAGACGGACGCTCGGCGCGTCGTCGGTGGCACACGCCACCGGGACCGCCGGCGCAGCACCATCGCGTTCGGGGGCGTCGGATCAAATGGTCAGACGACAGTGGAGGGCGATGAGGGAGGAATCGGCTTGGCCGCGCGGGTCGGCGGCGAGGAAGTCGTGAGACGCCTGGGCCCGGGCGTCGGGGCAAGCGGCGCGGGACGCGGCGGGCAGGGCCGCCACGGGCGAGCGGCCGCGGGCGATGAGCAGCCAGGGACATCGCGGGTCGCTGGTCAGGATGGCGCCGCCGTCGCCGCCGGGAAGCGCGGCGCGCAGCGCGGCGGGCGCAGCCCCGGCCGGGGTGACGTCGTCATGGCAATCGGCCATCGACGCGGCCGCGGCCGACACGAGCAGGACGACCACCGCCGCCGACACCGCAACGCGACGAACTGTCACGAAGCCGTAGCACATGCGGGTATTATACCATGCGTGCTTGTCGGCAACAGGAAAACCGATCCGCCCATCGGAGCGGGCGCGGTTCGCTGTGGTGTCGGCCGTGCGGCCTGGGTATGATAGCGACGACGGTGTCGAGGGCCGGCTTGCCTGGACAGGGGGAGTGCCGCCGATGCGGCGCTCGGCCGGCGCCGACGCCACTGCGCCCCTTACATACGGAGCCCCGACATGGACGCCAGAGAGATGCTGATCGACCAGGTGACGACGATTCGCGGCACGATGCTGGCGACGTTCAAGGACCTGACGGCCCAGGAGCGGCTGTGGCAACCCGGGCCGGGCATGAACCACGCGGTGTGGCTCGCCGGGCACATCGCCTGGAGCCTGGATCATCTGATTCTCGATTACTGCGTCGGCGCGGCCCAGTTGCCCCAGCGGTACGCCGCCCTGTTCGGCCTGGGGTCGCAGTTGTTGAGCGATGCGTCGGGCTACCCGGATTCGCAGGAACTGCTCGAGCGGCTGGCCGCAGGCCACGAGGCGGCGCTGGCGTGGCTGCGCGCGGCCGACGAGGCCGAGCTGCAGCGGCGCCCCGAGGGGTTCGACGCGATGGACGAACGTCGTCGCGGCATGTTCGCCTCGCGCGGACGTTGCGTCTGGTTCCACGCGCAGCACGAAGCCATGCACGCCGGGCAGATGGGGTACGTTCGCCGCCTCATGGGCAAACCCTACCGCGTGTGACGGGCAGGGCGACGCGGTCCGGCGTCACCGCACGATCGGGTCGGTGGCCGGGTCGGGCTTCTGCGGCGGCGTGCGGGCCTCCAGGGCCTTCTTCAGAAACTCGCCCGAGGTGGCGTGCGCACGGTCGAACGTGATGCCTTGCCGCTGCGCGAGCAGGTACGCCGGCACGGCGGCAATCCCGCCCCATCCTGCGGCGACCTGTCGGACCTGCTTGCCCCAGAGCTCCATGATGGTCGGGTCGAAGCGGGCCAGGCCGCTCAGGACCGTACACTCGACGTACTGCGGATTGAACCAGCCCATGGCCTGATACCTGGGGTTCTCCTTGTCGCCGTTCCAGATCTCCTTGAGGAACGTGCGGCAGTGCATCTCGATGTCGCGCCGGTCGAAGACCAGGCCGTGATCGTAGGCGGCGGCGACGAAGGCGGTGTCGCTGGCGGCGTAGCCGCGGTGCTCCAGGCCGGTCCAGTGGCGGCTCTGTCCCTTCTCGTTGAAGTCCCACCGGCCGGCGGCGTCCCAGTAGTGCCAGACGTAGTGATCGTCGCGAACCTTGAGGAACTTGCGCCACCGTCGCGCCAGGCGTGCGGCCTTGTCCAGGTAGTCGGCCCGCCGCTCGGGGCTCGTCGTGACGCGCGACGCCGCCAGCAGCATCGAACCGAGGTGAGCGTTCTTGTTGTGCGGCAGCGAGATGCCCTCGATGAACGTGCCGCAGTCCATGTGCGTGTCGGCCCAGCGGCCGGCCTCGGCCCACTTCGTGATCAGCGTCGGATCGATCCGCTTCAGGTACTCGGCGGCCTTGGCCTTATACTCGGCCGGCATGGCGGCATCGGTCCGGGCCAGCTCGATGAATTCGAGCATCGGTTCGAGCACCAGGGCCTCGCCGGTGATCGAGTGGCCCCAGCCGGGATAGGCCTTGCCGCTCGGATCGCCCTCGATCGGCTCCTCCTTCAGCCGCGACATCAGCGTGTCGATGTGCTCGCAGAGGGGCTTGAGCCACCTGGGGTCGCGGCTCCAGGCGTAGCCGCCGACCAGGCCGCGAAGCATCGGCGCCTCGTGCCAGCCGATGTCCTCGGTCCATTTCTCCTTGTGCGGCGTCCAGGTGGGCAGGTGCTGCTTCTCCATGGCCGCGGCCCAGGTGTCGTAAAGCGCCTTGTCGGCCGCCTCGTCGGCCCGGGCGGCCGCCCCGACCGCCGCCAACACGAGTCCCGCCGCCCACATCGCCGTCCAGCGTCTCATGGTTCGAACCTCCGTGGAAAGGTGTTCGCATGGCGGGGAGCGCGGCCCCGCGTCTTAGAGACTATCTCAGAACTGCCTCTTGTGGCACAGCCGCCCTCGGCTGTGCAGCCTCTTTCCCCATTCCCCCGGCCGAGGGCGGCCGGGCCACACGTTCTGAGATAGTTTCCTAGTCATTCAACCAGAAACGCCGCCGCGCGTGGTGGCAATAATCCCCTGTCGGCGGCGGCGGGACCATGGTATAATGGTTGTTCGCGCGGCAGTGGCCGCGCCCTAGTGAGTGTTCGCACCTGTTTACTACGAAAGCAGAACCCGCCTGATGTCATTCCAATCCCTGGGCCTGATTGAGCCCCTGTTGCAGGCCGTCCGCAGCGAAGGTTACACGACTCCCACCGCGATCCAGAGCAAGGCGATCCCGCCGGTGCTGGCCGGAGGCGACCTGTTGGGCTGCGCCCAGACGGGCACCGGCAAGACGGCGGCCTTCGCGCTGCCGATCCTCCAGCGGCTGCACGGGCATCGGCCGGCGTCGCCTCGCAAGGGCCGCCCTCCGATCCGTGCTCTCGTACTGGCCCCGACGCGCGAGCTGGCGGCCCAGATCGGCGACAGTTTCCGCGCCTACGGTCGTCACACCGGGCTTCGCACGACGGTCATTTTCGGCGGCGTCAAACAGTCGCCGCAGGAACGCGCGCTGGCCGGCGGGGTGGATATTCTCGTCGCCACGCCGGGTCGGCTGCTGGACTTGCTGGGCCAGAAGCTGCTGAGCCTGGCCGCGGTGGAAGTGCTCGTGCTGGATGAGGCGGACCGGATGCTCGACATGGGGTTCATTCACGACATTCGCCGCGTGGTGGCGCTGGTGCCGAAGAAGCGGCAGACGCTGCTGTTCTCGGCGACGATGCCGCGGGAAATTCAGTCGCTGGCCGATTCGCTGCTGGAGTCGCCGGTCAAGGTGAGCGTGGCGCCGGAGTCGCCGGCGGCGCACACGGTGCGGCAGCGGGTGTACTTCGTCGAGACGCATCAGAAGCCGCTCATGCTGGAGCATCTGCTGAGGGATCCGGGGATGACCCGCGCGCTGGTCTTCACGCGGACGAAGCGCGGGGCCGACCGCGTGGTGCATCGGCTGACGCGGAGCCAGATCGCGGCCGAAGCGATCCACTCGAACAAGTCGCAGAACCAGCGGACGCGGGCGCTGGACAACTTCAAGAAGGGCAAGACGCGCGTCCTGGCGGCCAGCGACATTGCCGCGCGCGGGCTCGACGTGGACGACATCACGCACGTGATCAACTACGATCTGCCGGGGGACGCCGAGACGTACGTGCACCGCATCGGCCGCACGGGCCGCGCCGGGGCGCAGGGCGAGGCCATCTCGCTCTGTTGCGGCGACCAGAAGGCGGAGTTGCGCGACATCGAGCGGCTGCTCGGGAAGTCGATTCCCGTGGAGCACGCCGGAATCGAGCTGCCGCCTGCGCCGGAGACGCCGGAGAGGCCGTCGCCGCGGAAGCCCGGTGGCGCATCGGGGCGGCATCGCGCAGCGCGCGGCGGATCGTCGGCGGGGTCCGGGGGGTCGCGCGGCGGCAGGTCGCGGCGGAAGCGCGGCGGTTCGGAGCAGGCGGCCGCCTCGTCGTCGCGTGGGGCGCATACCCTCGGTGAATCATCGGCGTCGCGCGAAGCGGCCGGGTCGCCCGAGCGGCGAAGGAACGATTTCTGGCGTCGCAAACGTCGCGATCGCAGTGCGGCGTCGGGCGCCGGCGGCCGATCGGGCGGCGGGTCCAAACATCAGGGCCACCGGCCGCGCGGGCACTGAACGACGGAATATCGCGCCGGAATCCCGAATCACAGCCACAGAGGCATGGCCGCGCGGGCATAGCGCGTGGCGCATGGGCGTCCCTTGACATCGGCGGCGCCCCCCAGGACAATCGTCGGCGATGATCGCGTGGATGGCGAACGCAAGGAGAGATCCGATGAGCGAGCGCAGGACTGGGCCGCGACCGGCGGTGCTGGGCACGTGTACGCTGGGGCCGTGGTCGCTGGGCGATCCGGCGGAGCGGTTGGCGGTGTCGCTGGAGATGATCGATGCGATGGCCCGTGAGGCGGCGCGGCAGCAGTGGCCGCTCGACCTGGCGGTTCTGCCGGAGCACATCACCCAGGGCGGCAATGTGCCGCTGGCGGAGAAGGCCGAGCCGCTCGATGGCCGCACGATCACGGCGTTGGCAGCGAAGGCGCGGCAGCACGGGTGCAACGTGGCGGCGTCGGTGCTGTTGGCCGACCAGGGCCGCGTGACCAACTCGGTGGTGTTCCTGGACCGCGCGGGGCGGCCCGTGGGCCGCTACGACAAGCTCCATCCGGTGCTGCATCTGGACGGGACGCTGGAGTGCGGCGTGTCGCCGGGGGCGGGCACGGTGGCGGTGGATCTGGATTTCGGCCGCGTGGGCGCCCAGGTGTGTTTCGACGTGTTCTACGACGAGGGCTGGCAGGCACTGGACGAATGCGGCGCGGAGCTGGTCGTGTTGCCGTCGGCCTCGTCGTCGGCCGGGGCGATGCGGTCGCACGCCTGGCGGCACGAGTACTACGTTCTGTCTTCGACGTTTCGCGTGCCGACGCTGCTGGTCGATCCGCTCGGGCGCGAGGTGGCCCGGACGCGGGCCGACCGCGAGGTGCTGGTGGCACGCGTGGACCTGGACTATCGCGTCCTGCCGTGGAACTCCCTGCGCGATTTCGGCAAGGCCCTGGGCGAGAAGTACGGCCCGCGCCTCTGCCAGAACTGGGACTACGAGCAGGACCTGTGCCTCCTGACGTCGCTCGACGGGTCGTTGCCGGTGGGCGAGCTGATGAGGCGCGAAGGACTGGAAACGCATCGCGAGCACCTGGCCCGCAACACGGCGTGTTACCCCTCGGCGAAGCGCCGGCCGTAGGGCGGGCCCGTTTGCGGCGACGGACCAGAACAAGGAGCCTGCCCGAGCGATTCGGGCAGGCTCCGTTGCTGTGTGCCGGTGGCGCGGCGGGCGTGCGGCATGCCCGGCGTGCGGTCATCCCTCGAGAATCCGCATGGCGTCTTCCTTCTGGGCGTCCATGATGTAGTTGAGGCCGGAGACCTTGGCGGCCTCTTCGGTCAGGGCCACCACGTCGTTGCGGAGGATCGTGTCGAGGCGGAAGCTGCGCGCCCCGGCCATCAACTGGGTCAGCCCCGTACGGAGCTTGTCGACATAGGTGAACATCGCGACGGCGCCCAGGGGCATCTTGCGGACGGCCGCCTTGCCGTAGCGCTCCACGAGCGTTTCATAGGTCGGGAAGATCTGCTCGGGCGTCGTGCCGTACTGGGAGACCGTGGCAGGCAGGTCTTTCCAGTTGCGCTCCTTGGCGTCCTTGAGGACGGCCTCGATGTTGTCGCCGACGAAGCCGGGGATCATCAGCGCGCGGCCCATGCAGACGGCCTTGAAGTAGGGCGCCCCCATGGCGAGCACCTTGAAGATGTGGTCCTCGGTGGAGAATCCGCCGGCCATGGCCAGGTCGGGAATCCATTCGCCGCGGCCGGCCAGTTTCTTGGCGTACTGGTAGGCCAGCGACTGGAGGTAGAACGTCGGGATGCCCCATTCCTCCATCATGCGCCAGGGGCTCATGCCGGTGCCGCCGCCGGCGCCGTCGATGGTGAGCAGGTCCACGCGGGCCTTCGAGCACCACTTGATCGCCATGGCGAGCTCGCGCGGGCCGTAGGCCCCGGTCTTCAGGCTCACACGCTTGACGCCCAGGTTCCGCCGCAGGTGCTCGACCGTCTGGCAGAAGTCCTGCTCGTCGATGAAGCCGAGGCGGCTGTGACGCTCGAATTCCTTGATGCCGCCGCTCTTGAAGGCTTCCTGGACCGACTTCTCCTCGGGATTGGGCATGACGATGTAGCCGCGGCGCCGCAGCTCCAGGGCTCGGTCGAGGTCGTGGACCTTGATTTCGCCGCCGATGCACTTGGCGCCCTGGCCCCACTTCAGCTCGATGGTTTCGACGCCGAGCTTGCCGACAACGTACTCGGCGACGCCGAGGCGCGTGTCCTCGACGTTCAACTGGACGATGATGTCCCCGTAGTCGTCCTTCCATTCGCGGTAGAGCTTGAGGCGTCGAGCCATCTCGGGCGAGTCGATGACCTTGCCGGCCTTGTCGCGCTTCAGCAGAGGATCGACGCCGCAGACGTTCTCGCCGACGACGAGGGAGATGCCGCTGACGGCGGCTCCGACGGCGAAGCCGTCCCAGTGCTTCATGGCGATGTCGGTGGATCCGAGGGCGCCGGTGAAGATCGGCATCCTCATGCGCACGGGGTAGACGTGGCCGTAGACCGTGCTGGTGTCCACGCCGGGGAAGATGGCCTTGTCGGGGTTGGCCTCGTCGATGGCCTTGGCGCCGAGGGCGTAGCCCATGATGTTGAGGTGGGAGTAATCGACAGGGTACTCCTTGTCGGCGCCGGCGGTGATGCTGCCGAACGGCTTGGGATAGATGACGTCGCGGCCGCGCAGAGCGCTCTTGAAGACCTCGCAGTTGCCCGCGCAGTTGTCCATGCAGCGGGTGCACAGTCCGCTGGTGGGGGCGACGTCGCGCGAACGGTTCCGTGTTTCGGTGACGTCGTTGCCGCCTGGGGTTTGCAGGTTCATAGACAGGACTCCTCCTTCTTGCTCACAATACGGACGGATGACTGGTTCCCGGGCACTATCTTCTCGGCCTCGCGCCACGCAGCGCGCGACCAGACAAGGATTCGACGAACGTTTTGGCGATGCGAGTCGGTCGGCCAGCGGCGCAACGGCGCGGCGTCGGGCACGACGACGATTGGCGGGGGCGGCGTGAACGGACTGCCGATCGGCCGCGCCCCTGTGGCGGTCGATCGTTCGGCGCCTTGGTGCTCCGTCGCGCCGAAGACGGGTTCCCGGGTAGGAGCATGTAGTATAAACTGATCGCGGGGCGATGTAAATAGCCAACAGCCGGACGGGTGCATAAACGTTCTGGTGGCCGTACCGTGGCACGGGCATCTTGCCCGTCAGTGGCAGGGGCATCCTGCCTCTGCCTTCCCGGCTTTCCCCGAAACGTTAATGCACCCCAGTCGGACGGTCGCCGCGTAAGGTGGCCGAGGGCGAAGACGCGACGGCTGCATCGTCGAGCCGCAACCCTTTGGAGGGGTTCTCTCGGGAGACGTGACCTCTGCCGACGGCGGCACGAAAGCGATCCGGCCTGGGCCTGACGTGTGGCAACACGCGTTGACTCGGTTGGATGTCACCGGCCACGAAGCCGGCAACGGGTGTCAGGCACCAGGCGGAACGCCGCAATCTCTGCCAGGGCACGACGGTGTCCCAGATACCCTACAGTATGACGCCACCGGCAGCGTTCGACAAGGACCCGCGAACCCGTTGGAGGAAACCTCACAGCAAGGCCCACAAGGGCCGTAATCCCAGTGGCACCAACAGGTTGGGTTCCGCGCACGCCCCCTCGGCCACACCATGCCCACGAATTTCGAGAGGGCTTGCGAGGCAATCGCCTTGGGGTTCTGTCGCCTCGGCGCTCCAGGTGGCCACTCCACTACTAATTGCAATGCGAGCATCATGCGGGCTGATCCAATCACACTGTTCCCCGCTTGCAGGAGGCCGGGCCCCAAGTGCCGCCCAGGGGCGGGCCTGGACCCGGAAAAACACGAGAGCCGTCCTCCTTGCGAAGGACGGCTCTCGACGTACACTGACTGCTCACACGCTCTGTGTTACTCGCCTCCCAGCACTACTGCCGGTATGGCTCTTACCGGTTCCGGCGACGCATCGCCAGACCCACCAGGCCGAGGCCCAGCAGCCCCATCGTGGCGGGCTCGGGAATCAGCGTCCCGTAGACCTGGGTCGTGCCATCATCCAGCGTGAAGATGGCGCCCTTCGAGTCGGCCGCAGCGAAGCTGACCAGGCTGAAGGTCAGGTCCGAGATCGGAGCACCGGCCTCCGAGTCGGCGAAGTAGAACCGGGCCACCACGTCGCCGGGCAGCAGGTTCGCGAACGGGACGCGGTCATACCGCGAGTTCAACGGATCGCTCTGGGCCGCGTTCTGTCCGAACGAAACGAAGCCCGCGCCGCCCTCGGCCGTCACCTGCATGCCGAAGCCCTTGGCCAGCGGCTTCGTGGCCAGGGTCTGCCGCCAGGCATAGCGCGCCGGAGCCACGTAGTCGACCATGTCGACGGACGTCGCACCCTGCACGATGGAGACGTCGCCCGCGAACCGGGCGGCATCGGCCCCACCAAGCACCAGCCGGGCGCCGAAGCCGCTGATCAGGTCGCCCGACGTCGCATGGGCGCCGAGATCCTTGATCAGCAGATCGAAGTAGACCAGACCCGTGCCGAAAAGCGTGTCCTCGGCCATCGGCGACAACTCAAGCAGAACGTCGGCCGACGCCGGCACAGCCAAAGCCAGAACCACCAGAAGACCAAGTACCCTTTTCATGGACGTTTCTCCTCCTTTTTGTGACTTCCCGTACGACACGATCTCGCTTGTTCATGACCTGCGTCGGCACGCCGCAGCACTCGCCGCGTTACCCCCCGGTTTGCGGCATACGCACGTCAACCCGAACTGTCTAGACCTCTATAAGCGTACTTTCCGCGGCCCGCCAGCTCGGGCCGTCAACTGCCAGAAGCGAGTGAAGAGAAGTGCCGAGATGTTATGCGAGATGCGCAGTCACGATGTCCACAACTCGGGCCCTACCCATCCACGAGCGGCATCGGTGAACAGCGTCAAGGATGTGTCGTCACGATGAAGTACCAGATGCCCGTACAAACAACCTGGGCCCTGCCCATCAAGAAGCGGAACACGGTGGCAAGATAGAGATGCAAAACGTGGTGTAGATCAGACAGTCGTGCAACCGGTTAAGCAGCCCCGACCCCCCGGGGCACCTGCTCGCTCCTCTCCGAGCGCCCTCCAGCATGGTGTTCGCGCCGCCGTCGTCATGCAGTCCGATGCCAACGCTTCAATTGACACCGGCCTTCGATGGCCGCACTACTTCCTGCTAACCGACCTAATTATGACCCAGAAAAGGGCGGCAGTCAAACGCATTTCAGTTTTTTGGGCTCACTTCCTGATGCCGCCCGACAAGGCCGGGAGGTCGCGCAAGGCAATGCCGCACAATTACTTACAATCGCCCGGCCGACGATGTCAGCCCGTCCAGCCCGATTCCCGCCCCTTTTTCGGGATACACGCGGACGCTTGAATCGGACCAGGACCCTCGGCAGGCTCGTCACGCCTCGTGGCCTCTGCGGCCGTGCCACACGTATGGTATTCGTGCACACCAGGGATTGTAGCAATCCACCGCCTCTGTGTGCCGGCTACGCCAATCGTAGGGGCGGCTCGCTGAAGGTCCCGAGCCTCGTCGAGGGGCGAGCCGCCCTTCATGGCCGCGCCATCGCGGCCATAACGGCCTTTTCCAATCGCCGCATCCCCTTCGTCGGGCGGCCTGCCTCGCCCCGTTGAGGCATGCGGCGTCGGCCTGGTGCCATGCCTGCCCCGTCGAGCCTGTCCGACAATTCGTTGCGTGGTTCGTTGTTGCTGGGTGCCATGCCTGCCCCGTCAGGCATGGGCGAGTTCCCTTGCGCTTCCGCGTGGCTGCAAGCAGCC
>JAAYDY010000113.1 GCA_012729015.1 Phycisphaerae bacterium | reverse complement strand
TCGAGCTCATCTCCTCGATGCTCGACGAGGTCTCCTCCAGGCTCGCCGCCTGCTCGCTCGAGCCCTCGGCCAGCGACTGGCTCGACGCCGACACCTGACCCGACGCCGCCGCCGTCTGCTCGGCACCCGAGGCCAGGCTCTCGATGGCGCGGTTGATGGGCCGGGTGATGC
This sequence comes from Phycisphaerae bacterium, assembly GCA_012729015.1. GTDB lineage: Bacteria > Planctomycetota > Phycisphaerae > FEN-1346 > JAACEH01 > JAAYDY01. Next base: position 139,061 of record JAAYDY010000113.1, on the reverse strand, counting down.
CGCGCGTGATGAAATACGTGGCCAGAACGCCCACGACGATGCCGACGCCCAGCGAAATGATGATGATCAGCGACGAGCTTGCCACGATATCGGTGGTCCGCTCAGCGCTCTGGTCGGACTCCTTCCACGCATTGTCTTCGGCCGCCTGAGCGGCGGCAAGGACTTCGCCGCCCAGCTGCGCCATCCTGGGCAGAATCTCCTTCCGCAGGCGATTGTCGCTGTCCACCCACGACGTGGCCGCAGCGAGATACTCCTTGGTCGCCGTTTCGGCCTTTTGGATATGTTCCTCGTCGGCAGCCGTCAGCGAGACCTTCCGGACGTCGGCGAAGAGGCCGTTCAGCTCGCTCACGAGGTCATTGAGTTCCTTCCAGTCGGTCTCGCTCTGGGTCAGCATGTACTGCTTCTCGCGAAGCCGGATGCGGTAAGCCGCCTGATCGACGTCATTGACCAGGAAGACGGCCTTGGAGATGGTCTGAACGCGGGTCTCCTTCTGGGCCAGGTACTCTCCGGCACAATTCAGGACCAGCGTGCCCTTGTCGATCATGTCCTGGAGCAGTTCCTTGAGACGTTCGCTGCTGGAATCCCTCCTGTCCTCATCGCGCCAGGCACGCGCCGAGGCGAGATACTGTTGCGTGGCCTTCCGGGCCGCGGCAATCTGCTTGCGCTCCTCGTCGCTGGGATGCATGGTCTCCAGCTGGGTGTAGAACTCCAGCAATTGCCCCAGGCACAGCTCGACGCCCTGGAAGTAGGCGTCCGTCTTGTACGCCATGTAGCCGAGCATGTTCATGCGAGCCTTGAACGTGGTGGCGTTGACGACGTTGGCCAGCGCCAGGGCCCGCGTGGCTTCCTCATACTCCGCCCGCTTGTCGGCCAGGTAGGCCCGAGCCTCGATCGACACGGCCTGGCCCTTGGCCGACATCACGTCGCCGGCCTTGCGGCTGGTTTCCAGGGCCGCCACGGCATCGTCGTACAGCTTCCCGTACTGCCCCGCGCTGTCGCGTACCTTGTCGGATTGCTCAATCAGCCGCGCGTCATCGTACTCGGTCCCCACGGTCTTCAGCACGTCCAACTCGCCGACCAGCTTCGCCAGATCCTCCTTCGAGGCGGCGCGGGTGGTCTCCTCCTGTTTCAGCAGGTACTCCTTCTGGCCAACCATGCACTGGAACGCAAACCGCTCGACGCCGGTCGAATGCTTCACGGCGGGAATGTGGTGCCCCGTGAGCGTCGAGACGTTATCCTCGACGCGCATGAACATGACGTACCCCGTGACGCCCAGGGCCACCATGATCGCCACGACCAGGGCAAACCCCAATGCCAGCTTGACCGCCAATCTCATGACCTTCTCCTTTCGTGAAGCACGCCGAACGCCGAGCGGGGCAACGTGCGCCTGCGGCGCCGCCCCCCCGCCGAACCGCCCTGCCCTTCCGCGCCGCCGGGCCGTGCGGCACAGGGCGGTTGACAGTCGTCCCGGCCTACGTATCGCGACCTGACCATAAGGACAATCATGGGGCATTTTCCCCTGGGAAAACACCGAGGCCGCCTCGCCCCATCGGCGCACACGCCTGGCACGGCACCCTCGTATCAGTAGTGGAGTTCGAGCCGCTCCCGCGCGCATTCGGGGCCCTTACGTTAACATATTATGTGTTGGCACTGACATGCGTGTGGCGTGAAATCTTCGGTGCGACTCTGCCGTCGTGCCCGACCACAGCCGCATGACGCGCGCCGTCGCCCTTGCGTTGCGCGATGCACCTGACCATAATGGGCGCATTCTCGGCAGCACAGGACGGAGCGACAATGACGGTGTTTCCCGACGACCAGTGGCAGGAAGCGGCCCCGGCAGCGGTCGGCCTCGACGGCAAGAGGTTGGCTGCGGCGGTGCGCGCCCTCGTCCGCATCACCGGTCCCCAGGGCAGCAGCCAATGCGCGATCGTGCGTGACGGACGCCTCGTGTGGCACGGCCCCGATGTCGATTGCATGCACGGCGTCTGGTCGTGCACCAAAAGCATCCTGAGCCTGGCGGTGGGGCTGCTTGTCGAGGACGGCCGCTGCACGGTTCAGACCCGGGCCGCCGACATTCATCCGCCGCTGGAGCGGCACTACCCGACGATGACCCTGCGGCACCTGCTGACGTTTACGTCCGGATACCGGCCGCGGGCGGCCTCGCGCGACGCGCCGGCGCTGGAGCCGGCCGAGCCGCTGTTCGCCCCCGGCACAAGGTTCCACTACTCCTGGGACCCGTATCTGCTGGCCCTGCTGGCGACGAAGCTCGCCGGCGAGCCGCTGGACGAGCTGTTTCGACGTCGCATCGCCGACCCCATCGGCCTGGACGGTGCGTCGTGGCAATGGGGCCGCCTCGGCACATTCGACGCCCTGACCGGCCTGCGCGGAGTGCCCGTGTGCGGCGGATCGGGGCTGTGGGACTGCGGCCTCGCCATCACGGCCCGGGCCATGGCACGTCTGGGGTGGCTCGTCGCCTGCGACGGCCTGTGGAACGGCCGCCGCGTGATCGACTCGCATTGGCTGCGCGAAGCCACCTCGCCCCAGACCTCTCCCGCCCTGCCTCCGCACGACGCGGCGGCGTGGTACCGCCCGTTGCCCGGACGCTACGGCTACTACTGGTGGACCAACGGACCCGACACGGCCGGCCGCCGGCTCTGGCCCTCGGCCACCGAACGGACCTGCGCCATCCAGGGCAACCAGGACAACTACTGTTTCGTGATTCCCGAGTGGCGAATGGTCGTCGTGCGGCTGGGAACCGACGGAGGCATCTCGAACACCCGCTACGACGAGTTCTTCGCGGCCCTGCGCGAGGCCGTCGCGCTATGACCCCGCATCCCACCGCCCCGCCGCACTAGACAAGACAACGGCCGCCGGACCTCCTATGTCCAGCGGCCGTCGCGCATCGCCGTGGGTTGATCACGGACTCCGCCGATCAGTCCAGCGGCTGAGGATCGCACAGGTTGCACTCATCGTGAGCGACTCGCTTGCAGCGCCCGCAGATGAACCTGGCGTCTCTGACGAGATCCTTGATGGAATCCAGTGGCTCGTTCGTGGCGATCAACTGGCACAGGTGCTCTTCGTGTCCTGGTCGGCATTGGGCCATGGCTTGACTCCTTCATCGGCTGTGGTCGTGGAGGAACGCATCCGCGCGTCCTCGCGTCTTCTGGGAAGTCTATGCGAGGTTCCGTACGGGGTCAATCCACGCAAGCCGGGCATCCCGCCCCGGCAACGACGCAGACGCCGCGGCATGGCCATGACGGCGTCGCTGAATGGTGCAGGTTGTGAGGGAAAGCTGGAGGCGCCGGTGGGACTCGAACCCACAAATCACGGATTTGCAACGGCTCGGCTGAGCCCTGTTTTTCGGGCGAATCTGCTCTATCTTGCGTTCAGCTAACATCTTACGAGCGGAGCCGTCGGGAGCGAGAAAGGGCGTTTTTTAGCCTAAAAACGCGGAAGTCATACGAAAGGTTATACGCACTGTTATACGGCGCACGGCTTGACGAGTACAAACACACCCCAGCACAATCCACCTCAGCTGAAGGCAAGCCGCAACCACCGCGGCTTGACACTGACGCCATGACGTGTCATTATATCACTGGACATCAACAGACATCAAGGAGAATCACTATGAATCGCACCGTCTGCGCTCTCGTCCTGCTGCTGACTGTTGCCGGCGTCGCCGCGGCCGAGCCCCAGGCCACGCCGCCGGCGGCGGCTCCGGCCGAGGCGACGCCCGCACAGCCGACCGACCTGGCCGCCAGGATCAAGGCGCTGCAGGAACAGATTGCCGCCATGGAGGCCCGCCTCGCGGAGTTGCGGCAGACCCTGGCCAAGGCCGAGGCCGACCTCAAGGCCGCAGGCGGCGATCCGGCTGCCGCGATGCTCGGCGTCGTGAAGCCCGACGACCCGAAGGCCGACAACCAAGAGCCCAAGCCTGTGCTCCTGACCGACATCATCGCCGCCGGCTGGAAATCTGTGAAGGCGGCACCGGAGAGCAACAAGGAAAGCAGCGAAGCGCGTCTCTATCGCCAGGAGCAGGAGTCCATGCCCTGGGTCGGCAAACGACTCATCATGCGCGGCGAGATCGGCTTTGCTGGGCCGGACATGCGCCCCGGAGCACGAACCAACGACAATCAGCAACCGTACACTGTTGGGATCGACTATGTCAGTTCCAGAAAGGTGGTACTGGAGGGCTCATTCAACAAGAAGACTCGTGTGCCTGCCGAGACAGTCTCTATTGCCTTCCGCGGTCTGGGCCAGGAGGTCCTCGCTCTGAAGCGTGGCACGCCTGCTGCCGCCGACATCGTTATTGAGAGCGTGCGTTTTGGGTCGGGACACGAAGGCAAGACGCTGAATGTGCTCATCGTCGCTGCATCCGGCTCGTGGAAGTGAGCCCCGTCCCCAACAGATCAACCGGAACAGGAGCAACACCATGGCTATCGTGGATGGCGTGTGCGTCTGTAACCTCTGTGGCAAGAGCATGCCTGTGAGCCAGGCCGATGCCGACAACGTACATCATTTCTGCTCGTCGTGTCGATCGCTGGTCTACCAGGCCGCCGAGGATGTGCGACGCCACGAGCCGCGGGCCACATTGATGAAGCACAAGGGCTCGAAGATGCTCAGTATGGTCGTTTGGAACGACGGCCTTGACCGCCTTGACCATCCGGTCATCTATGGCATTTATCTGGCCATCGGTTTCTGGATCGTTTCGACTGTGTTTGGCCTTGCCGCATGGTTTGTGCTCAACACCCTCGATACGATAATCCGCTGATGGAACAATCTGCTCCCTCACGCGACGAGGCCTCGCTCACGCCACGTACTCCAGGTGGTCGAACTCGATCACCAGTGCCATGTTCGGCTCATCGGCCCCCGCCAGCATCGCCTGACAGTAGCTGCCATGCTCGGCGTACCCCGGATCGGCCGTAACAGAAGATTCAAACCGCAACTCGATCTCCGTCGAACCGTTCAGGTCCAGGTCGGCCGGGTCGACCTCGATCTTCCAGGCGTCGAAACCAAAGACGGTCTGTCCGTTGTCGCCCGTGCGGAACCCCTCGATGTCGGCCGCTGCTCCGGTCGTGACGCCCGCCTGCCGCACGCCGCCCACGTAGATGCCGATGTCGAACTCAGCCGGGTCGCTGTAGTTCGGATGGGCCTCCGCCACGCTGTACCGCCCCAGCAGCAACCACACCGCCGAGGCCGTGGCCGACGCCCCGAAGGCCAGGTTGATCGTGGCCTTGCACTTCAGGTTGCAGTTGATCTCGCATTCTTCTTCGCCCGGATCGCCCGCCTCCATGTCCCAGCTCGTGCGCCCCAGCAGTGGGATCCCGGCGTAGCCCGTTCCTGAGCCTGGGTACGTCGCGGCCAGGGCGAACGCGGCGGCTCGAATATCGTTCCAGCTTCCGGTGTCACGGTGCAATACGCCGCACGGCGTCGTCGATCCGTCGTTGTACCATTGCAGCGGCTGGTGGAACACCAGGTTCGTGGACTTCAGACGCACCAGCCGGTTCAGCACCGACCGCACGTCGTTGGGGTGCGCGATCGACACCGGATCGGTCATGGCCATGCGCCAGATGGTGCCGCCCAGGCCGGCATCGGCGAACACGTTCTTTTCGCCGGTTAATGGTTCGTTTTCCCCGGTCAGGGTCTTGAAGTCGTCGCTCTCGCCCGCCGCCCACGGCAGGACCGACAGCGGATCATTCATATTGGCCCCGATCAGCGACGGCGTGGTCGCCGAGGCTACCCACATCCAGTACCGGTACTCGGCCATGTGCCGCAGCGGATCGCCCACGGCCACGTCGGTCGGTAAGGTCCGCGAATAGTCCGCGTCCTGGCCATACCAGAAGTCCGAGCCGCCCGAGCCGTCGAGCAGGTCGTTGCGCTCGCTCATGGCGGCCCGCAGTTCGTCCATGTGCTGAGCCGCCGGCGTGTCCCCGGCCACGACGGGCAAGGTGGTCCATCCCGCCATCAGGGGTCGCTCCCGTAGTAGGCCTCGCTCTTGACCAGGTTGACCACGCAATCGGTCCCGTCGTCCACGTAGCCGACGACCTCGCCGGTCTCCAGGTTCGGCCGCACGGTCACACCGCTCAGGCAATAGGCCGTGACGTTGGCCTCGCCGCTATCCACGCCGGCCCGCGAGCACGGGGCCAGGGTGACCTCGTTCCATCCCTCGGTCGGCGTCGCCACGCCGGGCGTCACGACCTTGCCGTACCGCTGGGCGATGCCCGCCTCGGCGGCCGGAGCGACCAGCCGCACAATCGCCCACTTCAGCCCCGTGCCGCTGTCGCGGGCCAGAATGATGGCCGACCCCGAGTCGCCCGACACCAGGTTGGCGCAGTTGCCGTCGTCGACCTCGGCATAGTCGTGACCGGCATCGGCCACGGACACCTGAACCTGAACGACACCGGCCGCGCAGGCCATACCGATCCCGCCATCGGCGATGGGCTCCAGGGCGACCACAAAACGCCCCTCGTGCGTCCCCTCGGCCGGCGTGGTGCCCGTCAGCATCACGCGCTGGCGGAACTCCACCTCGTTGTCGGCGGCCGCGATCAGGATGCCGCTGACGCCCAGCACCTCGTACTGGTCCACGTCGCCGCCGCTGTCGTTACGGACCAGCACCAGGCCGCTGCTACGCCGGTCGCGATGCGATGGCGGCAGCGATGGAGTGGTTCCCCCCAAGGCCTCCGCTGCATCCAGGCAGGCGTTGTAGGCCCGCGCCTCGATGCGCAGGGGCTCGCCCGGCATCACACGCCGGAAACTGTCGCCGTTCTGTCCCGTGCCGCCGCTCATGTCGTGCCGATCCCCAGGGTCGAGAAGCCGCCGCTCTGATACAGTTGCTCGACGTAGACGTAGCGTGGCCGCTTCACCACCACATGCAATGCCGCGTCATGGACGTCGTGATAGAGAACCCACATGTAGTACCAGGCGGGCACAGCAATGGCTACGGCACCCGAGCCGTGGCCCACCCCGAATCCCAATAGCGCGTCCCAGTCCGCACACGCATCAGCCACATCCGGCTTGGCTGCAAACTTGAACGTGATCTCCCAGTCGCCTGCCCCACGTCGACCGCCGGAACAGCCCAAAAACAGCACCTGTCCGGCATCGAACCCCTTGAACGAGGCGTTGTTGGTTTTCCAGACCAGGTCGAAGACGTCGCCCTTGTACGTATTCGTCACCGTGGCTGCTGACAGGTAGTGCGTCTCGCTGAACTGGTAGGCCCCGGACGTGTCTCCGAGGTCGCATCCCTCGACGCCGTCGCGCGTGACCCCAATGAGGTTGTGGCAACTTGGTGCGCCGGCTCCGAACGGGCCATACTTGTTGAGAGTCTTCAGGCTCGTGAAGATGCGTCTCGTTCCGCCGCCGAACTCGAAGCGGTAATTCGACTCCCCAGTTGCCGGCGGGTCTTCTTTCTTGGCGCTGGGATGGACGGCCCGGACGGAGCAGTCCCACTCGCCGGCGGCCTCGGTGCTGCGCGGATGGACCGACTCGACCACCAGGTCGCCCGGCAGTCCGGTCGGAAAGTCCGTGGCCACCTGGGCCAGCACGGCCGCCTGGGCGTCCAGGTACGTGCTGCACCCGCTGGCCCAGTACTGCAGGTCGGCGCTGGTGTTGTGTCCCAGTTGCGCCCTGTCGCCGCCCGCCGCCCGAAATGCCGTGCCCATGCCCTGCCTCTCCGATCAGTTGAATTGGGGCACTCCCGCCCCGCCGCGCAGTTCCGTTAACATCTCCTCCAGGAGCCGGACGGTCCGCTCGCCGTGCTGCGCCACCTTCTCCAATCGCGACACGCCGCCCACTTGCAGGTCCCGTGCGTCGCCGCCGAACTGGCCGCGGACGACGTAGTTTTCCTCCCGGACCTGTCGCTCCGGCAGGCGGGCCGCCAGCAGGCCGATCTCCTGTTCGCGCGTCAGGTACCCCGCCGCACGGGCCTTGTCGAGTTCGGCCTTATACTCCCGCAGACGGTCCTCCTCGGTCTTCAGGGACTCGGCCTGCTGGCGCGACCACTCCGCCAGCCGGGCCTTCTCGGCCATGGCCTGGGCCTCGCGGGCCACGGCCTGCGTCGCCTCGTCGGCATCGGGCTGGGCGGCCCGGAACCGGCGCATGGCCGCCTCCATCTCGTTGATCTTGCCCGTGGCCAGGTCGATCTGCGCGGCGTACTCGGCCATCTGCCTCGCCAGGTCGCGCTGCCACCCCGCCTGTGCCGCCTCGCGCATCCACCGCTGCGCCGTCGCCACGTCCTCGGGGCCGGCCCCCTGCCGCCTCATGGCGTCGCCCATTTCGATGATCTTCAGCCGCAGCTCGCTGGTCCCGCGGGCGACGAGCAACTGCCGCTCGAGGTCGCGCATCGTGTCGGCGATGGCGCTGGCGTTCGCACGCTGCCGCTTCGCCTCCGCGGCCTTTTCCTCCGCTTGCTGCAGCGCCGCCAGGTGCGCCAGTTGCTCGGCCAGGAACCCCCGCTCCTCGGCGATCCGCGTTTGCCGCATCCCCTCCTCGATGCCGTTGGCATTCTGAAGATTGCGGATGCGGGTCTCCTGCTCCTGGCGAATCTTCCGCTCGGCCTCCAGCCACTTGGCCGAGCGAACCAGTCGCTCCTTCTCCAGGCCATCCTGCATGGCGGCCAGACCGGCCGATTGAGCCTCAATCTGCATCGCCTCGCGGCGCTGGGCAATGCCGATCGTCCGTTCCTTGGCGGCAATCTCCTCGCGTCGCAGATTCTCCAGCCCTTCTTCGATCCACCGGCTCTGCAACAGCTTTTCCGTCTCCCGGAAGGCGCCGCTGAACCGGTCCCACACGCCTGCGGATGCCCGATGGTCCTCCAGGGCCTGGAGGGCCGACTTGCTTCGCCCTTCGGACTCACCCGCCATGCGCGACCACGCGGCCTCGTTCGCGCTCGCGTAGTGAGCCGTGAATTCCTCCATGGCCCTCGCGGACTCGTACACGGCCGCGGCGTGCTCCCGCTGGACCTGACGCAGTTCCTCGGCGCGCCGAGTCGCATTCTGATAGATCGCCGCGAGCACCATGACGCCTGCCGTGATGCCGCCCAGACCCGCCATGCCTGGCATCAGCGCCGCCGAGGCAATGCCCCCGAGCGGGCCTCCCATACTGCCCAGGGCCGTCGAGGCGCCGAATCGGACGTTGGTGCCGATCAGCGTCCGCGTCGCGCCGGAGATGCCGCCCGCAGTCGTTTCCGGCAGGGCCCGGGCCATGATCTGCTGCCGTTCGGCGGCATAGGCCCGGTCGATCATGGACAGCATGCGGGCGTTGTCGCGGTGCATCAGGCGCTGCTGGGCGTAATGGTGGCGGAGGTTCCGCAGTTCGACCTGCTGTTGGGTGTGCGTGGCTGCGTACAGGCGGTCGGCCATGGCCCGACGCTCGGCGGCGGCCTTCTGGTACTCGGCCGCCTCGGCGGCACGGGCGGCCTTGGCGGCGTCCAGACGCTCGTGCAAGGCCCGCTGGGCGGCCCGCGATTCGGCAAGCGTGGCCTTGCGTTCCTCGGCCGCGGCAACCCGCTGTTCGAGCCCGGCGCGGTCCCCGGCCCCCATCTCGTCGCCCCGCTGCCGCAGGGCCCGACGGTAGGTGGCCAGGTCGGAGTTGATCCGTTTGGTTTCCGCGGCGATCCGTTGCTGTTCGGCGATGGCGCGGTTCGCCCCGGCCGACACATCGGCCGTGTCGAGCCTCATGGCGATGGTCAGGCTCTTGTACGTCGCCACGGGTCACCTCGTGCCGCGCAGGGCGGCCTTCTGTTCGGCGGCAGTCTGCCGCCGGGGCGTCTCGGCCCGGACGGGCGGCTTATACAGAAACTTGCCCGGCGCTTCGCCGGCGGCGATGCCACAGCGGCGTGCGTGCCGGGCGTCCTCAGCCGGCTGCCCCTGCGGCTCGATCAGCAACCAGGCCTCCCACCAGTCCAGGAGGTCCGAGGACATCTCCGACAGCATCTCAAACGGGTCCAGGCGACCGAACTGCCAGGCCATGCGGAAGGCGGTCCGCAGCCGCGGCCGCCTCAGGAGTTTTTTGCACGTTCCTCGACGCCGTATTCGCCGGTCAGCCTGGCGGCCGCCTCCGAGAGCCGCATCAGCAGCGCCCCCGGCAGCGCCTGAACTTCGGCCAGGTCGTCGTCGCCGTACATCGGCGTGCCGTCGGCGTTGCGGGCGCAGGCGATGACCCGCAGAGCGGGCATCTTCTCGCGGTCGGGATAGGCCCGCCCGTCCTCGCCGATGGGGTACATCTTCTCCCGCAGCCGGATCAGGCTCAGCCCGTCCAGGTCCGACACGAGGATCTCCGCATCCTCGCCGCACTCCGGGGCAGGCACCATCACGGTGCGCAACGTCGCCCCCTTCACCTGTTCCCTGTTCACCAGTGCCATGGCGGCATGCTCCCTTCTGTTGCGCTGGCGGCCGTTACGCCGCCGGGACAAACTCCCAGGCCCCACTCGGCTGGATCGTGACGTCCGTCGTGACGTAGGCGTCGGCGTCCAGCTCGCCCTTGACGACCTTGCTGACGTAGCCGGGCCCCTTGGCTTTGCCGCCGTCGGGCAACTCGACGGTCCACCACTTCGTCAGACGCCGCAGGGCCACCAGGGCCGCGTGGGCGGCCGACGCATAGGCGACGCTGAACGTGCATTCCGAGCTGTCGTCCGAGCCTGGCAGGTGCCCCTTGTGGCCGTCGCCGTCCAGGGCCGCCGGCACGGCCACGTCCTGCGCCGCCGTCTCCGGCGTCTTGACCTTCAGGATGCCCGCGACGTCGGTCAACGCCCCTTCTTCGGTGGCCGAGTAGCCGACTGAACTGCCCAAACCGCCCATTGCCATGATGGACTCCTTCCCGCGGCCCTGACGGCCGCTTCCATGTGTTTATGCCGCGCCGAACGTGACGACCCAGTCGCTCGTTTCGGTCCCCGTGCCGGCCAACGTGAGCAACCGGCAGGTGGCGCTGATGTCCTTGGTGGTGGCATCCCCTTCCAGCACCACCGTCTTGCCCGGCGGAATGACAATGCCGGTCGTTGCCACTTCATCCTGCCACTCGTATCCGTCGTGTTCTCCATCGTCGCCGGGGCTGGAAATGGTCAGATTCGCCGCCCCGTGATTGGTGACCATCACTCGGGCCAGGGGCAGGCCTGTGCCGTCGACGTCGTCGGGCAGGTCCGTCAGGTCGACCGTGCCGGCGCCGGCCGCCAGGGTCACGGTGAACTCGGCATCCGGATCGCCGAGGCTCTGGCCCGCCGTCGGCATGGCCGACACCACGACCTCGGCCGCCGTCGTCAGCAGGCTGTCGGCGTCGATCTCCTCCTCGGAGATCTTCGCCACGTGGCCGGCCAGCAGGTCAGCGTCGCCGTCCGGGTAGAGCACCAGCCACCGCTTGACCAGCCGCCTCAGCCCCGCCAGCACGTTGCGGATCGCCGAGGCGTAGGGCAGGTGGAAGGTCATCGACGGGGTATCGTCCGAGCCCGGCAGATGCCCCTTGTGGCCGTCGCCGTCCAGGGCCGCCGGCACCGCGATGTCCTGCGCCGCCGGTCCGGCCGGCGGCGTGATCTTGTGTACGCCCGCCACCATCGTGTAGGCGGTCGGGCCGCCGTCGGCGACCAAGGCGTCGGCGTACCCCACACGCGAGCCCAATCCGGTCATTTCGCTCATTGTCTGTGCCTCCTCGTTTCGTCATGCGTTCGCAGCGGCTTCCAGCAGGGCCTGTTCGGCGGTCTGATAGGCCACGTCCACGGTTTCCTCAAAGCCCGGCGCCAGGAAAGGATAGGGCGGCGTCCGGCCCCCTCCACGGGCGTTCGCGTGCCCCTTTTCCAGCGGTGTGGCGTACCACACGCGATAACGGTCCCGCGCCTGCCCCGCCTGCCGCACTCGCTTGGCAACGCCGCGGGAGAGGACCGCCGCGAAGGCCTCGCGGGTGGTCCACGAGGTGATCAGCACGCTGTAACGGTTCTTGCGGTCGCCGCGGCCGATTCGGAGCCGAAGGCCTCGGGCCAGCGTGCCGGTCAGCCTGCGGACCCGCGCCTTGATCGCCGCCAGCATCGGCTTGCCGGCCTTCGTCAGAGTCTGCCGGGCGATCTTCCGCACTTGGCGCCCGAGGGAGCCGACGTATTGCAGAATGACCTCGTTGTCGATCACCTGGAACGTCAGCCCCGGCGTGGCCGGCAACGGCGATGCCGCCGGCTGCGACGGCGCGATGCGCGCCCCCGTCCTGGCGTTGACCTTGTTGCCGCGGCCGTCTACACGCTCGCCCATGTCAGAGCACCTTGAACCCCAGCGTCGTCACGCTCAGAACGGTACGCTTCTGCATCAGATACGGCACGCTGTAGGCCGCCTCGGCATCGACGGTCACCAGCACCGCCTTGTGGCTGCCCACGGTCAACGAGCCTTGTCGGAACCAGTCGGCAATCTGTTCGGCCAGAAGGAGCACGTCCTCGGCCGTGTCGTTGCCGTCGCTGTCGGAGGCCGGCAACCGCTGCTGAATGGCCACGTCCAGCTCGTACTGGCCGGCAAACAGCCCCGCCAGGTTCCCCGCCGGTTCGCGGGTCTCGATCAGCCCCGTGGGGATGATCTCGACGACGACGTCAGAGCCGAGCTTGTCGAGGTTCGTCAGCGGGATCACCTTGCGTGCGGCCTCGAACGCGAGCACAAACGGCGACTCGGCCGGCGGCTCCGGCTGCGCGGCGTTCAGTGCCGCCGCCACGGCGTCACACAGGGCGATCAATCGGCTCGTGTCGCTCATCGTCTCTCGTCTCGCTCGTCCACGCAGCCACCGGGCATGCACTCCGCGGGTCGCTCAGGATCGTCTGCCGCCGGTCGTCCGGCAGCCGCCACAGGGCGCACAGGGTGTCTCGCAGGCTGCACACGTTGCACACCGCCAGACGCGCCGCCAGCATCGCCAGGGCCCTCCGTGGCGTCAGGCCTTGGTCGCGATCCGCTCCGCCTTGAGGGCGTTGATCTTTCCATCCTTGCGGCGGTTATCCACGGCAACCCCGATCACGCCCAATATGGACCCGGCCGTCACGATGGCGTTGGCGATGGCCCCTGGAGTGACTTGGCCAGCGATGGCACTGGTAGCCAGGCCGGCGGCCAACTCGACCAGTTGAGCCCGCATCTTCTCCTGCCGCTCAAGGTCTTCGTAGCCGAGTTCGACCGCAGCGTTCAGGGCCGCGATCTTCTCGTTGTGCTCGTCCATTCTGGCGAGCAACTGAATCTGTTCGGCCTTCAGCGCCGACGTGGCCGCGCCGACCTCCACGTCGAACCGCTGCCGCGACACCTTCTGGCCGGATACCGGGCCAATCGTGGTGGCGTTGCACCCGATGAGGATGCCGGAGAACACGAGCCACAGCACAGCAGCCAAGGCCGTCCACCGATTGTGGTCAATGGCACTCTCGATTCGCTTGAGAAGATTGTGCAACCAGTCCTTCATCGTTGTCTGCCTTTCTGGCCGCGTGCGGCCGTTGTTAATTCCCGTGGGGTCCAAGAGCATACAGGACCGCCATATCGCGCTCGGCTTCCGCAAACGTCTTCGCGGCCTTGGCCAGCCTCACTCGTACCACTGTGCCGATCAGGCACGCCGAATAGCTCCCCTGACCGGCAATCGTGAGACTGTCCGTCTCGTTCAGGTTGATGCTCGCGGTTGCGTCCTCACCGACCTGCACGCCGTCCACATACATCCGCACGGCATTTCCGGCGCGGATGACGCTGAACAAGTGCAACGCGTTGTCCTTGTACGTCCCGGGAGTCTTGATGTCGGCAATGCCGCCGTCCCCAAGAAACCGCAGTTTGCCGTCATTGGCTCCGCCATCCGAGTACAAGTAGATGCCCCACTTGCCCGGCATGGCGGCCGCCCCCTTGGCAATGAGATAGGGGTAGGACTCCGCCTGCGTGTCGCTGATCGCTGCCCACAGGTGCAGTTGCCATGGGGCCGTCCCCAGCAGCAGACCGCTGTCGTGGGGTATCACTGCGGCGTCGGCAACGCCGTCAAAGTGACGGCCGCTGCTGGTGTATGTGCTGTTGCCCTCCAGAGTCGCCACGCGTGGGTTGTACACATCACCGCGTGCCGGCGGCGTGAATGTGTCGACCCACCTCACGGTGTTGCTGATGCGCACGTTGTCCACCCAGCCCGTCAGCCGGTAGGAGTTGTTGAGCGCGCCGATGTCCAACCGCGTGTTCTCCGTGCCGCCCGTCGCGTAGTCGCCGGTGTTGGCCGTGACCACCACCACGCCATTGATCCACAGCTTCGCGCCGCCGACGGCGTTCCGCGCAAAGGTCATCGCCAGATGGTACCATTCGCCCACAGTCGCTGCTGTCGGGGCCACGAGATACACGGTTCCGCCGCCCGACGAGACCCCCGAGAGAGAGCCCGTCAGCTTGCCCTCGGTGTTGATGTGTAGACGCACGTTGTAATACTGCGCAAGAGCGTAGGCGTTCTCTGACGGAATCTCCCTAGGCCGCACCCATGCCTCCACCGTCAGCGCGTCATGCCCACGCAGGTCCAGCGTGCAGTAGGCGCAGCTCGTGCCGTCGAAATACGCCCCGTCCTCGCCCAGCACGGGCGACCCCACCGGCGTCAGCGTCAGGCCGTTGCCGCTGGAGTCATTCCACCCATCGTCTGCAAACTTCCATAGCCCGAGCGTGCTGGCGTCGGAGTCAGGCCCCAGGTACACGTGGTCTGCGGACACCCGGCACCGCGGGACGGCGGCCCGCAGGTCCATGTCCAGGACCGTGCCGTCAAGGATCAGATGCCTGGGCTGCGTGATACCCGTCACGGGCGCGTGCTCCTCAGGTGTTCACGATGCGGGCCAGCCGCGCCGTCGCTCCGGACAACGCGCGGTAGTACAGTGTCGTGATCCCGGCCGGGACCGTCACGATCCGGGTCACGCCGGCCGGCACGCTCGCCAGGTAATCGTCGTTGCCGTCCAGCGTCGCGACGCCGACGTGGAACGTGCCGTCGTTGGCGGTGACCGTGTAACTGGCTCCGGCCACGACCGTGACTGTTCCGTCGGTGCTCATGCCCGCGCCGGTCAGGAGCTGGCCCGAGCCGGCGACAGGCTCCAGCTTGAGCATCGCCACGAGGTCGTTGATCCCCCCGCCCAGTTCGGTGACGGCGTCCAGTACGCCGTTCAGGGCGTCACCGAGATCCACCAGCACCGCGCCGGTATCCTCGTCCACCTCGATACTGACCGACTGAATCCATCGTCTTGCCATCTCAGTCCTCCCGGCTGGCGATACAGGGACGGGCCAGCAACTTCTGGTGGACCGACCGCGTCAGTTTCATCAGCTCGCCGGTCGTTCGCGTCATGTTGTCGATGGCCGACGTGTTCTCCGCCACAATCTGCTGGTTCGCTTCCAACGCCTGCAGCAGCTTGCGGATCAGCCACACGATGATCACCAGCAGCACGGCCGACAGCCCCAGAAAGCCGTACCGCACGACTGGTGCGATGATGAGTTCTTCCACGTTGCCACTCTCCTCAGGCCCTTGCCTGAACCTGCTTGGTATGTATTCGCAGCGTCACGCCCGGCACGCCGCTCCATCGCCACGGCTTCATGCCGCTCGACGGCGACAGCACCTCGTACTCTTCGCCCGCGGCCGCGTCGCTGATCCGGTCGCCCGCCTGGGGCTCGCCGTAGGCCGCCAGCGCCGAGGCCGCGATCAGCCATTCCCGCGCGCCGTAGTCCACCAGGACCGTCTCGCCCGCGCTGTCGGTGAGTTCCTCGGACCGCACCCCCGTGGCGTCAACGGCCATGGCCAGCGTGCCGCGGGCATAGATCACCGGCCGGGACATCTCCGCTTCCCGGCATTCGCCCAGCCACTCGCAGGCCTCTCGCATCAGGTCGACCACGGCCACAGTCTCCGTCACGTCACAGGAGCGGCCCCGGCGGCGATGACGGTCCGCCGGGGCCTTCCGATGGATTCGCTGCTACCAGGCCAGCCACGTGTTCGCGGCGGCGTCCAGGCAGTACATCACAACACCCTTGCCGCTGGCGCTGGAGAAGGCGGCGTTGGCGCTGCCCCCGTTGATCGTGGCGCCCGAGGGGCCGTAGACCTTGAGGACCTTGTTCGACACGCCGTTGCCGATGAAGAGCATCCGGCCGGTGACCTTGTCGGCGGCGTTGACGATGACGCCCTTGGCGTCGTCGGCCGCGGTCGTCGGGTAGACGCCCGCCGTGGCGGCCGGCAGCGCGGCGGCATCGGCGTAGGTGCTTCCCGCGGCGGCCGTGGAGGCCCCCGGGGTCCGGTTCAACGGGCCGACGATGGCCGTGGGAATGCCCGCCGCGGCCAGGTTGACCTGGCTGGTGTTGGCCGCGCCGACATTCACCGCGCCGTCGGTGCCCGAGCCGTTGGCGTTGCCGCCGTTGATCGTCACGGCCCCGCCGTGGGCGTCGTCGGCCGTGCCGGCGCCGCCGGCCACGACCACCGCCCCGGCCGTGCCCGTGGCTGCGGGCAGGCCCGCAATGCCCAGCGACGTGTCGCTGCCCGTGAGGTCCGTCGCCGTCACGGCTCCGGCAATAGTCGTCGTGCGGGTCATGTTCGTCAGCTGCGCCCGGACGGTCGCGTCGCCCGTGGCGGCCGCGGCCTTGACGCTGCCGCCGAAGGTGTTCCCGGCCGCCGTGCTCGTGGCCGCTCCCGTGCCGGCCTCGCCATCGACCGGGTCACCGTCGGCGTCCCAGTACCACGCGTCGCCGACGGCGAACGTGGACGTGTCCTTGACGACGTCGAATGCGCCGGCCATCCGCAGCGCGCCCTGTTCGCCGATGGCGATGTCGCGCACCGCGATGAAGACCTGCCCGTTGACGACCACCACCTGGCCCGCCGACACCGCCGCGACCGACGGCGTGTAGTCGATCATGTCGCCGGGGCTGAGATACTGTGCCTGATAGTTCATGAGTCGTTCCTTTCGTTTCGTGTGGCTTTCGGCCCACGCGTCCTATGTGCTGCCTGCCTGGGCCGCCCCCGCACGGTGCGAGGGCGGCCTGCCCGGCGATGCCGCTTACGCTCCGGCCCGCTTCATGCCGGCGCGATAGTCCTGCTTGCGCACGCCGAAGTCGAACACGCCCCGGAATCCCTGGCCGAGGTAATGGGCGTCCGGCTCCACCGTCTCAATCGTGGGCGTCTGCCGTCCGTCGAGGAAGACCACCTCGATGACCTGAATCGCCCCGCCCGGCTGGCCGACCACCAGGTACCAGGCCGTCGTGCTGTAGCCGGCGATCTTCGGGTCCGAGAGGTACTGCGAGTAGATCGGCCGATAACGGCCGGCCAGGGTGTTGGTGACCGGGTACTTGGTGCTGGCGGTGGTGTCGCGGATCTCCGTGGCGGCGTACAGTGCGTCGCCGGTGGTCCGCAGCGCCATCGGGGCCAGCAGCCGCGTCGGCATGACGCCCAGCGGGTGGTCGTCGGGCCCCTTGATCGCGGCGTAGGCCGCCTCGGCCGCCGCCAGGCTCGCAAACGACAGGGCCGTGCCGGCCCCGGCCAGGTAGTTGCCGCGGTCGGTGGTGAAGAACTCCGCGTTGTTCAGGAACTCGGTCCAGAAGACGACGTTCAGGGTCTTGCCGGCCAGGATGCCCACATCGGTCGGCACCTGCGTGAAGGCCCCCAGGTCGTCGTTGATGATGTCGGTCCGCGTGATGCCGAACATCTTGCCGTAGGTGTCGGCCTTGTTGGCGAACGACTCGCTGCCGAGCGTGCCGTGCTTGACCTCGCCGTCGGGGCCGACCTTCTCGAACGTGCCAGTGGCCAGCAGCCGGTAGGCGGTGGTCTCCTTGAAGTCGTTGACCGGCCGCGTTCCGGCGATCTCGCGCCACGCCTGCTCGATGGAGTTGAAGCCCTCGAGCAGGAACTTGCCGCCGACGTTCGACAGGATGGCGCTCAGGGACCCTGTCGAGAAGGCGGCCTGAATGACCGGCGTGATCATGTCGCTGGTGATGCGGTGCCGGCCGACGTAACCGTTCTCGGCCGCCGCCATCAACAGCAGCTCCTGCAGATGCAGCCCGCCGCGGTACCGGTCGGCGGCCGCGTTGAGCACCGGGTCGGCAAACCGCTTCTCCAGGTTCGCCAGCCCCGCGGCCATGCACAGGGAGGCCTCGATCAGCTGCGAGCGCGTCACGCCCTGGGGCATCGCGCCGCCGGCCATGATCTGCGGGGCCGTCGGCCGCGAGGCCCGCAGCACGGCCAGCTCCGTCCGCTCGGAGGTCCACCCCTCGCGGATGGCCTCGGCGGCGATCTGCGAATGGCCCGAGCCGCACAGGGTCTGAATCGCGGCCACGCGGTCGTGCTCGGCCGCCAGCATCTCGCGATGCCGCCGCAGGGCGTCGTCGCCCTGCCCCGAGGCGTTGACCGGCGGCGGGCTGCCGGCGGCCGGAGGCACGGGCTGGCCGCCGCCGCCCGCGTTGCCGTCCTGGCCGTCGCCGTCGTCCTGAGCGCCGGAGGCCTTGATCTCGGCCTTCCAGGCGGCCTGGAGGCTCGACTTCTGGGCGTCGCTCATGGCCGCCACGGCCGCGGCGTCCCAGCCCTTCGCGCTGCACCACTGTTCGAACGTCATGATTCTGTTCCTTTCATTGACATGGGCGGATGCCGCCACGCTTCCCGAGGCCCCGGCATCCGCGCCGACGCCTACGAAACTGATCTCTCGCAGCAGCCCCTCGCGACAGACCGTCAGGGGCCCCGTGAACGATTTGCCGTTGATCTTCACCTTCGCGCCCGGCTGCACGTCCTCCACGCGCAGCGGCAGCACGCCGACCGACACCGGGAACTTCTTCAGGCCGTTGCGGGCATGGCCGACGATCAGCGACGCCGACGACGCGGGGCTGTCCAGGTCGCCGGTGATCGTGCCGCGGACCGTGACCTTCGTGGCCGAGATCGCAACGTCGTCAGCCTGGCCGACCAGGTTGGCCATGCTCGTGCAGTGGAAGGCGTCCTGGCCGTCGCTGAACAGGTTCACCGGGTCGGCGGCCGTCAGCCCCGACAGGTCGATCACCACCGGGCGGTACCATCCGGCCAGCCTGAGCATCCCGCCGGTGTACGCCGTCAGGTTCACCGTGGGCCGCTTGGGAGCCTCGCCCTCGCCGGCGGCCTGAATCTCCACGGCGGCGCAGGCCTCGATGCCCATCGCCCTGTCGCCGGCCTTTGCGGCCGGATCGGCGGCCTCGATCATCGGAAGCCCCTTACGCATGGACAGCCTCCTTCTTGCTGCGAGTACGGCTCGTGCGCCGCGTCGCAGGCGTCTCTTCGGCCGGTTTCTCCGCCGGCGGTTCGTCGCGGTCGGCCAGACGCCGGGCCCGCTCGCTCGACTCGGCCGACGCCGAGCCGAACAGTTTCTGACGGAGCAGGGCCTGGTACTCCGGAAGCGTGATGCCCAGGGCCTCGGCGTTGCGCTGCATCTCGACGCGCCAGTCCTGACCGAACCCCGCGAAGACCTCCGGCAGACCCGAGGCGCCGTGGGCCATCAGTTCCGTGATCGCCACGGATTCCTTGACCGGGTCCACGTGCTCGTCGCCGTCCCAGAACCACTGGTGCTCCGGCAGCGCGGCCGCGGCCAGCGACGCCGGGACGAGGCCGGCCAGTGCCGCTTCGCGCAGCCAGGCGACGAGGATGCGGTCCAGGACCACACGCTCGATGTGCTCCTGTTCGATCCGGATGCCCTTGTAGTAGGTCTTGTGGTCCAGCCGGCCCGAGGCGAAGTTGTAGCCGCTGGAATCCCCCGCCGCGATGCAGTACGGCATGCCGATGCAGCGGGCGATCTCCCGCAATAGCGCCCGGACGAACATCTCGAAGGTCGTCGTGGGCTGCTCGCCCTTGATCTGCTCGGGTTTCCAGCCCTCGGGCATCGTGGTCATCAGGCCGCGCTCGAGGTCCACCTGGTCCAGGGACTTGATGTAGTCGCACTCGTCGTCGGCCGGATGGTCGGTGTAGAGGACAATGGCGAAGTCGGCCGCCGCCTCGGCCGCGTCGGCCACCGCCAGGGTGTACCGTCGCAGCTGCGCGAACAGGCCCAGCGACGGCATCAGCTCGGGCAGGCCCCGGTGCTGGCCCGGCCGATCCGGACGGAACCAGTGGATCATGCTCTCGGCGGCCACGAGCGAGTACTCATGCAACGCGGCCGCCTGGCTGCCCGGATGGGTCCGCAGCACCTGGTAGGCCTTGGGCCGTCCCCACTGGTCCAGCAGCACGCCGTCGATGTTGTCGGCCGCGGCCTGCCCTTCGGGGCTGGTGACCTGGTCGGCCTCCAGCGGCATCAGGTCCATCTTGACCGCGTGGCGCAGGGCCTCGTTGGTGATCAGGGCGGCAAAGGCCTCGCCCTCGGTCGCCTTGGCCTTGCGCATCAGGCGCAGATGGTCGGCCAGGCCGACCTCGCGTGTCCACGCCCGCCACGTTCGCTCGACGAGCTGGTTGACCGTCTCGTCGCCGGTATCCAGCCGCAGACGCGGCCCGGTGCCGATCGTGTCGTCGGCCAGGGTGTTGATGATGCCGCGGGCGTAACTGTTGTTGGCCACCTCGTAGCGGGCCCGGTTCCGCAGGACCTGTCGCACGGCATGACTGGCCGCGGCGTCGGCCGACAGGCCGTCGGCCATGGACCAGTGCCGCGCATTGTCCGGCGAGGTCGTCGCCGCATCGTACCGGGCGGCGATGGACCGCCGGCTTGGGCCGCCGCGAACGTCGCTCAGGGCCAGGGGCAACCCGCTGCGGGCCACCTGATCGAGCGCCCACGTGAGCATCCGGTCATCCAGGCTCAGGGGCCGACGCCGTTTGTGCGGCCGCCGCATCACGGTCACGCCCGGCGACAGCCGCCGCTTGCGACGCGCGGCCGGCGTCCTGGAGGTTCGGGCCTTGCCCCTGCGCGACGGGGCTCGCTTCGCGGACGCCCTGCGCGTCGCGGTCGCGGCCTTCCTGCGAGAGGATTTCGTGCGGCCCTTGGCCATGCTACAGTCCCGAGACGGTCCCCGGCGGCCGGAGCTTCTGCATGCGGAACCCTGCGCCGCGCCGCTGTGCGGCCAGGGCCTTGGCGAACCGGATGCCCGCGATCTGGTCCGGAATGCTGTGACTGGTGCGCGACACGCCGTCGGCCGAGGCCGACGCCGGGCGCGTCGTCTGCTGGATCAGCGCTTCGGCCAGTGCTTCGTCGTCGATGGGCATCGGTGCGTCCTCCGCGGCGACCCCCCAAAGAAAAAACCCCACCTCCACACCTGATCAGGTGAAGGTGGGGTTTCGTGTTCGGCGTTGCCGTTGCCGAGGTCCCGCGACCCGTCGGCCGCGTTCTTCGGGGGTTTCACTTGTCACCATGCACTCTACGTCGCCGCCGGGAGTGGTCAAGACGAATCCGAGTCCGCTCTATTTTTACCCCCATATGTGGGGGTAAATCTTTCAGAGGCGTTGTTTTCGGCCTCCGGAGCGGCCATTTTTTCCACCGTCGTTGTCCGCCAGCCACACCGGCGGCAGACCCTGCGGCGGCGGATGCAGTGGTACAGGCGCTCCGTCTCGATCACGCGAAAGTCCCGGCACCCGCAACGCGGGCACTCCAGCCCTTCCATGGCCGCCGCCCGCGCCTCGGTCGCCGACGCGGCCAGTTCCTCCAGCGACTGGCCCTCGTCTTCCTCACGACGCCGCCTGCGTTCGGCCTTCTCCCGGTCGGTCCGTTTCGGACTCATGCTCTGTGTCTCCCGCCGCGTCGCCTGATTGCCGACAAGACCATCGGTCCGCCCTTGGGGTCCCGGCCGGGGCCGCCGCGGCGACGGCGCTCCTCGTCCAGGCCCGACAGTTTCACACCCTCGTAACTGGCCGCCACGCAGCAGCCCACCGTGCAGTCGAGCCAGTGGTTGTCGCGACCGCCGCGTCGCACGGTCCAGACGTCCACGCGGCGGGTGCCGCCGCGGGTCTCTTCGGTCTCCCGCTTCTCGGCCGTCAGGTGCTCGCAGTAGAGCCGGTGGTCGGCCGGCCGCAGGCCCCAGAACGACAGCGCCGCCGCCTCCGACACCGGCGGCGCGAGGCGGTTGACGAGGAACGTCTTCCAGAAGTTGGTGTCGATGTTGACCGTCAGGGCGACGCGCTTGCCGCGGATCGGCGGCACCCACCAGTGGAACCCGTACCGCCCGCCGCTTTCCTTGCGGAACTCCGAGACCGGGCGGTTGCGGGCCCCGATGCCCACGCCCTTGGCCGCCATCCAGACGCCGCCGCGCCCGCTCCGGCGGATCGCCGCGTAGACCTCGTCCTGCAGGTGCCCCGTGTCGATCAGGCCGCGGCCGATCTGCATCACCGCCGCGTCCTCGCGGACGTACTCCCGCCGCGACAGTTCCTCGATGCAGGCCAGGAGCCCCTCCTGCACCGTCGCCTCGCGCGACAAACCGGGGTAGCGGCGGTCCAGGGTGTGCTGCGCGCTGGCGGCCGTGAAGTGGCTTCGCCGCTGCTCCGGGAACGTGCCGTAATCGAGCACCCACCCCGTGAAGTCCCCGCGCCAGGCCGTCACCACCCAGAAGAGTACGTGGTCCCCCACGTCGATGTAGGCCGTGATCTTGTCGGCCGCCAGCGGCACGGTACCCCGCTTCAGGCCGTTGACGCGTTGCATGAGCTGCTCGACCGTCTGCAGCGGCGATCCCTTGTCGCGGCTCTTGGGCCTGTTCTGGAACTCCGCCCAGAAGGCCTCCTCGTCCTCGAGCTTCAGGTCCATGGCGTGCTGCACGGCCGAGAGTTCGCCCTTCTTCTTCTCGTACCGCTCAGGCCAGGCGACGACCGCTCCGGCGTCCATGCACGTTTCACGGTGCGGACAGGCCCCGCACGGTCGTTGCTGGTCCAGTTTGCGGCGGCAGGCGGCCTGACAGCGATGCTGTCGATACAGGGCCGCGGCCAGGCGAATGTCACCGTAACGGTCGAGACTCTCCTCCCAGAGCTTGGCGTACTCGTCCCACAAGGTCGCGGTCGTCGGCATCTCGGGCATCATGGACATCAGTTCACCCTGCCACGCCGGGGACTCCTTGCGGTTGGTGAGCCGTTCGGCCAGGTCTCCCTGGTAGATGATCGTGACCAGGGCGAAGAGCGACATCGACTCCCCCGGCCCGGCCAGGCCGCCGGCGTCGCCGCTGAGGATGTCGATACGGTCCTGGGTCTGTTTCTCGCTGCCCGCCGACTCGCGCGTCTGCGGATCGTCGGCGATGACCAGCGTCGGCCGCAGAATCGTTCCGTCGTCGAGTTCGTGAAACTGGCCGCGGACACTGCCGGACTCCAGACCACAGGCGGTGACGATGATGCCCGAGGCGGCGCTGCCGGGGATGGACGGCAGGATGATCTTGTCGGCCGTCCAGGAGATCCGCGTCGGCTCGCCGTTGTAGAGCTGGCCTCGGCTGCGGTTGACGATCCGCTCGAGGCGGCGGATCGGATAGCTGACTTCCGGGAAGTCCTCGCGGTAGAGCCGGTTCGTCTCGAGGCTCGTCTTCATCGGTTCCAGGAGTTGCGAGGCCTTCGGGCCGTTGGCGGCCAGCAGGCAGATGTATCGTGAGTGCCCATACAGGGCCGCCCACTCCGCGGCCTTGCGAAGGAGCGTCGTCTTGCCGTCGCCGCGCGGCATCGCCAGAGCGAAGCGGCCGCCCTTCAGGATCAACCGCTCGACCTTGGCGATGACGGTCAGGTGGTTGCGGCTCCAGCGTTTCGGGAAGCTCGCCTTGTGGTACGTCTCGAGGAAGAGCTTCAGGTTGTAGCGACACTTCTCCTTGCGGCCCGGATCGACCACGGCCGGCAGCGGCGCGATGTCGCGGCCCGAGCGGCTGATCCCGGCCCGCCTGGACCGGGCCTCCTCGCGGATGGCCTCGTACCCCTCGGCGGCGAGCGGCCCCAGGGACGGCGCGGCCTCGGCCCGTGGCCCGTCGATCTGCTCGCAGAGCCACCCTGCGTACCGCAGGAGGTCCACCGTCCGGGCCTCGGCGTCGCCGGCGATCCGGCGGCCGCCCTGCTGGCGATGGCGGTACAGACGCCGTTCGGTCAGCACCTCGCCCAGGGGCGTGCCGTTCAGCAGCCGCACCAGGTCCGCCGGCTTCAGGTGTCGAGGATCCAGACGCGGACCGGCCATCAGCGTGCCTCAGTCTCCCGGGCCATCCAGGCAATCAGGTCCACGAGCCGCACCTTGCCGCCGCGCCCGGGCGCGCCGCGTTCGATCAGGCGGCGCACGTCGTCGGCCGTCACAGGGCGCTGGCCTTCACACGTCAGCAGCCGCGCCGCCTCCTGGGGCGTCACATACGACCGCAGCTGCGTCAGGCTCAGGGCCGACCGCACGGGGCGTTTTTCCCTCGTGCGACCGGCCGTTTTCTGCCGATTCTCTGCCATTGGTAGGCACTCCACTAAGTGCTTGCCCATGGGGGCGGCGTGCTTCAACACGCGCGCCCCCGCTCGTTGCCCTTCTACCGGCCCCGGTCCCCGGAGCATTCCCGCACCAGCCATGCCGCGTAGCAGACCAGGTTCACCC
This sequence comes from Phycisphaerae bacterium, assembly GCA_012729015.1. Classification (GTDB taxonomy): domain Bacteria; phylum Planctomycetota; class Phycisphaerae; order FEN-1346; family JAACEH01; genus JAAYDY01. Next base: position 114,649 of record JAAYDY010000113.1, on the reverse strand, counting down.
GCCCGTCGGCCGACGTCGGCGCTCCGCGCTCGATGTGCCGGCGGACGGCCTCCACCGAGACCGCCCCGCCCCCCGCGGCCGTCAGGAGCCGGGCCACCTGTTCGACAGTCAACGCCGCCGGATTCACTTCCCGATCCACCCCCGGCCTCCCTGCCAGTCAGGCGTCTGTTAGGCTCCCCGCCACTTGCATCCATAAATCTGCATTATTCCACTTTCCGGCCTTGCCCCGGTCGCATTTACATGGCTTAATGTCCATGTAACGCAGGCAAGAACCAGGAGGCGACGATGACTAGGCACACGCAACGACACGAGGCGAACCCCAGGGCGGCCGAGATCACCTTCGGCTGCGAGATCGAGTGCCTGCTGCCGATCGGCAGCGTCCGTGTGGGGGGCTACCACGCGGGCCTGGCCCTCGGCGGCCGGTTCCCGCGGGGCTGGAACGCCCAGCGCGACGGCAGCCTTTCGACGACGCTGCAGGGCTACGAGGGCGTCGAGATCGTGAGCCCGGTCCTCCGCGGCCGCGACGGCCTCGACCAGGTCCGCCAGGTGGCCCGGCTCCTGGAGGAGATGGGAGCCAAGGTCAACAAGACCTGCGGTTTCCACGTCCACCTCGGGGCCGCCAGCGCCGCCGGCGATGACTTCGACGAGGTCGCCGACTGGGTGCGACGCCTGATCAACACCACCGCCCAGCACGAGAAGGCCTTCTACGGGGCCGCCGGAACCACCGCCCGCGAGCGAGGCACGTATTGCCGCAGCCTCAAGACCGCCTGGAGGCACAAGAAGGAACGCCTCACGAAGAAGATCAAGGCCGACGACCTGCGGATCGAGGCCGCCGGCATCAGCCGCTACCAGACGCTGAACCTGGTGCCCCTGTTCGGCCGCTACAGGACGGTCGAGTTCCGATGCTTCAGCGGCACCACGAGCGGCCGCAAGATGACGGCCTGGATTCAGATGGCCCTGGCGGCGGCCACGATGGCCCTGGCCCGCAACACGCGGTTCGACGCGCCGACCACCGGTTACGCCGACACGACCACCGCCGTCGGCGCGATGCAGCGATTCTTCTACCTCGCCGGTTGGACCCGCGGCCGCAAGGACTACTACAAGCCGGTCTGCCTCGCCGAGGGCTGGGTGGACGAGATGGCCGCCCTCGACGAGGCCAAACAGGAGTTGATGCGGCTCGCCCGCAAGTACGACGACCAGGCCGCGTAGGCGGCCGCAACCCGAAAGGAGCATGTGATGAAGAAGAACGTGGTGAAGATCGGCGGCACCTACGCCGCCAAGGTGTCGGGCAAGGTGGTGCCGGTGCGCATCGAGTCGACCAACCCGCACGGGGGCTGGGACGGCGTGAACCGGATCACCGGCAAGAAGGTCCACATCAAGAGCCCGCAGCGGCTCCGGGGCCTGTGGCCCACGCGGACGATGCCGATTGTCCACGAAGCGGCCGATGCGCCCCAGGCGGCCCCCACGCCGCCGGAGCCCCGGCAGGCGGCCACGGACGCCACCCCCGCGTCCGGACGCCACACGGGCGAACGTGGCGCGACGGGGGCCGCCGCAAAGCGCCCGAGCCTCCTGAACCTGGCGGCCCAGGTCCTGGCCGAGGCGGGCCGGCCCATGACCTGCAAGGAGATCGTCGAGGCGGTCCTGGCCGGCGGCCAGTGGACGACCGAGGGCAAGACGCCCGCGGCGACGCTCACCAGCGCCGTCCTCCGCGAGATCGCCGCCAAAGGCGACGCCGCCCGGTTCCGCAAGACCGGCCGCGGGCTCTTTGAAGCCGCCGTCTGACGTTGTCATGACGCCACCTCGCCCTGCACCGCCCCGGCCTCGGTCGGGGCGGTCTCGTTGTGCGTCTCGGGCTGCGGAATTTCTCTTGTCGCACGAACGGGAGGACGATATCATTAGGATATCGCGTGGCTTCAGACCGATGGGAGGTGCCGTCATGGCTGATATTCTGATTCGCGGACTCGACGACCAGGCCATGAAACGGCTGCGGGCTCGCGCCAAGCGGCATGGCCGTTCGCTCCAGGGCGAGGCCCGCATGGTCCTGGAGAACGCCGCCGGGCTGTCGGTGACCGAATCGCTGCGGGCCGCCCGCCAGTGGCGCAAGAAGCTGGGCCGGCGGTTCGATGACAGCGCCGCGCTCATCCGCGAGGATCGCGAGCGATGAAGAGACTGGTCGTCGATGCCAGCGTCGTCGTGAAGCTCTACTTTGAAGAGGAGCATTCCGACGCCGCAGAGAAGCAACTTGCCCGGGCCGAAGAGCTGCTGGCTCCCGATCTGCTCTGGGTGGAGGTCGCCAACGTCATCTGGAAACGTCAACGCCGTGGCGACCTGACCCAAGAGGCAGCGGCCGGGATTCTTTCGCAGGCGATGCGGCTGCCGATCCAGGTCTACGAGGCATCGGAGCTGCTGCCCGACGCCCTGGACCTGGCCCTTCGTTTCGACCGGACGGTTTACGATAGCCTCTACCTGGCCTTGGCCGTGAAGACCAAGACCGTCATGGTCAGCGCTGACCAGCGTCTGGTGCGGGCCCTGGCTGACGGACCTCTGAAGAAGCATATCCTCTGGGTCGGTGCGTAGCACTGAATGTGTGGTCACGCCGTCACCTCCTCGGTGGCGGCCTCCTCGTTGATGGTGGCTGCCTCTGGGGCCGCGACCCGCTCGGCCTTCCGCCCCGTGAACTCCTCCCAGCGCTTCACGATCACGTCGCAGTAGAGCGGGTCGAGTTCCATCAGGTAGGCCGTGCGGCTGGTCTGCTCGCAGGCGATCAGCGTCGAGCCTGAGCCGCCGAACAGGTCCAGCACCTTCTCCCCGAGCCGCGACGAGTACTCGATGGACCGGGCCGCCAGTTCCACGGGCTTCTCGGTCAGGTGGATCATGGCCTGCGGGCTGACCTTCTTGACGTGCCACAGGTCGGCGACGTTGGTCGGCCCGAAGAAGTGATGGCCGGCGCCGGTCTTCCAGCCGTAGAAGCAGATCTCGAACGCCCCCATGAAATCCTTGCGCGTCAGCACCGGATGCTGCTTGTCCCAGACAATGGCCTGCGAGAAGTACAGGCCCGCGGCCTTCAGGGGCCCCGGGTAATTGCCGAGGTTGGCGTAGCCGCCCCAGATGTAGAACGAGCCGCCGGGCTTCAGCACCCGCGAGGCGTTGGCGAACCAGGCCGCCAGCATGCCGTCGAAGGCCTCGTCCGAGACGAAGTCGTTCGCCAGGGGCCGGTCCTTGGCCCGCAGCTTCGTCGTCGTCGCCTGCTTGGGCCCCTGGCGGGCGACGTCGAAGCCCTGGTGATGGTTCTGCGGCTCGGTGTTGGAGGCCTGGAAACTCGACAGCCCCGCGGCGATGGCGTTGTTGGAGCGCGGCTCCACCTTCACGTTGTACGGCGGGTCCATATTCACCAGGTCGATGGTCGCCCCGTCGACCAGCCGGCCCAGGTCCGCGGCCGAACCGCTGTCGCCGCACATGAGCCGGTGACGGCCGAGGACCCACACGTCGCCGGGCTGGGTCACGGCCTCGTCCGGCGGCTCCGGCACGGCGTCGGGGTCCGTCAGGCCCTCGGTCCCCGGCGGCGCGAGCAGCTCGGTGATCTCGCCGGCCGAGAAGCCCAGAAGCGTCAGGTCCAGCCCGCCTTCCTGGATGGCCGCCAGCTCGATCGGCAGCAGCTCGTAGTTCCAGTCGCTCCCCTCGGCCGCCTTGTTGTCGGCGATGCGATAGGCCCGGGCCTGCTCGGGCGTAAGGTCGCGGGCCACGTGCACCGGCACCTCGGTCAGGCCCATCTTCACCGCGGCCTTCCACCGGGTATGGCCGACGACAATCACGCCCTCGGCATCGACGACGATCGGCTGCCGCCAGCCGAACTCCCGCACGCTGGCCGCCACGGCGTCCACCGCCCCGTCGTTGATCCGCGGGTTGTTCTCGTACGGTTTGATCGCGTCCACGCGTCTCATCTCGACTTCCATGTCTTGCCTCCGGTTCCTGGTTTCTCGATTTACGGCACCACCGACCCAAACAAACTCTCTATCCCCGCGTCACCGTTCCCATGGCAGTCAGGGCGACCCACCCCCGGGGAAGTACCTATGGCCTCGCCTGGCGTCCGCCGCGCTCGCGGGCGATCAGCCGACACTGCGCGATGAACTCGGCCAGATCGCTCTCTTCCACGCGTGGCGTCCGGTTCCACGTCGTCTTGCGGAGTTGCCCGCGTCGGATCAGCTTGCGCACCTCGTCCACCCCGCAATCGAGTCGTTCGGCGACCGTCTGCAGCCGCAGCAGCCTGCCCACGCTGGTGGCAGTCGTCTTGGCCTGATTTCGTCGTCGTGCGCGCATGTAACAATTTCCGCGAGAAGTCGAAAAAATGTCCTGCGTTCTGTCGGTGCCTGGAACGTTCTGGAGCGACGACTTTCCGGGCGACCGTTAAGAAACCGAGGACTGTTACCTTGTTTTCAATCCATGCTCAGAACGATCCCGTCGACTTCCTCCTGGTCCACGGCGATGTACGCCCGCAGGCTGTCCAAGTCCTTGTGCCCGCTGAACTTCTGCGTCCTGAGCAGGTCTCGCCCGCACTGCTCGTAGAATCGCGTCACAGCGGCCTTCCGCATGGAATGCGTGCCGACACATCCGCGCGAGTGAATGCGTCTGGCGGCCTCGCGCACGATGCGCCACGCCTGCACCCGGGTGATTCGCGTGTTGCGATCCGCCCCCCAGGCCGACTGAAACAGCCACGTCTCGCCGCGCCAGTAGCCCTGCCCCTGCAGGTCCGCCACCCACAGCGCCAGGGCCTCGGCCGCCTTGGGGTGGAGGACGACCGACCGCGTCGCCACCTTGCCCTTGGTGTTGCTCCGCACCACGGTCAGGCGATCGCGCACGCGACACGTCCCGTCCTCGTCCGGCGCTTCGAGGACGTCGGCCACGCGCAGCGACAGCATCTCGCTGATCCGGAACCCGCACCGCACGCCGAGCTCGACCAGACAGCGGTTGCGCAACGCCCACCTCCCGCCAAAGGTCTCCTGCATCCGCCTCGCCTCATCCATCTCCAGCGCCCGCGTCGTCGCCATGGGGTGTTCCTTTCGTGTGCTTTGTCTGATTGCCCGTCGGCGTCCTGAGGTTCCCCGCCGGCACGATGACCTGTTGCCCGTCGATCCGCACCAGGTGATTCCTCGGCCGCCCCCGCCCGCTGACGACCACCGTCCCGGCTTTGCCGTGCCACGGCATCGCCTCCCGCGTGTGCGGGCCGTACCACACCTGCACGCCCTGCCCCACACGCGGCGCGCTCAACATGGCCGCATCTCGGGCCTCTGGTCCCAGGTGATGCCGTCCAGCAACCGCCCGGCCGCCTTCTTGCCGACGCGGGCCATCTGATGCCCCGGCGCGTCGAGTTGGCAATAGGGACGCACTGTAGCGCCATCTGGTTTGACCAGACACACGGGGGCCGTGCGCCGTCCAGTTTCGATATGATCTTCAAGCGGCCCCCACTCGCCCCACTGCTTGAAGAAGAACGGCACGCCCGCTCTGCGGCACTGGTCGCGCAGCGCCCTGGCCCAGTCGGGGTGCATCGGTCGTGCCCCAGGGCCGCTCTCGCCACCGCAGATCACCCAATCCAAGGGCGGCACTCGGCCGGCCGCGGGATCGGTGCAATGGGCTTCGCCGACCGGCAGCCACGTCGTCGAGAGGTAGTCGTGCAGGTTGACTGGCCCAAGCATCGGCTCGACGCTCACAAAGCGCCGCGCCGCCGGTGTCGTCAGCAGCACAGGTATCCTGGCCTCGGCATGCTCTTGGTCTTCCGCGGTGACGCCCAGCCACACATTCGGCAGCGGCTGCGCCAAGTCCAGCCCCTCGGCCGCCGCATGCGCCCGATCCCACCGCCGGCCGAGCAGAGTCTCGCCCTGGTCCAGCAGCCAGGTCACATGCTGATACCATTGCGGCGCGCGTTCCACGCGATCACTGTCATCCATCGCCCACCGGCTCAGGATGTAGTCCCGCATGCGCAACGGTCGTTTCGTCAGCAGCATGAACGTCGAGCGCGGGCTCAGGGCCATGGTGGCGAACACCGCGTCGAGCGTCGTGTCCGGCACGTCATCGTGAAACAGGTCGCCCATCGAGCAGACGAAGACCCGCGACGGTTTCCAACCGATGGGGGCCAGCAGTTCGTCGCTATTATCCACGTAGTTCACTCGACCGTTCCAGGCGTTGCCGCTCACCACGGTCTGATACTTCCACTGCCCCATCCGGGCCAGCCTCGCGGCCATGCGCTCGGCGTAGCAGTTCTGGCACCCCCGCGACACCTTCCGACAGCCTACCACCGGGTTCCAGGTATCCCGTGCCCACTCAATCTTCGTCTTGCTCACGCCGTCACCCCTTCCCCGGCCAAGGCCGGATCCCAGTGCCAGTCCAGGTCGCGGGCCGCGTCCGAGGCGGCGAGGCTCTCGACCACGTCGCGCGGCGGATCCTCTCCGCGCCGCAACTGGCGCAACCGTTCCTCGGCGTCTGCCAGGTACGGTCGCTGCGCCGCCTCGTCCAGGTCGCGGCGGAACCACTCCAGGCAGGCCCGGCGCTGTGCCTCGCGACGGGCGTTGACGGCGTCCAGTTCGGCCCGTCGCCGGTCGGCCTCGGCCGCCCGCCGTTCCGCCTCGCGCCGCTGTGCCGTCAACTCCGCGACCGCCTCCAGCACCGTCGCCAGCGAAAACCGCTTGCGATCCCGCCGCGCCCAGGCCCTGGCCACCGCCCCTGGGCACACGCGCCCCAGGGCCAGGTCGCCCCGCGGCAGTTTCAGTGCCCGCCTCACGGCCCGCTGCCACCGCCGATCCGCCGGCGCCCCCGTCACGCTCTCGACCAGCCGCTCCAGGTGCTCCGCCACCGGCCCGTCCGGATGCTCGCCGCCCGCCTCCACCGTGGCACGGGCATCCTGCCCCTGGCCAGCCGTTGCCGTGTCTGTTGCCGTTGTTGCGGCATCGCCGCCCGAGCCCACCCGCGTAGCGGGGGGGTTGGGGGGGAAAGGTTCCTGACGGTTAGTCTGACGGTTCCATAAGGAGTGCGCGCCCGGATTGTCACCACCTGTGGTGACAGGGGTGTCACCACCTGATGCCTGATTTGTCACCACCGGGCCGTTGCCGGGTGGCGACATTTTGTCACCACCTCCGCATTCCGTGGTGGTGACTGGAAACAAGATGTAGTGGTTGGCCTGTTTCGGTCCGGCCTTGATTCGGACCGCCAGGTGCCCCGCGGCGACCAGGTCCTGCTGATGTCGTTGGACGGTGCGACCGGACATGCCGCACTTGCGTGCGACGGTCGTCACGTGCGGCCAGCAGACGCCCTGGTCGTCGGCATGGTCGGCCATCGCCAGGGCCACGAGCAACTGCCCGGCGTTGACCTTGCCCGGCAACTCCCGCCACACCCGGTTCATCATCGCAATGCTCATCTGCCCACTCCATTGTGGCTCGATTCCACGAGCGGCAACCCGTCTTCTGCCCTGCCCTGTCCCTACCTCGACTCGCCGCGACTGGGAAGGTCGTTTCCCGGATTTCCCGGAGGATTCCGAGCCCGCCACGCCCGCCATCCCCAGAGGCTCACGCCGAGGAAGATCGTCTGAAGCGCCGCCTGGGTCCAGACGCCCTGGCCGGCCAGGTAGACCGCCGAGGCCGCGTTGCTGGCGATCCAGAGCGGCCAGCAGCGGCGATCCTTCCGCACGTTGAGAATCGTGCCGCTCAGGGCGACGGCGAAGATCGCATAGGCATACCACGGCTCATTCATGCCAGCCCCTCCAGCAACCCTGTCCGTTCGACCAGCGACGCACCGTTGATGAGAAGCACCTCTGGAGCGTCCACCCGGCCGGTGTTGCCGCGGCGTCCAGCATGGACCATGGCCTTGGTAGCCTTCAGGCGCCGCATCGTCCATTCGGGATACAGCTCGGTCAGGAGCGGATGATCGTAGTAGCTCACAACAACGCGGGTCCGGCGGAATCGACCCAGCAGCTCGGCCAGACGCCGATGGTCGGCCTCCGTGAAGTCGTGCAGGTACGACGCGCCCTTGGCGATGTACGGCGGGTCGCAGTAGATAACGGACCGGTCCTCGTCGGCAATGCGTTCTGCGATCTCGAATATGTCCCGGCGCAGGATGGTGAGGTTGCGGAGACGACGACGCCAGGCCGGGATGGAGTCCACGGCCCCTGAGAACCTTCTGCCGGCGTGACCGCCGCGGTTGGTGAACCGGGCGCAGAATGTTCCCTTGTGACTGGCCGGCGTTCCGGCGGTGCCGTTCCGTCCCATCCAAGAGACCAGAAAGTAGAGGTAAGCACGCTCAAGCCGCTCGTCGTCCGTTCCAAGGCCGTCCGCAAGCCGCCGGGCGGTTCCGTCGCGTTCTCCGGCGCGGATGATCGCGTCAGCTTCGGCGAAGAGCGTCTCGTGCATCATGGTGCGGCGCAACCGCCGGTAGAGCATGGCCCCCAGCCTGCTGTCCCGGATCACATTCGCCAAGTTGACGATGTCGCCGTGGAGGTCAACCACCGTCTCCATGGAGCACGGCGGCTTAACCATCTCGATGGCGAAACTCCCAACGCACAAGCCCCAATACGTGTGGTGCGGCCCGAATTCACGGACGATCTCGTGGGCAAGGGTGCGCTTGGCCCCGAACCACGGGGCCAGGGCGGTAATCTGTGGTGTGTCGGTTGTCGGGGCTGCCTTCGACATGCCGTCCTCTGTGGTGTGTCCTTCGATGTAGGCCATCGGTCAGTACTGAACTGTCTCACCCGCTTCCCTGTTCTCCTGCTCTTGCCCCTGGCGACGGCGCGGCGTACCAGGGCTCGGCCACTGCGGCGTCCCTACTGCCGCGGCTGGTGTTCAACCGCGCGAATGGTTTCCAGCGGCGTGATGGCCAGCAACAGGTCATCCATCCCGGCGTATACCGCCGTGGCCAGTAGGTTCATCAGTTCCGGCTCTTCGGGGCGCAACTGGAGCACATAGACGGGCCGACCGGCCCCGGCAAACCATCCGGCCTCCAAGTGTGCCGACCGGCCGCAGGGCAGGACCAGCACGCACGCCTCAGCCCACAGCATGGCCGAGAGATCGCGGTGGAACCCGGCCTGAGCGACAGGGTGCTTGAGGCCGTGGATGTACTGCTCTGGCGTCCACTCCCGCCACCGAGGGTCGATCTCTGACCAGTGAAAGCCGTTGCCGCCCTGGCGCGGGTTGCGGAAGTCATAGACCTCGTGGCTGTAGAGCCGGAGCGTTTCGACGACTTGCGGCTGATACGGATTGCGCCATGACGATGCGACATAGAGTCTCATGGGTTCAATGCCTCCTTGTAATTGACCTTGACCAGCAGCTCCGCCAGTTCCGGGCAGACGGAGTTGCCGATGCCGGCGACCTGCTCAGCTTTGGTGCCGTCGAGCACGTACTCGTCGGCGAAACGGCCGAACTGCGCCCGCAGCAACTCGCACGGCTGAAGCATCCGCAGGCCGATGTCCACGATCTGGTAATCGACGCCGTGGACGGTGACCAGGCCGAGGCGGTGCTTGGCGGTGATGGTGGCCAGCGGCTCATGGCAGTCGCCGTGCTGGCCTCCCGTGCCGAAGTACTTGACGAGGAAGGCCCGGACCTCGCTCAGGTGGGTGCCGCCGCCCGTGACCGTGGCCAGGGGCTCGCAGGCGTCCTGTCCGTGACGGCATGTGCCGCGGTGCTTCTGGAGCCAGGCGGCGCAGACGAAGTGCCGGTCGCCCGTGGTCACCGTGTGCAGGGGGTCGGTCGGGTCTGCGGAGTGGCTGCCGGCGTTGTTCGTCACCAGGAACGTCTCGACCACGCCGAGGGCGTGGGCAGCACCGGCGGGCCGCACGCTGCCATGGCCGCTGGTGATCGTCGAGACGGGATCGCGGGCATCGTTGCCGCAGCAATCGGCGCGGAACTTCGCCAGATGGGCCATGCACACCGCGTGGCGGTTGCTGGTGTCCTGCGTCTTGATCGGCTCCGCCGGGTCGAGGCTCCGACCGCCGGCGTCGCCGGCCTTGTCGCCGTGGTACTTGTTCAGAAACGCGCACACCTGGCAGAAGCGATTCTCCTGCACCACCGTTCGCAGCGGCTCGGTGGCGGCCTCGATGCCCGCCGGGCTGCTTTGGTTGTCGATGGCCTGCACGTAGGCCGCCGCGATGGCGTGCTTGCCGCTAGAGACTACCGTGCCGAGCGGCTTGTCGATACCTGGCACACGCGGGGCCTGGCCGTCGCGCTCGCCGTAGCCTGTCTGGATGAGAGTCGGCATGGCGAGACCGTAGGCGTCGCGCGAGGCGCAGAGCGTCGGCAGCGGCTCGCCCGGAGACCGCCCGCGAAACTCAGGCCCACCGTGGTTGCAGGTGACGATGAACGGCTCTACCGAATCGAGGACGAACTTGCGGAGTCCCTTGGCGATGCGACGCATGGTCGCCTCCGCCAGGGGGCGGCGCACGCCGGCGGCCTTGGCTTCTTCCTTCGTCAGGAAAATCGACGGGCAGGGCAATGACCAGTCGATGCACTCGGCGGCCGACCGCCAGGGCTTCAGACCCAGGCCGGCGGCCTTGTGGCGCGGAGCGTGCGTCCGCTTGGGCCACTGGACGGGCAGCCCGTCGCGCCGGGCGATCAGGAACCAGCGCTTGCGCGTCGTCGGCGTGCCGTAGTCGGCGGCCACCAGTTCACGCCATTCGACCGTGTAGCCCAGACCCTCGGCCATGGCCTCCAGCGGGGGCTGGCCGACGAAGTACTCATCGAGCTCGGCCCGCAGTTCGTCTGCCAATGGCCCGCTGCCGGTGGAGAGCGCTCCGACAAAGGCCCGGAAGAACTCGCCGCTGCGGCTCTTCACCGGGTGGCCCTGGTCGTCGAGCGGCCCCCAGGTCTGGAACTCCTCGACGTTTTCCATGATGATGACGCGGGGCCGCACCTGGGCCGCCCACTTCACCACCACCCAGGCCAGCCCGCGAATCTTCTTGTTCCTGGGCTTGCCGCCCTTGGCCTTCGAGAAATGCGTGCAATCGGGGCTGAACCAGGCCAAGCCGACGCGGCGGCCCCGCGTCTCTTCGCGCGGGTCGGCCTGCCAGATGTCCTCCTGGATGTGCCGCGTGTGCGGGTGATTGATCGAGTGGACACGGATGGCGACCTCGTCGTGGTTGATGGCCAGGTCCACGGCCCGGCCGATGGCAGCCTCGATGCCGAGCGACGCCCCGCCGGCCCCGGCGAAGCAATCGACGACCATTTCCTGGGCGACGGCCCCGGGCCGGCGGGCCGTGCGGCGCGTGGAGGCATCAAGCAGCGTCTCAGTGGGCGGTGTGGTCATGGTGTCCTCATGGTGCGTCAGGGGGTTGCAGTATCAGTACTGAATGGTCTTGCCCTTCGAGGGCAGGCTGTGCAGCAGGCGATCCAGGCGCTCGCGGAACTCGGCCTCGATGCGGAAGAGCGTGTTCTCCGAGACCCGCGTCGGCTTCCATCCCGGGCGTTTCAGCGCCGCCCGTTCGAGCAGGTGCTTCCTCACGGCGCTCTTGTTGAGCAGGCTCACGCCACGGCCTCCTTCCCCGCCCTCCTCGCCCTGAGCGAGGCCGGGCCCTTCCTCGTCGCCGCCCGGCCCCGCCCATTCCAGCCCAACCCATCCCAGCCCAGCCCATCCCGCCCGCGCAAGGGCGTCACTTCAATACTGGTGGCGGAGGCGGGAGTCGAACCCGCATGTTCCGGCTTATGAGGCCGGCGCCTTACCGTTCGAGCCACTCCGCATCACGTGCCCGCTACGCCCCTTCCCCGGTGGCCCGCCGCCGCGTCATTCGATCTGGTCGAAGCGGCTCCCGCCCCACCACTCGCCCCAGGCTTCCAGGAACGCCGTCGCCCGGTCGGCCAGCCACCCCAGGGCCCGCGAGATCGGCCCCGGCCTCGGCGGCGAGCTGATGTGCATGGAACTGCTGTCGCGATTCACCGTCCGGGCCTCGTTGCTCAGGTCCACCCTGTCACTGCCGCTGTCGTGCGGCGTGGCGTCAATGTGCAGACTCATGGCCCTGGCCGACCGAGCCGCCTCGCAGGCAATGTCGGCGACCGTATCATCCAGCCCGACGGTGTAGACGACCAAGGCAACCGAATCCGGTTCAGCTTGGACCTCGATACGAATCGTGTTGTCGGGCACCGGAACGCCGGCAGCCCTGAGCCGTTCTGCGAACGTGATGCCGTCAAGGATCATGACAGCGCCTCCAGGCGGTAGTTCCGTAGGGTGGGTCCACCGGACCCACGCGGACTTGCGTCACTAAGCCGCTCGCCAAGCCGCGCACAGGCCATCGACATTCACCGGGCGGTTATCCAGCAACGCGCACCGCAACTCGCGGCCGCACAGATGAGACTCGCGGCAGTTGTCGCACGACTGGTCCGGTATCTGGACCTTGTAGGACTCTTTGGCCGCTTCCTGCCGCTCGCGTCTCTCTTGGCTCATGGTCATTCCTCCCCGTAGGGTGGGTCCCCCGGACCCACGCGGCTGCGTTGCGTAGGGTGGCTGCTTGCAGCCACGCGGACGTATGTCAGTACAACGGCCGGTCGTTTCGGATCGCCTTGGCGATGAGCCGGGCCATGCTGCTGGCGACGATGCGTCGCATGGGCGTGGCCGTCTCTTTCTTGCGAGGCCGTCCGACGCGTTCGCGTGCGGCCGGGATGACCACGACCTTCAGGCCCGCCGCCTGGAGCCGCGGCATGATGCGGCGGAACGTGTCGGTCGCCATGGCGAGGACCTCGGCGGCCTCCTGGATCGTCAGGAGCCGCTCGCCGCCGGCGGCGGTCGGCACGTCGCCGAGGGCCTCCAGGGCCCGGCATACATTGTCCAGGCGCTCGCCCAGCGCCTCGAGCGCCTGGCTCTGCGGATCAAGGGCCGAAACGGCGTATTGCTGCGACAGATCGTCATTCATGGCATCTCTCCGAAGGGTTGCAAATGAGGCCATGCCGTGCTCCAATGGTGGGTGGCACATCCGAGAGGAGACACGAGCATGGCCCGATTGAGTTATCGCGCGTTGCGCGAGGCTGCCCTGGCAATGAGCAAGTGCGACGCCGTGGAGTACCTGATTGAGGAAATGCAGTGTCGTGACCGTGCCGCATCGGCGGCCAGAACACGCGCCCGAGAACGGTCGAAGACTCAGGCGAAGAAGGCCCACCAGCGCGGATACCTCGGCTATCGCCTTTGATCGCCGTCAGGTCTCGATCTCCAGACCGCACAGGCAGCATCGCAGCCCGTGCGTCGGCTCGCCGAACTCCGGCGTGATCGTGGCCACGGAGAACCGGTGCCCGCACTGGGCGGCGCACCTGATCTGCTGTTCCAGTCGATAGACCCGTTCTTCCAGGTCGTTCAGGTCGCTTCGTGCAACAGGTCTGGCAGGGTTCGTGCGTTTGCCCATGACGGTCCTCCGTGCTGCAGGCGGCGTGTGCCGGCGAATCGTTAAGAGCGGGCGTCGTGGCCTGGGCATCTGAGGAACGGGGGGAGTTGTCCTCGTCGGCTTTGGCCCGTGAAGGGGGGACGCCCGCTCGTGTGTTCAGAGAAGGCGAGCGGACACGGCGGCCGCCCGCCTCATGGAGTCCGTCGGGCCTGCCGGCGAGACCGGCCAAGGCGTCCGGTTTGACCACGACGGATTCGCGTGTTACAATGTGTTGCTTGGACGTGGCCGATCTCGTATCCATGGTGGACACACTACTGAGGAGCCGGAAGGATTGCAACAAGAAATTGTCTTGTCGCGGAGTACGGCGACAAGACATCGTCCGCTACTCTTTGCTGTCACTGGGGTTGCGCGTCAGAAAAAAGTTGCATGGAATCGCCGAAAATGGGATATAGACAGAATGGCTGGCCAAGGAAAGATCGACGGCGACAAGTTGCGTCGTATCGTCAAGTCACGCGGAATCACACTTGGTGATCTCGCCCTGAAAGTGGGCGTCCATCGCCAAGCCCTCAGCAGCATCATCAACCACAATGCGAAGCCACGTCCAGGAACGCTTCAGCGGCTTCTCACGGCTCTTGATGTGACCGCAGCCGACCTGGCCCCCGACCTGAGGGAAGACGAGCAGCAGCTGCTCGACGAGTACCGTGGGGTGGACGATAGGACGCGCAAGGCGATGCTGGGCATGGTCATCAGGATGGCCGATGAATTTGGAGCGCGGCGCGTCGAGGAACACATGACGGCCGGTATCGAACGGCTTGAGGCGTCTTCTCCAGAGCGTCAAGCATCAGGTCGACGTAAGGGGCGGGCAGGCGCCTGATCCAGGCGCAGAGCAGCCTCACCTCCTGGTCGGAGTGTTGTTCCGGATTCGGCGATTGCAGTAGGGTCATGTTGCGGGTAGCTCACGGGCCGAGGTCAGTTACACTAACGGCAGAGGACGTCCAGCAAGGCGCGTGCCGGCCTTGTAAGGGGCTCCCCCGTACCGATAGATCGCACCGTCCATAACATAGCACAGATTCACACGTTAGTCAAATTTGCCTATGCATTATGACGGCCATGGTTCAAGTGCGCTCGTGGCGGACTGACACCGGCCGCCTGGGCTGCACATCACGGAGAGATGGAACCAGGCTATGTCAGCCAAATCGAGAAGCTCTAAGAAGGTCGAGCGTGACGCCCAAGGCCGCGACGTGGCCCGGCCGTTCGACCCGGCCATCCTGGCCGAGGCCCAGGGCATCGCCGCCCGCTACCGGCTCGAACAAGGCCAGCAGCCGCCCCGCCCGGCCCGTCTGGGCTACTGGCCGACCACGATGTCGGCGAACATGCCGACGTAGTCCTGGTTCGGGTTGCAGACGTCAATGTTGCCGGAGTAGTGCCCGGCGGCGAGGGGGCGCAGGTGGAAGGTCACGGTCATCTGTCCGCCGGCGGCGACCGGCGTATGGAAGGCCCAACTCCGCTGATCGAGTTCGGGCGGCAGGCTGAACGTGGCCTCGGGCCTGGGCTCGACGCGGATCACCTGGAAGCCGCGCAGCAGACCGTTGTCCACGTCAACGCTGTCCAGAGTCACGGGCTCGGCATGCGAATTGGTCATGCGCACGATGACGCGGATGTCTTCGCCGACTCTGACGCTTTGGGGAACGTCGATGGCGGCCTCGAGCAGCGGCTGGCGCTCGGAGGTGAGGCCCGCGCTGGCGAGCTTCAGCTCGTCGAGTTGTCTCCGCATCTCGGGCAACGTGCCGAAGGAGATGCCGGCGAGCATGACCGTCTCGACCCCGACGGCCAGGCCCAGCAGGACCACCACAACGGCCAGGATGACAATGGCGGCTTTCATCGTAATCTCCTTGGATGACGGGCTTCAGGATGCATTCAGTGGCAACATCGACCGTGTGTGAGGCGGCAAGCAGATAGTCTCCACCCATCGGCCAGGCAATAATATACCGTCAAGACAGAAACCCCGCAATGGCGACGTCCCTTACAGCGGATAGCCGAGGTTCCGCAGGTGGTCGCCATCCCCGCCGCGCTGCCAAGGCGCCCCGCGACGTCGCCGACGGTCAGTAGACGGCTCGCCGCCCGCGGAGTCGCCGAATCCCCATGTACGGGGTCTGCCCCGTTCACCTTGACCGTCGTGTCCGCTTCATGCCAGCCACCACACACCGACCACACGCCCGGCAACAGTTCCATAAGCCTCTCAAGACGCGTCTGAATACTGTCCTCCACCGTTTCCTCGTTCCGTCTTGGGGCTCAAGATAAGAAAGGGTCTTGCGAAGGAGCAGCCGATAGACGAACCAACTCGAGACCATCATTACGGTCGTGTTCCCCGCCATAATCGCCGCGCGCCAGTACCAGACCCAGGCCGGCACATCGGGCCAGCCCTTGACGGGCTTCACATACAGCACGGACCATGGTTGAAGAGCAAAGAGCAAGAACAACAGTATGATGAATTCCGTACGGCTCAGCACCCGCCACGCGATTCTTCGAATTGGCCGACGCTTCTTCTCAATACGATAGAGTTCCAGTCCTTCGGAACCACGACCGAAGTCCGTCGTTCTTATCATGGTTGCCGTCCTCTCGCCGAATTCGGATAGGTCACACACTTCATCCAGCGCCTTACTGCGGATGTGCGTGTACAAGTAGTTTAGCCGGTACGCTCTTGCTGCTCTGCAGAAGAATGCCAGGATGATGATAAACGCCACGTCCGCAATTAACATAAGGGTCCAGCCGTCGCCCTCGTCATCCCGTGACTTGAACCACGCGAACAACGCAGCCGATGCGAAGAACAACGATAGGTGCAACAGATGGTTGAAGTTCTGTTTCTCCCAGCCGATCAGCGTGATGAGACTCTGGTAATACGCATCCAGACTAAGGCCACGACGATGGGCCTCAAGTGGCAACGATGAGGAAGGGGGCGTATCGCCTTTGGGCATATTCTGGTTCTCCATGAACCTCTCCCATGTGGTCTGATGCTACACCAGATTTGTGCTGATATTCTACTCGATGCACACGTGTTACACTAGTGTATTTCCACCTCGCTCCACCTCCCCGCGAGGAACACCCTGACCTGGCGAGCCCGATGGAAAGAGACCGTCCGGGAGTTCGGCCCCGAACGGCCTCTTGTCTTCTCTGGCGTCTCAGCCCGGCGCGATCAGCCGCCCGGTTGTCGCCCGGTCAGATTGTCTGAGCCGATCTATACCCCAATCCGAGCAGCAAACAAGGACATTTCGGCAGAACGACGCAAGATGTCACACCGGTAGACCTGCGTAACGGACGGGGCGCTCCCTTTCCTCCGATGGTACTTTTACCTTGGGTCTGGACGATATCGCCTCATCCGTTTATAGTGTTTGGGATGACTGGCAGCGACAGTGAGACTTGGGCAGCGAGGGACGGGCGTGGCGGCAACCGTTTATTCTGCGATTTCACTATTCGCCGGTTGCGGAGGCAGCGACGTTGGCCTGCGATCCGCCGGCGTCGAGACCGTCTGGGCCAATGAGCTCAGCGAGTCGGCCTGCGAGCTCTATGAGCGCGTGACGGGTCTCAAGACCATGCATCCCGGTGACATTCGGAAGGTCAACAGATTTCCTAAGGCCGATATTCTCGCCGGGTGTTACCCGTGCCAAGGATACAGCCAAGGCGGGCGACGTGACCATACTGACGGGATCAACTTCCTCTACCGGGAGTTCGACCGTGTTCTGCGCAAGGTGCGTCCCTTGGCGTTCATCGTTGAGAATGTTGACGGCATGCGGTTCTCGCATAACAGCCATCTACTCCTCAATCAGATTGTCAGATTCAGGTCTGCCGGCTATTGGGTGAACTGGCGAGTTCTAGACGCCAAGGACTACGGTCTGGCACAGGACCGTAGGCGGCTGTTCATAGTCGGAATTCGCAGCAGCGAGGGCGTCCGCTACGACTTCCCCAAGCCCACTCA
Source organism: Phycisphaerae bacterium (assembly GCA_012729015.1). Lineage (GTDB taxonomy): Bacteria > Planctomycetota > Phycisphaerae > FEN-1346 > JAACEH01 > JAAYDY01. Next base: position 97,340 of record JAAYDY010000113.1, on the reverse strand, counting down.
TGGACAGAAGGGCGGCCCGGCATACAGGACGCTCAAAGACGTGATCTGGCGCCTTCGCAAAGCTCCTGACGGATCCTATGATCCAGAACCCCTGCACTGGTACTATCTCTCAAGAAACCGGCGGCGCACCTGGAGCCAGCAGGCGCATTGTATCGTCGCCCATTGGCGGCACGTTGGGCTACACCCTGACTCGCCGCCGCTTGAGAAGGTCGGCGAGGACAAATGGCAGTTCACCCGGACGGGAAAGGCAAGAAGGTTCAGCTACTTGGAGTGCGCGGCCATCCAAGGATTCCCTGATCCCGAAGCGTTCGACGTTGCCACAGTCAGGCTCAGGTTCCGCGCGATCGGGAACGCCGTGCCCCCGCCGCTCTTCGCGGCTGTTTCTGGCGCGTTGGTTTCGCAGCTTGAAACCCGTCAATAACCAGACTGATCAAGTTCTCCAGTGGCTCTCTCTTCTGGCCCAGAAGGCATTTCCTGCCAGCATCTGACTCGGCCAGCAGTGCTATGCGCGAGCGATCAAGCGCCAAGCCCGCCCTTTTGTTCACGTCACGGAAATACGGATCGTTGGGGATGTGCCGGGGCGTCGAGAAGACGCGAACCGGGCACACGCAGGAGATGGGCTTGATCCACTTCGACAGCCGCTCAAACTGCGCATCGAGATCGCTGAACTTCGTGGCGTAATCATTTCCACATGCACACTGGACAAGAAGGAACAGCCTGCCCGGCCGCCGGTCAGGCACTTCCTTCCATACCACGACGTCCAGCCCCTCATCCTTGACGTCCTTGGGGTCAGGGTCATCCGGCAGATCATGTTCGGGTGACCACACCCATTCGCCCGTCATCTCGTACAGCGCCCGGATCACTTCCTTGAAGCGTGTCGGCCTCGGCTCGTAGTCGTCTGCAGGCCATCCGGTCCGCAGGCCCTTCGCACCAGGTCCGAGAAAGCAGACGAGAATATCGCGGACCAACCTTTCAAAGGCAATCGGAAGCCGCCGGTAGTCTCCCTCACTCAGGCTGGTAGCCTGCGCCACGGCCAGGCAGAACTCGTATGCGAGAGTGCGGCTTCGCCTGTGAATCAGACGGTTGCCTTCGAGGGAAAAAGGGTGTGCCTCAGCCAAGATGGATTGCCGGCGCCGCAGTTCAACACCGATATCGCTTGTGGCATTGTCTAGGGCCATGTCATCGCGGGCCCAGTTCCACTGTTCGTGCGCCACCGGGGTTCGCGGATCGATGACTTCATAGTCGTCAAGGGCCCCGGCAACGCGGTCATCGAAAGTGCCGGCCTCGATATTCGAAGCCCCATAGCGGATGGCCCAGAATTCGGCTTGGTCCGCATTGGTGGCAATGCGGTCATCCTGGCGTCGTGACTCCCAACTGTGAGCCTGTAGAGGCATGGCGGTCTACTTGGCCTCCACATCTTGAATAATGGATACGATCTTGCTGTTGACTTCGTTGGCCAGATTGCGGACTTTCAAGCTGGGATTGAGCAGTTCTGCTGCCTCCTTCGCCTTCACATCCCCCTGCGAAAGAGGTGCAAGCGCATTTCCGAGCGATTCTTGAGCGTCAAGCAGGCTGTCTGCAACGCGTTCCATAGCCGGCTTCAGCAACTGGGCCACCTCGTGAATCGTCTTGCCCCGCTTCAACAGCCGGAGGCTCTCGGTATTTGCAACTGCACGAGCCAGGTCGGCAATCTGACGCGAATCGGAGATTGCTGGCTGGCGGCTCTTGGTTCTGTTGCCGAACAGGAAGACCATGAGTTCGGCGGCCTCGGCCGCTTTGCCGGACCCCTTGATCGGCTTCTTGTCCTTTCCTTCGCGGCCGGATTCGGCCATGCCCAGCCACTGTCGAATCGGTCCATATCCCAGAGCGGTGTAGACCCACGAGAACGGGTATGCGGGATTGCTGCCTCGGCCAGGGCGGTAGCTGTCGCCGGGGGTGAACTGTGCGGCGACCGCGAGCTGGTTCACGAAGTAGTATCCTTCAAGTGCGCGGGCAACCGTCTGGTGTTGGTCGCCAATCATCTCGCTGACGTCCTCGAGAGTGAGATTGCTTTCCTCCAGAACCTTGCTCACCCAGGCGGCCTTCGCATAGGAGTCCCACGGCTGAGATGCGGCAATGTGCCGGACTCCGAGGTAGGACAGCAAGCTCTTCGTGTCCGTCAGGACACGCACAGGCACATCAGTAATTGGACGACGATTGTGTTTCTGCTGCAATGCCTGGTAGTCTTCGGTGCGCTTCTTCTGGTTTCGGGCTCGTTTGTCGCCAGCCAGTATCAGGCATGCCGCCAGACGCCGGTTGCCCTCGGCAATCTCAATTTCGTCCGTGCCGTCCTTCCGTACTCCCACCATCGGCTCGGCCTCAAAATAGCCGTTTACAGCCAGAGAGCTTAATACGTCGTCAATGCCGAAGACGTTGACAATGGTGTCAAGGACCTCTACCTCGTTCGCAATCTGCCCAGCTTGGATGCCAAGACGCGGATTGTTTGGGCTGAGATGCAGCTTGCTGAGTGGATGTTGCTGGGTGCCTTCCACCTCGGCAATTGACGCCGCACCTGCGACCGACACGGTGCCATCGGCACCCGTCTTAGAGCGCCGCCGAGAAATGCCTTCTTTTCTTGCCATAGCCATTGGTCCTCAGAGTGAGGCCCCATGCGGGCCAAGCCAGCAATGTGGGTCCGAATCAAGATTGGGCTGGACAAGTATCGCATGCGACCGATACCCTGTCGAGCGAATTTCCACGGTCGCCGTTTCCCCAGTTCTGCCGCCATTTGGTTCCGCCTGACGCAGTTAGCGAGACGGCGGAGTACGCCAGGCGGACAAAGGATGCTAAAAGCCTATGGGTCGCGAGAATCAATCGTCCGCAGGAGCTCGCCACCGCCTTCCTTCGGTCGAGCCAGCGCGGTCTAGGAACATGGCTGCCATCCGCTCCCGCAATACTCGGCCAGAACTCCTCGTGCGCTCGGTCGTACACCGGCTGGGGTATCGATTCCGACTTCATCACCGCGACCTCCCAGGCACACCTGATCTCGTGTTGCCGAGATACCGCGCCGCCATCTTCGTCCACGGGTGCTTCTGGCACGCGCATAGCTGCCGTAGCGGCAGCCGGTGCCCACGCACAAACACGGCGTACTGGACGGCCAAGAGGCACCGAAACCGTGCGAGAGACCGGCGGGCCTGCCTGGCTCTTCGTAAGGACGGCTGGCGTGTTCTGACTGTCTGGGAGTGCGAAACGAAGGACCTAGTGAGACTGGCATCTCGCTTGCGGAGCTTCCTCGAGAGACTCTCGCCGATTCGGTCATAGGGCTCGATTGCCTCGGTGACCACAGATGGCCTTCTGGGCTTGCCCCTGCTCAGACTCGTTTCGCCAGGTCCTCCTGAGTGTTCCGCCTCCTCGAGCGGGCTGGCTTCTCGTCCATTCCCGACCCCTTGACGCCGAGCATTGCGGCGACCGCGGCGCAGCCCACCAGCGCGCGATAGGACCAGCGTCTGTCCGGCGGTCGCGGATCTGCCATGAATTGGTGACGAACTATCCCATCTTCCGTGCCGCTTCGCGGGCGAGTTTCTCCATGGCCAGGCGGGCGTAGTGGTCGGTCATGGCGAGGGTGCGGTGGCCCATCTGGGCCCGGACGGCGTCGAGGTCCATCACCTCGCGGCTGCGGGTCGCCCATGCGTGGCGGAGCTGATGAGGATGCCACGGCGTGATCAGTTCGCCGGCCCCCACCTTGCGTCCCTCGGCCTTGGCCTTCGCCTTGGCTCTGGCATTGACACGCTGGATGGTTGCGGCGACGCAGTAGCAGTAGGTTCCCGAGGTGTATTCCTGGCCCGGCTGTTTCCTTGGACTGGCCACGCGGTGCGTGCCCGGCGAGTTCCCTTGGTTGGCCGGCGTCTTCCGTGCCGCATGCAGGGCGTCCCGGCGTCGGCGTTCGCTTTCGGCCGGAACGAACAGCCGCTGCTCGGCCGGCCGAAGCAGATACGGCATCAGGACAGCCTGGGCCTGGGGCCCGAGGCCGACCAAGCGCTCGTGGCCCCAGCGCTGCGTCTTGTGGTGCTCGGGCCGATAGAGCCAGATGTCGCCGCTGCGGTCGATGTCGCAGGGCCGCATCTGCACAACCTCTCCGGACCGCATGCCGGTATGCCACTGCACCAGGACCATGTCGCGGACTGCCGGCGACAGGTGCGGCAAGGTCCGCTCGACGTCATCCCACGCCACCGGCGGCACGTCGCGGCGGCCTGCCAGGCCGTAATCGCCGGGTCGCAGCGGCTTGAGGCATTCGAGGGCATAGGCGACGCCCTGATAGAGCCACCCTTGAGTGACAGCCCATCGGAACATGACGAGGATAGCCCGGACGCGACGGTTGATGGTCGAGAGGGTCATGCCCTGATCGACCAGTTTCTCTCTCAGGGCCGTGAGGTCGGCCGGCGTCAGGTCGTCGGGGATCCGTGTGCCGAAGGCGTCGGCCAGGGCGGCCATAGCCAGTCGCGCCTCGGCGGCCTGGGTGCCCGAGGGGTGCTTGCGGGTCATGTGAGCGTTGTAGTGGGCGGCCAAGTCGGCGACGGTGACGGGGCGCCCCTCGTGCTTGGCTTCGGCCTGGTGGATGGCGCGGCGATACATCTCGCGAGCGACCTGTTCGGCAAGCCGTCGATCGGTGGTGGCGTACCGTGCCCCCTCGGGCTTCAGCGGCCGGGCGGTGATGGCGGATTCGCCCGGCAGACGGACTTTCCACCACCAGCGGTCTCGATTTTTGTAGATGCACCCTGGGGTCTTCGATAGGCGTGGCAAGTCGCTCATGGTGGGCCTCCCGTCCGGCGACACGGCTATACGGACGGTTATATTCTTGCCGCAAGCCTCTCCGGCGTCAAATAGAAAACGGCCGCAAGTCGTTAACTTGCGGCCGATTATAGCTGGAGGCGCCGGTGGGACTCGAACCCACAAATCACGGATTTGCAATCCGTTGCCTTAGCCAATTTGGCTACGGCGCCTCTGGGAAGGCGTCGGGCTCCCAGGGGCGGAGACCCGACTCTCATTGTCGGGCGGGATTCTAGGCGATTTCGCCCCGGGTTTCAAGTGCAAAGGCGGCGCAGCGGGATCGGACACATGGGCAGAGGCGGGTGGGCAGTACGGTCAGGCCCGAGGATCGTCGTCGATGCCGTGCTCTTCGAAGTCGGCGAAATCGTCGCGAGGACGGCCTCCTACGGCCTTGTCATAGGCAGCCTCTTCGCGAATCCACTGGAGTTTGCGGCGGCCGAAGACCACCAGCGCCACACCGAGGGCCACCGCAAAGGCCCGGAAGCCAACCAGAGCCGCCATCGCCCCCACCGAGCGCGACGAGTCGTTCAGGAGCAGAATCGCCTTCAGAATGCTCATCGCAATGATCAGAAGCCCGAGGACCAGACACGTCCAGGCCAGGGTTTTTGCCATCCGGAATCCTTTCGCCCGCCACGGGACGGTTGTAGCACAGTCACAGAAAGAGACGCTCAGCGGCCGTCGGAGTTCGCCGGAAAATGGGGATTCGCCTCGGCCCAGCGGCGAATGGCCTCGACCAGCCCGTCGATGGTGTGGACGGGGCTCTCGACGACGACGCGGAGGCCGAACTCGGCGGCCGTGCGGGCGGTAATCGGTCCGATGGCGAAGAACCGGGCCGAGGCCCGGACGCGGTCGAGCAAGGCGTCGCCGCCGTGGGCCCGGACGACCTCGGCCAGGTGCCGCGCGGTGCTGCTGGAGGTGAGCGTTACAAGGTCCACGTCGCCATCGGCCAGGGCGGCCAGGGCATCGGCGTCCACGTGCTCGGGCACCACCGTGCGATACACTGCCACGTCGGCCACGTCGGCCCCGGCGGCACGAAGCCGCTCGGGCAACACGTCGCGTGCCTCTTCCGCACGTGTCAGGAGCACGCGGCTCCCCTGCCCCACGCCGGCAGCCAACAGGGCGTCGGCAAGCGATTCGGCGATGGCCCGCTCGGCCACAAGGTCGGCCCGCAGCCCGGCATCGGCCAGGTGCCGCGCGGTGCCGGGCCCGATGGCGGCGATCTTGACCGGCGCCAGGGCCCGCACGTCGAGGCCGCAGCGGGACAGGCAGGCCGTGAACTCGACGACGCCGTTGGGGCTGGTGAAGACGATCCACTGGAACTGGTCGAGGCGGCGGGCTGCCTCAGCCGGCTCGGACGATTCGACGGGACGGATTTCGATGGTCGGCAACTCGATGACCCTCGCGCCGAGATCGCGCAGGGCGGCCGTCAGTTCGCTGGCCTGTCGGCGGCTTCGCGTGACGAGGATCGTGCGGCCAAAGAGCGGCTGGGTCTCCCGCCATGCGATCTGTTCGCGCAGGGCGGCCACGTCGCCGACGACGACAATGCAGGGAGCGGCCATGTCGGCGGCCTCGGCCAGATCGGCCAACGTGCCGAGGTCGCCGACGACGGTCCTCTGGCGGCTCGTGGTGGCCCACTGGACGATGGCCGCGGGCGTCCGGGGCGACCGGCCGGCGGCCACGAGCCGCGCCAGGTTCTCCCGCAGGTGGGCCACGCCCATGTAGAAGACGACGGTGCCGATGCGGGCCAGCGCGTCGTAGTCGAGGTCCGTCTCGGCCTTGGCCGGATCCTCGTTGCCGGTAACGAAGACGACGTCGCTGGTCATGCCGCGGTGCGTCACGGGGATACCGGCGTAGGCCGGACCGGCGATGCCCGCGGTGATGCCTGGAACGATGTCGAAGGGGATGCCAGCCTGCTTCAGGGCGATGGCTTCCTCGCCACCGCGTCCGAAGACGAACGGGTCGCCGCCCTTGAGCCGCACGACCACCGCGGCGCGACCGGCTTCGCGGACGAGGATCGCGTTGATCTCGTCCTGGCTCGTGCCGGGGCGTCCGGGCGTCTTGCCGACGAAGAGTCGCCGGGCCTGCGGCCGCACCATGGCAAGCATCTCGGCCGGAACCAGTCGGTCGTAGACCACCACGTCGGCGCGGGCAAGCAGCTCGGCGCCGCGCAGCGTGAGCAGCCCGGGGTCGCCGGGCCCCGCACCAACCAGATACACTCTGCCGCAAGGTTGCGCCATCGAGAGGCTCCGCTACGTGTAATCACGAGACGACCCATCGCCGCCACGGCCGACGACGGCTCCTGCCAACGGGTCCACGACAGGCCAAGTGTAGCACCCTCGCGGCGAACGGTCAACGAGGCCAGCTGCGGGGAGCATGAACGTTCTGGGGAAGCAGGGGCAGGATGCCCTGCCACTCACGGGCAAGATGCCCGTGCCACGGTACGGCCCCCAGACCGTTGATGCACCCCGCTGCACGCGATGACCGGTGAGTGGCGGAACTCCAGGAAACAGCCGGGACAGGCGCCGTCGAAGGCGCCTGTCCCAGGCTGTGACTGTGACGGCGAGTTTCCGACGAACCAGCGCGGTCAGCCGCCGAGGGTGATGTTGATGTCCAGTGCCATGTGCTTCGTCGTTGTCCAGTCGGCCGGAATCGGGTGAGGCTGGCCGAAGCTGTTCGGGATGACCTTGTAGTACAGCCGGCTGCTCTCCAGCGCCACGTCGAACAGGGCCGTGAGCGTGCTGTTGTTGTCCAGGTCCGTCGTCATCAGCAACGACCGCCCGGGCGTCAGGCCCAGGGCCGCCGTGACCCCGTTGTCCAGCACCTCCCCCACCCCCCAGGCCGGCTGATTCGCCTGACGCTCGTCGTTCGTCGGGTCGATGTTGTCACTGATCGCCCAAATCGCCTCGTTCACCCCGCCCGACTGCATGTGCAGGCTCAGGCCGTCGGTGTACGCCGACAACGTCGCCCCGCTGCCCGAGCCGTAGTTGCCCACGCCCAGACTCAGCAACGACTGGACCGCGCTGTTGGCGGCCCACCCATTGATGGCCACGCCCGAGGTGTTCGTAAACACCACCTCAGCCGTCCACTGCGTGCCCGTGGCCGTGGCCGGGTTGATCGTGTAGGTCGTCACCGTCCGCCACTGCTCCACACCGCTCGACAGCTTGCGGCACGTCATGGCGTACTGGTAGCAGTCCGATCCCTTGTGCAGTTCCTGGAACGTCACGTCCATGACGCCGCTGTAATAGGACCTGTGCACCATGAAGAGACCCGAGGCGTAATCGTTGACACTCGATGCATAATTGAAGTTGCCTGTGTCAGTCAGGTCGTCCAGCCGTGGCATGTACACGATGTAGCCCACCGACACACGTTTCAGGTCCAGTTCCCACAGGTCGCCGACCCCTGCGGCCGAGCACCGGATGGTCATCGTGCCGGTCCCCTGTGCCAGATCGGCGCCTGTGTAGCTGAGTGTGGCCGTGGCCGGAGTCACTTGCACGACGACCTCGTCCTCGGCCGTCGCGCCGTCGTCGTCAGTGACCGTCAGCGTGATCGTATGGGTGCCCACCGACAGACTCACATCGGCAGTCGCCCCGGTGCCGAGCTGCGCGGCCCCTTCCGTCCAGACATAGCTGGCGATCGTTCCGTCCGTGTCGCTCGACAGCGTGCCGTCAAGCGTCACTGTCTCGTACCCGTCACCGCCCTCATCGCTCACATTCTGGTCGGTGCCGGCATCGGCCGTCGGAGGAGCATTGACCACCACTTCCACGGTGTCCTCATCGGTGCCGCCCTGGTCGTCGGTGACCGTCAGCGTGATCGTATGGGTGCCCACCGACAGGCTCACCGAGGCCGTCTCTCCGGTGGCAATCTGTACGGCTCCCTCGGTCCAGACGTAGCTGGCAATCCATCCGTCCGAGTCGCCGGAAAGGCCGCCGTCAAGCGCCACCGTCTCGTAGCCGCTGTTGTCCTGGTCGTTGACCTGCTGGTTGGCACCGGCATCGGCCGCCGGCAGGACGTTCTCCGGCTCGGTGATGTTGATATCCAGCGTCACGTTCTTGGTGGTCGTCCAGTCCGCGGGAATCGTCGTCGGCTGGCCGAAACTGTTCGGGTAGATCTTGTAGTAGAGCCTCGTTGCCTCCAGCACCACGTCGAAGTTGTAGGTATTCGTGCTGTTGTTGGGAAGGTCGGTATCCATGACGAAGGACCGCCCCGGCGTCAACCCGAAGGCTGCGGCAATGTCGTTGTCCAGCACCTCGCCGGCGCCCCAGGCCGGTTGATTGGCTTGACGTTCGCCGTTCGTCGGGTCGATGTTGTCGGTGATCGCCCAGATGGCCTCATTCACGCCACCCGGCATCATGTGCAGGCTCAGGCCGTCGGTGTAGGTCGACAGCGACGCACCACTGCCGGAGCCGAAACCGCCCACGCCCAGACTCAGAAGCGCCTGAATGGCGTTGTTCGCCTGCCAGCCGCTGATGGAACCGCCCGAGGTGTTCGTGAACACCACCTCGGCCGTCCACTGAGTGCCCGTAGCCGTGGCCGGGCTGATCGTGTAGGTTGTCACCGTTCGCCACTGTTCGACGCCACTGGACAGTCTGCGGCACGTTACGGCATACTGGTAGCTGTCGGCTCCTTTGTACAGTTCCTGAAACACGACGTCGAACACCCCCGAGTAGTACGATCTGTGGGCGGCGAACAGACCGGGTGTCGTGTCGCTCTGACCGGTTGAGTAGTTGAAGACGCTTCCGTCGGCCAGGTCGTCAAACCGCGGCATGTACACGATGTAGCCCACCGCCACACGCTTCAGGTCCACTTCCCACAGGCCCCCCCCAGCGGCGTCCGAGCAACGGATGGTCATCGTGCCCGTGTCCTGCGACAGGTCGACCCCGCTGTAGCTCAGCGTCACACCGCCGGGAACCACGGTGACGAGGACGGAGTCCTCGCCGGTACCGTTGTCGTCGTCGGTGACCACAAGTGTGATCGTGTGCGTGCCGACCGACAAGCTGACGTCGGGCGTCACCCCCGTGCCAATCTGCACGGCCCCTTCATACCAGGCGTAGCTCGACACGGTCCCGTCCGGGTCGGTCGACCCCGAACCGTCGAGGGTCACCGTCTCCACGTCGTCGAGGTTGTGGTCGGCGGCCCTGATATCGACGCCGGCATCGGCCAGGGGCACCTCGTTCCCGCCGAAGTAGTGATCCAGGTACAGGTACTGCACCGGCGCGTTGTCGGTCACCAGCGGCACCTGGGCGCAGACGGTCTCGGTGCCGTGAGTGACGTCGATGAGCTTGTAGGCCGAGAGAGTGGCCGGGTTGCCGGCAGCGCTGTCGCGCGTGCCCAGGTAGAAGCGCCTGGTGTCGCCCGACGACGGGGCCAGATCCGTGAAATCGAGGACAAAAGATCCGTCGCAGGCTGTCGCCGAGCCGTCGAACGCCCTGGCGCCGCCGCGGCCGTTCAGCATCTCCGGAGACCACGTGGACGACGGGGTCGTCGTGTCGGTGGTGGACAGGCCCAGGTTCATGTACAGCTCGTTGCGGGCGGCATGGTTGGCCGTGAACTGGGCCAGCAGTTTGGGCCGGTACGACCCATAGGCCACGCTGTACAGCGCGCGACGCGACCACCAACCCTCCCGGCGCGTGCCGGGTGAAGTCGGCGCCCCGCTGACTTGCGATACGGCGCCGATGCCGTCGTAGGCGAACCAGACGAAGCCATTGTCGCGCCAGCCGTCGCCCCAGGAGTTGGCGATGCGAAACGCGCCCTTCTCGCCCTCGTCCACCACGCCGTTGCTGTTGACGTCCGTCCACACGTCGTCATTGTACCCCACGATGGTCATGGCATGGCCGCCGCTGGTGCCGTTGACCCAGAAGCAGACCTCCTTGCCCACGAAGATATCGTCGGCGCCGGTCGAAGGATCGTCCTTGAGCATGGTGTACTGCCACGAACCGATGTAGGTGCTGAAGTTCAGAACGTAGCCGTTGTTCAACAGGGCCTTCGCGGCCTCGCGGCCGTCGACGGTGTCCAGGGCCTCCAGCGTACCGAACTGCTGCATGCGGTAATTGATGGCGCTCCGCCACACGGCCGCGTCCGTGGACCAATAGAAGAGGCCGTCCTCCGGCGGCATCTGTTCCCACATGGCGGCGCCGTGCTTGACCTGGACCCGGAAGGCGTCCCACGTGCTGCTGCCCCAGTCGCCGCCGTTGTTGATCATGTTGTAGATCCATGCCGGGGAGAACTTGTTGGTGTTGTCGATGCTGTCCTTGACGTTCCATCCTCTGGCCATGGCCGTCATGTGCGTCATCTGGTAGTAGGTGGTCGAGAATGCGGCACAAGACTCCCCGAGTTGCTGACGGATCGGCGGGAAGTACGGCAGCGTGCTGTTGTCCACATAGGACGGCAACCCATCCCCCATCAGACTGTAGGTGATCCCGCTGGCGCTGCTTCTGGACAGCGCAGCCTCCGCGGCGGCAGGGACCACCTCCTCGCCCACCGGCGCCAGGTCCACCTCATCCTGCCGCAGAGACCGTTTGCCCTTGCCCCGACGATGGGCATTGATTCGGTCCAGACCAATGGCGTTCGGCCGTATCCGGCCGATGCGGACCATCTCCTTCTCGTACCGCTTCATCTGCTCCTTGGTTGGAGGGATACTGCCGGTCGGGTGCTTCATGTCCTTCTCGTCCGCCCAACACACATTGGCCCATGCCGTCACTGCGGCAAGGACCAAGCCAAACACCAGAATGCTCCGTGCGTTCATGATCTTCCTCCAGCAGCCCATGATGTGTTTGCCAGCTACCCACGAGCGGGACCCGGCCTGAGCCGGGCGGAGCCGCCCACGGACTCAACAGTGATATGAGATGTCTGAGGCGACGACTGGGCGCGGTGCGGACACCACGCCGATCAGTCCTTCAGCGAACTGGCAGTCTGCACAGACATGACAGAATCGACTATCAGCCCGCAGCCAACGAGTGTCAATGACAATTCCAAACGCCGTTACCACATACCACATAACCATTTGTCCAACAGGGTCTTGGAGAAGCCGCGGAGCCTTCCGGCGACGGAATTCGCGAGGAAGAATCGGGTCTTGGGAGACTTCAGAACGTCTGAAATGGGCCTCTGCGGCGATTCCGACACCAGCCTTTTTACATCAGATTGACCCCTTGCCCGGGCGTTTTCGTCGGTCGCCTGGCGGCAGCCAGGCCGAGGGGTGGACAGGTCTTCCGGGAACCTGAGACGACGGGGATGCCTGCCACGGATGGGCGGGATCTCGTGGCGAGGTCGAAGTACCTTCCCGTTGCCGCCGCTGGACATCCGTTTGCCCGGACCTGTTTTCTGAGCTATAATCCTGGGAATGATTGCGGTGGCGGTCTGCGCGCCGGGGCGGGTTCCCGGTGTCCATGTCGGCGGCCGCCGTATCGGTCGCGTTGGGGACGTCCGAAGGCCGCTGGTCACGTCCAGAGGGGTTGGCTTGATGGTTCGTCGGTCTGCCGTGAGGTTCTGCCTGGCCGCAGCGCTGGCACTGGCCGCCGCGTGCCCTGCGCTGGCCGATCTGGGGCCCGAGCATGTGCTCCTGGTGGTCAATCTGAACAGCCCCGACTCGATGGCCATTCGCGACGCGTACCTGGCCAGGTACCCCGGCGTTCACGTGTGGTCTTACGCCGGATCCACGAGCCCGACCATCACGCGAGCCGTGTTCGAATCCGAACTGCGGAGCCCACTGGACACGTATCTGCGGACGGCCGAATTCAACGGCGAACCCCTCTACAAGCAGATTCGCGTCCTGGTGACCACCAAGGGCGTGCCGCGGCGAATCGACGACTTCGACACCCCCGGCTACGGCGATCTGCCGAACCAGATGCTCACGGAGTACAGCGCCGGCCGGTTCGACGCCGCCGCCGTGGACTCGGACCTGACGCTGCTGCACCAGTCGCTGATGGCCGGCACGACGCCGGAGCCGTGGAACTACGCCAACAATCACGTCCGTAACCCATATCACGCGGCGACGCAACGGATGGATACCTACGCGCGCGACAACGCCACGACAGCGAAGACGGGCCTGACGTTTATGACGACCCGGAACGGGTGGGAAAACGGCAAAGGCACGCCGGCCGAGAAGCTGGCCTCCGGGGACATCTATCTGGTGGCCCGGCTGACGGGCTACACGGCCGCGGAAGCGATTGCCGCACTGAACCGCGGCGGCACGATTCCGATCGTGCGGCAGGGCGTGACATTCGTCATCGACCGCGACGACCAGTCGCTGGACGACGACGCCCCGTACAGCCAGGGCGTGGATTTCCCGGAAACGCGCGACGTGCTGACGGCGGCCGGATTCAGCGTCATCTACGACCAGACCGACGCGGTGTTCGTGACCACGGCGCCGCTGCCGGTGCTGGGCTACGCCGGCTACGGGCGCAACCATAACCCGTTCACCGTGCCGACGACGTATATTCTGGACTGGCTGGCGTTTTCGTTGTCGCCGGGGGCCGTCTTCAACACGTACGAGAGCTTCAACGGCCGCTACTGGGAGGACTGGCGTCCGCACGACACGCAGGGCCAGGCGGCGGACTGGCTGCGCATCGGGGGCACGCTGGCGCTGGCCCACGTGTGGGAGCCGCTGACGTTTGCGGTGGGCGACAACGAAATCCTGTACGACCGCATGCTGAACCGGGGCTGGACGTTCGTCGAGGCGGCTTATGCGAGTCTGCCGGTGCTGTCGTGGCAGAACATCGTGGTGGGCGACCCCTTGACGCGGTTCGAGGTCAGCGACGCAGGGCCGCCGCTGATCCAGGCGTTCACGGACGACGACCGCCACTGGGTCTACCAGAACATCCCGGTGTCGCTCGCCAACGGCGGTCACCGGGTGGGTCTGACGGCGACAGTGCTGGACCTCAACGGGAACACGGGCGTGACGCTGGCGGCCCGGAAGCAGCCGGGCAGCGGGACGGGCGAGGTGGATGTCGTGGCCGAGGCGGTGGCGGGCCGCTGGACGCTCTATGGGAGCGGTTACGCCCTGGGCGCCTCGGGGCCGCTGGTGATCGAGGTCGTCTGTCAGGGCAACCTGTGGCCGACGCCGACGGTCGTGACGGTACCGATGACATGCGTGAAGCTGGGCGACATCGACGGCAACGGCGGCGCCGAGCCGACCGACATGAGCCTGCTCATCAACCGTTTGAACGGCATAACCACGCCCGCGGAGATCGACGCCCTGCGCTTCGACCTGGACCGTAACGGCGGCGCCGAGCCCGGCGACCTGTCACTTCTGGTTGTTATCCTCAACGGAATGCTCTGATCCCCGCGGCTGCGGGATTCCCCAAAAAAACGTCCGCCGCGGGATGGCGACGGACGCTGGCATGTGTGACGGCTCTGAAGGCTCGGCCGGGCGGCTATGAGTCGTTGCGTCGAGTCATCTGGCCGGCCATGTAGAAGAGTTCGGGCAGGCGAAGCCACGGGGACGTGTCGGCGGCGGCGTTGGTCTGGCAGAATTCGACGCCGACGTCGAAACGTTTGTCGATTCGCTGGCATCGCGTGACGCGTCCGGTCACATCGATCTCGGGCCGAGTGCCGAACGGCGGCATGTGGACGGTCAGGGCCTCGCCGCAGCGCAGGGCGACGCCGCTTCGGCCGCGAAAACCGCCGAGGGAGAAATCGTCCACATCGATGCTGATCAGGGCCTCCGGTCCAGGTTCCGCGATGGGCCTGTCGGAATGCCCCAGAAGGTCGTCTCGCCTGGCCTTGACGGGCAGACGTATGGGAAAACGCCTGAACTGCCGACGTTCGCTCCCCGGACGCGACTGCATCGGGCTAACCGGATTCATTACGGCGACTTCCCCCATGCCACCCCTCGGGTCCCTGGCTTGGTATCGAGTCGGCTGCCCCCTCCTAGAGGCATACTCGATAAGTTATCGGACACTCACCGTCCGAACATCAGGATTTATCATACAGAGTATGAACTACTTTCGCGGGATTGGCAAAAAGAATGCCCCGGATTCCGCAACAACGGACGATCTTCGCACACGCGGCCACCGTCCATGACAACCGTCCGGCGGGGACGCTCCGTCGAAACCCGTTGGCGGACAAGGGCCAACGGCACAGAACGACCCGCTCAGAAGGCCTGCCCGCCTGCCCCCTCCATGGGCCCCATAAACGCCATGCCGATGCGAAAGCGGCTCTCAACGGGCTCGCAGCGCGTCAGGCGTCCCCGGACATCGCGTCCCGCGCCGGCATCGCCGACGGGCAGAAAGACAACGACCTGCTCGTTTCCCGCCAGTTCGTTGTCCACCACGCCACAGATGCCCCCCCTGCTGATGTCCTTGACCTGCACATGAAGCACTCGGCTGGAACCCTGCCCGGACTCGTCGTTGACGACGGCGACCACGTGCATGGGCACAATACGGCGCGGATAACGTCGTCGTTCGTGCTCCGGCGTCCCATGCGCTTTATCAGCCAGCGAGGACATAGGCCCACCGCAAGAGAGCCAGGCGCCGATGGGTCACCGACGGGTGTCGCAACGGCATCACTAGGCACGGCGCAAGCAGCATGAGAAGACACAACATGCAGGATACATTGGCAGCGAATGCACAGCCTGTTGGCTTCATAGTATTCTAACACAGCCAGACAGAAAGAGCAAATCACGGACACAGGCCAATTCCGTCGAGAAGGCACTTATCCAAACGCTAAAGCCTTTTCAGAAAACCGGTTACGGCCCCGACCGGGTGTTTACAAAAATAAACACCCCCGAATCGCTCAAACCGTCGTGAAAAGCCGTTGACCGGTTCTCTGTGCAATGAGGGATGCACTCAAGAATGGACCATCACGCTTGTGCGGAAGATTCCTCACCGATCAGGCTTGGACGTCGATGAGGTGGCCGGAATCGTTGCTGTCGGACGGCGGCTCGTCAGGGACATGGGCAGAGGCATCGGCGGCATCTGCGGCGGGAGGCGCCGGGGCGTCGCGTTGCTCTCGGCGGCGTTCGTCGGTCAGGTCGTCGTGTGCCTCGTACTGGTCCCGGGCGTCGCGGCCGGAGGAGTTGTCCTTGTCGGGGTCGATGCGTCGCTGTCGAAGGGTTTGGGCAGCCTCGACGGCCTCCTGTGCGGCGATGAACCGCTCGCGGGCTTCGCGGGCCTGGAGCTGCTCGCCATTGCGGGCGCGGGCGTTCTCGGACTCGGCGCGGCGCGAGGCCTGATGGGCCTGATTGAACGAGCCGACGATGCCGCTGCCGATGTCCGACACGAGAACCTCCCAGGCTGGCGGACTCCGTCGCCGGAGCCTGGTCTCCGCTGAGCCGCGCGTCTGCGGCTCGCCGTGGGAACCCGCCACCTGCCGCACCTATCGTCATATCCGGGCATGCAACTTGACTCCGTCGCGGAATCGGCCTGCTT
Organism: Phycisphaerae bacterium; assembly: GCA_012729015.1. Lineage (GTDB taxonomy): Bacteria > Planctomycetota > Phycisphaerae > FEN-1346 > JAACEH01 > JAAYDY01. Next base: position 81,171 of record JAAYDY010000113.1, on the reverse strand, counting down.
GCGTGCCCGGGCGGACGCCTCAGACGGCGAACTCGTGCTTGCGGCTGCCGAGCAGCGGGCGCAGGCGGGACAGAATGCTGGAGTGCATCTGACTGACCCGGGATTCGCTCAGGTCAAGCGTGGCGCCGATCTCCTTCATGGTCATTTCTTCGTAGTAGTAGAGCAGGACGATGAGGCGTTCGTTCTTGGAGAGTCCCTTGGTGATGAGTTTGCGGAGGTCGTCGCGCTGTATCTTGTGGAGGGGATTCTCGCCGCGCTTGTCCTCGACAATGTCGATTTCGTGGACATCCTTGTTGGTGTCGGTCTCGTAGCACTTGCGGTTGAGGCTGATGACGCCGGTGGCGTTGGCGTCGCGGACGAGACGTTCGTATTCGTCGGTGCACAGGCCCATGTGCTCGGCGAGTTCCTTGTCGTTGGGCGCGCGGCTGAGCTTGATTTCCAGGGCCTGGCGGGCCTCGTTGAGCTTGCTGGCGCGGGCGCGGACGAGTCGGGGCACCCAGTCGTTGGCCCGGAGGCTGTCGAGGATGGCGCCGCGGATGCGTGCGGCGCAGAAGGTCTCGAACTTGACGCCGCGGTCCATGTCGAAGGACTCGATGGCGTCCAGAAGGCCCTGGAAGCCGTCCTGGTAGAGGTCGTTGATGTCGACCTCGTCGGGCAGCTTGGCGTAGAGCCGCTCGCTGGTATACCGGACGATGGGTAAGTAGTGCTCCGCCAGTTGGTTGCGCATCTTCATGTCGGGTTTAGCGCGGTAGTTTCTCCAGAGGTCGCGGATCTGGTCGTCCGTCAGCGTCCGTACCGGCTGCACCATATCGACCCGTCGTCTTGCTCGTGCCATGCTTCATCCTCGCCAAAAAGCCAGAGAACCGGCCCCCTACCGTGCCGCGGATCCAGCCGTGGACCCCGCGGGTTCGCTCTTTCGCTCGGCGGCACTGCGGGCAGCCGCCTTGTCCTTCGGAGCCGCACCGTCGGCGGCGCTGTCGCGCCGATGAGTGCGGTTGAATTCGTCCTGGATGATGCGTCGGACCACAGCCGCCGCGGCCAGCCCCGTGGCGCCGCCAACGACCAGGGCGACCAGGGATCGCCCCATGACGGACCCGAAGGAGTTCCCCTCGCGCAATCCGTTCAGGCAGACGGCGGCAAAGCACAGCAACGCCAGCGTCGCGCCGCAGATTCGCCCGATCATGGCCTGCTCCTGTCGTTTCGTGTCCTGCTTGTCCAACTCTCGCCACTCCCTGCTGTCGCGTCATGGTGGACCGACGTTCGAGTCGTCGGCCTGGGCCCTCACGGGCAAGAGGCCCATGTCACAAAGACTACGTCATCGCGCCGAACAGGCCGGCGACCCGTTTGAAGAATCCGCGGCCGGCATCCTCGCCGGCGGCGTCCTGCGCGTGCGGCTTGGCGGTTCGCTCGGCCACCTGTCGCATGCACCAGGCGGCCTGGGAATTCGGGAACGCCGTGACGAACGGTTTGCGTCCGCGCACAGCGCGCGCCACGTGCCCGTCGCAGAAGACGTAGCCGGCGTCGTGCACGTGGAGCCCGAGAAACTTCTGGGCGACGCCGGCGATGCGTTCGTAGACGCGCCGGGCCTCTTGCCGGCTGCCGACCATGTTGACCAGGAGCCGCAATTGCGGCCGGTGCGGCTGGCGGCTGATGATCTTGAGCATGGCGTAGGCGTCGGCGATGCTGGGCGGCTCGGGCGTGGTCACAACAATGCACTCGTCGGCGCTGGAGGCCATGGAGACGACGGTGCGACCGATGCCGGCGCCGGTGTCGATGATGCAGTAGTCGGCCCGGTGGTCGAGCTTGCTGAGCTCTTCCAGGAGCGTGCGTCGCTGGGAGTCCTGGAGATCGGCCAGGCGGCTGAGGCCGCTGGCGCCTGGGACGATCTCGATGCCTTCGGGCCCCTGGACGACGATGTCTTCGAGACGGCGCTCGCCGCTGAGGACGTGGCTGAGGTTCCACTGCGGCTGGAGGCCGAGCATCAGGTCCACGTTGGCCAGGCCGAGGTCGGCGTCGATGAGGACGACGCGCTGCCGGTGGCTGCGGCAGAGGGCGATGGCGAGATTGGCGGCCACGTTGGTCTTGCCGACGCCGCCCTTGCCGCTGGTGACGGCCAGCACGCGGGCGTGCGGGCGCATCTCACGGACCATGCGTCGCAGGTTGTCGGCCTGGTCACCCCGAGTCATCATGGCACTGCCCTTTCTGCGTTGCGGGTCAGTGGCGGGACAATCAGCTCGGCCAGCTTGCGCGGCTGCCCCGCCTCGATGTCGTTCGGTACGTCCTGCCCAACCGTCACATACGACAGTTTCTGCCTGGTCTTCTGAAGCACGGTCAGGACGATGCCGAAGCTGACGGCTTCGTCCATCTTGGTCAACAGCACGCGGTCGATCTTGAACTGGTTGAACCGTTCCAGGACGCTCTCGACGTTCTTCTGGCCGCAGGTACTCGACAGGACCAGGTGGGTCTCGTCGGGGCGAACGGCGTCGAGGAACTGTCGCAGTTCGTTCATCTTGAGCACGTCGCGCTGGCTGCGTCCGGCGGTGTCGAGGAGGATGAAGTCCATGTCCTTGTATTCGGCGACGGCCCGCTGAAGCTCCTTGGGCGTGAGGACCACCTTCAGGGGCACGTCGATGATCTCGGCGTAGGTGCGCAACTGGTCCACGGCGCCGATGCGGTAGGTGTCGATGGTGATGAGACCGACGGAGTGGCCCTCGCGGAGCTTGAACTGGGCGGCGAGCTTTGCCAGGGTGGTGGTCTTGCCGACGCCCGTGGGGCCGATCAGGGCGATGATGCGCGGCGAGGGGCCTTCGAGGACGGTCGGGCCGGCCACGTCGATGCGCGAGGCGATGTAGCGGACGAGCGTCTCGCGGACTCGGTGCTCGTTGCGCCACTGGCTCTCGGGCAACTCTTCCCGGATCGTCTTGACGAGTTCCTTGGCCATGTCCTCGGCGACCTCGTTGCCAAGCAGACCGACGTAGAGGTCGAACAGCTCGCCGGGGACGTCGGGCTCGCGGGTGGACCGGGTCTCCTGGATGAGGCGCTGGACCATGTCCTTGAGACCGGTCATTTCATTGCGGAGGTCCTGGGCGCTGACGCGGACGGCCTCCTCGCGGGCTTCGGCGACGAGTTGTCCGTAGGTCTGTCGGACGCGAGCATCCATGGCGGGACGAGCCGGCGAGGCGTCGGCGCGGCGCGGCTGGGGCCGCTCCTGCTGCGGGCCGGCCGTGACCTCGACCAAAGTCCGTCGCCCGATGCCGAGGAATCCGCCGGCCTTGACCGATCGCGTGCCGACGACGACGGCGTGCGGGCCGAACTCGCGTTTGACCAGGACGAGGGCGTCTCGCATCGAAGGCGCTCTGAAGGTTTTCAGGATCATGCTTTCAACTCCGCCATGCCCATGCTTTCCACCTTGACGCCACGGACGATTTCGTTGAACGACAGCACGGCCAGGTTCGGGAGCACCGTATCGGCGATGCGTTTGACCTGGGCGCGGATTTGCGGCGAAGTGAGGACGACGGGCGGGTAGCCGCCGTTGACCAGGGGCCGCACGGCGTCGGCGATCTCGCGTGCGACGTTGCGAGCGACGTCGGGGGGCATGGTCAGGAAGCTGCCGCGTTCGTTGTGCTCGATGTGGGCCGAGATGCGATCTTCCAGGGCGGGATCGAGGGTGACGACCCGGAGGACGCCGTCGGCGCCGACGTACTGGTCGCAGAGGGACCGGGCGAGGCTGTTGCGAACGTACTCGGTCAGGACGTCGATATCGCTGGTCCTGGGGGCCCAGTCGCCGAGGGTCTCGAGGATGGTCTCCAGGTCGCGGACGGCGACGCGCTCGCGAAGGAGATTCTGGAGGACCTTCTGGATGTCGCCGACTTTCATCACGCTGGGAACCACCTCGTCCACCACGCTTGGGGCCTTCTCCTTCAGGCTCTTGATGAGCTTGTTGACTTCCTCTCGCGTCAGCAGCTCGGACGCGTGGTTTCGAATCAGCTCGGTCAAGTGCGTGGCGAGCACGCTGGAAGCGTCGACCACGGTATAGTTGAGCATCTCGGCCCGTTGCCGTTGATCCTCGCCGATCCACCAGGCCGGAAGTCCGAAGGCGGGCTCCCGCGTTCGGATGCCTCCGGGCAACTCGCCGGCGGCAACGCCGCTGTCCATGGCCAGAAACATGCCGACTCGCGCTTCGCCTCGAGCGACGGTGTTGCCCTTGATACGCACTCGGTACTCGTTCGGGTCGAGTCGCATGTTGTCCCGAATTCGGATCGGCGGCACAATGATACCCAATTCGAGGGCCACTTGTCGACGGATCATGCTGATTCTGTCGAGTAAATCTCCGCCCTGGGCGGCATCGACGAGGCGGATCAGGCCGTAACCGATCTCCAGTTCCATGGCATCGACGAGGATCAGGCCGTCGTCGGGGGACTGCGGCTTCTTCTGCTGCTGTTGCTGGGACGCCTGCTTGGTCTTGGCGGTTTCGCGTTGTCTGGCGGCGGCGCCGGACTTGTTGAGGAACCAGGCCGTGGCCAGGCACGTCATGGCCAGGACCGTGAGGGGGACCGGCGGCAGGCCGACGGCGGCCATGAGCAGGAGAAACACGGCGGCGATGACCATGGCGATAGGTCGGCTGGTGAGCTGGCTGATCATCTCGCGTCCGAGGTCGCTGCGCGACGCGCTTCGGGTGACGATGAGGCCGGCGGAGATGCTGATGATGAACGAAGGAACCTGGGTGACGAGCCCGTCGCCGATGGTCAGTCGCGTGAACAGGGAGAGACACTCGCCGACGGCCCACCCCTTTTCGACCATGCCGACGTAGAAACCGCCGAGGATGTTGACGATGGTGATGATGATGCCGGCGATGGCGTCGCCGCGGACGAACTTCGAGGCACCGTCCATGGCGCCGTAGAAATCGCTCTCCTGGCTGATGGATTCGCGTCGCTGCCGGGCCTCGGCCTCGGTGATGAGTCCGGCATTGAGGTCGGCGTCGATGGCCATTTGCTTGCCGGGCATGCCGTCGAGGGTGAACCGCGCGGCGACTTCGCTGATGCGCGTGGCGCCCTTGGTGATGACGACGAACTGGATAATGACGAGGATCGCGAAGACGATGACGCCGACGGCGAGATTGCCGCCGGCGACGAACTGGGCGAAGGCTTCGATGACCTTGCCGGCGGCGTCTCCGGCGGCGGAGGCATCGGAGGCGCGGTCGGGGATGGTCAGAATCAGTCGCGTCGAGGCGACGTTCAGGACCAGTCGGAAGAGCGTCAGGGCGAGCAGCAGGCTCGGGAAGACGCTGAAGTCCAGCGGCTTGTTGACGTACAACGTGGTCAGCAGGACGGTGATGCTGAGGGTGATGTTGCAGGCCAGGAGGATGTCGAGCATCCACGGCGGCAGGGGCACAACGATAACGAGGATCAGGCCGATGACGGCCAGCGGCAGGATGATGCCGCGATGCCTGGCGATGAAAGCCAGAGGACCGTTCTGAGCGGCAGCCAGGTCTTGAGCCATTCGGAAGCTTCCTCGTCAGAGCCGCCCGCGTCCTTGCGGGATGCGTTCACCATCGAACGCGCGTGAGACGGACCGCCGGGCTACGTCGCCGAGCGGGCAAAGTGCCGACCACTGATGCGGTACACGAAGGCCAGGACCTCGGCGACCGCCTGATAGAACTCGAGGGGGATTTCGTGTCCCACCTCAACGGCTTTGTAGAGCGCTCGCGCCAGGGCCGGCTTCTCGACGATCGGGACGCCGTGCTCCATGGCGATTTCGCGGATTCGTTTGGCCATGAGGTCGGCGCCTTTGGCGACGACCTGCGGCGCGGCCATCGTCTCGGCGTCGTAGCGGACGGCGATGGCGAAATGCGTCGGGTTGGTGATGATGGCGTCGGCCTTGGGCACGGCGGCGCTCATGCGCTGCATGGCCAGTTGCCGCTGAATGTGGCGTCGTTGCTCGCGGATCAGGGGGTCGCCTTCCATGCGTTTCATTTCCTCGCGGACCTCCTGCTTGGTCATCTTGAGGTCTTCGAGGAACTGCCACCGCTGGTACATGTAGTCGAGGACGGCGATGACCAGGAGGATGAGGCCGAGCTTGAAACCGAGGGAGACGACGACCTCGCCGCCGTTGTGGAACATCTGTGCGACGGGCATGTCGGACAGGGCGACGATGCGGTCGAAGTCGCCGCGGATGGCGACCCAGGCGACCCAGGTCAGGCCGGCCAGCTTCAGGAGGTTGCCGGCAAGCCGGGCCAGGGCCCTGCCGGAGAAGATGCGTCCGAAGCCGGTGATGGGGTTCAGTTTGTCCAGCGACGGTTCGAGGGGGTGGCCGGAGAAGACGATGCCGCTCTGGACGATGTTGGCCAGGACGGCGACGACGGCGATGGTCAGGATGACCGGCGCGACGGTGACGACGAAGTAGTAGGCGGAGTGGGCGAACTCGGCGAGGACGTCCTGGGCGTCCATGAGGCCGGCGTTCTCGAAGGCGAGCATGTCCTGCATGGTCCTGAGCATGGACCCACCGATGGGTCCGCCGGCGAAGTAGAGCGCAGCCATGGAGGCCAGGAGAATGATCGCGGCCGTAAGGTCCACGGAGCGCGGCACCTGGCCACGTTCGCGTGCCTCTTCGATGCGTCGCGAGGTTGGGGCTTCTGTTTTCTCGCCGAAGCTTTCGTCAGCCATCGTTTCGTCCGATCATCGCGAGGGCCGTCGGGCCCGCGCCACAGGTTGCCGCACGTCGGCGGCGTTCACGCGCCAAGGCGGCCGATCATGCCGGCCAGGGCGTCCACGGTGTCTCGATACCCGCGGCTGAAGACCACGAGCGTAATGCCAAAGGTTGCCACCATCGTCAGCAGGCCGACGCCGATGCGCAGGGGGAAGCCGACGACGAGGATGTTCAGTTGCGGCACGGTCTTGCCCAGGAACCCCATGAGCAGACTGACGAGGAAGAGCACGACGACGACCGGGACGGACACCTTCAGGGCGATGACGAAGCTGCTGAGGAGGAGTCCGCGGACGGTGTCGAGCAGTTCGGGCTGCATGGTAACGGTCATGGGCGGCAGCGCGCGGAAGCTGTCGAGCACGGCGCTGATGATGAGGTGGTGTCCGTTCATGGCGAGCATGAGGGCGGTGGCGACGAGGACGTAGAAGGCGGCCAGGAGGTCGTCCTCTTCCATCATGGCGGGGTTGAAGATGCGAGCCAGGCCGAGTCCCATCTGCTGCGCGATGAGGGAGGCACCCATCTGGAGTCCGACGAAGAGGAGGTTGACGGCCAGGCCGACGGTGAGTCCGATGATCATTTCGGCCCCGGCGGCGACGGCCGTGCCCAGGAGCGTGGGCGGCAGGTGCTGCATGTCGGGCCGCACGATCGGGAAGACCACGACGGCGATCGCGGCGACGAGGATGGCCCTGATGCGCACGGGGATGGTGGTCGAGCTGAACAGCGGCGCGCTGAGCATCATGCCGCCGACGCGCATGAGGACGAGCGCGAAAGCGGGAAGCCAGGTGATGATGTCGGCCAGTTCGAACATAGGTGCGTCTTGCCTTGCGTCAGAAAGCCAGACTGAACATGTCCTCGCTGAAGTGAAGCAGTTTGCTGATGATCCACGGCATAAAGAGGGCGACGGCCAGGCCCATGACGATGATCTTGGGCACGAACGACAGGGTTTGCTCCTGGACCTGGGTGACGGCCTGGAGAATGCTGATGACAAGGCCGACGACCATGCCGAGCAGCAGGATCGGCGCGCTGATGACGAGCATCACGACGAGCGCTTCGCGTCCGATATCGATGGCCTGTTCGGGAGTCATTGTGTCGCAGTCCTCTGTTCTGTGCCGTGCGTGCCCTGCCCTGCCGTCTTCGCCGTCGCCGCGCCGCGGTCCGCCGCCGGCGCGGCCGGCGTCATATCGGTGCAAAACTCTTCAGAAGGCTGCCGATGACGAGGTGCCAACCGTTGACAAGCACGAAGAGCAGGAGCTTGAACGGCATGGAGATCAGCACCGGCGGCAGCATGAGCATGCCCATGGAGATGAGCACGCTGGAAACGACCATGTCGATGATGAGGAAGGGCAGATAGAGCTTGAATCCCATGAGGAAGGCGGTCTTCAGCTCGCTGGTGACGAAGGCCGGGACGAGGACGGTGAAGGGAACGTCTTCCCATCGCTCGGCGGAGTCGAGTCCGGCGTAGTCGAGGAAGAGCCGCACGTCGGCCAGGTTGCCGGCGGTTTCGATCTGGCGGATCATGAAGCTCCGGACGGGCACGGCGGCGACGGCCAGGGCCTCCTTCTGGGAGAGTTTGCCGTCGAGGTACGGTTGAAGGGCGTTCTGGTTGACGTCGTGCCAGACTGGGCCCATGATCATGAATGTCATGAGCAGGGCCAGGCCGATGAGAACCTGGTTGGGCGGCAACTGCTGGGTGGCCATGGCCTGTCGCAGGAGCGACAGGACGATGACGATGCGCGTGAAGCTGGTCATCAGGATGAGGATCGAGGGAGCCAGCGACAGGACGGTCAGGAGCAGGAGAATCTGGAGGCTTCCGGAGAGGCTCTCGCGTGTCTGGGCGGGCTTGAGGTGCTCGGTGAGGTCGGGGATGAGCGTGTTATCGAGGGGCTGCGCGGGGGCGGACGTCTGTGCCAGCGCAGCATGAGACGCCGTCGCGACGATCGCCACGGCCACGGCCACTGCTGCCCACTTCGCCCACTTCACCGTCATGCTGTGCTCCTGGATTCTAACGTCGCAACCCGGCAACCTCCCTGACCTTCCGGGCCAATTCGTCCAACTGGCTCCGCACGCGTCCCAGCTCGGGTTCGGCGGCGGAACGGTCCTGATCGCCGGTCACGTCTACGGCATCCTGCGTTGCGTCGTCGGCGACGGCGAAGTCGCGGTCCGCGTCGCTCAGGACGCCCTGGAAAGCGTCCGAGGGGCTGTCGGTTCCGCGACCGTGACACTGACCGAGCAGGTGCGACACCTCGTCGCCGTCGGTGATGGAATCGAGTCGGGAGATCTGATCGGCGGTCTGGCCGACCACGAGGATGCGTGCACCGACCTTGACGAGAACGATGCTCTGCCGGGGCGACAGGTGCGTCCGGGCGAGCACGCGAACGACGCCGGAGCCGCCCATCCGCCGCATGCCGGGAACGAACTTCCTGGCGGCCCAAAGAACCAGGGCCATGACGCCAAGGACGGCGACCAGGGGACCGACAAACGACAGCCACGACGAGGCGTCGCCCTGGTCGGCGTCGCCGGCGTGACCGCCGATGAGGTTCTTCTCAAGGTCGAGGGTCGGGTCCGCCGGATCGCTGCGTGCCGGGATGTCGGGGCGCGTGTCGGCGGACGACTGAGCTTGAGCGGCGTCGGCGGCCGCCGAAGTGGCCGAGGGCACGGCGGGCGTCGCGGCGCCGCCCGTGGACGGGGTGGCGACGGCGGGCTGGTCGGCCGAAGGAGCATCGCCGGCGGCGAGGGTCGCGGCGCACAGTATCAGCGCGCAGCACAAGGTCGTGCCTGCACGCACGGTGAGGTCCCACATTCGCACCGCTGGATTCATCCCACTGTCCTTTCGGGTCGCTCCGCAACCCGGCCCACGGACACCTTCACGTCAGTCCTGCGTGACGATTTCACCAATTCGCACGCAGAAATTATCGTTCAGCACCAGCACCTCGCCCCGGGCCACCAGACGGTCGTTGACGAAGACGTCCACGGGGTCGCCGGCCAGCTTGTCGAGTTCGACGACGCTGCCTTCGCTGAGCCGCAGGATGTCCTCGACGTACATGCGGCTTCGGCCGAGCTCAATCTTCACATTCAGCGTGACGTCGCGCAGCAGGTCGATGTTGGCCGTGCCGCCGCTTGGCACAGCGCCGCCGAGGCCGGAGTCGCTGAGGCCGTCCAGGTTCGAGAGCACCTCGCCGAGCTGGCTCTCGATGCTGTCCAGCGCGCCCAGGGCGGCATCGGACGTGGACGGCTCGGCATCGGCGGCAGCAGGCGCGGCGTCCGCGGCGGCAGGTTCGGCCGCCGAGGCCACCTGCTCGTCCTGCGTGGCCGCCTGGGCGGTCGCGTCCTGACTCTCTTCGGCAGCGTCCTGCCGGCCCACTTCTTCGTCAGCCATGACTGGTTCCTCGGCTCGCGGTTCCTAGTCCACCACCTGCGGAATGCACTGCGGAATGACCACTTCGCTGACAGCGCCCTTGCCCAGGACGCTGCTGAGGGCGAAGCGAATCTGCCGCTTCAGCGTGGCATGGTCGGCTTCCTGCTCGAGAATCACCGGGTCGCACTTGCCGACGACGGTGCTGATCTTGTCGCGGATAAGATCCTCGTTGGCGATCAACTGGGCCTTGAGGGTCTCCTCCTGCCCCTTGGGGACGCGAAGCGACACTTTCAGCGCCCAGTAGACCAGGCGTCCGCGCTGCGCGTTGACGGCCACGACCTTGTTCTCACTGTCGTTCGGCAGGGCCGGGACGACCACCAGGTCGTCGGCGGTCGGTGCGGTCTGAGCGGTCTCGGCGGCCTCGGCCGGCTGTGGCCCAGCGCCACTGGCGCCGCGCACGGCCCAGACGATGACCAGCGTCAGCACGGCCTGAAGGGCAACAAAGCCGCCGATCAGGACAATCGCCTTCACGTTGAACTTCTTCTTCGGGGCGCCTTCGCCCTCAGGCGTCTGCTCGGCAGCCTGTTTCTCGTCAGCCATCAGTCCCTCCCGGTGGTGGAGACTTCGCGGGTTCCTGGTCGCCTTCGTAGTCTTCGACCATCGTGTCCTTGACGATGATCTCGACGCGCCGGCTGCTGGCCAGGCCCTCCTCGTTGAACACCTGAACCTTGAGCGGTTCGTTGGCGCCGCAGGCCTCGACGTTGAGACGCTCCGGCTTGACTTTCTGGTCGATCAGAAACTGCATGACCGCCAGACTCCTGGCATACGACAACTCCATCTGGTTCTTGAACGGCGATCCGGCCGGCAGCGGCGCGCGGCTCGCATGCCCCCGGATCAGCACCTTGTTGCGGTAGCCGACGATGATCTCGGCCACCTGCTTGAGTTCCTCCTGGGCCTCGGGAAGCAGGTCCGCCTTGCCCTCCTCGAACAGCGACAGCCCGCCGATGGTCATCATCAGCCCGTCGCGGATGTTGCGGACGGAGGTGCTCTTGCCGATCTGGCTCTCCGGGCTCTTGGTCTTCTGGTTGCTGGCCGTCTGGGTCCGCATCCGGTTGATTTCCTGCTTGATCACGTCCACCAGGTTCATGCTCGGGTTGAGCATACTCGGCGGCTCGGGGATGGCGTTGCGGCCCATATTGTAGCCGAACGCCTTCTTCAGGCTTTCCATCACCGCGCGGAACTTCTCTTCCTCCTTGATCTGGCTGAGGCTGACGATGATGACGAAGAAGCACAGCAGCAGGCTCATCATGTCCCCGTACGTGAGCATGTACTCGGGGCATCCCCCGCCGCCGCCTTCGCCTCCTGAACCTTTGGCTTTTCTGGCCATCGTCGTTTCCCGTCGGCCCCTACGCCGCCTCGACCTCTTCCACCATGCGCATCGACGGCGGCAGGTACGTCTTGAGCTTCTGTTCGACCACACGCGGGTTGTCGCCGGACTGAATCGACATGACGCCGCGGATGACGATTTCCTTCAGAAGGAGTTCCTCGCTGGACCGGCGGGCCAGCTTGTCGGCCAGGGGCAGACAGATGAGGTTGGCCACCACGGCGCCGTAGAGCGTCGTCAACAGGGCGACCGCCATACCGGAGCCGATGCTCGACGGGTCCTCCATGTTCTGAAGCATGATGACGAGCCCGACGAGGGTGCCGATCATGCCGAAGGCCGGAGCGTACTTGCCCATGCAGTCGAAGATGCTCTTGCCGGTGCTGTGCCGCTCGGCGATGCCGTCCAGCTCGCTGTTGAGAATCTGCTCGATCAACTCCGGGTCCGTACCGTCAATGGCCATCTGGATGCCCTTGACGACGAACTCGTCCTTGATGTCCTTGGTCACACTCTCCAGACTCAGGATGCCGTCGCGCCGGGCGACCTCGGCATAGGAAACGAAATCCTCGATGAGCTTCTGCGGACTCTGAGCCTTGTGCAGAAACGCGTTCTTGGTCACCTTGCCGACGCTGAGGACCGCCTTCAGGGGAAAGCTGATGAGCGTGACGGCTGCCGTGCCGCCGATGACCATGGCGATGCTCGGCGTGTCGACGAACGCGCCGACCTTGTCGCCGGCACCGCTGACAACGGCCCAGGCGATCAGAATGATCCCGGCAATCAACCCAATCAGTGTGGCGATGTCCATGTGCTTCCCGTTCCTAATCGGCCAACGATCTCAGCGACCGGCCATACTCGATACAGCGGCGAATGACCTCGTCGACGCTTTCCTGCACGATGATCTTCTCGCCGTTGGTCAGGCTCAGGATCGTATCGGGCGTCGCCTCGACGAAACGGATCATCTCGGCGTTGACGACCAGCTCCTTTCCGCCGAGCCGAGTCACCCGAATCATTCCTTTGCCCCCATCTTGCCCAACTTCGCCATATTCTATCGTCAATTCCGCTCAGAAGCTGAAATCTCCGGCCATAAAACGTCGTATTTTAACAGCGCCTTTCCTTTTGTCCAGAAATCCGCCTTTTTATCGGACCATCTGAAGGATTTCCCGCATCATCTCGTCGGCGGTGGAAATCACGCGGCTGTTGGCCGAGAAACCCGTTGACGTCGTGATCAGGTTGACGAACTCCTTCGAGAGGTCCACGTTCGACAGTTCCAGGGAGCCGCTCTGGATACTGCCGGCGCTCATCGACTGGGGCGTGGTGACGACGGCGACGCCCGAGTTGGGCCCCTCGACGAAGGTGCTCGCCCCGCCGTCCAGCAGACCCTTGGGGTTGGCGAACGTGGCCAGGGCCACCTGCCCCATGGGCCGCGTCAGACCGTTGGTGAAGGTGCCGGTGATAATGCCGTCGCCGCCGACGCCGAAACCGTCGAGGGTGCCGATGGGCACGCCGTCCTGGCTCGACAGGGCGATCTGCGAACCGTCGCGCTCGGCCGACAGGGAGGTCATCGTGGTGACGTCCAGGAAGACCGACTGCGGCGTCACGGCGCCGGTGCCGTCGCGGTCGAAGACGGCCTCCAGGCCCGTCGAGGTCACGTACTGGCCCTGGTTGTCGAACTGGATGGTGCCGTTGCCGAGCACGAGGTCAATGTCGGTGTCGTCCTGGCTGGCCATGTAGAAACGCCAGGTGGTGCCCGAGGCGTTGGCGTTCTCGAGGACGAAGGTCACGTCCATGGTCATCGGGTTGCCGAGCGAATCGTAGACGGTGAAGGAGGTGTAGACGCTTTCGCCGTTGGCGGCCTGGCTGTCGGCCCAGGTGAACGGCGTGTCGACGCCGTTGATGCGGATGGACTCGGTGGACAGGTCGATGTCATTCTGGGCGCCGGAGTTGCCGGCAATCTGAAGGCAACTGCCCACGATGCTGACGCCGCCGGTGGTCGGGAGCGTCCCGTCGGTGTCGATGCCGAGGGCCTGCTGCACGAAGACGCTGAAGCGATTGGCCTCGGGAACCAGGGCCGAGTCGCCAAGGCGGCTGGTGGCATCCACAGTGAAGGTGGCGGTTTCGAGCGTTCTGCCGCCCTTGACGCCGGCGAAGCTGATGACGTCGCCGGCGGAGAACAGGGCCACGCCGGGGTTGCTGGCCAGGCAGACTTCCGTCAGGAGGGTGTCGTCGGTGACGGGGTTGCCGGCTAGGTCTTCCAGTTGGGCGGACGTCAGCAGCGAGCCCTGGCTGGCGATCTCACCGGTGGCGTTCAGGTTGCCCTGGATGACGGCTTCGGTGCTCGGGCGTGCGACGGTGAGGAAGCCCAGGGGAATCGTCAGGTTCACCAGCGAGCCGGGAACGACGTTGAAGTCGGCGTCCACGCCGTAGCCCTGGACGAACTCGCCGTTGGCGGCTACGAGGTAGCCCTGGTTGTTGACGCTGAACGACCCGTTGCGTGTGTAGACGAGGCCGTCGGGGCTGTTGAGGATGAAGAAGCCGGAGCCTTCGATGGCCATGTCGGAGTTGATGCCGGTGACCTCGACCGAGCCCATGGAGAAGTCGGTATCGACCTGGGCGACCTGGCTGCCGAGGCCGATCTGCATGGGGTTGGTGCCGCCGAAGTCGCTGCTGGCGCCGGAACCGATGCTGAGGGTGCGGCTGAACTGGCTCTGGAAGAGTACGCGACGCGCCTTGAACCCGGTCGTGTTGACGTTGGCGATGTTGTTGCCGATGACTTCGAACTGCATGCCGTTGGAGTCCAGCCCGCTGAGACCGGCATAGAGTGTTGACGTCAGACCCATGGTGATCCTCCCTTTCCGCGAAGCGAAGCGGCGTGCGTTCCGCTTGGCGTGGGCCGTCGCCCGCTGGCGTCCGGCCCGGTTTGTCTGTCTGCCTGCTGCGGCGTCCTGCCCGCCTCGACCCGAGCCGTCCCGCTCGAGTCGCTCTCAGGCCGCGGCGACGGCGACACGCCGTCCGGCCCGCGGCCGGTTTCTGTGACGATCAACCCTGCGCCTCGTCGGGCCATTCGACCTGACGTATGTTCTCCATCGGAATCTCGTAGCCGCCCACCTTCACGCGGACCCCCGAGGAGGCGACGACCACGCGTTCGACGTAGCCCTCGACGAGCTTGTTGTCGGTGCTGAGGCCGGTGATGCGCTGGCCCATCAGGAGCGTGGCGCTGGACAACTGGTTCTGCGCCGCCATCTTCTGGTTGGCCGTGACCAGGTCCTCGAACTTCTCGCTCATGGTGATGTTCGATTCCAGGCTGCGAATAGTCGAGAGCTGTTCGAGCAGTTCCTGATTCTTCATGGGCTCCATGGGATCCTGATTGCTGAGCTGCGTGATGAGCAGTTTCAGGAAGTCCATGCCCGACATGTCGTCCAACCCGCGGGTCTTTCCCGTATAGGTGGTGGTTCCGACACTTGCGGTCGCGCCGACACTGTCCGCCATTGTGCATTCTCCTTCGTGGGCGACGCCCGGGGGCGACGCCGGTTTCGGTCACACCACCACGTTGACTTCGTTGTCCTCGGCAACCGGCGCGGTCCATCGCAGGACCTCGCTCTCGGGAGCCGCGTCCTGGTGCTGCGTCTGGTTGTGCTGCTGCGTCTGGCCGCCGGTCTCGTGGCCGCCGGTGAAGCTGCCCGCGCCGCCGGACTGGCCGCCGGCGGCTTCATTGCCGTCGTGGCGGCTCTCGACGGAGGCCTGGACGAGTCGGATGTTCTGACCCGCCAGGGATTCGCGGAGCGACCCGAGCTGGCTGTAGACCCAGTTGCGTGCGGTCTCGGTCTGCGTCTCGAATCGGGCGGTCATCTCGCCGTTGCGAATCTGCATCTGAATGCGGAGTTGGCCGAGTTCGGGCGGATCGAGCCGCATGTTCACCCGGCTGCCTCCGCGGCTGATGCTGGCGCGCATGACGTGGACGATCCGTTCGACCTGTTCCTCGGCGTCGGACGCGGTAGCCCGGGAAGCGTCGGCGGCCGGCTTGACGCCGGCGGACCGCATCGGAGAGGCGTCAGCGGCCACCTTGCCGACGGCGGGCGTCTCGGAAGCTGCGGAGCCGCCCGTGGCGACCGACTCGACTGCCGGCTGCGACACGACCTGAAGGCTGACCACGTCGGCATTGACGACGTGGGCCTGGGGCACGACAGGCAGCCTCGGCTGGGAGGCGCCGGAGGCGGCCTGGGATGTCTTGGGCGATGTGGCGGCAGCGTCACCGGTCTGCTGTTCGGAAGCGGTGGACCGAACGCCGGCGGCCGCGGACGAAGAGGACGCGGCCTGGGACGCGGCCTGCTTGAAGGATGAAGCGGCGGCTCGGCGCACCGGCCGGCGGTCATCGGTCTGCGTCGCCGCAGCCCCAGAGGCCGCGGACTGAAGTTGCGCCTGGTCGGCCGCTGCGCCGGCATCCGTCGGCAGGGAATCGGCAGACGCCGACACCGGACGAACGGCGGCAAGAGCCTTGCCCTGGCTGGGCTGATCGACCTGTCCCGCTTCGTCGGGAGCGATTGCATCAACAGCGGTCAGCGGGCCTGGCAGCCCCCTGCCCCCGGCGGCAAGCGCCCTCAGCATGGCGACCTTGATGCGTGTCCGGGAGGGCGTCGCGACGGCCTCCGCAGGCTGCGAAGATTCGTCGGACACAGGGGCGGCGGCGGAATCCCTGGCGGCCGTGGCCCGTTCGGCCGGCGCCGATTCGCGGGCGACGACCTCTCTGTCGGCGGTGTCCGCGGGGGCGGCGGGCTCGGTCGCCTGCGGCTCTTCGACAGGCGCAGCGGGCGGCGCGGACGCCGTTGTCGCGGGAGCGTCCTGCCGTGCGGCGGGGTCGTCCTTGCGTCGCGGCTCGGTGCGCGGCCGCGAGGCCGTTACATCCTGATCGAGCGATTCCTGCGACCGTTGCTGGGGAGTCTGGTCGCGTCGCGACAGGGCGCCGACGCTCTCGGTGAAGTGCTGCTGGAAGCTGGGGGCGTCGGCGCTGTCGCTCTTGTTGAGCAGCGAGAACAGCGATCCGACCGCGCTTTGGTGCAGCGTACTGCGTTCCACGAGCATGGTTGCCTTCCTTCCGTTTGCAGCCCGTCACATGGCGACCTGGCCGCTCTTGAGCATCTCCATCCAGCGGCGGTACGTTTCGAGTTCCTGCGGCGTCTGGAATTCGGTGTACAGCTTGCCGGCCTTGCGCGGGTCGTAGTTCCTGAGGAAATCCACGACCGTCCCGTCGTCCAGCCCTAACAGCATCCGCTTGAGCTCGGCCGGTTTCATGCTGTCGAGGATTCTCGCCATCTTCTGAAACGCCTCGTTGCCCGAGGCGGTCTGAAGCTGGCGCTGCTTCTCGTCCACGCGTTTTTCGAGCGCCTCCAGGGTCTGGCGTTTCTGTTCGAGTTCCTGCATCTTCACGGCGAGCAGATCCTCGCGCGTCTTGAGCTGATCGAGCTGCCACTGCAATCCCAGGCGCGAGGCCTCGGTCTGCATCTGCGTGACCAGGAGCTTTCGGTCGGCGGCGTCGCCCGAGACGGCCTCCTTCTCCCTGGCGGCCTGCTGGACCAGGTGGTCGCGCCACCGCTCGGCCTCGGCCAGGGTCTCGGAGGTGACGTCGCCCTGGTACACTTTGCGGGCGAGCCACAACTGGTCGCGGCTGATGCGCTGGGTGAGGATGACGTAGCCGGCGAAAGCCGCCGCCGCGGCAATCTCCAGCATCATCAGCGTGGCCAGGATGTTGATGACGGCGCCACCGTGATGACGACCCATCGTCGGCTCCTCACGCATCCACTTTGGGGCCCGCGGCGACGATCCGCAGACTCACCTCGTCAAGCTCAGCCATCTCACGTCGGTCCTCGTCGCGGCGGAGCCGCTGACGAAACCGGTCTTCGAGAATCTCGACCGCCTTGCGATCCTGCATGGCATCGGTCATGTCACCGCGTCGGCGGGCCGTCTCGCGCTCGGCCTGGGCGACGCCGCGCAGGCGGAAGCCGATCTCGCGGCCGAGGAGGCCCAGGTACTGACGCTGGGCGACGACGGCCTGCATGTCGAGCGGACCGGTCTGCTGCTGGCCGCGGAAGACGTCGGTCTGCTCGCGCCGCAGGTCGGCCAGACGCAACACGGCATCCTTGCGTCGCTGCTCTTCGCCGAGGGCGACGGCCAGGTCCCGCTGCCGCAACTGCTCGCGGTACTTCCTCAGCGTCAGGACCGGTTGGAGACGAAACTTGGCCATACGACCTGTGCCCTTTCGCGACTATGCCTTCGCCGCGACGGCGGCCTGCGCCGTTCGCCTGGCGAGAATCGTTTTGCGAGACTGCTCCAGTTTCCGCGTGAGGGCGTCGAGCCCGCTGCGCGCCTCGTCGTACCGCACGGCCTCCTGGATGTCCTGCCGCAGGAAGCCGAGCACGTCCTGTCGCGACGCCACGGCCAGGTCCACCTCGGGATTGGACCCGGGGCTGTAGGCACCGATGTTGACGAGGTCCTCGACCTCGTTGTAAGCGGCCAACAGCCGGACCAGCGAGCGAGACGCCTCCAGGTGCTTCGGCTCGACCAGGTCGGTCATGAGGCGGCTGATGCTCTGGGTGACGTCGATGGCCGGGTAGTGGCCCTGATTGGCCAGTCGGCGGCTGAGGACGAGGTGGCCGTCGAGAATGCTTCGGACGGCGTCGGCCACGGGGTCGCTCATGTCGTCGCCTTCGACGAGGATGGTGTAGAAACCGGTGATGCTGCCCTGGGCGCCCCTGCCGGCGCGTTCGAGCAGCCGGGGCAGCAGGGAGAAGACGCTCGGCGGATAGCCCTTGGTGGTGGGCGGCTCGCCGGCGCTGAGGCCGACCTGCCGCTGGGCCATGGCCAGCCGCGTCACGCTGTCGAGCACCAGGAGCACGTCGCGGCCCTCGTCGCGGAAGTGCTCGGCCAGGGCATGGGCGACGAGACCGGCCTTGATCTTCATCAGGGGCGGCTCGTCGTTGGTGGAGACGACCACGACGGACTTGCGGAGACCGTCGGGGCCGAGGTCGCGTTCGAGGAAGTCGCGGACTTCGCGTCCGCGTTCGCCGGCCAGGCAGATGACGTTGACGGCCGCGCTGGTGTAGCGGGCCATCATGCCCAGCAGGACGCTCTTGCCGACTCCGGCGCCGGAGAAGATGCCGACCCTCTGCCCGCGGCCGCAGGTCATGCACGCGTCGATGGCGCGGATGCCCGTGCCGATGGGCTGGTCGATGCGCTGGCGGCTGAGAGCGCCCAGGGCGCGGGCCTCGATGTGGCGGCGGAGGGTGCAGCGGATCGGGCCGCGGCCGTCGATCGCCTCGCCGAGACCGTTGATCACGCGACCGAGCATTTCGTCGCCGACGCCGATGGTCTGGCGGCGGCTGGTCAGACGGACCACGTCGCCGCGGCTGACGCCGTCCATTTCGTCCAGGGTCATCAGCAGTGTCCGGTCGTCGCGGAAGCCGACCACCTCGCAGCGGACCTCGTGCTGCGTCGCGCGGGCGCGGACCGTGCAGCGGCTGCCGACGGCCACGGGGAAGTGCTCGACGATAATCGACAGGCCGACCACTTCGAGCACGCGGCCCTCGATGCCGAGCGGGCTGATGCGACGGACGTCCTGGGCGAGGTTGGCCAGGAGGCTGCTCATGGGTTGCCTCCTGTGGCCTCGGCGGCCGCCGAACCGGCGGCGAGCGGACACTCGACGCCGATCAACTCGGCGGCGATACGTTGAATCTGGGTTTCGACCTGGGCATCGACCTTGCCGTTGACGCGTTCGGCCACGCAGCCGCCGCGGGTGACGCTCTCGTCGGGGACGAGCGTGACCGGGGAGGCGTCGTCGCCGGCCATGGCGGCATGGAGCGTGCCGAGAAACGCCCTGGCGGCGTCGGCGTCGAGCGGGTGAATGCGGAGAACCATGCGGCCACTCGTGCCGACGTGCTCGATGACCTCCTCGAGCAGGGGCCGCACGTGCTCGTCGCCGGCGGCCAGCTTGACGCGGCAGATGCGTTCGGCCATGGCGATGGCCAGCAACAGCAGGTCCTGTCGGGCCTCGGCCAGCAGTTCGTTGCGATGGGCTTCGACGCCGCGGAGGACTTCCAGGAGGGCCTCGCTGAGGGTGGCGGTAGCGTCCTGGATGCGTCGGGTTTCAGCGGCCTGGGCCTCGACCTTCCCGGCCTCGTGGCCCTTGGCGAACCCGGCGTCGTAGCCGGCCTTTTCGCCGCGAGCCGTGGCCACCTGCTCCATCTCTTTGGCCCGGGCGACGGCTTCGGTGAGGATTTCGCGCGCCTTGGCGCGAGCCCGCTCGACGGCCTCGCCGGCAAGCTGCTCGACGTCGCGCAGGTTCAGGGGAACCGGTCCCTGGACCTCCTGCTCGACGGCGGCACGATGGGTGGCGACGCTAGACAACGAGTTCCTCCTCTCCGCCGCGGCCGGAGATGATGATTTCGCCGGCGTCCTCGAGGCGGCGGACCACGTCGACAATCTTCTGCTGGGCGGCCTCGACGTCGGCGACGCGGACCGGGCCCATGTACTGCATGT
Organism: Phycisphaerae bacterium; assembly: GCA_012729015.1. Taxonomy (GTDB): domain Bacteria; phylum Planctomycetota; class Phycisphaerae; order FEN-1346; family JAACEH01; genus JAAYDY01. The sequence continues at coordinate 61,207 of JAAYDY010000113.1, read as the reverse complement.
CTTCCTTGATGAGCGTCACGGCGCGTTCGGACATATTCTTGAAGATCTTCTCCTTGAGCTCCTCGCTGGCGGTCTTGAGAGCAAGGGCGAGGGTCTCGTTCTCGATCTCCTTGAGGACGGCCTGGATGCCCTTGTCGTTGACGAGGATGATGTCCTCGAAGACGAACATCAGGCGCCGTATCTGCTCGACCAGTTCGGGGTCGTCCTCGTCGAGGCTTTCCATGATGCTCTTCTCGGTGGCGCGGTCGGCGAGGTTGAGGATCTCGGCGACGGCCTCGATGCCGCCGGCCTTTTCGAGCTTCTGGGACACGATGGCGCTGAGGCGGCTCTCGAGGGCCTTCTCGACCTGGGCAATGACCTCGGGGCTGGTCTGTTCCATGTTGGCCACGCGCCGGACGACCTCGATCTGCGTCTTCGACGGCAGGCCGCTGAGGATCTCGGCCGCCTGGTTGCTCGGCAGGTGCGACAGGATCAGGGCGATGGTCTGCGGGTGCTCGCTCTGGATGAAGGTCAGGAGGTTGCCGCTCTCGGCCCGCTGGAGGAACGCAAAGGGAGTGGCCTGCATGGACTTCTCGATCGACTGCATGATCGCGCCGGCCTCTTCCTTGGAGAAGGACTTCTCGAGGATGCTGCGCGCGGCGTTCGGGCCGCCCGAGTCCATGACGCCGCGAGCCAGGGCCACGTGGTAGAACTCCTCGACCACCGTGTCGCGCTCTTTCTGGCTGATGTTGCGGAGCTTGGCGATCTCGCGCGTGACGACCTCGATCTGCTCCTTGTCCATCTTGGACATGATGAGCGCGGCCAGATCCTCCTCGATGCTGACCAGGAGGATCGCCGCCTTGCGAGCATTGCCGTAGGTTGTTTCCGTCGCCACCGTCTACTCCTTGGCAATCCAGCGCTTCATCAGACCCGCGACCCCTTCGGGATCCTCGCGGATCATGTTGCTGATCTGATCCTGCATCTTGCTGGTGCGGATCGTTTCGGCTTCGAGCTCGACGCCTTCGAGGATGCTGTCCAGCGTCAGACCGGCCTCGCCGACGTGCTCTTCGGCCGTCCTGGCCTCGGCGGGCACCTGGACGGGCTGAAGCTTGCTGATGACCTTGTAGACCATCAGGAGGGCCAGCATCGCCAGGACGCCCAGGGCCACCGAGGGCCCATACTGCATGGCGGTCTGAAGAAGGCCGCTGCCGGCGGAGCCTTCGGCCGCGTCGTCGGCCACATCGGCCACGTCGTAGAACCAGTCCACGCTGACCGTGGAGCCGGCGACGGACCCGATCAGGGTCTCGGCCTGCTTGCGGACCTTGTCGAGCTCGGTCGTCATGACGGCCGTCAGCTTGGCCTCGTCGACCTTGTCGTCGGCGGCCTCGCCGCGCATCTGGAGGATGTTGACGAAGTAGCTGCGCGGCACACTGACGGTGGCCTTGACCTGCTCCAGGGCGCCGGGGGCCTTGTCGATGACCGTGTCGAGGCGCCCCCAGTCGAGCGGGTCGCCGAGATTCTCTTCGGAGGACTTCTCGGAGCCGACCGCGGAGGTAGCGCCGCTGACGCCGGCGCCGGTGTTGCTGACGACGCCGGGCTCGCCGCCGCCGGAGCCGCCGGTCACCTGGCGCGAGCGCTCCTTCATGCTGCCGGTGATGATCTTGTCCTTATCGGGCTCGTGCTTGACGATCTTCTCGGGGTGGGCGCTGACGGTGACGCTGACGCCGACGACCACGCCGGGGATGAACGGGGCGAGACCGTTGCGGAGACATTCCTCGTAGTGCTTCTCGTACTCCTGCTGCACGCGGAGCACGGCGCTGGACGCCGCGGCGCCGTCGTTGTCGATGTTGAAGTGGCGTCCGTGGGTCCGGTCGATGACCGTGACCTTATCGACCGTGAGACCGTTGGTGGCGCGGGCGACCCAGTGGGCCACCGTCGCCGCGGTGACGTAGGCCAGCGGCTGGGCCTGGCCGGTATCGACGGCCACGGAAGCCGAGACGCCGTGCGGCACCCGGCCGATGGTCCCGGCGGTGCCGTAGTTGATGTTCACGCTGGCGCGGCGGACGCCCGGCAGACCGCCGATCCACTTCTCGAGTTCGCGTTTGCGGAAGAACTTCCACTGGCGGTCGCGTTCCTCGTTGGGCGTCCACATGCTGCCGCCGCTGAACAGTTGCTCGACGTCGATGTCGCTGTCGCTGGAGATGGCCTCGCTGGTGGCGAGCATGCCGAGAGCCATGGGCCGCATGTCCGCGGGAACAAGGATCTGGTTGCCGCGGACCTCGTGCCGGACCTGCTTGGCCCTGAGGACATCGACGGCCGGGGCGATCTCGTCGGCGGCGAACTGGACCGGCAGCGGCGACAGGTCGGGCGTTCCGGTGTTCTGGGCGACAATGGCCAGAACGGCTGCCACGAGCAGAACGACCATGACCAGGGCCAGGCGGCCGCTGCGAGTAAGGCCGAGCCACGTGGCCTTGAGCTGGTCGATTTTCTGTTGCAGGAACTCCATCGTGCCGTCTCCCGGTTCTCTCTACGTTTCCCGGCCGCACTCCGCGGCCCGGACTGCCACCCACTTGGTCAGATGCGCATGTTGCGAATTTCGTCCCAGGCGTCGACCAGCTTGTTGCGCATCTGCATCAGGGTCTTGAAGGCCAGGTCGGCTTTCTGCACGGCCGACAGGACCTCGGTGACGTTGCTGGTCTGGCCGGTGGCCAACCGCTCGAAGGCCACGTCGGCGTCCTGCTGAAGCCGCTGCACCTCTTCCAGGTTCTTGACGAGCATGTCCTTGAACGAGGGCGTGCCCTCGGCCGCCGGCGGCCGGGGGCCGAGCTTCTGGGCGTCCTGGAGGAGCCGCTGCCCGATCTGGAAATTCCCGTTGATTTCGTTCGCCATGTCAGACTTCCCTGTCGCGACGTCCGGTCGTCGCGCTCCGCGCGCGGCCGGCGTCAGACGTTATCACGCCAGAATCCTCAAGGCGTTGGTCAACATGCTCTTGGTGGCCTCGAAGGCCGTCACGTTCGCCTCGAAGGCCCTCGATGCCTCCAGTGCGTCAATCATCTCGGTGGCCGTGTCCACGTTCGGAAACGAGACGTAGCCGTCGGGTCCGGCGTCCGGATGATGGGGCGCCTCGACACGTCGCATGGGCCCCCGCTGCTGGACGATGCCCGACACGCGGACGCCGGGGGTGTCGGGGCCCTGGGCGCCCTGCTCGAACAGAGTGATGAGCCGCCGATACGGCTGCAACTCGCCCGCGGCATTGCGCGTCGTGTTGACGTTGGCCAGGTTCGAGGCGATGGCCGTCATGCGAACCCGCTGGGCCTGCATGCCGCTGGTGCTGATGTCGAAGGACTGGAACATCGCTCACTCCTAGAGCTTGCCTCGGATGGCCGTTTCCAGGGCGTTGAACTGCCCGCGGAGAATCTCGATCGCCGTGCGGTGCATCAACGCGTTCTTGGCCAGTTCGCTCATTTCCTGCTCGATGCTTCGGTTGTTCCCGTCGTGGAACAGGAGGTTGGCCTCCTCGCGCTCGACGGGCTTGAACTCCAGGCTGTCGCCACGACGACTGACCTCGATGTTCGCGCTGCTTTCGAGCCTCAGCGGGCCGCCCGCGTCGCGGGCCTCGCGGATGGCCTTGCCGAGCATGCCCTGGAACTCGGCCACCGGCAGATCGCGGACCTTGTAGTAGGGCGTGTCGATGTTGGCGATGTTGTCGGCCAGGATGCCGTGGCGGGCCTCGGCGAACTGGGCCACCTGCTGGGCCACAGCCAACCGACCGCCGTTGAGAATGCCTGCCAACCAACTCGCCACCGTCGCGCCCTCCTAAGCGCAGGACCTCACGTGGGCATTTCGCAAAGTCCGTACCAGAGCCGGCATGGAACGCTCGTACCCGGCTCGTGACACCTCTAACCTGTTTTTCAAAAACACCTTATATTCCATACCAAACCTCTTCCCCGTCCCACGCCGACCCCGGCCGGAAAGCCCGCCCGGAGTTTATTGCGCGGAGACCGGCAACTTCTTCGCGTCGCCGGCGTCCAGGCTGCGGCCCACCTCGGCCAGGCGGTAGGCCTTGATCTTCATGCCCAGTGTGCGCACCGAGATGCCCAGGGCGTCGGCCGTGCGGGCCCGGTGGCCGCCGAACTTCTCGAGCGTCGCACAGATCATTTCGCGCTCGACCTCTTCCAGGGAGGTGCCGGGGGCGAACTGCGGCCCGCCGACCCGTGGCGCCCCGTGGAGCCAGGGACGGATATCATCGGCGCGGATCGTCGGCCCGAGGCCCATGACACAGGCTCGTTCCACCAGGTGCTCCAGTTCGCGGACATTGCCCGGCCAGTCGTAGCCGCGAAGCAGTTCGAGGCACTCCGGGGCAAAGCGAATCTGCCGTCGCTGCTCGCGTCCGGCGAAGCGCGACAGAAAATGTTCGGCCAGGACGGGCACGTCGTCGCGGCGTTCCCGAAGCGGCGGAATCCGGATCGGGACCACGTTGAGCCGATAGTACAGGTCCTCGCGGAAACGGCCCTCGGCCACGGCCTGGCCCAGGTTGCGGTTGGTGGTGGCCAGCACGCGGACGTCCACGTGGAGGGTCTCGCTGCTGCCGACACGCTCGAACTGCCGCTCCTGGAGCACGCGAAGGAGCTTGGCCTGGAGCCGCGGCTCGATCTCGCTGATCTCGTCCAGCAGCAGCGTCCCGCCGTCGGCCAGCTCGAAGCGGCCTTTGCGGCGGCGGTCGGCCCCGGTGAAGGCGCCGCGCTCGTGGCCGAACAGCTCGCTCTCGAGCAGGTTGTCGCTCAGGGCGGCGCAGTTCAGGCAGAGCATCGGCTGGGCCGCACGCGGGCTGCCGTGGTGAATCAGGCGGGCGACCACTTCCTTGCCGACGCCGCTCTCGCCGTAGATGAGCACCGTCGCGGGACTGGGGGCGACCTGCTGAATCTGCGAGCGGATCTGTTCGGTGGGCCGGCTGCGGCCGACCAGCTCGACGGGACGCTCGGCGGCCACCTGGCTTCGCAGGGCCTCGTTCTCGGTCTTCAGGCGGCGATGCTCCAGGGCGCGGTCCACCACGGCCGTCAGTTGATCGGCCTTGAACGGCTTCTGGAGGAAATCGCACGCGCCGAGCTTCATCGCCCGGACGGCCACGTCGATGGTCCCGAAGGCCGTGATCAGGACGACCTCGGTGTCGGGCCATTTGGCCTTGAGCTGCTCGAGCAGGTCCACGCCGGTCATGCCGGGCATCTTCAGGTCCGTCACGACCAGGTCGAACCGCGCGCCGGCCAGGGCGTCCAGGGCAGCGCGGCCGTCCGTGGCCGTCCCCACGGCGTGACCGTTGCGACGGAGGGTCAGCTCCATGCTCTCTCGCATCAGGTCTTTGTCGTCCACGACGAGTATCCTGGCCATGAATCAGCGCTCCTTGCAGACCGCGTGGGTCGAGCCCGCATCACCGGCCGCCGGGGCATCGGGACGTTGGGCCTCCGGCAGCGTGAGAGTGAACGTGGCGCCGCCGACGCGGTTGTTCTGTGCGGCAATCTGCCCGCCGTGGGCCTCCATGGTCCGATGAACAATCGCCAGCCCGAGGCCGGTCCCCTTGTCGCGGCGGGTGAAGAACGGATCGAAGATCTTGTCGAGGTCCTCGGCGGCGATGCCGCCGCAGGTGTCTTCCAGGATGATGGCGACCTGATTGGACTCGTGTCCGGGGGCCGCGGTGATGCGCAGCGAGGCGTCGGGCCGCGTTTCACCGGCCTGGGCGGCGTTGAGAATCAGGTTCAACAGCGAACGAATGATCAGCGAACCGTCGGCCCGAACCCAATGGTCGAGTTCCCAGTCGCTGATGAGGACGCGGAGGCTGCTGCGCCGGACATCGTGCGAAGCCAGGTCGAGGGCCGAGCGGACCAGGTCGGCGAGAAGCCAGGGCTGGGCATCCACGTGGAGGTCGCGCGTGAACAGCAGCATGTCCTCGACGATGCGGTTGAGGATGCGGACGCCGCTCTCGAGCCGCACGAGGATGTCCAGGGCCTCGCGACTGCCGGCCATGTCGTCGCGAAGCATGTCGGCGCAGAGCATGATGCCGCCGAGGGGATTGCGTATCTCGTGGGCCATGCCGGCAGCCATTTCGCCGAGCATCGCGAGCCGCTGTCGCCGGCGCAGTTCGCGGTTCTTCTCCTCCAACTCGCCGCGCAGACGGACGACCTCACCCTTGAGGGCTTCGTGGCTGGAGCGCAGCCGCTCGGTGGCCTCGTTGTAGCGCAGCAGGATTTCGAGCAGGTCGTCGCGCGACGGCTCAGTTTTCGCAGCAGCGTTCACGGCCTGAGAAGTCATGGGACTGCCTCCGTCGTTCACGTCTCGCTCAGCCTTCCAGGTGGTTCAGGAGCGAACCATCGCCGCCCCGGACGTCGGGCGCCCGATAGGCGTTCTGAATCCGGCGTTTGCCGTCGAACGTGGCCAGTTCGCGTTCGGCCGCGTCCTTGCGCTGGGCCAGCGCCTCGGCATCCTCGGTCTCACGGGCGATCAGCGCTTCGAGCAGGTCGCGGACCCGGCGGAACGCCTCGGCGATCTCGACGCGCGCCACGGGCGGCAGTTCCTGCCGCCGCACGTTCCACTCCGCCTTGACGGGCTTGAGCAGTTCTTCGAGGCTCCCGACGCGGTTGATGGCCTTCTGCTTCCGGGCCAGGACGGCCAGCAGGTCCTCGGCGCGGTCGGCGTCGATGAGCCGCCGCTGCTCGCCGCGCAGCTCGGCCAGCTCGCGGCAGGCGTCGGCTTCCTGCCGGAGGGCGTCAAGAATCTGGTCGGCACTGAAGGTCGTCATCCGCATGGGGCTCCTGTGTGCCCGTCAATTCTGCTGCATGGTCTGGATCCAGTGGGCCCAGTACTGTTTCGAGGGCTCGCCGATGCGCATGGCGAAGGCCTCCTCGGGAATCTTCTCCAGGGTCCAGCGGGCCCGTTCGTAGACGGCGCGGGCCTTGTCCTTGTGGCCGGCCTTCTCGTGGGCGGCGGCCAGCCTCACGTAGGCCGCCATCACGCACGGGTCCATCTGGAACCGGTAGACCACGACGTTGTAGAGGGCGGTGGCCTCGTCCAGGCGGCCCAGTTCGATCAGGCACTCGGCCTGTTCGAACAGGACCGTGCAGTACTCCTGCTGCCTCAGGGGCGTCATCGCCTCCGGGGCAAGCGACTCGTAGTCCTTCGCCAACTGTCGGTACTGATCGGCGGCGCTGCCGGTCTTCTGGCGGTAGATCTCCAGCAGGGCGTCCTTGTCGGCCTGACGGACGGCGGACTGGCTCTTCTCGAGGGCCTTGAGCCCCTGCCGCCGCACGGACGACGCGATGAGGCACGCGGCCGACACGGCGTCGGGATCGGCCGGATAACGCTGCATGTACTCGTTCAGGGCGAGGATCGCGCGGTCGTAATCACCGCGACGGTGGAGCAGGCGGCCGAGTTGCAGCAGGCTGCTGCGGTACCAGAGGCTCTCGGGCTCGACCTTCGTGGAGTCCTCGACGAGGCCGCGGTAGGCCTCCTCGGCCTGATCGTAGAAGTCGGGCCCCATCTGGACGAAGATGTTGCCAAGGCGGTGGAGCCCCTCGAAGCCGGCAAGCGTGTCGCCGCTGGCGACGCGCAGCTCCTGGAGCACGCGGACAGCCTCATCGAGCCGGCCCAGAACCTCGTACTGGCGAGCGATTTCCAGCTGCGCCTGCGGAACCCGGGTATCGGTCGGCTGCTCGCGGACGAAACGGTCGAGCGCCGTAATGGCCCGATCGTGACTGCCGGCGAGGATGAAGCAGCGGCCGGCTTCCCAGAGGTCGTTCGGATACTCCTTCTGGGTCTGCCCGTGGAATTCCTCGGCCACCCTCAGGTAGAGGTGGCCGGCCTCGTTCCAGTCGCGTTCGGCCTGGCGGCGAAGTCCCTCGCGTTCGGCGGCGCCGGGGGGGGCGTCAAGGGCCTCGGCCGCGGCGGCAAGGCCCCCGGCCCTCTCGGCCAGGATGCCCGCTTTGCGCAGCAGGACGTCCTCGTCCGGGTCGCGCAGCAAAGATTCTTCGAGCATGACGAACTTCAGCGCGTCGTCGATGCGCCCGGTCTTGCGAGCGTTGTCGCTCTGGACCCTGAGCGCGGCCCGCGAGGCCTCCAGGTCGATCCAGCGGTTCTGCCCGGGGCGCATCTGCCGCAACTCCGGCGTGATTTCGGCGTAAACCTCGGCGGCCAGGGCGCTTTCGTCGAGGACGAGGTACGTCTGGGCCGTGCCGAGCTTGGCCGCCAGGGCCGTCTCCGTGCCCGGATACTCGGTGGCCGTCCGCTGGAACCAGTGGAGAGCCCGCTCGTAGTTCTTCATGTCGAAACTGATGCGGCCCTGCATCTGGAAGGCCTGGGCATCGATCGTCTCCTCGGCGCTGCGCTGGGCCTCGTCGGCCGGGACGCGGTCGAGCAACTCGAAGAGCGTGTCGATCGCGTCGGTGTGTCGGCCGGCCAGTCGCTGCGTGTCGGCCAGAGCCAGCAGGAACACCTTCGGCATGTTCTGGCCGGCCACCTTGCGGAGGATCGCCTCGGCTTCGCCGTAGCGGCCCTTGGCGTTGAGGAGGTCGGCCTCGATGAGGGCCACGTCACGACGCTGGTCGTCGGTGGCCTGGTCGCCGAGTTCCTTGTGAATCTGGGCCACCTCGGCCAGGGCCTCGTCCAGGAGCGGCTCGGGCTCCATGGACCGCAGGGCCTGGATCTTGTCCCGGTGAATCGCAAGGCGATTCTCGATCTCGTTTTCCAGGGCCCGGTCATAGTGAACGATGGCCTTCTCGAATTCGCCCAGGGCGGCATAGGTCCGGCCCATCTTCAGCAGCAGCCGCGGCGACGGGGCGCCCGACGGCCGGTGCTCGGCGGCGTCGTTGAAGCTGCGGCGAGCCTTGTCCAGCAGGTCCATTTCCTTGTCGGGGTGCAGGGCCGCCATGGCGAAATTGGCGTCGCCGCGAAGCTCGAGGGCTTCGGCGATGGCGGCCTCGGCGACCGAGGGATCGGCGGAGAACTGTTTCAGGAACTCGTCGCAGAGCGTGTCGCAGGCGGCGAAGTTGCCGGCCTGGCCGGCGTCGCGTGCCCGCTGGAGCAGGACGTTGGGGTCCACCTTCTCCTGCCCGAGGCGAATCGCCAGGAACAGGACGCTGGGGACGAAAACGACCATGCCCAGCAGCAGAAGCGGAATCTGCCACCGGTCGGCCAATTGCGACCGCAGTTGCGCAGCCGTGACGGGCTGGTCGGTTGGTGGTTGCTGCGCCATTGTCGGCGACCTTTCAATGGCACTAAGCAACACGTGGACGAACGGCAACGACCGTCGCGCCCGGGAGCCGTCCCCGCGTCACCAGAGACAGGACTCCGTTGTTGCCACACTCTCACGAATGCCGCCCCGGCCTTCGCCGCAGGCGGCGCCCACAGTAACGCAAAATCCCCTACCGAACCGCTGCGCCGGCCGCCTGGATGGCGGCTACCGACGCCTCGGACGTTTCATCTTCCAGAATCCGTCGAATCTGACCGAGAGTCTTGTTGCCCTTGAGGGCCTTGATGACGGCAAGGCGGCGAAAGACGTCCTCGCCGTACATGCGGTGACCGCCTTCGGTCCGCTCCTCTTCCCGGATGAGGCCCATCGTCGTGTAGTTGTGGACCGTCTGCCGCGAGAAGCCGCTGTAACGAACCACCTCTCCGATGCGGTAGAGTTTCGGGGGAGGACGCCAACCCGCCCAAGACGCGCACGATTCGCTCACTGCGAGAACCTCTCTTCAGTAGGGCCTGACGACTCGGTGTTCGATCACTGACAGAATCACGTTTCGACCTGACTGCCGCGCCCGCCCCCGCCGCGGCACGAAATGTGTGTTGTGCTTTGCAAAACATAAAATACATTTTGTAACCCCATGTCAAGCCTTTTCCTCTTTTCTGAAGAAAAAACAGGGTTTTTCCCAGGCCCCGGCTCCAGACCCCAGGCAACGCCCGCCGACACCATAGGTGGTGCGATGGCCCCTGAAGCCCACTACATCCTGCCCGGAGTCGTGCCACCCGCTTGGCACTCAGAAAGGTTCACCTCGTCGGACAAACGTCACATCGGCCGAGTCGTCAATGCCCTGCCGCAGGGGACTCTCGGGGCAACTCTCCGGCCGGATCCCCCTCGGCCCCTGCCCATCGCCAACGAACACCGGACCCGAGAAGTGGGAACGGATGTGAGATGTAAACGGATTGGAGACAACGTGGCGGGGGAGCATCGAGTTTCCGTGCCACGGCGGGTCTTGCCCGCCGTGCGATACGACACGTCGCTGTCAGAAGTGTGTGGGCTACAGATCCGCAGTTGTGTTCGGCCAACGTCATGTCAGTCCGTGTCTGCGCCGCCCCCTGAACGATCCCCGCCCGTCCGCACGGCGGGCAAGACCCGCCGTGGCACAGTCACAGAGTCTCCCCTCCCCCCGCCTCCGCCCGGCCACCCGCCGTAATCAGTATACTGTCCCCATTGGCCCAAGTATACTGTCCCCATTGGCCCATTGGCCGATTCTGGTCGCCGCAGTTGTTGACGGTCCGGCGGGTGGAATGCCGTCGCTCTGAAGCATCGCCCAAGCGGCAATGGCACCCGGCGTTTAGCTCTTGCTCTTCTTTTGTACACGGCCCTTCTGGCCCTTTGCCGATTTGGGTGCAACCTTCTTCGTGGTTCTGCGGCCGGGCTTCTTCTTGCTCTTCTTCGGGGTTAGGGGTGAAGCAGGAGACGGTGTTTCTGGTTGCGAAGGGGCTGTTGCTTTCGCCTGAGCCGTGCTGTAATGGTTGATGTACGCCCTTCCGAGATTGTTCTCTATAATCTTCACGGCGGTACTCGCTTGTAGCGTGTGGGTTGTGGCATGAAACACTGACAGGATTAGGTCTTGCGCTTTGTTGTCTTTTTCGAGGTCTTCAATTCTCAGGCCCCTATTCCTCAGTTCCTCGCGTGGGATGTGACGGCTGTGACTCTTCCAGTGTCCATGTTGGCCAAGCCAATCGGCAATTGCCTTGGCGTTCGCAGGTCCTTGGGGATCACTTTTCAGCATGTACGTACGCAACCAGCCTTCGACCAATTGCCTTGCGAGGTCGAGCGCATGACGGCACTGCACTAATAGTGCAGGCCCATACTGCGGAAGCATGGGCATCCACGCTCCCAGATTCTTAGGGTCGACACACTCCTTCTTGGCCAGATCAAACTGATCGAGAATCGCCTCCGCTGGCACCACGCCTGCATTGAAAACGAGTTGAGGGTCAATCGGTCCGAGAAACGAGTGCTCACCCATAACGACGGTATCGGCAGCGCAAGCTATCATGGTCGCGGCAGACATCGCCAGGTGGGGAACGATGACTCTGATGTGTGAAAAGCGCGACCTCAAGTACGAAACAATCGCTTCTGCTGCTTGGGGGGAACCGCCGGGACTGTGAAGAATGAGGTCCAGCTTCTTTCCTGGAAGCTTATGGATGACCGTCATGATGCCCTGAAGGTCGCCATCAGAAATCGTCACAAACTGGCCAATGGGCTGTTGGGTAGGCTGTGTAAACTTTGAGGCATAGAGGATCGTGCTTCTTCCCGTATGCTCGGCAAGCAGCGTTAGGTACTTCCGTCGTATGAGGTCAAACTGAAGACGCCCGTTGTTTTGCTTGGCAGACTCTGTAAGCTCTTCCAGGACTTCGCCCCAGTCACCCATGCACCCTCCGATCGCGGTTAGTCAGACGATGTTGAGACGAGTAGCACGGGCTTCTCGTCCATAGCAGCAACGTAGGGGGCCGCACTCTGCACAACCTCCTGAAGGTCGCCGTAGATTTTCATTACCTCGGCCACACCGGGATGGCGCATAGCTTCTTTCAGAAGTGCTTCGGCGGTCTTCTTGGACGGCTTGGTCGCTTCATTTTTCTTGCGTATGGCCATTGTGTCCCCTCCAGTGGACGCCGTTATTCTACATCAATATCGGACCATGGGCCACAAGACTTCAGAAAGAAATCGTGGCTGGCTGGGCTGGCGTGCTCCAGACGGCTCATCGTCATCGACATTTTTCTAATGCCATCCCGTGGTACCAGCGCGGCACCACGTACTATCGGGGACAGTATACCCTTACTATCGGGGACAGTATACCCTTTTTCCCCTCCTGTGGTATGCCCCCCCCGGAACCACGCGGGATGAGACTCGCTCGTCGGACGGCGTCCACTCGGTCCCAGTGGGCAACTCGCAGGCGACCCGGTCCGACGGTCGAAGGTCGCAACCATGAGGGAGAGCCTGCCCCTGCGCTCCACCGACGCCATAGCCCGCCAATCGCGCGTCATGGGCCTGCAGGACATCCCCGCACCCGGCCGCGCTACCGCAACGTCCCGCGTGGGTCCGGGGGCCCCACCCTACCCGCTGATTCTCAAGTCCATGCAATGGGTCCGGAGGACCCACCTGCCCACGGCGCCGCACTCCGAACGATTCCTGCCCATCGGCACGGCGGGCAAGACCCGCCGTGGCACGTCTCCCCTTCCCCCGCCTCCGCCCGGCCACCCGCCGTCAGTAGCACATGGCGTCCTGGAGTTGGTCAAGACCGACGAGCCAAGACACCATCTTGGCGAAGCCGTCGTTGTTGAAATTGCCAAGTCCTGCCGCTTTCTGCTCAATCAGAGTTCTGGCAATCCCAACCGCGAGTGAGAAAGGAACGATGAACCAATCGGTTTCCCCTCCCATGAGGTTTGTGGTGCAGACTTCTTTCCCGTCCCTGTCAACACACGGCTGGGGCGCAAGCCATCGCAAGGCCAGGTGCGGTCCGGAACTGTCGGACGGACGCTGCACGAGCGCGATTGCCATCTCCCCGTCGTCGTACACGAGATCCTGCGCCGCGATTTGGGTTTCCATCTGTTTTCTCTACGCAATGATGCTAGATGCCATGGCCGTCCCGCAGCCATCCTCTTCCGGAGCGGCAACCGCTGAGCAGGCGAACAGGGGAGCAGGTGACCGCAGTTGAGCAGCTGTCCACCTTGCCCATGGATGCCATGATAGCAAAAGGGCATTGCCGTTTCTACTGTTCACCTGTTCTCCTGCTCACCTGCTCTACCACTGATAAAAAAACCGCCAAATGGCGGTTTTTTTGTTAGTGGTCGGGGTGACAGGATTCGAACCTGCGACCTCCTGGTCCCAAACCAGGCGCTCTAGCCAAACTGAGCTACACCCCGATGTGTCATGCACGGAACGGCGCACATTCTACCGCCTGCGCCCTGCGGCTGCAAGGCGCGTCTGGCAATGGAGCCTGCCCTGCCGCGGCGGCGCGGCGTCGCCGACCGTGACGGTCGCCAGGCGATCACGAGCCCAGTGGGCGGCGGCTGCGCTTGGCGACGTCCAGTTCCAGGTCGCCGAACTGTTCCTCGTGGCGCTGGACGATCTGGGCCAGGGCCAGGGCCAGCCGCTTGGCCGAGTAGTAATTGAGGATGACGCGCTGGTTGATCTGGACGAGGATTTCGCCTTGGCCTTGCGGCGAGGCGGCAGGGCGAGCCTGGTTCAGCCCGAAATCGACCACGACTTCCTCGGCGGAGCCGTTGGTGCGGAAGGCGTTGGCGTAGGACGTCCGGACGTCGCGTTCGTCGAACGCCAGGCGGACGTGTCGCTGGCCGGTCTGCTCGCGAACCTGTTCCTCGATGGGCTTGTCGTCGTGGCTGGCGGGACCGTTCTTCGGGACCATCTGTCGCTCCTTTGCCGGATCGGACACCCAGGGGGCCGTGCCGGCCGGGCATCGCCCCGGGCAGCCGACCCCATGTACCGTATGGGAAGACCCTGGTGGACTATACTGCGCGCGGCCGGGCCGGGCAAGGCAATTGCATCGCGGGCTGCGCGGCGACAGAGAATCGCCCCGGCACGGACGCTCTGCCCGTCGCTATGGAGATCGGACAGAGACTTCGGTGCCGGGGCGTCTTGAGTGCGACTCTGCGCGAGGCGGTCGGCGCGAGCGACTAGCGTTTTCTGCGGCGGCCGAGCGCGAGCGTTCCGAGGCCGAGGCCCAGCAGGGCGACCGTGGCCGGCTCGGGAATGGCCGTGGCCACGATGCGGTCGATGCGGAAGTCGGTCCCCTTGGGAAGGTCGTAGAAGCTGACCTCCAGGAGGTTGATGTTGGCGAAATCGACGTTGCTGGGGACGGAGTTCAGTGCGATGAACAGCGGCTGCGCCCCGGCCGCGACGACCTGCCCTGGCAGGTTCACCGACTGCTGGTTGGCGCCGCCATGGTCGCTGATGAGCAGGACGGAGAATGGCATGGGCTGACTGCCGGGGGCGTCGTAGCCGGCCAGGTCGATGCGCAGGAAACCCGCGCCGCTCAGGTCCAGGACCAGGGCCCCCTGGGATGCGCCGGCATAGCGGACGGACAGGCCGCCCACGGCGCCGGTCGTGCTGGAGTACTCCAGAAGGTCCACCGCCGGCGGACCGGCGGCGATGAAGATGTAGGCCCCGACCGTATCGAGCCCGGGGATGTCCCCTGTCGAATACGTCAGGTAGGTGGTGCGAACGCCGCCCGGGACCGTGGTCAGGCCGGTGTCGGTGATGCCGATGGCCCCGCCGGCGCTGAGCGCTGCCGGCCACCACGGGGACGTCCGCTCGCTGAATTCGTCGATCACGATGTCGGCCTGGGCCGCCGTGGCTGCAACAAGAACCGCCAGGGCCATCGCCCAGGATGCCGCCGCACGCTTCGCAAGTGACCACTTCATGGATTGCCCCTCCCCCGAGAACCGTAGTCGCACCGTGGCCCGAAACGGACACGCGACGACGCCACCAACGTGGAGCCGCCGAAGAAACGCATCAACTCTTCAAAATCGGGACGGAAACGCAGAATCGCTGGGCGGCAAGAACTGCCGCGGCCCCCGGTCCCTCAATCCCCACTCGCAACATAAGGAACAATACGCGATACCCCGTTCCATGTCAAACCGCTTGTCGCGTTTTCCTGTCACGTTTTCCTGCCTCCCGCCCTGCCCCCCCCACACACGGGGATAGCCTCCCGCGGGGAAGGGATCCGGGCAGCCCCCCTCCCGGGGTGTGGCGTCCTGGCTGCCCCACAACATGCACGGGCGTGCGTGGCCCGTCAGGAATCCCCTTGTGGGGCGTGGGTGGGTGGGTAGAATCGCTTGCGGCCGGCCATACAGCCGCAGAACCGAGGCCCCGCCCGGCCGCGCGGAGAGCACCATGACGCAACGGTCGATCCTGATTGTCGCGCCGCACCCGGACGACGAGACGCTGGGCTGTGGCGGCACGATGGCCTGCCGGGCCCGGCAGGGATGTCGCATCACCGTGGTGGTCGTGACGGATGGGCGGCACCTGTTCCGTCTGAGCCGGTGGAAGATCGAGGCGGCCCCGACCCCGGCCGAGGCCTCGGCCATGCGCAAGGACGAGACCCGCCGTGCCGTGGCCATCCTGGCCGGCGAGGCGGCGGCGATCCGCTTTCTCGACGTGGAAGACGCGACGCTGGCCCATCACGTGGATGCCGTCGCCGAGACGCTGGCCTCCATCGTGCGCGAGGTGCGGCCCGACGAGATCTACGTGACGAGCCAGCACGAGGAGCACCCGGACCACGTGGCCGCGTGCGTCGCCGTGCGGTCGGCCATGCGATCGACACGGAGCCGGGCTACGCTCTACCGTTACGTGATTGCCCTGGCCGGCGGCCGGTCGCCCGACACGGTCGGCGAGCCGACGGTGGCCGTGGACATCGGGCCGCAACAGGACCTGAAACGCCGCGCGGTGAGCCAGTTCGCCAGCCATCTCACGATTGTGGGCCGCGGCCAGACGGAACCGTTTTTCGCAAGCATCGAGCCGTGGGTGCGCCCCGTGGAAGTGTTCTTCGTGGACGCCCCATGACGCCCGCCAGCACCCCTGTGCCACGGCGGGACCGCAGGCCGGGCCTGTCCGACAATTCGTTGTGTGGTTCGTTGTTGCTGGGTGCCATGCCTGCCCCGTCAGGCATGGGCAAGTCTCCGTGCCCTTCCGCGTGGCTGCAAGCAGCCACCCTACGCCCGTGGTGTCGTATCGCCATATTTCACGGTATGTTACGCACGGCGAATTGTCGGACAGTCTCGGACCGCAGGCCCGCCGTGCGATGCGCTACGTCGTTCTCAAACGTTCACGGCGTCATGTGCAGGGGACGATCTGTACAGCGGCGCCAGAGGACCGCTTGCTCCGCGTTCCGTGGGGCTCCTCCGGATGGGCACGGCGGGCAAGACCCGCCGTGGCACACTCACACGGCCGACCTTGCCCGCGTCGTGGACGCCCTGGGCGGCCCCTATTCCTTGCCTCCTGCGGGCTTGTCGGCCTTGCCGGCGTCCTTGCCCCCGCCGAGCTTCGACACCTTTTGCAGGGCGGCGTTGATGTCCATGCCGGTCAGGGTCTGGACCACCTCGGGCAACTGGGCCATGATGTTCGTCACGTCCTTGGTCAGTTTGTTGGCCCCGGCGCTGTCGCCGCCGGAGTTGACGATGACGATCTTCTCGGTCTTGGCCAGCGGCTGCGCGATGGCCGACGCCAGTTCCGGCGCGTGCTCCAGGAAGATCTGCATGATGGCGGCCTCGTTGTACTGGCGCCACGCGGCAGCCTTCTTCTCCATGGCTTCGGCCGTGGACTGACCCTGGGCCAGGATGACGTCGGCCTCGGCCATACCGCGGGCCTTGTTGGCCGCGGCTTCGCCTTCGCCGAGCTGACGCTTGGCTTCGGCGTTGGCCTTGCCCTGGGCGAGGATGATGTCGGCCTCGGCGATGCCGCGCACCTTGTATGCGGCAGCCTCGCCTTCGCCCTGCTTGCGCTTGGCCTGGGCCTGGCCTTCGGCCTCGGCCTCCAGGCGGAACCGCTCGGCGGCCGCCATGGTCTCGATGCGGTACTTCTCGGCATCGGCCGGACGGCTCACGGTGGCTTCCAGTTCCTTCTGCTTGCGGAGGATTTCCTTTTCCTGCACGTCGATCATGCGCTCCTTCTCGATCGACATGACCTGAATCTCTTCGGCCTTCACGAGCTGCATGGTCTTGTTCTGCTGGAGGTCGTAGGCCAGGTCGCTCTCGGCCTTCTTCTCGTTGACCGAGGCCTGGTACTCGGCCCGCTTCATCTCGTAATCGCGCTGCGAGAGGGCGATTTCCGTGTCGGCCTTGAACTTGGCCTGCTGGCCGGCGCGGTTCGCCTCGGCGCTCTTGATCACCGCGTCGCGGTCGGCCTCGGCCTGGGCGATGATCGCGTCGCGCTTCACCTGGGCCGTGCGCGGCTTGCCCAGTGCGTCCAGATAGCCCTGGTTGTCGCGGATGTCGCGGAGCGTGAAGCTCACGATCGACAGGCCCATGTTGGCCATGTCGCTGGTGGCCACTTCCTGGACCCGCTGGGCGAAGGCGTCGCGGTTCTTATAGATTTCCTCGACCGTCAACATGCCGAGAATGGCCCGCAGGTGGCCTTCGAGCGTCTGGTGGGCGATCTCGGCGATGCGGGTCCGGTCCATCGACAGGAACTGCTCGGCCGCCGTGGCGATCGAGATGTCGTCGCCCTTGACCTTGATCTGGGCCACGCCGTCGACCATGACCGGAACGCCCGTCACGGTGTAGACCTCGGGCGTCTTGACGTCGATGGTCATCAGTTCCAGGCTCAGCAGGTCGTACTTCTCGACAATCGGCCAGACGAACGCGCCGCCGCCCTTGACGATGCGGAATCCGACGGTGCCCAGTTCGCTCCGCCGACGCCGGCCGGAGATGACCAGCACCTGGTTCGGCCCGACCTTCACGTACCGCTTGGTCATCGCCACGAGGATGACGAAGAACACGAAGACAATACCCGGAATAACAATCGCCGCCCAGTGCTCACCCGACATTGCCAGAGCAAACGCGTTCATCGGTGCCTCCCTTTTGCCTGTTCAGTGTCACCCGGCGTCGTCCGACGCCCGCAACCCACCGTGAAAGCCATCATGATATGCCGGCTTCGCCGCCCTGCCCTGCCGCGGCGGAGTCGTCCGACGGGTCCACCAGCTTGACCTGGGCCGTGTTGCCCACCCATTTGACGATCCGCACGGGCGAATGGCTGGGCAGCGTGCCGGCGCCGACGCTGCGGGCCCGGGCCGTGAACCGCGACCCGCGAGCCACGTAAGCGATCTCGCCGACGCCGTCGGGCGGAATGGGCGTGGTGGCCTCGGCCTCCAGGCCGATGGTCTCGCGCAGGCCGGGGCTGCTGGACCCTTGCATCTTGCGGGCCATGGCGTAGAAGAGCAGGAACGTCACGACGCCCATCGAGATGCCCGAGATGCTGCTGGGAAGCAGCGACAGAGCCTGCCATCCGACAAGCTTGGTGAAGATGATGCCCGTGCCGCCAAAGGTCACCAGGGTCATCGCCACGATGGGCGGGCTGAGCGGGCTGATGGCCGGCCCGTGCTCCATGCCGCCCGGCACGTGGCCGACGTCGGCGGCCGTGGCGTCCAGACCGGAGACGACATCGTGTCCGCCGCCGAGGTCCACGTCGCCGCCCGCGTCGAGGTCGGCGCCGATGTCGCCGCCGGTGTCCACGTCGTCCCCGCCGCCAAAGCTGCCGAAGATCGCCCCGATCACCGCATAGCAGAGCCCGAGCAGGAAGCAGACGAGATAGACGACATTCAGAAACACCGCCGCCAGAATCATCATGACGCTTCTCCTGCCAGGCTTCACCGATATGGGCCGAACCGGATACGGGATGCTGCCCCGACTTTAGGAATCCAGCGCCGTCCGGTCAACTCAAATCCGGCCGCTCAGATCCGGCCGCGCGACCGCACGGATTCAGCCTCCGTCGCAAGCATGACGCACAAGGGCCGCCGCCACTTGCACAGTTTCCCCGGGATTCCGCGTGTCCCCCCCCATGCCGCCCTGCGGGCCACGCTCTCCCGTCAATGGAGAGGAGTTGTTGACTCCTCCCCCTTCCAGGGGGAGGTGCCCCGAGCTTTCAGCGAGGGCGGTGAGGGTCGAATGCCAGAGTCCGCGTGGGTCCGGGGGACCCACCCTACGGGCTTGCATGGATTCGCCGAGATTCCGCGCGTCACCCTCAGTGCCGCCCTGCGGGCCACGCTCTCCACTCAAGGGAGAACGGCTGTTGACCCCTCCCCCTTCCAGGGGGAGGGGCCCCGAGCGTTCAGCGAGGGGCGGTGAGGGTCGAGCCGAAGCAACCCCAACGCCGCGTCACCTGCCCCGCGCGGAGGGGCTAGAACTCGATTCCCGGCTGCGCGGCCAGGCCGTCGTCGAACGGGTGCTTCAGGCATCGCATCTCGGTGACCAGGTCGGCCCGCTGGAGGATGGCCGCCGGGGCGTCGCGGCCGGTGAGCACCAGGTGAACGTGGCTCGGCCGCGCGTCGATCAGGGCCATTACGTCGGCCTCCGCGATCAGCCCCGCCCCGAGGGCCGACAGGAGCTCGTCCAGGACGAGCATATCGGTCCGGCCGTCGGCGAGCAGTTGCCGGGCCAGGGCCAGACCCTCGCTCGCCGCGGCCTGGGCCTCCGGCGACGGGCGGCCGACGACGAATCCGGTGCCGACCGTGCGGATGCTGACCAGGTCGCCCAGGCGGGCCAGCGCCTCGTGCTCCCCCGAGCGGCGGGCTTTGACGAATTGCAGGACGGCCACGCGCAGGGCATGTCCGGCGGCACGCAGCGCCAGGCCCAGGGCGGCGGTGGTCTTGCCCTTGCCGGAGCCGGTGTAGACAATCAGAAGGCCGCGTCTGGATGCATTCATTTCCGGAAATCCCTGAAAGAAAAACGCCTCCGCGTGACCGGACTCGTGCTAGACTTGCGTCAGCACGTCATTGTAGATGCCAAAGGCCTCCCGGGTCAAGACAACCAAGCCTCTTGACCTGGATGGATGAATCTGTAGTCTATAGATGTTCGATGTGTCCGGGCGCCGCCGAGTTCGGCGCCTGCAACTGGCCCGTAGCTTGCAGCGAATGCCTATGGGGTCCACCGTCACGTCCGAAATTGCGCAGCAGATGCGGCTCCGGGAGCAACAGGTCGAACGCACCCTGTCGCTGCTCTCCCAGGGCTGCACCGTCGCGTTCCTGGCCCGGTACCGCAAGGAAGTCACCGGCGGCGCAGACCGCAAGACGCTCCGCGCCATGATCGAGTTGCACGGCCGGCTGACGGAGCTTCAGGACCGCAAGAAGGCCGTCCTCGAGGCCATCGCCGAACAGGGCAAGCTGACCCCCGAGATCGAGAAGGCCGTGTCGCAGGCCGGGCAGATGTGGCTCGTGGAAGACCTGTACCTTCCGCTGCGCCCCCAGCGGCACACGGCGGCCATGCCCGCGCGCGACCGCGGCCTGGAGCCGCTGGCCGAGCGGCTGCGCAGCGGCGACGCGGCGGCAACCGCCGACGAGCTGGCCGCGAACTTCATCCGCCACGACCGCGACGTGCACACCACAGCCGACGCCCTGTCGGGCGCCTCGCACATCCTGGCCGAGGACTACAGCACGCACGTGCGCCTCAGGCAGAAGGTCCGCGACGTGCTCTGGGCCGACGGCGTCCTGAAGTCGTCCCAGGGAACCAGCGCCGAAGAGCACCTCAAGGAGTTCCGCGACTACTTCAACTTCTCCGAGCAGATCCGCAATCTGCCGCCCCATCGCGTCCTGGCGGTCAACCGCGGCGAACGCAAGAAGGCCCTGAAAGTCGTCATCGAGATTCCGATGCAGCGCCTCGTGGACGAGTGCGTCGAGCTGGTCGTCCCGGCGGACCATCCGCATCGGGACTTCCTGCGCGAGTGCCTGACCGACGCGCTGACGCGGCTGGTGATTCCGAGCATCAGCCGCGAAATCCGCCGCGAACTGACCGAGCGGGCCGAGCTGCACGCCATCGAGGTGTTCGCAGGGAACCTGCGCGGCATCCTGATGACGCCGCCGGTGCGCGGCAAGCGCGTGCTGGCGGTGGACCCGGGGTTCCGCACGGGGTGCAAGGTGGCGGCGCTGGATGCCGAGGGGCAGTTGCTCGGCGAAACCATCGTGTACCCGCATGAGCCGCAGAAACGCTGGACCGAGGCCCTCGGCGCGCTGGTGGCCGCCGTCGAGAAGTACGAGATCGACGTGGTGGCCATCGGCAACGGCACGGGCTGCCACGAGACCGAGAAGCTGGTGGCCGAGGTCATCGCCGCCGGCGACAGGCCGGTCCAGTACGCCCTGGTCAGCGAGGCCGGCGCCAGCGCCTATGCCGCCAGCGACCTGGCACGGGAGGAGTTCCCGAACCTGGACGCGGCCCTGCGCGGCACGGTGTCCATCGGCCGGCGGCTCCAGGACCCGCTTTCGGAGTTCGTGAAGGTGGACCCGCGGTGCATCGGCGTCGGCCTCTACCAACACGACGTGGACCAGGGCCAGCTCAAGGAGCACCTGGATCGCGTCGTGCACGATTGCATCAACGAGGTCGGGGCCGACCTGAACCGGGCCCACGTGGCCCTGCTGTCGCGGATCTCCGGGCTCGACGACGGCCTGGCCCGGGCCATCGTCCGTCACCGCGAGGCGTCCGGGCCGTTCGCCTCGCGCGAGCAACTCCGCCAGGTGCCCGGCCTCGACGACCTGGCGTACCAGCAGAGCGCCGGGTTCCTGCGGGTCTTCGGCGGCGACCATCCGCTGGATGCCACCCCCATCCATCCCGAGTCGTACCCGGTGGTGGATCGGCTGCTGGCCCGGTTCGGCTACGTGCCGGCCGACCTGTCGGCGCCGGGCGGCCCGCCGAAGCTGCGGCAGAAGCTCCAGGGCCTCTCGCTGGAACGGCTCGCCGAAGAGGTGGGCGTCGGCATCGCGACCCTCTCGGACATTCTGCATTGCCTGGAGCATCCCGGGTTCGACCCCCGCGACGCCGGCCCGCCCCCGATCTTCAAGACCGAGATGATGCGCCTGGAGGACCTGAAGCCCGGCATGTGGCTCAAGGGCACCGTCCGCAACGTGGTGGACTTCGGCGCGTTCGTGGACATCGGCGTCCGCGAGGACGGCCTGGTCCACGTCAGCCAGTTTTCGAGCAAGTACATCAAGAACCCCGTCGATTTCATCCACGTCGGCCAGACCGTGGACGTGCGCGTGATGTCGATCGACCACGACCGCCGCCGCATCGCCCTGTCGATGATTCCCGAGAACGAGGCCGCCAACGGCCACGTCCCCCCGGCACAAGGCCCCGCCGCCGACGTCGCCTCGGCCTGACGACCGCCCTGCCCATGTGGATTTCCCCGCGGCGACCATTGACAAACGACCGGAAATCGCCAGAATAAACGCTTTTGCCGCTGACCAGAGACAGGCTTTCTTGATTCACCGGCCACCAGCCGGGCCTATTCGGAACGTACCGAGGTCGTGGAAGAGTACAGCGGCACACGAAAAAACGTACAGCAGTCGAACGCAGAGTCAGGAAGGAAACAGGCAGAGCGATGAGCAGGCAAACGCAGCGCAAGGACACTCATCAGGTCAACGGCGACATCCGCAAGCTCGTGGAGATCAGCCGCAGCGTCGGCAGCGACGATCGGCTCGTGCAGGCCGGCGGCGGCAACACCAGCGTCAAGAGCGCCGACGGCACGCGGATGCACATCAAGGCCTCGGGCACCGGCCTGCGCGACATGAGCCCGGACCGCGGGTACGTCACCATGACGCTGCCGCCGCTGATGGAGTTGCTGCACGACGAGAAGCCCCGGCAGATGAGCGACGACGAGCGCGAGCCCTATGTCCTGCGGACCATGTATCACGCGGTGGTGAGCGGGCCGGACCTCAGCGCGCGGCCGTCGTGCGAGGCAACGCTGCACGCCATGTTGCGCCGCTACGTGGTGCACATTCATCCGGTGGCCGTCAACGGCGTGCTGTGCAGCGCCGAGTCGAATGAGCTCTGCCAGGAACTGGCCCGCCGCGGCAAGTTCACGATGGTCTGCATTCCGTACACCAACCCCGGCCACCCGCTGGCCGTGTCGTGCCTGAAGGCCGTCGAGGCGCACCAGGCGGCCCACGGCCAGTCGCCCGAGGTGCTGTTCCTGGTGAACCACGGCCTGTTCGTCACGAGCGACTCGGCCGAGAGAGCCGTGAGCCTGACCAAGGCCATCGTGGACGATTGCGAGAAACTGTACCAGTCGCGCAAGACCAAGGCCGCCGCGACGACCGGCGACGGCGTCGCCGAGGAACAGCTGACCGACGTGACGGTGGAGCTTCGCCGGGCGCTGGTCGAGAGCGGCAGCCCGTCGCGGCTGATCGAGTTCGTGGCCGACGAAACGGCCCGTCGTCTGCTGGCACGCAAGGACGCCGCCTCGCTGCTGTCGCTCAACAGCACGCCCGATGCCATCGTCTACTGCCTGGCGCATCCGCTGATTCTGTCGGCGCGACCGCTGGGCAAGATCGCCCCGGCCGTCAAGAAGTACATCGCCGCGTACGGCGAGGCCCCGCGGACGGTGCTCGTGCCCGGCCAGGGCTTCCTGGTCGTCGGCGATAGCATGAAGGCCCTGAAAACCACGACGGTCGTGTACCAGGCCGAGTTGGGAACCAAGGAACGCACGACGGCCTTCGGCGGCCCCAGGCGGCTGACGCGCGGCAACGTCGATTACATCAACGGCTGGGAGGTGGAGCATTACCGCCGCGAGCTGGCCCGCGCCGAAGCCGGGGCCGGCGGCCCGTTGACGGGCAAGGTGGCCCTGGTGACCGGGGCCGGCAGCGGCCTGGGCCGAGGCATCGCGATGGGCCTGGCCGCCGCGGGGGCTCACGTCGTCCTGGCCGACATTGATCTGCCGGCCGCCGAGGAGACCGCCGAGCTGATCCGCAAGGCCTGCGGCACGCCGCGCGCCGCCGCGGTCCGGACCGACGTGACCGACGAGCGGAGCATGGCCGAGGCGTTCGGGTGCGCGGCCACGACGTTCGGCGGCGTGGACGTAGCCGTCGCGGCCGCGGGCATCGCCCCGGCCTTCCCAATCCAGGATTTCCCCGTGGACGCGTTCCGCAAGACGCTGGAGATCAACCTGACCGGCTACTTCCTGGCCGCACGAGAGGCCGCACGGTGGATGATCCGCCAGGGAACCGGCGGCTCGCTCATCTTCATCTCGTCGAAATCGGGCCTCGGCGCGTCGCGCAACAACGCCGCCTACAACGTCACCAAGGCCGGCGAACTCCACCTGATGCGCGGCCTGGCCCTGGAACTCGGACGCCACGGCATCCGCTCCAACGCCATCTGCCCCGGCAACGTCTTCGAGGGCTCCAAGATCTGGAATCCCGAGTACATTCGCCAGGCGGCCAAGAAACGCGGCTTGAAACCGGAGCAGGTGATTCCGTACTATATCTCCCTGACGGCGATGAACCAGGAGATCAAGCAACAGGACATCGCCAATGCCGCCGTGTTCCTGGCCTCCGACCAGGCACGCGTCGTCAGCGGACAGTCGCTTGTGGTGGACGCCGGGCAGGAGTTCGTGCGCTAACAGGCCGCTGCAGACCAAGGAGCCGTCCATGATCCTCGTCAATACCGAGGAAGTGCCCGGACACCGGGTGGTGCGCTGCATGGGCCTGGTGCGCGGCAACACGATCCGTTGCACCAACGTCGTCCGCGACTGGTTCGCCGGGCTGAAGCAGATTGTCGGCGGCGAGATTGTGTCGTACACGCAGTTGATCAGCGAGGCCCGCGAAGAGGCCCTGGGCCGGTTGGTCCAGGCGGCCCAGAGCGTCGGCGCCAACGCCGTGGTGAACGTGCGTTTTACCACCAGCAGCGTCATGACCAACGCGTGCGAGATCCTGGCGTACGGCACGGCCGTGTTCGTGGAACCGCAGCAAGCGTGACAGAATCCGTAGGGTGGCTGCTTCGCAGCCACGCGGAACGTTGGAAGGAACCTCTTTACGGAAAGCTGGTCTGACATGAGCAAAGTCGAAGCGTATCGCAAGTTGAAGGCCCCCTACGGAACCGTGCCGAGCAGGCAGAAGGCCTGGCGGCTGCATGCCGCGGGGCTGGCGAACCTGTCGTGCGACGAGGTGTCGGTGTCGTCGCCGGGGCCGGACGAGTTGCTGGCCCGCGTGGACGCCGTCGGCATCTGCGCCAGCGACCACAAGATGATCAGCCAGGGCGAAGCCCATTCGCGCATGCAGGGCCGCAACCTGAAGGCCAATCCGGCGATTCCCGGCCACGAGGTGTCGCTGACGCTGGTGGCCGTCGGCGCGGACCTGAAGAAGAAGTTCCAGGTCGGCCGCCGCTACAGCGTCCAGGCCGACATCTACGTGGACCAGGTGCCGATGGCCTTCGGGTACCAGTTGGCCGGCGCCGACCAGCAGTACGTGACGATTCCCCCGCTGGTGCACGAGGGCGGGTTCCTGCTGCCGGTGGACGACAAGCTGAGCTACTCGTCGGTCGCGGTCTCCGAGCCGTGGGCTTGCGTCCTGTTCAGCTACGAGAACCAGCGCGACACCAAGAGCGTGAAGCCGGGCGGCACGGCGTGGTACATGGGCTGCGGCCCGCTGGGGCTGATGCACATCGAGAAAGGCATCCGCGACGGGGCGGCCCGCGTAATCGTGTCGGAGATGAAGACCGACCGGCTCGACTACGTCCGCCGCACGTTCGGCCCGCTGGCCGAGTCCCGGGGATGCGAGCTGGTGACCGTGGACCTGAACCAGCAGAAGATCGACGACGTGCTGCCCCCGAAGAGCTGCGACGACATCATCGTGGTCTGCCCGGTGGCCAAGGCGGCCGAGGCGGCCCTGCCCTTCCTCTCGCTGCGCAGTTTCATGAACGTGTTCGCGGGATTCCCGTCGCGCGACGCCTCGAACATCACGCTGAACCTCAACGACATGCACTATGGGCAGTGGACGCTGCTGGCCACCAGCGGCTCGCCCATCGAGAGCCTGCAGCAGGTGCTGGACATGGCCTCCAAGGGCGCCATCGACCCGAACAACTCCGTGGCGGCCGTTGGCGGCATCGGCTGTGTCCAGGAAGGCATCGACCTGACCCACAAGGGCGTGTACCCCGGTCGCATCGTGATCTACCCGCAGATCGACCTGCCGCTGACGCCCGTGGGCGACCTGACCGGCGGCAAGCCTTGGACCCGGGAGGCCGAGGAAAAGCTGCTGGAATCGAAGCTGTAACCGCCGAACACCGTCCGAACAGGACGCCATTGTGCCCTGCGGGCCGGTTTTCACCGCCCTCCGGCCCGCAGGGCAGCCTTCCAGAGGCCAATTGCGGCCCCAAACCCCTCCGCACGCCGAATAACGCCCGTTTCCGACGCTTTCTGCCCCTGCGGGCGGCTACGGTTGAATTCGAACACCGACTATGATATAATGGCCATTCGTCCTGAGGAAGGACGCCAAGCCTATGGACATTGGCCAATCAGTCAAGCAGCTTAGAGAACATCTTCAGCGGTTGCTCAAGAGTCCCAGCGACGAACTGGACCGCGGGGGTCGGTTCCTCGTCTACCAGATACGCCTGTGGTGGTTCTGCGGACGAAAACTCGTCAAGGACCGCCTCCTGGTGACCGCCAGCGCCCTGAGCTACAAGACGTTGATTTCCATCGTGCCGCTGATGGTGATCTTCTTCCTCATCCTTAACGCCGTCACCCCAGGCCAGGATATGCAGGCGGAAATCAAGGAACGGCTGTTTTCGGTGCTGAACCTGAACATCGGCGCCACCGCGGCCGAGCCCGAGATGGGCGATATGCCGCCCGAGGATATCGAAGCCATGGACCGGGAAACCGTGGCCACGTGGCTCGGGGCGAAGGTCGATGACATCGTCAAGACCATCCAGAGCCAGGGCAAAGGCACCCGCGCGCCGATCACGATCATCTCGGTGGCACTGATGATTTTCACCGGAATGAGCGTTTTCAGTACCGTCGAGGGGGCTCTGAACCATATCTGGGAAGTCCGCCGCGGCCGCAACTGGTTCGTGCGGCTCAGGGACTTCATCGCCACGATCGTCGTCGTCGGCCTGCTGCTGGCCGTGTCGATCTACGCCGGGCACCAGATCCGCGGCATCCTCACCGGGCAGCCCGTCGCCGAGAACGCACAGGCCGAGGCCGCCGAACCGGCCTTCACCAGCCCCGACGCCCAGGCAACCGCCCACGAGCCCGAGGCCAACGGGGCCCTCGGCGCCGCGGCGGAATGGCTTTTCCGGACGCTGTCCCGCATCGTGCCGCTGCTGATCGGGTGGCTGGTGTTCTTTATCCTGTACAAGACGCTGCCGAACGTCCGGGTCCAGACGCGAGCCAGCCTCATTGCCGGACTGGTCGCGGCGGTGCTGTGGGAGTGCGGCAAGTTCGGGTTCGGCACCTATCTGCAATACGCCACCGGGGCAACGAAGCTGTACGGCAACCTGGCCCTGATTCCGGTGTTTCTGTTGTGGGTCTGGATCAGTTGGGTGATCGTGCTGTTCGGGGCCGAGCTGGCGTATGTGATTCAGTATATGGGCGACCTGACGCGCGACCAGATGGAGCGCGAGGCCCATCGGCACTTCGTGCGGGCCGACCTGGCGGCACTGGCGGTGGCTGCCGTGGTGGCGCAGCGGTTCGCCCGGGGCGAGCAGCCGCCGTCGCGGCGGCAACTCGGCGACGACCTGGGCCTGTCCGAGGGCGATGTCGGCGAAGTGGCCGAGGCCATGCTGGCCGCCGGTCTGTTGCGACAGGCCGTGGTGGGCAACGGCGCGCCGGGGTACCTTCCCGCGCGGCCGCTGGAGCGGATCAGCCTGGCCGACGTGACCGGAACGGGCCACCGGATGCAGGTGGCCGCCCGGGGCGACGGCCGCCGCGGCGCCGCCCTGCGGTGGGCGGACGAGTACATGCAGCAGATGTCCAAGGACGTTCAGTCGGCGCTGCAAACGCAGACGCTGGCTTCATTGGCCGACCGGGACGAGGTGTTCGTCACCGGGGGGGCCGGTCAGAGTGGGCAGTGACTAGGGAAAGGGGTTGCACATGCGGATCGACTCCTACCGATTTGGTGAGATGCTGGTCAACGGCCAGAGTTTCACCTCCGACCTCATCATCTACGACGATCATGTGGATGACCAGTGGTGGCGGGAAAACGGCCACACGGTGCTGAAACAGGATCTGGACGACATTCTGAGCGCCCGGCCGGAGGTGCTCGTGGTGGGCCGCGGCAAACTCGGCGCGATGAAGATTCCACAGTCCACCCTCGACGCCGTGGAAGAGGCCGGCATCCAGGTGGTCCACGCCCGTACGGCCGAGGCCATCGAAGTCTTCAACCAGATGTCCAGCACCGGCAAGAGCGTCGTGGGGGCATTTCACCTGACCTGCTGAGTGGCCGTGCCACGTGCGCTGGGCAAGGCACACGCCACGCGCGAACCGATCACCGCACACACCTTGCCCTCAAGCGGGGCAAGGTGTGTGTTGTTCCGCAACGCCGGCCCACGGCCGCTTGACGCAGTTCCCGAGCGTCGTCGAGGGTCGGCCATGGCGATCTTCAGATAGGATGCAATGGGTGGCCGGTGGGGGCGAACAGACTCAGCAAGTGCGGCTCGGCGGGGCGCGCCCCCCGTGGCACATGAGTTCGCCCCGGCCATCCGTCGAAAGGGCTCAGCCATGCGAGCGATGAGGCTCATACGAACAGCATGTCTTGTCCTCGCCGTCGTGGTTCTCGGCTTGTCGGTCCTGGCGTTGGCCGGCGTGGTGGTCTCCGCTGCTGTGGGTATGAATTCCGCAGATAGGGACACTGCGGGCCTGTCCAAGCTCGCATGCATCATTTGCATGAGCCTATGCGGCCCTCTGGCTGGCCTGGGAGTCACCTTCCTGATTGCAGGCCTGATCCTTCATATCATCACGCGGCGCCTGGCAAGGCGAGGCAAGTGCCGCAAGTGTGGTTACGACATTCGTATTAACGAGGGCTACTGCCCGGAGTGCGGGACACCGATTCAGGCGGCCGGACATGCCCCCATCAGGCCGGTGGCGGACAAGCGTCCTGGCGGAGGCGGGGACGGAGCGGATCAGTGAGTGTGCCACAGCGAGGCAGCGGTTCGGGATTTTCGGCGTCCGCTGCGCGATCCGGAAGCTCGGTCCAGCCAACGGCGGTCAGCCCAGCACCTCCGGCCACACTCTGGCCAGCCCTGTCGTGCCTGGATCTTCGGTCGGCATGCGGTATCCGGCCGCGGGTGGCGGCATGCAGCCAGGCGGAGCGTGCAAGTCATGAGGCATGCCTGACGGGGCAGGCATGCCACCGGACTGCGAATCCCGGCCGCAGGGAAATGCGGTTTGTCGTTGCCCGGGGGCGGGGTTGTGGGTATGGTGGTGGCATTGCATGTTCCGGTGGGAGGTTGTTGGCGATGGCGTATGGGTTTGGTGCGAGGGGTATCCGCCTGTGGCTGGCGGCGGCGGGCGTGGGTCTGACGGCGGGGGTGCTGGCGTCGGCGGTGCGCAGCGAGGGCCAGGAGGCGGCAGCCGCCCGGACCGGGAAGTTTTCAGCTCATCAGAAGACCGTCAATCGCAACTATTACATGTACGTGCCCACGAAGTACACGCCGCGCAAGCGGTGGCCGATGATCATTTCGGCGCCGGGGACGTTTCCGTTCGATTCCAGTCCGGGCACGCGCGATGCGTGGGTGGACACGGCGGAGGAGCTGGGGCTGATCATCTGCTGTCCGGATTTCGAGACGGCCAACGGGTTGCTCAACATCAAGGCCGATCAGGCCAAGCTCCAGCGCGACAACGAGGCGGTGCTGGCGGTTATTCGCGATGTAGCCTCGGTTTACAGCATCGACCCGAACGGCATCGCCGTCACGGGCTGGTCGGGCGGCGGGTACCCGGCGCACTACATCGGCCTGAAGAATCCGAACCTGATCCGGGCGATCATCGGCCGCACGGCCAACTTCTCGGAAGACCTGGTGGACGAGGAGACGGCACGTAAGGCAAGGCACATGCACGTGTTCTGTTTCTTCGCCAAGAGCGACCTGGCGGGCATTCCGGAGCAGAACCGCCGGGCCAATTTCTGGTACACGATGCAGGGCTTCCTGAACTTCGAGATTCGGGAGATTCCGGGCGGCCACTCGAAGAACAACCGCCTGGCCGGCGACTGGTTCGTCCAGATGCTGCGCAGCTACCCAGCGGTACGGATACAGGCCTCGACGCTGAAGGGCCGCGCGCCGCTGGCGGTGAATTTCCGGGCCCTGGCGAGCGACCCGGACGGGCGTGTCGCCGGCCACATCTGGCAATTCGGCGACGGCGGCGTGAGCATCCACCCGTCGGCCTCGCACACGTTCGCCACGCCGGGCACGTACAATGTGTTCCTGACGGTCACGGACAACGACGGGCACCACGAGTACGCCCAGGTGGAAGTGGTGGCGGAGTAGCCTCGGGGCCGCACTCCCTGCATTTCAAGAGCCCTGTTTTTTCTTATCCATATTGCCTGCGTTGCCGATATTAACGTCGTGCGCGAACGCCGCGCGCACGGGACGCTGTTCATGCGCGGTTGCAGAGGAACTCCATCCGGGTTTACGCTGGTCGAGTCGTTGACGGCCCTGGTGGTGCTGTCGGTGGCCGTGGCGGCCATTCTGACGCCGGTGATTGCGGCGGTGGAGCAGAAACAGCGGGCGGCGAAGCAGGTGCTGGCGGTGATGCTGGCCGAGCAGCTCATCGAGGAGTGTCTGGGGCAGGAATCGTTCAGCATTCAGGATCCGATCGAACTGGGGCCATCCGGCGACGAACCGTGGCGGAACCAGTACGACGAGAGCTCCGACTATCACGGCGTGTCCGAGGGGCCTGGGGCATTGGGCACCGTGTACGGACCGCGGCTGGCGTACAGCCAGTTTCCGAATCTGCGGCGAACGATGCACATTGACACCTATTATCTGCCGGGGCAGTACACGGCCTATTCGCCGGACCTGATCCTGGTGACGGTCCGCGTGTACGACAAGGACGAGGAACTGGTGACGCTGCAACGGTTTGTGGCGAACGAGAAGCATGACGATCCATAGAGGACAACCTCGTTTTGGTGCGGCCATGGCGGCACGGGCCCGTGTGCGTCGCGGGGGCTTCACGCTGGTGGAGCTGATGCTGGCGATGATGGTCAGCGGGATGATTCTGTCGGCCGTGGCGGGGCTGGCCTGGGCGCTGGGCACGTACAATGGCCAGGGCGAGGCGGTGGCGGAGCTGGCCATCCAGGGGCGTTTCGCCTCGACGCTGCTGGCGCGCGACCTGCGGGCGGCGCGGGTGGCGGCCGTCACCGACGGCGGCGCGCTGGTCCTGTGGATGGGCGACACGTACGCCAACGACCTGCTGGATATCGAGGAGATCGTCGTCTACCGGTACCAGGCATTGCCGCAACAGGTGGAGCGATGCTCGTTCGTCGGGGGGTACGGGGTGACGTACATCAACCCGGATGGCATCTGGAACGTGGCCATCGCGGCGGACGCGGGGATTCTGGACTGGGCCGGGAGCGTGCTGGGGTACACGATGAGCAAGCAGGTAGTCTGCAACCACGTGGCGGGGCTGTCGTTCTACCCGAAGCGGGCGTATCCGCAGACGGCGTCGCTGGAATACGTGCTGCGGCTGTCGCGGGCGGAGGACATCGTCCGGGGCACGGGGCAGACGGTGGACTTGAACTTTTACGGAACGGGGACATTGCGTGCACCGCTGGTCAACGACGATTTCTGCTCGCAGTTGCAGTAGCCGCGACGACGCGCGGGCGACGGGCATCGGCCGTGGCGGTCGGTCGCGAGGGCGTCGGTGCGCGCCGGCGGCGACGTTGCTGATTGTGCTGGTGATCGTCGGGGCGATTTTCATCATCGGGCTGGCGGCGATCACGTCGGCGACGCGGACAACGCAGTTGGGCGGGAACTTCGCGGCGGCCACGATGGCGATGCAGGCGGCCCAGAGCGGGCTGGTGGTGGCGGATCGGCGGCTGGTGCATCCGTGGTACGTCAACTACACGATCGACGAGCCGTGGCCGGGCAACGGAGGATTCGACCTGGTGCCCGCCGCGGGCGACGGGCTGGGGCGCAAGTACAATCCCTATTACTGCATTCAGGTGACGACGAACGGGCGAATCTACACGGTCCGGTCCACGGGCCGCGCGGTGCGTACCGGCGGCAGCGTCGGCAACCCGTCGGACGTGGCGGCGGAGCGGACGGTGACGGCCGTGTTCGAGCGGCCGAAGATCGAGGTGCCGTACGCGATTCTGGGCAGGGGCGACGTCGACCTGCGGTCCACGATGACCGTGGTCGGCGACGTGTTCGCCAACGACGACGTCACGGTAAACCTGGGTGCTCGGCTGCGGGGCAAGGCGTACGCGGCCGACCGGGTCTACAACTACGGGACCATCGACGGGGGATCGGCCCAGTACCAGGACGCAGCCTCGCTGCCGCCGATCGTGTACTACGGGTATCGGCCGAGTTACGACTATGGCGGCATGGACTGCACGGCGGTGCAGCTTTCGGGCACATCGCTGTCGGGATCGCCGGCGTTGGGCGTTCCGGGAAACCCGAACAACGTGTTCTTCACGAACCAGACAACGTTCGTGGTGATGGGCGGCACGGCCGTAAACGACGCGACGCTGGTCAGCATGAACGACGTGGTGATCCAGGGTCACGTGACGATCAAGGCGTCGGCGGGATTTCCGGCGCTGATCATCCGGCGCGACCTGATCCTGACGGACGGTTGCCTGCTGGAGACGGAGGGGCTGGTCCAGATTGGCGGCAAGGTGCGCGGGGTGGCCGAGACGCTTCCGGCGGCGGCCGCCCGGTGGGTTCACAAGGGACCGGTGATCTTCGCCGGGAGCAACAGCTTCGCGCCGGCGCTGGCGTCGCAGATTTCGATTGAGACGCGGACGGACCGGGTGGAAATTCAGCCGGTTGGACACATGGTGCTGCCCCTGATCAAGCGGTCGTACAGCGAGATGCCGTAAGCGGCGAACGGTCAGGAGAGGTCGAGCATGCGCTGGATGGCGCGGCGGGCGCCGTCGGCGACGTCGTCGGGCACCTCGACGGGGGTCTGCATTTCGTCCAGGCACCAGAGAATCTTCTCCAGGGTGGTCAGTTTCATGTTGGGACAATCGGCCAGCGGCGTGACGTGAACGATGGTCTTCTGCGGTGCCCGCCTGGCGAGGGTGTGGCAGATGCCCATTTCGGTGCCGACGATGAAGGTTTGCTCGGCACTGTGGAGGACGTGGTCGATGATCTGGGCGGTGGAGCCGACGAAATCGGCGAGGCGGCGGACCTCTTCGGTGCATTCGGGGTGAACGAGGACGACGGCGCCGGGATGCTCGCGTCGGCGGGCGTCGATGTGCTCGGGCAGGATGCGGTGATGGGTCGGGCAGTATCCGGGCCAGAGAATCAGGTCGCGGTGGAGCCGCCGGGCGACGAAGTCGCCGAGGCTCTGGTCGGGCACGAACAGGACGGGCCGGTCGTCGGGGATCGAGGCGACGACGCGGACGGCGTTGCTGCTGGTGCAGCAGATGTCGCTGGCGGCCTTGACGGCGGCAGAGGAGTTGACGTAGCAGACGACGGCGGCCTGGGGGTGGCGTTGTCGCGCGTCGGCGAGCTGGCGCGGGGTGATCATGTTGGCCATGGGGCAACCGGCGTTCTCGTCGGGCATGAGGACGGTGCGGGAGGGGTTGACGAGCTTGGCCGTTTCGGCCATGAACCGGACGCCGCACAGGACGATGGCCTCGGCGTCGCGGATCCTGGCGGCCTGCTGGGCGAGGGCGAGGCTGTCGCCGACGATGTCGGCGATGTCCTGGACCTCGGCGGTCTGGTAGTTGTGGGCGAGGATGACGGCATGGCGTCGGCGTTTGAGGTGGTCGATGCGGGCCACGAGGTCGGAGGGCGGCACGGGTTCGAGCAACGTCATGGGCAAGGCTCCTTTGGTGCGGTGCGGTCGGTTGTCGGCGGCATAGGCGCCTGGCCCACGGCCAGAGGCTCACGGTTCCAGGGGCAAGATGCCCCTGGAACTCACGGGGCGGATGCCCGTGCCACGGGTACGACCGGCAGAACATGCCCCCACGGAATCATTTCGCTTGCGGCGGGGCCGCTCTTTGTGCATTATAAGGGCCTGCGTTGACGCCGACAATCCTCACGTTGAGCCGAAAGGAGAACCTGATGGCGCGGATTCGCATCACCGCCGGGAAGGTGTCGCTGGAGGCCGAGCTGAACACATCGACGACGGCGAAGCGTTTGCTGGCGGCCCTTCCGATTGAAGGTCGCGGGAATCGGTGGGGGGACGAGATCTACTTCTCGATTCCGGTGTCGGCGAACGAGGAGTCGGGCGCGCGGGCCGACATGGCGGTGGGCGAGATCGCGTACTGGCCTCCGGGCAGCGCCTTCTGCATCTTCTGGGGCCCGACGCCGGCGTCGGACGGCGACGAACCGCGTGCGGCCAGTCCGGTCAATCCCCTGGGCAAGCTCGTGGGCGACGCCACGCTGTTCGGCGACGTGCCGGGAGGAACGAAGGTCCGGATCGAAGCGGTCTGAGGGGCCACCGACGAACCATGCTGATTCCCTACCTGGCGGACGTAGTGATGCCTCGGTGGCCGATTGCGAACTGGATTCTGATCGGCATGTGCGTGCTGGCGTTTATCGCAACCGGGGCCGGCGCCACGACGGCCGACGGCGGCGGGTTGAACCGAGAAGAGCCCTCGATCACCCAACTGGTGACGTATCAGTTCCTGCACATCGACATCTGGCACCTGGTCGGCAACATGCTGTTTCTGTGGACGTTCGGCAACGCCGTCAATGCGAGGCTGGGGCACGTGCTTTACGTGTTGGCGTACCTTGCCACGGGGGCCGTCGCCGGGCTGTCGTGGCTGCTGATCGGCAACGGAGGGACGCTGATCGGGGCCTCCGGGGCAGTCATGGGGGTGGTCGGGCTGTTCGCGATCTACTATCCCAAGAACGAAGTGCGGATGTTCTACTTCCTGTTCTTCCGCGGGGGCACCTTCAGCGTTTCGGCGATCTGGCTCATTCTGGTCTACTTCGGGCTGGACATGTACGGCACGGTGTTCGGGCGTGGCGACAGCGTGGCGTACGTTTCGCACGTGGTGGGCGCCCTGCTCGGTGCGGCGGTGGGGTGGCTGCTGGTGGCCCGCCGGATCGTGCCGTCGGACGCCGACGAGGTGAACCTGCTCCAGATGCTGGGGGCCGCACCGAAGCCGCCGCAGTCGAACGAGTTGTACTGAACGTTCACCCGATCGTTCTGGGCCCATGGGGTGCACGTCACGTCTGTAGGTACGCAGGCTCTCGCACCGCAAAGATGGGGGGGCCACATTCTGGAGGCCGGACGAAGTCCGGACCAAAGTGTGCGTCGTGTGACGGAGCCCGGGGCGAAATGGCATCCTGTGGCGCACACTTTGGCGCCGCCTGCGGCCCTCGACTGTGCTCGGGTCAGGACGCCGCTTCAAAGTGTGACCCCTAGCCACAAACGTAACGTGCCGCCAAGCTCATGGGGTGCATCCCGTTTAAGTAGGTAAGCTCATGCGCGGATCGCGATTACGGTTGACAGTGGGTATTCCTTGAAATATACTGCCGGTTCGCCTTCGGGTACGCGAGCCGAAGCAGGAGGCCGTCTGTTCATGGCGCAGGTGCTGCTGGACGGCGTCAGGAAGGTCTACAAGGGCGACACGGGCGACGTGGTGGCCGTTGAAGACTTCAACCTGACGATACGCGACCGCGAGTTTGTGGTTCTCGTGGGCCCCTCGGGGTGCGGCAAGACGACCACGCTGCGGATGATCGCCGGCCTGGAAGAGATCACGCAGGGCTCGATCGCCATCGGGGACAAGGTGGTGAACCACGTGCCCCCGAAGGATCGCGACATCGCGATGGTCTTTCAAAACTACGCCCTGTACCCGCACATGTCGGTGTACAAGAACATGGCGTTCGGGTTGCGGCTGAGGCGGGTGCCGAAGGTCGAGATCGAACGGCGAGTCAGGGAAGCGGCGCGGGTCCTGGGAATCGAGGCCCTTCTGGATCGCAAGCCGAAGGCGCTTTCGGGCGGCCAGCGGCAGCGTGTGGCGGTGGGGCGAGCGATTGTGCGGCAGCCGGCGGCGTTTCTGTTCGACGAGCCGCTGTCGAACCTCGACGCGAAGCTTCGGGTCGAGATGAGGGCGGAACTGAAGAAGCTGCACCACCGCCTGGCCACGACGATGATCTACGTGACGCACGATCAGATCGAGGCGATGACGCTGGCCGACCGCGTGGTGGTGATGAACAACGGGCGGATACAGCAGGTGGCGCCGCCGTTGCGGGTGTATGACTATCCGGCGAATCTGTTTGTGGCCGGTTTTCTGGGAACGCCCTCGATGAACTTCATCAAGGGTCGCCTGGAAGGGTCGAACGGGTCGGTGCGGTTCGCTGTGGCCGGGTCGGACGCGTCGGTGACGATGCCGCCGCGTCTGGCGTCGCGGTTGCGGGACCATGCCGGGCGTGACGTGGTGTTGGGCGTGCGTCCGGAGGGGATCGGGCACCGGTCGGAAGGGGCGTTCGCAGGGTCGGGCAACGTGCTGCCGCTGGTGGTCCGGGTGGTGGAGCCGCTGGGTGACGAACAGATCGTTCACCTGGAGCAGCTCGGCGCGGAGCGGCCGCAGCAGTTGATTGCGAAGTTGGACAGCCACGTGAAGGTGAGCGTGGAGCAGCGTTTCGAGGCGCACCTGAACATGGAGAAGGTGCACGTGTTTGACAGCGAAAGCCAGCAGAACGTGTCCTTGGAGCAGGAACATGTAGCGAGCGAGCGGTAGAACCTCGGCGCCACGGGTCAGTGGCGTCCGCTCGCCGATTGGCGTGGCCCGAAGTGGGGTTCTGCTGTACAGAGGCTCCACTTTTTTGTTTTCGTCCGCTGTGGGCACAGGGCCGAGAGGAAATCGGTTAAGGAGAGGTGAGGACATTCAATGAACGGGGACATGTTGCGCCTGATCGACTCGATCGCGCGTGAGAAGAACATTGATCGCGGCGTGGTCTTCGAGGGGATCGAAGGGGCGTTGCTGAGCGCGGCGCGCAAGCAGTATGGGCAGAACGTGGAGATCGTAGCGACGGTCGACCGGATCAACGGGACGATGAACGTGAAGGTGGACGGTGCGCCGATCGACCCTCGCGGGCTGGGTCGCATTGCCGCGCAGGCGGCCAAGCAGGTGATGATCCAGAAGAACCGGGAAGCGGAGCGCAACAGCATCTTCGACGAGTTCGCGGGTCGCCAGGGGTCGATCATCTCGGGCCAGGTGTCGCGGATCGAGGGCGGCAACGTGATCGTGAACCTTGGCCGCGCCGAGGGATTCCTGCCGCGAAGCGAGCAGATTCCGGGCGAGGCGATTCACGAGGCTGACCGCATCCGGGCACTGATCCTGGAGGTCCGCGAGAGCGGCAACCAGGTGAAGATCGTGCTGTCGCGGACGCATGCGGACTTCATCCGTCGGCTGTTCGAGCTGGAAGTGCCGGAGGTGAGCGACCGGATCATCGACATCCGGGGGATTGCGCGTGAGGCCGGACAGCGGACGAAGATCGCGGTGTCGAGCATCGACACGCGCGTGGACGCGGTGGGCGCGTGCGTGGGCATTCGCGGGTCGCGCATCCGGAACATCGTGGACGAACTGGGCGGCGAGAAGATCGACATCGTGCGGTTCAACGAATCGTCTCAGGTGTTCATCGCCAACGCGCTGCGACCTGCGGAGGTGGAGGACATCTTCCTGAACCACGACCTGGGCCGGGCGACGGTGATCGTGCCGGAGGACCAGCTGAGCCTGGCCATCGGCAAGCGCGGGCAGAACGTACGTCTGGCGGCGCGGCTGTCGGGGTGGGATCTGGACATCATGATGGCGGAGGAGTTCCAGCAGCAGCGGAACAACGCGGTCCAGATTCTGGCAGAGGTGCCGGGGGTAAGTCCGGAACTGGCCCAGCGGATCGCGGGGGCGGGATTCGTGAGTTTCGGGGACATTGCGCAACTGGACGTGGAGTCGCTGACGTGCTTCGACGGCGTGGACGACGAGTTGGCTCGATCGATCATCGCGTTCGCGGCGGAGTACACGCGTCAGATGCAGGCGGCGGACCAGGCGAAGGCGGAGGCGGCTGCGGCCGCAGCGGCCGAGGCCGGGGGCGAGCCGGATGCGTCGGATGCGGAGACGGCCGAGGCCGGGAGCGAGTCGGCGGTGTCGGACACTGAGACGGCCGAGGTTGGCGGCGAGCCGCCGGCGTCGGACGCGGAGACGGAGTCGTCGGCGAGCGACGACGAGACGAGCATCGCGACGGCGGCGGACGAGTCGCCGGCGGAAGAATCGGAATCGGGCGACAGCCAGAAGCAGCCCGAGGAGCAGGAGCGAGCGGACGGCCAAGGCTAGGCCGCGTCGCCACATTGCCGCAAACCGATGTACGAGCGTACGGAGGTTTCGGGGAGGCGTTTCTTGAGTATCCGACTCTATGCCCTTTCCAAGGAAGTCGGGGTGCCCAGCAAGACGCTGCTGGAGTATTGCCGCCTTGAAGGCATTGACGTCAGCAGTCATGCCAGCACGTTGACGGACAGCGAAGCGGCGAAGCTGCGCGCTCGGGTCGAGGCCGATGCGAAGACGGGGTCGGGAGAGTCTGCTCCGGCCTCGGAGTCGCCGGCGGCGACGTCGGCGCCGGTGGCGTTGCCTCCGCGGACGAAGCCCGGGCAGTTGGCATTCGCGCCGACGCGACGGGCGATCCGCACGCATCCGCCGACGGAAGCGGTGTTGCCGGAAGCTCCGGCGGCGGCAGCCGAGGCGGCGCCGAGCGCAGCCGCTGCGCCGGAGGTAGCGGAATCGCCGGCGGAACCGGAGCCCGTGGAAGCGCCGGCCCCGGTCGCGACGGCGCCGACGGAGCCGGAGGTTGTGGTCGAGACCCCGGCTGCGGCGACGGAGGCGGCCCCGGAGGTGCAGGAGCCGCCGCAGGCCCCCGCCGTGGCGGCGGAAGCGGCGCCGGCCGTGGCCGAGGCGCAGAAGCCGGCGGAGCCGGAGCCTGCGTCTGCGCCGGTAGCGGAAGCGCCTGCTGCGCCCGAGCCGCCGCGACGGGCGTCCAAGGTGGACGACTTCGTCATCGAGATTCCCAAGGCGATCGGTCGGATCGAGATCAAGCCGAAAGAGATTCCGCCGCGCCGCGGCGGCAAGGGCAAAAAGGGCAAAGAGAAGTCGGCGACC
This sequence comes from Phycisphaerae bacterium, assembly GCA_012729015.1. Lineage (GTDB taxonomy): Bacteria > Planctomycetota > Phycisphaerae > FEN-1346 > JAACEH01 > JAAYDY01. The sequence goes on along the minus strand of JAAYDY010000113.1, from coordinate 22,256 downwards.
GAGGAGGGCCGCGATCAGAAGCCGGTGCGGACACATCCTCAGGCTATCGGCCGTCGTCCGGAGTCGGCGACGACGCTGGGCGAAGCCGGTCGCAAGGCTCGCGAGGTGGCGTCGCGGACAATCCGGGAGAAACAGCAGGACGCGACCACGGACACTCAGCGCGGGCTGTCGGCGGACACAAACCGCCCGAAGGCGGGTCGCAGCGCCAGCGCCGGGGGGCGTCGGCGTCGTGCGGCCGGCGAGGCGGTGGAGATTGATCCGGAGGCGGAGGAGCGGAAGATCGCTCGCCCGGCGAAGAAGCCGGCGACCAGCCGTCGCGACGAGGATCGCGTGGATCTTGACGCGGACATGAAGGTGAACGTGCTGAACACCGGTCACCTGCGGCTGGAGCGCGGGGAGTCGGTGCGTCGGCCGCTGGGCGAACGTCGTCGCCGGGTCCGAACGGCGAGCAGGAAGCGGGCCGACGAGGCCGCAGCCAAGGGGCACGCCGTGGAGATCGAGGAGCCGATCACGGTGAAGTCGCTCTGTTCGGCGATCGGCGTGCAGAGCGGACCGATGATCTCGCACCTGATGCGTCGCGGCATGATGATCACGGTGAACGAGTCGCTGAGCCGGGAACTGGCGGAGGAAGTGTCGCTGGAATTCGGTGTGGAACTGAAGGTGAAGGCAGCCGTGGACGTCGAGGAGGCGATCCAGGCGGAAGTGGACGCCATGGAGGGCCCGCAGGCGGAATCGCACGAAGCGCCGCGGGCGCCGGTGGTGACGTTCCTGGGCCACGTGGACCACGGCAAGACGAGCCTGATGGACCGGATTCGGTCCACGCGGGTGGTGGACGGCGAGTCGGGCGGCATCACGCAGCACATCGGTGCGTACCACGTGGAGATGGGCGAGCGCGGCGTAACGTTCCTGGATACGCCGGGTCACGAGGCGTTCACGGCGATGCGTTCGCGCGGCGCCAAGGTGACGGACATCGTGGTGCTGGTGGTGGCGGCCGACGACGGCATCATGCCGCAGACGGAAGAAGCGATCAACCACGCCCGTGCGGCGGGCGTGCCGATCGTCGTGGCGTTGAACAAGGTGGATCTGCCGAACGCGAACGTGCAGCGTGTGCTCGGGCAGTTGGCCGAGCGTGACATGGTGCCGGAACAGTGGGGCGGCAAGACCATCGTGGTCGAGACGGTGGCCACGACGGGCCAGGGCATCGACACGCTGCTGGAGTCGCTGCAACTGGAAGCGGAGATGCTGGAGCTGAAGGCCGACGCGACGCGTCCGGCGCGAGGCACGGTGATCGAGGCCCAGATGCGTGAAGGGCTCGGCGCGGTGCTGAACCTGCTGGTGCAGGACGGCGTGCTCCGCGTGGGCGACATTCTGCTGGGCGGTCTGGCGGTCGGGCGCGTGAGGGCGATGAGGGACGACAAGGGGCGCAGCATCCAGGAGGCGGGTCCGAGCATGCCGGTGAGCGTGAGCGGCCTGTCGGTGCTGCCGGACGCGGGCGACCCGTTCTACGTATTCAAGGACTTGCAGCGAGCACGCGAGTTCGCCGAGCAGCGTCAGGTGCGCGAGCGTCAGGAGGCCCTGGCGACGCGCAAGCACGTGACGCTGGAAGACCTCTTCCAGCAGATGGAAGCCCAGGACGTCCGCGAGCTTCGGGTGATCATCAAGGCGGACGTGCAGGGCTCGGTCGAAGTGCTGAAGCAGTCGGTCGGCGAATTCAAGCACCCGGAAGTGAAGGTGAAGGTGCTCCATGCCGCGGTGGGCGCGGTCAACGAGAGTGACGTGCTGCTGGCCGACGCCAGCGACGCGGTGATCATCGGGTTCCACGTGATCGTCGATGGGGTGGCCCGACCGCTGGCCGAGCAGAAGGGCGTGGACATCCGGCTGTACAGCGTGATCTACCAGGTGATGGACGATTTGAAGAAGGCCCTGGAAGGGATGCTGGCGCCGGAGACGCGCCAGGACGTGGTGGGCCACCTGGTGGTGCGGCAGACGTTCAAGGTGTCGCGTCTGGGCACGATTGCCGGCTGCTACGTGACCGACGGCGTGATCCGACGGACGAACACGGTCCGCGTGAGCCGCCAGGGCGTGGTGGTGCATGAGGGACAGTTGGATTCGCTGAAACGGTTCAAGGACGACGTGCGCGAGGTGACGGCCGGGATGGAGTGCGGCGTGAAGCTGGTGGGGTTCGACGACGTGAAGATCGACGACGTGGTCGAGGCGCTTCAGACGGTCGAGATCAAGCGCAAGCTGTAGGATCGCGGTGAGGGACCATGGTCGTCGGGGTGCTCGAGCTTCGGCTTCTGGTGCGCGAGTCGCAGTCGCTGAAGGACAAGCGTCGCGTCGTAAAGAGCCTGAAGGACCGGATCGCCCACCGTTTCGCCGTCTCCATCGCGGAGGTGGACTCGCTGGACGACCGTCAGCAGGCCGAGCTCGGGGCGGCGTTCGTGAGCAATGATCGTCGCCATGCCGAAGAGGTATTGTCGAAGGTGGTGGAGTTTGTTCGGCGGTCGGTGACGGCCGAGCTGATCGATTTTTCGATCGAGACGTACTGAGGATCGCCGGAAAGCGGGAATCGGGCAGAGATGTCAACGCGTCGGACCCTGAAGGTGGCTCGTGTGATCAAGGAGGTCGTCAGCCGCGTGCTGATGTTCGAGTTGGGCGATCCGCGCATGGGGTTCGTGACGGTGACGGAAGTGGACGTGTCGGCGGACATGCACAACGCGACAGTGCGGATGAGCGTGATGGGCGACGAGAAGAAGGCGGAGTTGTGCCTTCGTGCGGTGGATCACGCGCGGTCGCTTCTTCAGCGTGAGTTGGCCTCGGCGCTGACGACCAAGACGGTGCCGCGGCTGTCGTTCCAGCTCGACGACTCGGTGAAGAAGAGCGTCGAGATTTCCAGGCTGATTCAGCATGCGGTCAGCGAAGACCGTGCGCGGCAGGAAGAGACCGGCCGGTTGGGCGACCCGCAGGGTGATCCTGAGGAGCAGGCGGAATGAGTTCATTCAGCGAACGGTCCGCGGGGTTGCGGAAGGTGTATCGTGCCCTGCGCAAGGCGTGCGGCAAGCAGTCGCTGGAACCGGCCGACGACGTGGCCCACGAACTGTTGCGGTTCATCCTCATGGAGGAGGCCGATCAGACGTCGGTGGACAAGGCGATGAAGCGGTTCTCGCAGGACTTCGTGGATCTGAACGAGGTGCGGGTGAGTTTCCCCCGCGAGATCGCGGAGGTGATGCCCGAGGTGTCGCACGCGGAACAGAAGGCGTCGCGGGTGACGCGGGTGTTCAACGGGATCTTCCTGAGCCACAACACGATGACGTGGGACTTCCTGCGGACGATGGGTGTCCGGGAGGTGCGTCAGTTCTTCGAGAAGCTGGACGGCGGGGGCGAGGTGCTTGCCGCGGCGGCGGTGCTGCTGCTGTCGGGCGGTCACGCGGTGCCGGCGGATGCGGACGTGACGCGCACGTTGTCGCGTCTGGGCCTGACGGTCGAGGGTGAGGACACGGCGTCGCTTCAGTCGTTTCTGGAGCGTGCAGTGGCCCGCAACGAGGGATACGAGACCTGGGCGTTGCTGCACCGTCTGGCAGAGTCGGTGTGCCTGCCCGACAAGCCGCAGTGTGCGAAGTGCCCTGTGCGGACCATGTGTCCGACGGGAGCCGAGATCCTGGCCGTGAAGAAGTCTGCCGGGCGGACGGTCAAGAGCGAGAGAGCCAAGCCGGCCGCGGGGAAGAAGCCGCAGCGGGCGAAGAAGACCACGGCAAAGAAGAAGTCGTCGGCGGCGGCGAGCAAGCGTGCTGCGCCGTCGAAGCGGAAGAAGTGATCGAAGAGGCGTCGCCGGGACGGCTGCGCAGAGGCGCAGCGACGGCGGCGGCGGCAGGAGGAGAGTCGTTCGATGGGACAGGTGCTGAAACTCGGGATTCCGAAGGGAAGCCTTCAGGATTCGACGTTCGACATGATGCGTCGCGCGGGGTACGACATCTACGTGAGTTCGCGGAGTCTGAACCCGACGGTGGACGACCCGGAGATGGAGATCATCCAGTTTCGCGCACAGGAGATGAGCCGCTACGTGGAAGACGGCGTGCTGGACGCGGGGCTGACGGGCAAGGACTGGATTCTGGAGAACGGCAGCGACGTGGTGGACGTGGCGGACTTCGTGTACGCGAAGGCGAAGCTGGTGCCGGTGCGCTGGGTGCTGGCGGTGCCTCAGGAGTCGCCTGTGCAGCGGATCGAAGACCTCGAAGGCGGGATCATCGCGACCGAACTGGTGGGGATGACGCGGAAGTACTTCGCCGACCGCGGCGTGAACGTCAAGGTGGAGTTCTCCTGGGGCGCGACGGAGGCCAAGGCGCGGCTGCTGAACGGCATCGTGGACGTAACCGAGACGGGATCGAGCCTGAGGGCCAATGGGCTGCGCGTGGTGGAGACGCTGCTGGAAAGCACGACGCACTTCATCGCGAACAAGGCAAGCTGGCAGGATCCGTGGAAGCGTGAGAAGATCGAGAGCCTGTGCCTGCTGCTGCGAGGGGCGATGGCGGCCCGTGAGAAGGTCGGGCTGAAGATGAACGTTCCGCGCAGCAAGCTGGAGCAGGTGTGCCGCCTGTTGCCGAGCGAGAAGAGCCCGACGATCAACAACCTGATGGACAGCGACTGGGTGGCGGTCGAGGTGATCCTTCGCGAGGTGGAAGAGCGGCAGCTGGTGCCGCAACTGAAGAAGGCCGGGGCGACGGGCATCATCGTGTACCCGCTGAACAAGGTCATTCCCTGAGGCCCGTGCATGGTGCGCGAGGGGGCGTGCGAGGGTCGTGATCCGTGGGCAGCAGACAGGACCATCCGTCACGAGTCATGGCCGCAGCCGCAGTGCTGGCGGCCCTGTGGCTGGCCGGGATGACGGCGCGCGCAGATTCGGCGCCCGCTGCGGAGTCGCCGGCGGCCGAGTCGCCTGACGCGCAGCCGGCGGCGCCGACGACCGGCGCCGGGCAGAACAATGCCGAGCCGCCCGCCGCCGAGAAACCGCCAGAGCCGGCAGCCCCCCGCCCCGACGTGTCCGACGAGGACAAAGCCCAGGCCGTGTACCACTACGCCCTGGCGCGCGAGCACATCGCCGCCGAGCGATTCGACGAGGCCATCCGCGAACTCGAAGAGGCTGCCCGGCTGGATCCCGGCAGTTCGCTGATTCTGCGCGAGCTGGCGGACGTGTACCAGCAGAAGGGCAACGCCGCCAAATCGCAGGAGCTCTACGCCCAAGTCCTGGCCGCCGACCCGGACGACACCGAGGCACTCTACGGGCTGGGCAGGCATCACCTGAACCAGAACGATTATGACAAGGCGACCGACTGCTTCCGCCAGGTGATCGAGAAATCGAAGGACGCGGCATCAGACCGTTTCGTGGGGCTGTCGCTCTACCTTCTGGGCCGCATCCACGCATCGCGGAAGAACATGGCCGAGGAGGCTGCCGCATACGACCGCCTGGCCCGCTGGCTGGACAAGTCGCCGGCGGCGATGCAGCGCGACGCCGAACTGGCGCGCATGGTCGATCCGCAGTTTCTGCACGTGCTGGTCGGGCGGACGGTGCAGCTCTACATGCGCGTGAAGGAGCCGGCGAAGGCAGTCGCCCTGCTGAAGGACGTGACCGGCGTCCTGGAGAAACCGGGTCTCGGCCCGTCGGCGGTGCTGTGGCTGCTGAACAACCAGCACAACGACCTGGCGCTGCACCTGGCGCTGGAGATTCAGCGGCGGCGCACGGATGACGAGGCCGCCTATCATCTGCTGGCCCGGGTGTATGGCCAATCGAACAATCACGAAGGGTTCATCCAGACGTTCCGGGAACTGGCCGAACGGCACCCGGGGCTGAGCGTGATCCGGATGCTGCTGGGCCAGGAGCTGTTGCGGACCGGCGACGTGGAGGCGGGCGTGACGATGATCGAGGCGGTGCTCGACGGAGCCGACCCGCGTCTGCCCAGCCGCGTAGCCGACAGCTCGATGCCCGTGACGATCACCGAGTTGCTGACCAAGGGCGACGCCGCGGCGGCCCTGAAGCTGGCGCTGGCCGTGCAGCGGCGATGGCCGACGGACGCCGAGAGCTACGAGCTGCTGAAACAGGTCTGCGACAAGCTGGGCGACGACGAGATGTTCCTGAAGCGGTTCCGCGAGTTCCACGAGGCGCAGCCGGGGTTGGCCGTCGTTACGCGGCTGCTCGGCGAGAAGCTGATCCAGATGGGTCGTGGCGACGAAGGCGCAAAGCTCCTGGAGGAGTTGGTCGTGTCGTCCGATCCGGTGGTGGTCGGGGCGGCACGCAAGAGCCTGCTGGCCTATTATCAGACCGGGCGGCAGCCGGCGCACGTGCTCAAGCTGTACGCACAGGCCGTCTCGGAGAAGAAGGACTGCGAGGCACAGTACTGGCGTGCGCAGTCACGGCTGCTGCGGCTCCAGTCGAGGGACGACACGGGGCCGGAGGAGTTCCAACGGCTGCGGCGCGAGGCCGACGAGCAGGAACAGCAGATCGAGCAGCTCGACGCGATGGTGCGGCAACTGGCGGACTTCATCGACACGATCGAGGATCGCCGGGCCGTGCTCACCGAGCTGCGCACGCTGCTGGCCGACGAGTTGCGGTCGGGCCCCGGGCCGGCATTCGTGCTGGGGATGGTGGCCCAGGTGGACGATCCGGCGGCGGCGGCCGAGGATTTCCGCAGGCTGCTGGAGGTGAGCCCGGGGTTCACGCGCGGGTACGAGCGTCTGACGGCCGTGCTGATCCGCTTGGATCGCCTGATGGATGCGCTGGACGCATCGCGCGAGGCCGTGGAGCGGCTGGACAGCCTCGGGTGGAAAAGCGTGTTCTTCCGTCGCATGGCGCGGATCTACGAGATGGTGGATCGCGACGCGGATGCGATCATGACGTATCGCACGATTCTGAAGCTGAACCAGGGCGACAACGGGTCGCGGTACAATCTGTCGGGCGTTCTGGCCCGCATTGGTCGCACGGCAGAGGCCCGCGCGATGATGGAGGAATCGATCGAGGCCGACCCCACGTCGTCGCGGCCGTACGTCGAGATGGCGCTGTTCCTTCGGGACCAGGGAGACGTGGACGGGGCGCTGCTGGCCCTGGATCGCGGCCTGGACCAGACGGCGGACGAGGAACAGTTGGGCGCCCTGCTGTACTACCGGGCCATGCTGCTGGAGGCCCGCGGCGCGTCGGACGAAGCGATGTCCGTCATCGACCGCCTGGAGGCCATGGCCGCGTTCGAGGAGGGCGCCCGGCAACTGCGGGCCGACGTGCTGATGTCGATGGAGAGGTACGACGAGGCTCGCAAGCTTATCGACACGATGCTGGCCGCCAAGCCGGACGACGCCGAGGCGATGCAGTTGCTGGCGTCGTGGCACGACCGCCGCGGCGAGCGGCAGAAGGCCGAAGAGTTGATGCAGGCCATTCTGAAGAAGCGCCCGCGCGACAGCGGCGTCAACAACAACCTCGGCTACATGTGGGCCGACCAAGGCGTGCGGCTGGCCGAGAGTGAGCAGATGATCCGCCTGTCGCTCCAGGAGAATCCCGAGTCGTCGGCCACGCTGGACAGCCTGGGCTGGGTGCTCTACAAGCAGAATCGCCTGGACCAGGCACTTGTGTACCTTCAGCGGAGCGTGCGTCTGAGCCCGCAGGCGAGCCCTGTGATCTGGGACCACCTGGGCGACACGCTGGTGCGGCTGAACCGCCGGGACGAGGCGCGTGCGGCGTACCGGCGTGCGGCTGAGTTGCTGGAGCGACGGAACGTGCGTTTGCAGCGGGACGAGCAGTCGATCCGCGAGCTGGTGCCGCGGAAGCTGGAGGCGCTGGACCAAGGCAAGCCCGTGCCGACGGCGCCTCTGGGCAAGGAGCTGTCCGAGCACGACGAATCCGGGAAACCATAAGAGGAGCGACCGATGTCGGGACATTCTCATTGGGCGACGATCAAGCGGAAGAAAGCCGGCGTAGACGCCAAGCGCGGGGCGGAGTTCAGCAAGGTGGCCAAGCTGATCACCGTGGCGGCGCGTCACGGCGGCGGCGATCCGTCGATGAACCTGAACCTGCGGTATGCAATCGACAAGGCCCGGTCGATCAACATGCCTCGCGACAACATCGAGCGTGCTGTCAAGAAGGGCACCGGCGAACTGGCGGGGGCCGCCCTCGAAACCCTCCGCTACGAGGCATATGCGCCGGGCGGCGTGGCGATCCTGATCGACGCGCTCAGTGACAACCGCAACCGAACGGCCGGCGAAATCCGGTCGATTCTCGAGAAGCACGGCGGCAGCCTGGCCGCGGTAAACGCCGTGGCGCGGCTGTTCGAGCGCAAGGGCACGATCACCGTACCGGTGGCGGCGGTGAGCGAAGAGCGAATCATGGAGATCGCCCTCGAGAACGGGGCCGACGACATCGTCAGCAAGGACGATGTGCATGAGATCACGTGCAGCCCGGAAGCGTTCGAGGGACTCGTCAAGGCGCTGGAAGCCGCCGACATTCAGCCTCAGCGGGCGGCCGTCGAGCCGCTGCCGAGCATCACGGTCCCGCTGGACGCCGACGCGGCGGCGAAAGTGCTCAAGCTGATCGAACTGCTCGACGAGCACGACGACGTGACCGAAGTGTACGCGAACTTCGATGTCAGCGATGAGGTAATGGCCAAGTTGCAGCAAGGGTGACCGCCGGACCCCTGCCCTGCCGGGGCCGGCGATGCTTGTGCTCACACACGATGGATGGCGCCATGGTTGATCCGGAACGAGTCGTCAGGTTGCTGGACAAGAAGGCCGTTCAATCGGTGTTCCGCCGCATCACGCGGCGGCGCAGCGACGGCGGCTGCACGCTGGCGGACTTCTTCCGGGCCTATGCCACGGGCGAGATGAGCCTTGGGCAGCGCATGAAGTTCGCCGTGCCAATGTGGATCACCGAGTACATCCGCAAGCGCACCGGGGCGTCGCGCGACACGCTGCGTCGCCGCGTCTTCGGCCACGGACCGACGGCCCGCGCCCTGGTCAACACGGTCCGCAGCGTGGGGCACTACGGCCTCACGGAGCCGCAACAGTTCGTCGCGCCGCTGATGGTGGTCTGGAACTTCACGCAGGCGTGCAATTTTCAGTGCCAGCACTGCTACCAGGACGCGCACAAGGCCCTGGACGATGAGTTGACGCCCGAGGAGAAGATTGCCGTCGTGGATCGCCTGGCGGCTATGGACGTGTCGATGCTGGCGTTCTCCGGCGGCGAGCCGCTCATGGGCCGCCACTTCTGGGAAACCGCCCGGCACGCCGCCGACGTGGGATTCCACATGTCCGTGGCCACCAACGGGTCGCTCTGCACACCCGAGAACGTCCAGCGGCTGGTGGATTGTGGCATCGGCTACACCGAAATCTCGCTCGATTCGATCGACGCGGCCAAACACGACCACTTCCGCGGCGGCAAGGGCTATTGGGAGGCCGCCGTCCGAGGCATCGACAACTGTCTGGCCAACCCGAAGATGAAGACCGGCGTGGCCACGACCGTGACGAAGCTGAACATCGACGAGCTGGAAGACATCATCCAGTGGGCGATTGACCGCGGAGTGAACACGTTCTACGCCTTCAACTTCATCCCGACGGGCCGCGGCAAGGGCATCGTCGATACGGACCTGTCGCCGAGCGAGCGCGAGCGGATGCTGGCGATTCTCCAGAAGACGCTGCTGGAGGACAGGATCGCCGTGATGAGTTCGGCGACGCAGTACGGCCGCGCGTGCATCGAGCTGGGCGACGCCGAGTCGCCGATCAACACGGGGCACTACGGCTACTCGTCGGGCAAGAAGACGCGGATTCTGGCCAAGTACGTCGGCGGCTGCGGCGCGGGGCGATGCTATTGCGCGATCCAGCCCAATGGCAAGGTCACGCCCTGCGTGTTCATGCCCATCGAGATCGGCGACATCCGACAGGACGACTTCGAGCAGATGTGGCTCAACGACCCGCTACTGAAGGTGCTGCGCGACCGCGAGGACCGCACCGGCCACTGCAAGGTCTGCCAGTACAAGCACTACTGCGGCGGCTGCCGCGCCCGCAGCTACGGCTACTTCGGCGATGTCCGCAAGAGCGACCCCGGCTGCAGGTTCAACGAGGCCGAGTGGCAGGAAGTGCTCGCCGCGGCGGCCCGTGCGGCCGATCAGGCCGCGGGGCAGTAACCCCTGGCACACCCGGCGACGCCGAGCAGCGTCGGCGGCTCTCCCCCGATCAACGAGCATCCGTTGCAGGGACGGCTTGCGAGCCGTCCCCTACCCCTTTGCGTGATGGTTCAAGGCAGTCTGCGCGTACATGGCGGCACCCTGCCAGAGGACGTCCTCGTCGATGCGGAAGTGGGGATTGTGGTGTGCGGCGGTGATGCCCTTGGCGGGGTTGCCGACACCGAGGAAGATCATCGCGCCGGGCACGCGCTGGAGAACGCAGCAGAAGTCCTCGCCGCCGAATTTCTTCTCGACGGGCGTGAGGCGTCCCGGACCAAAGAGTTGCTCCACGGTCGCCTGCACGTCGGCCACCACCGCGGCATCGTTGATCACGGCCCCGTACCCGTGGGCGAACTGAAGGTCGATGGTCACGCCGCAGGCCGTCTCGACGCCGTTGACGATGTCGCGGATGAGCTTGATGACGCGATTCCTCGTGCGTTCGCAGTGTGTCCGCAGGGTGCCGGCGATCTCGACGGTGTCGGGGATGACGTTGTAGGCGTCGCCTCCGTGGATCGTGCACATGCTGAGGACGCCGACATCGTGCGGCTTGATGCGACGGCTCATGATGGTCTGAAGGCTGAGGATCAACTGTGCGGCCGCGACGACCGGGTCGGCGCACAGCTCGGGCGTGGCGGCATGGCCTCCGCGGCCGTTGATGCGCAGGGTGATGGCGTCGGCCTCGGCCATGACGGGCCCGGCCTGGACGCCCCAGAGGCCGGCCTCGTGAGCGGTGAAGACGTGAATGGCCAGGGCTCGGTCCACACCGTCGAGGATGCCCTCGTCGACCATGGCGGCCGCGCCGCCGGGGGGCTGCTCCTCGGACGGCTGGAACATGAGCCGCACCGACGCCTTCAACTCGCTGCGATGACGGGCCAGGAGCCGCGCCGAGCCGAGCAACATCGCCACGTGGGCGTCGTGGCCGCACAGGTGCGAGCACCCGGGGGTCAGCGACGTGAAGCTCTCGCCCGAAGCTTCCTGGACGGGCAGCGCGTCCATGTCGGCCCGAAGCAACATGCGTCCGGCGGCGTCGGGCACGTCGAGGTCGCCCACCACGCCGGTCTTGCCGACGTGGCGGCGCACGACGAATCCCAGCCGCTCGAGTTCCTCGGCCACCACGCCGGCCGTCCGATGCTCCTGGAACCCCAGTTCGGGGTGCTGGTGCAGGTCGCGCCGCCAGGCGACGATCTGTTCCTGCAACGCATACGCTTCCTGGGCTATGGATGCACTCACGTTCCGCCCTTTCTTCTGCCTCGCGCGAGCCACTCGGGATCGGCGAACCGCTCGCGGCGGATTCGCTCGGCGTCCCGTCGCTCCTCGTCCGACAGCTCGGACCGCTCGAAGACAACGTCCAGCGTCGCGGCGAACCGCTCGGCCAGGGGCCGCGCGAGTTCGTCGAACGTCACCGGTCGTCCGAGCAATTGGGCTAGCCCGAGAGTGGCCTCCTGCCGGTTGTCGTCGAGCATGATCGACCCGTGTTGAAGAACGCCTCCGTCGGCGCGTCGTTGAGCGCTGCCGGCCAGCTTGAGCGACCGCGCGATTATATCGGTGGACCCGGCGCGGGCGAAGCAGAAAAACGGGCCGCGCTGGGCGCGCTCGCCGCGCTGCTCGCCGCGCACCTCCACGGTGCCGCCCAGGTCGGCCACGGCCGCGACGATCGCGCGGTTGGCCAGGTCGTAGAGCATCGGGCCGTCCAGCAGGTCCGCCGGCGCGGCCAGCGAGTACGTGAGTTCCTGATCATGGAGGATGGCGCCGCCGCCGGTGGCGCGACGGACCACGGGCCAGCGGTCACGGGCGTCGGGCGGGATCTCGTCGAGCGACTGGAAGTACCCCAGCGACAGCGTCGGCCGGTCCCAGGCGTAAAGACGCAGAGCAGGCCGCCCTCCGCGGGCCGCCTGCTCGAGCAAGACCTGGTCCACCGCCATGTTCCAGTCGCCGGGCGATGGCCGATCGACGATCAATCGCCACGGACGGTTCACGGGGTCACCTTCGGCATCCGGCCCATCACTTGGCCTCATCCCAGGTGTACCGCAGGTCGAGGTCCCTGGCGGCACGGACTTCGTCGGCGCGGCTGATGGACGTCGTGTGCGGCGCGTCGTGGAGTTGGTCGGCGTCGGCCTTGGCCTCGGCGACGATCTCCGCCAACACGTCGGCAAACCAGTCGAGGGTCCGTCGCCGCTCGGTCTCGGTCGGCTCGATCATCATGGCCTCGTCCACGATCAGCGGGAAGTAGACCGTCGGCGGGTGGATGCCGCGATCGATGAGACGTTTGGCCACGTCGAGCGTCCGGACGCCGAAAGCCTTCTTCAGCGGCGTGCCCGAAAGGACGAACTCGTGCATGCAGTCGCCGGCGTAGGGAGTGGCGAAGTCCTTGGGGCACCTGCTCTGGAGGTAGCGTGCGTTGAGGACGGCGTTCTCGGCGGTCTCGCGGACGCCTCTGGCCCCGAGGCGGCGGAGGTAGCAGTACGCCCTCAGGAGGACGCCCGTCTGGCCGAGAAAGGCACGGACGCGGCCGATGCTCTTGGGGTGGCCGGTGTCAACCAGGTGGAACACGCCGGTCTCGCCGCGCTCAATCCTCGGCACGGGCAGGAACGGCACGAGGTCGGCCGCCACGGCGATCGGTCCGGCGCCGGGCCCGCCGCCGCCGTGCGGCGTCGAGAGCGTCTTGTGCGTATTGATGTGCAGCGCATCGGCGCCCCAGTCGCCGGGACGCGTGACGCCAAGAATCGCATTGAGGTTGGCCCCGTCGATGTACAGCTTCGCGCCGACGCCGTGCAGCAGCTTCGCCACTTCGCCGACGTCGGTCTCGAACAGGCCAAGGGTGTTTGGACAGGTCAGCATCATCCCGGCGACCGACGCGTCGAGCTTGCTTCGCAGGTCGTCCAGGTCGATCAGGCCGTGCTCGTTGGAGCGGACCTGGACGATCTTGAATCCCGCGATGGCCGCACTGGCGGGATTCGTGCCGTGGGCGCTGTCGGGGACGAGGATCGTGGTCCGCCGCTCGCCGCGGTCGCGGAACCAGGCGGCAAACATCAGCATGGCGGTCAGTTCGCCGTGGGCGCCGGCGGCCGGCTGGAGGCTCACGCCCGGCAGACCGGTGATCTCCTTGAGCATCTCCTGGAGTTGCCACAGGATCGCCAGCGTGCCCTGGCAGTCTTCGTCGAACTGGTACGGGTGAAGGCCAGTGAACTCCGGCAGGCCCGACAACTGCTCGTTGACCCGCGGGTTGTACTTCATCGTGCAGGACCCGAGGGGATAGAAGTTGGTATCGACGGAGAAGTTCTCGCGCGACAGGATCGTCAGGTGCCGCACGACGCTGCGCTCGGCCACCTCGGGCAGTCGCGGCGGCTTGCGGCGGAGCAGATTCTCCGGCAGCACCGGCCCGGCGTTGGGCACGTCCGACGGGGGAAACTCCACGGCTCGCTGACCGGGCTGCGACTTGTCGAAGATCAACGGTTCCGGCATGGCGGATCTATTCCTTTCGGCCGCCTACTGACTGACGGCGGCAATGAACGCGTCGAGTTCGGCGCGGGTGCGTTTCTCGGTGACGGCCACGAGGAGGCGGTTACTCATCTGCGGATAGAACCGCGCCATCGGCACGCCGCCCAGAATGCCGTGCTTGGCCACGCGAGCCAGCACGCGGTCGGCGTCCTGGTCGCATTCGAGGACGAATTCCTTGAAGAACGGCGCCGCGTAACGGACCCCGAAGCCCTTGATCTGCGAGAGCCCCTCGGCCAGGTAATGCGCCTTGGCGGCACAGAGCCGGGCCACCTCCTTCAGGCCGGCCGCCCCCACCAGCGACAGGTACAGCATCGCGCGCACGGTCATCAGGCCCTCGTTCGTGCAGATGTTGCTGGTGGCCTTCTCGCGGCGGATGTGCTGCTCGCGCGTCTGAAGCGTCAGGCAGAAGCACGCCTTGCCATGGTGGTCCACGGTGCGTCCGACGAGCCGTCCGGGAATCTGCCGCGCAAACTTCTTCCGCGTGGCCAGGAACCCCAATGACGGGCCGCCCATGTTCATCGGCAGACCCAGCGACTGGCCCTCGCCGACGACGATGTCGGCCTCGTACTCGCCCGGCGACGCCAGCAGTCCCAGGCTGATCGGGTCCACGCTCACGACCAGCAGCGCGCCGATCGCGTGCGCCATTTCGCTCAGCTTCTCCATCGGCTCGATCACGCCGAAGAAGTTGGGCGTCTGTGCGATCACACACGCCGTCTCGTCGTCCAGCAGGCCCGCGATGGTCTCCATGTCCGCCGCCCCGTTCTTCCAGGGCACGGTCACGGGCTCCAGGTCCGTGTTGATCAGGTACGTTTTCAAGCACGCCAGCGACTCGGGGTGCAGCGTCTGCGAGACGATCACCTTGCGCCGCCGGGTGACGGCCGCGGCCATCATCGCTGCCTCGGCCACGGCGCTGGCCCCGTCGTACAGCGACGCATTGGCCAGTTCCATGCCCGTCAACTCGGCGATCATCGTCTGGTATTCCCAGAGGATCTGGAGCGTGCCCTGGCTGGCTTCGGCCTGGTACGGCGTGTAGCACGTCAGGAACTCGCCGCGCGAGGTCAACGCGTCAATTGCCGACGGAATGAAATGGTCGTAGACGCCGCCACCCAGAAAACTCACCGTGTCGCCGGCCGGACGATTCCGCTTGGCGAGGGTGCGCACGTGGCGGACCAGATCCATTTCCGTCTCGGCCGGAGGCAGATTCAGGTCGCCCTTGAAGCGCAGCGACTCGGGGATGCTGCGGAACAGCTCGCTGTGCCGGGTCAGGCCCAGTTCGGCGAGCATGTCCTTCTGTGTGTCGGGGGGATTGCCCAGGTAAGCCACGCCAGGAGTCCTTTCTCGATGCGTCAATGGTCGGCCAGGATCTTGTCGTACTCGGCGGCGTCCATCAAGCCGTCCAGCTCGCCCGGATTCGACAGCCGGACCTTGATCAGCCACCCTGCCTCGAACGCGTCGGACGAAATGATCGACACGTCGTCCAGCACGGCCTGGTTGACCTCGACGACTTCGCCGCTGACGGGGGAATTCAGTTCGCCGACCGCCTTGACGCTCTCGATCTCGCCGAACGGCTGGCCCGCGCTGACGGTGTCGCCCACCGACGGCAGGTCGATGTAGACAAGGTCCGTGAGCTGCTCGGCGGCGTGCTGCGTGATGCCCACCACGGCCGCCGGCCCCTCCGTGCGGCACCATTCGTGCGATTCAGTGTACTTGCAGCCCTTCGGATTGCTCATGATGCGTCCCTTTCTATGCCCGTGGCAGCAACTGCCCCAGCTCGACCACCGTGGCCTGCTCTCTGCGGCCGCGGACGTCCACGGCGACGGTGCGACCGGCCGAGGCCGACGACGCCTCCAGCATCGCCTGGGCGATCGGCGCCTCACGCAGCGGCGACCACGTCCCGCTGGTCACGCAACCCGTCTCCACGTCGCCATCGTAAACCGGCATATTCTCACGTGCGATGCGTCGGCCTGTCAAGACAAGACCCACCCTCTTGCGGGAAATTCCCGTGTCGTACCGCCGCCGCATCTCGTCCCGGCCTACGAACTCCTTATCCAGGTTGATCGAGTAGCCCAGGCCCAGTTCCCACGGGCTGGACGACTCGCGCAGCTCGTGTCCGTAGAGGGGCAGCGCGGCCTCGTTCCGCAGGGAATCCCGGGATCCGAGGCCGCATGCCGCCGCCCCCGCCTCACGCAACGCCGTCCACAACGACGCAACTGCTTCGGGGGAACCGTGAATCTCGTACCCGTCGCCGCCCGTGTAACCGCTACGAGAACCGCACATCACTTCGCCGTTTCGCGGCACGCTCCACAGGTGGTACCGCCGCCGCGTCTGGGCGTCGGCCTCGGGCCAGACAAGGTCCAGCAGGGCCGCCGAGGCCGGGCCCTGAATCGCCATCATGGCCGTCTCGAACGTGATGTCCTGGAGCAGGTCGCCGTAGCCCAGACGTTGAATGTGGGCGACCACGCGCTCGCGGTTCACGGCGTTGACGATCAGTTGCCAGGCGTCGCGCCGCCGCGCCACCATCACGTCGTCCAGAATGTTGCCCTGCGAGTCGACGACGAAGCTGTAGCGAATGGCCGACGCCGTCATCGTGCCGGTGCGCCGGGTGAGCAGTTGCTCGACGGCCTCGTCGGCCCCGCGACCGCGGAGCACCAGGCGACCCATGTGCGAAATGTCGAACAGCCCGGCGCGCCGCCGCACGGCCATGTGCTCGGCCACAATCCCCTCGAACTGCACCGGCATGCGCCAGCCGGCGAAATCCACCCACGTGGGCCCGTCCTTGGCAGCCACATCGGCCAACGGCGTCGTTCTGGCAGTATCCTGCAGCATGTGTTCCTCCGCAAAGCGAACCCAACCTGTTGTGGTAACGCGGCCGGAAATTGTGACCGCGGTCACAATTCCAGCAGGAGGCCGCAGTATAGGGCCCACCCGAGGCCGATGCAAGGCCAATTCCGACTGTTTTTCGCAGGGATTCTTACCAGGCGCTCCGGTTGCCTCGTGGCATGGGCACCCTGCCATGCGTCCCACGAGCATCTTGCCCGTGGACGAACGGTACCTTGCAGGGCCAGGATGGCCCTGCGACCCACGGGCAAGATGTCCGTGCCACGGTGAAAAGGCCTCGCAGCGTTGTGGTTCCAGGCCGGGATCACGGCAGCGTGTGGCCCAGGAGGCCTCTGATGACTCGCATGTCTGCCGGCGTCAGGCTTCCCGAGCCGTCCACATCCAGGCGCAGCGTCGTCGCGTTCAGTGCGGCACCGGCTGCCCCACGGGCCGCCAGGATGTCCGCGCTGGTCACCGCGCCCGAGCCGTCCACGTCGCCGGCCAGGCAGGCGAACCGCCGTGCCACGTCCCCGCCGAACGGTTGGCCGCGGGAGTCCCGGATCGTGTCCAGAACGGTCATCGTGTACCGGTCGGCATCGGGAAGCGGCCCGTCGAACGTGACGGTCAGCGCCCGATGGTCGGCCGAGAGGACGGCCGCAACGATCCTGGCCGACAGGTCGCCGCCGGACTGCCCGACAAGCGAGAAACCCGACGGGGCGACCGTGGCCGGGTCGGCGGCCTTGCTGAGAAAGACCTCAATCTGTCGGACGCCCGCCGCGGGGCTGTAAACGAACTCCTCCGGGCAAGAGACGCTGTGCGTCGTGGCTCCGTGGACACTCGGGATGGTCCACCCGGTCACGTCCCCGGGGGCCGGCGTCTCGAACACGTAGATGTTGACGCCGATGGGGCTGAAGGCGTCCTCGAACGTGCCGCCCGGACCGGCGGTCCGTTGCCGCTGCTGGTCGTAGACGGTGATGGCCGCTCCCTCCGGCAGCCCATCCACCGTGAACCGCACGGTCTGCGGCGTCCGTTCCAGATTGACGGCGAACACGTAGAGATTCGCGCCGTCGGTCGTCGCGCGGATGTCCACGCGTCCCCCGGTCGGCACTTCGTGCGTCACGGCCACGGGCGACTCCTCGCCGAGGATCGCCTCGGTCAGGGCCGTGGTCTGATCGACGAAGCGGGTCATGGCGGCGTAGTTCTCGGGCGGCACGGTGCCCTGGTACGGGTACCAGTGGATGCCTTTGGCCCGGTGGACGATGGAGAGCCAGCAGACAAAGTCGATCTCGGCCGGCGTCGGCGTGCCGCCGCCGCGGCCCACCGTCACGTCCGCGACGGCCACGTTGGGCATGACCGGCACGAGGCCCATGTTCCACCGGACGGCCTGGTCGGCCACCTGGGCATAGGCCGCGAAGTTGCCGCTGGAGGTGTTCTCGTTCTCGATGGGGTAGATGTCCCAGGAGTAGATGTCGGCGCACAGGTACGGCCAGATCATGTAGGTCAGTTCGCCGCGCAGCAGGCCGATCTGAAACGAGCTGCCCATTTCGAGCAGTTCGGTCATGCGCGAGGGATTGTGCTGCTTGACAAGGTCCCACCAGAGCTTCTGCGACGCGCCGTCGTAGCCCCAGTTGATCGGCTCCTCGCGCCACAGCCACCAGGCCACACCCGGATGGTCGGCCAGTTCGGTCAAGTATTCCTGGATCGCCTCTGGCGTCCACTGAGGCAATCCGTTCTTGTCAAACCGGTCATCGGCTGCCGGCCCGATGCAGTCCATCCCCTTTTCGGCAGCCACGTCCAGCAATCGCTCATACTTCGGCACACCGATCAGATCGGTAACCCACTCTTTGCCGTAGAGCATGTTGCAGTAGTGCCTGTCCCGCCACAGTTCGATCAGCGAGCGGTTCAGGCCGAAGGACGTCACGGGAAAAATCCGCCGACCGTTGTGCACGAAGGCATTATTGGCGTCGATGGCATACTCAGGATCGCCGCCGACGAGCTTGCGGTAGCTGTACCGGGCGGCGGCCCGTTCCTGCCGCGAGGCATCCAGCAGGCGAACGGTCAGGGTATAGTCGGCGGCGGGCAGGTCGCGCAGGTCAACTCGGAAGTCGGCGCGGCCGTTCAGGGGCCCGTCGGACGTGTACACCGTGCGGTTCAGCCCCAGCGTGCTGGTGAGCGTGGCCTCGACGCTGTCCCCGGGCTGGTCGCCGGTCAGGATGGCCACGACCGGAGCGCCGACGCGCGGCACAAAGCACGGGTGAGCCAGTTGCACAGCCACGTCGGCCGTGCCGATGGGGGCGTCATGGACAATCACGTCGTCGATGAAGAGCGATCCGCCGGTGGCGGGGGCGCTGGAAGCGGCCGAGAGCAGCCCCACGTTGATGCCGTCGGGCCGCGTCGGCAGCGACAACCCGGTCAGGGCCGCTTCCGGCGCGTCATCGAGGTAGACCGTCAGCGTGCCTGTAGGGTCGCCGACGCTGTAGCGTACCTCGACGCAGTACCACCGGCCAAGGACGAGGTCGGTGGCGCCGGTCGCCGAGGCGGCACCGACGACGGCATACAACCGAAGGCTGCCGCCGACGTTGCGGACGCCCGCCTGGGCCAGGTGGCCGGCGTAACTGCCCGACGGCGGCGGGATGAACGTGCCGAACGCGAGCAGCGAGATGGACTGGCCGCTCTGGACGGCGAAATCGGGGCCGAAGCGGACATAGGCCCGGAGGCACACCGGATCGCCGACAGGTCGCGGGGCCGCGGTGAACTGCCCCCAGAGCAGGGCGCTGCGGCTCGAGACGGCCGTCTTGGGGATGGAGAACCGGGCCGAGTAGCGGCCCGAGCGGCGATGCTCGGTGCTGAGTTCGACAGCGCCGCCCTGGCCGATAACAACGCGGCGGTACTTGCCGAGATCGGCCTCCTCCATGGTGAAGGAAAGCAGCGTGTCGGGAGCGGGATACGTAACGCTCGCGGCCGCGGCCCGGGAACCGGGGCCGGCGATGGCGGCCAGCACGGCAACCACCGCCATGGCGCCGACCGCCGGCCACGACGTGCGGCGACGGGGCATCGAGTCTGTGTGCCGGAACAGACGCATCGGCGGACCTCCTGACCAGAGGCATGTTGTGCCACAACGCAGGCGCCGTGCCGCGGCACGCATGGTCAACGGTCCCGTTGGCAGCGCATCGGACGATGGCATGGCACGCCATATGGTAACGCAATGACGGTGTACGACAACGGCGGCAAGGCAGGAGTACCGTGAATCGTGCGGCTTATACAGCGGGCAGGGCGGCCCGGACGTCGGCGATGCCTTGCTGGGTACCGACAACGATGAGGGCGTCGCCGCCCTGGATGGTGTCGGCGGCCCGGGGACTGGCGTTGGGACGCCCGCCGCGGCGGATGCCGATGACCGTGACGCCATAGCGGTGGCGGAAGTTCAGCTCGGTCAGGCTTTGGCCAACCCAATCGGACTCAGGAGGAACCAGAATCTCGTCGGCGTCGAAGTCGCCGGCCTGGTCCTGCGGCGCGCCGAGTTCGCGCTGCCGCAGATGGTCCACGGCGGCGGCCGCCTGCTCCGGCGGACAGAGCAGCACCATCCGGTCGCCCGGGAACATCCGGAGGTTCGGGTCAGGATTGAAGTGGACCTTGCCGGCGCGGCTGATGGCCAGCACCGAGACTCCGAGTTCGCGACGCAAGTCGAGTTCCAACAGCTTCTTGCCGGAGAAGACGGAGCCGGGTTGAAGCGTGACTTCCTGGAGCACGGCGGGCCAGTCCTTCAGGCCGGGCAGGGACTGAACGGCCCCGGCGACCGCCTCGGCGGCCTGTTCGGCGGCATCGTCGAACGGTTCGAGCACCAGGTGAGCCCCGAGACGGTGGTAGTGGTCCGCCTGAGCGGGGTTCGCGGCCGTCAGGGCAAGCCGTCCCGTGTAGCGGATTTCCGACAGCAGGTTGACCAGCGTAGTGTTGGCCTGAACATCCCGCACGGTGGAGATGACCCACTTGGCCCGGTCCAGCGGCAACTGGGCCAGAAGCTCGGGGTCGCCGACATCCCCATAGAGAACCGTGAGCCCCATGCGCCTGCCCCGGCTGAGCGCGCCGGGATCGAAGTCCACTGCCAGAAGCTGCCACCCATGCTGCTTCAGTCGGGCGGCAATCGCGCTGCCGTAGTTGCCCATGCCCATCATGACGATCTGGTGCCGTTCGGTCGGGGGCGCGGCGTCGGCCGTCGTCTCGCGATACGGGTTCGACCGCTCGAACACGCCGAGCAGGTTCGCCAGCCGGGCGTAGAGCGGACCGCTGTAGAGGATCATGTAGGTGGAGGCGAAGATGGTCACGAGGCCCACCAGGGTGATGAGGCTCATGGCGGACTGGTCAATGTGGCCCAGGCTGAGCCCCAGGGCGGCAAGAATGAGCGAGAATTCGCTGATCTGTGCAACGGCCAGACCGGACATGAACCCGGTGCGTTTGCGGTAGCCCATGATCCCCATGATGATCATGACGATCAGTGGATTGCCGATCAGCACGAACACGGAGAAGACCGAGGCCTTGCCGGCCTCGGCGCCAAGGTCGGCCAGGTTGAGCTGGGCGCCGAGGTGGATGAAGAAAAACAGCAGGAGGAAATCGCGGAGGACCACGAGCCGCGCGCCGATGGCGTCGCGCTGGGGCGACGAGGCCAGCGAGATGCCGGCCAGAAACGCGCCGACCTCTTTGCTGAATCCGAGCACTTCGGCCGCCGACGACAGGACCACCGCCCAGGCAATGGCGAACAGAACCAGCAGTTCGGGGGACCGGGCCATGTAGCGCAGCACGGACGGCAGAACCCACTTCATCATGGCCACGATGACGCCAAGCATTATCAGCCCGCGAGCGAGGATCCACAGCGACTGCGCGAGGAACCCCTGATCGCCCTGGCGACCGCCGCCGAAGGCCGTCAGGCCGATCAGCGCCAGGATGGCGACAATGTCCTGAACAATGAGGAAACCCACCGCAATGCGGCCGTGCAGCGAGTCGATCTCCTTCTTGTCCGACAGCAGCTTGACGATGATGATCGTGCTGGAGAAGGTCAGTGCGACCGCCACATACACGGCCGTCACGAGCGACATGCCAAACGCCAGAGCGATCAGGAAACCCACGAGCGACGTGAAGGCCACCTGCCCGAGTCCCGTGGCCAGAGCCACCGGACCGACGGTCCGGATCATGGTCAAATCGAGCCGCAGGCCGACAACGAACAGCAGCAGCGAGATACCGATGCCGGCCAGCAGCTCAATCTCGTGAACATTCTGCACCAACCCGACGGCCGACGGCCCGACCAGGATGCCGGCGAACAGGAACGAGATAATCAGCGGCTGACGAAACTTCAGGCCGACTGCGGCAACGCCCGCGGCGATGCCGAGCACCCCGGCCATCCTCGCAAACGGGGTCCAATCGAAGTCGCCCATGATCGAGACGCTCCCACAGCATAACGGTGCAGCGGCAACCGGCGCGGTCGCCCGTGCCGCGCGCATTGCCGGTATCATACAGCGGAATACCGATCGTGTGAACCCTGATGGTGTGCTGATGGTGTGCCGGCCGGGCCGGATGGGGGTTCATTGCGTCGTCAGCGCGGCGCCAGGTCCACGGTCGCGCGGCAGCCGGCCTGGAGGCGGCCGCCGGGGTTGGCCAGGCGGACCGTGAGGCGGTAGGTGTTGCTTGCGAAGTCGCCCACGGGATCGATGCTCGTGACCGTGGCCTCGTGAGCCTCGTCGGCGTCGGCCAGCCGGACCG
>JAAYDY010000112.1 GCA_012729015.1 Phycisphaerae bacterium | reverse complement strand
TGGTCCGGCTTCCAAAGTGGCACCCGGCGTTCGACCCTCACCGCCCCGAGCGGTGCTCGGGGCACCTCTCCCTGCAAGCAGGGCGAGGGGTGCAGGTGCGTGCTTCGCACGCGGCGGGTGACACGCCTCCGCGTGGGTCCGGGGGACCCACCCTACGCGCTGCGTGCCTGAACATGGCATGCACCCGGCGTTTTCCGGCCGCGCGGCGCCCGGGCTCATCCTCGCCGCTTCAGCTCGCGCTGCTCGATGGCGTGCAGGTCCTTGCGTTGCTGGTCGGACAGGTGCTACGGCGGATCGGCGGCCAGGACGTCGCGGACGCGGTCGGCGGCGCGCTCGGCCAGGCTCGTGGCGCCGCGCTGGTGCCACGCGCCGCGGCTGCTGCGCGCCATGAGCGGGGAGGTGCTGAGCTCGGCGCGGAAATGCGCGACGGTGTGTTCGTGGCCGAGGAACTCTTCGCCCTGGTCGAGGTGATCGCGCACGACATCGTAGGCGAGCGTGTCGTCGTTGACGGCGAAGCCGTCCCACCATCGGAGCATCGCCCGGGCGATCTCCTCGTCCATCGCAAGCTGCACCGGCGAGAGCGTCTTCTCGCTCTCGAGCTGGCCCATGCCCCAGATGACGTTGACGCCGCCGCTGGTGTGGGCGAAGGCCGTGAGCATCTTCTCCATCGCGGCCTGCTCGTCGTCGATGAATGAGTCGGTACACATCCACGAGGCAGAGGGCAACTGGTAGAAGGTTGCCAGTCGCGCGCCGGCGACGGCCAGGAGGCCGCACTCGGCCGTGCCGCTCAGGCACATGCCGGAGCGCATGTCGGTGACGTGGGCGAAGCCGAGGTTGTGGACGACGGGCCGCCCCGGTTCGAGGACCTGGGTCAGGACGACGCCGGCGAGGATTTCGGCGTTGGCCAGGGCGACCGCACCGGCGAGCGTCACGGGGCTGGTGGCCCCGGCGATGGGTTCGCCGTTGAGCATGACGGGGATGTTGTGTCCGGCGGTGGCGCGCCAGAGATCGACGGAAATCTGCGACCAGTGGAGCGGGCAGAGACACGAGTAGCCGAACGAGACGACGGGGCTGTCGGCCAGCGGATGTCCGCCGGCGAGGACGCGGGCCATCTCGAGGATCGGCGCGACGCCCTCGGCCGTGAACAGGAGCGGCCGCAGGTGCTTCGACGTGTTCTCGGCCATGATGCGGAAGCCGACGAAGTCGCGGCACGCCGGCGGCACGTCGTCGAGGCTGGTGCCGACGACGGCCAGGAGGGGGTCGATGGTGTCGGCCACTCGGCAGAAGTCGGCGAGGTCGGCGGCGGTGATGGCGCGGCA
Organism: Phycisphaerae bacterium; assembly: GCA_012729015.1. Lineage (GTDB taxonomy): Bacteria > Planctomycetota > Phycisphaerae > FEN-1346 > JAACEH01 > JAAYDY01. The sequence continues at coordinate 40,257 of JAAYDY010000112.1, read as the reverse complement.
CTGGCGACCGGTGACGTAGTTCAGGGCGGCGCCGGTCCAAAACGTCGGTCGCAGGCCGGGGCCGACGGTGGTGACGCGGCCGCGCAGGTCGCCGTAGCGTGCCTGTCGCGGGGCCATGGCCACGTGTTCGCGGACCATGGGCTCGGGGAAACAGAGGCGGTCGGCGTCGCGGCCTGGGCGGGCTCCGGCGCGGACGGCCTGCTGGCGCAGAGCGTCGTCGTCCACGCGGACGCCCAGCTCGGTCAGGATACGGATACTCGTGCGGTCCATCTGTTCGATGTCGGTGAGAGTGAGATGCGTCATGGGACAGCCTCCCGGATAAGCGGTTCGTGCGTCAAGCGGTGCCGGCGCGGTCGCTTTGACGGCCGGGTGCGCCGCGCAACGGATCTCTCGGGTCGGTCGGGCTAGACCTGCAACACGGCATCGTGGCATGGGCATCCTACCCATGCGTCCCACAAGCAGATGAGCCCTTGGACGACCCACGCCTTGCAGGGCCAGGATGGCCCTGCGACGCACGGGCAAGATGCCCGTGCCACGGTGAAACGGGCGGCTAGAGGACGACGGCCACCTTGGGCCGCATGCCCCACGGGCCGCTGGTGCGACCGCGCGGGCGGCGCCGGGATCGTGGCGTGACGGTCGGTGTCATGAGGCATGGCTCCAGAGGCGCCGGCGCGGGTCAGACGTCGTAGCTGACGGCCTTGTGCGTCACGAGGCTCTGACGAACGGCTTCCATGACCTTCAGCGGCGCCAGCAGTTCGCGACGGCTGAGGTCCTCGGCCCCGTGGAAGAACTCGACCACGCGGCGCGTCACCTGTTCCTGGATGCCCCCCAGCGGCACGACGGTCGCGAACGAGTTGTGGTCGATGAAGCCGATCAGGCTGAACGGGGGGAACTTCTCGCTGAGCTGGATCGTGACGATCTGTCCGTTGTCCAGCGCGCAGCGCAGGTGCAACTGGGAGGCGATCTCGGCGGCCAGGACTTCGCCGCCGCGCAGGCCCCAGACCTCCAGCAGCATTTCGAGGGAATGGACGGCATAGAAGTACCATCCGCCGTACGGGTTCGTGTTGTCGCCGTGGCCGCTGATGGCGCCGCCGTACTTGTCCGCGTCGATGGCGGTGTACTTGGCCTTGAACTCGGTCACTTCGGGCGCGACGCGCAGGCCCGAGAAGCTGGTGAGTCGGACCTTGTGGGCTTCGGCCAGATCGAGAAGGGCCTCGGCGTCGGCCAACGTGTTGGTGAGGGGCTTATCGACAAAGACCGGCAGTCCGGCCTCGATCAGCGGCCGCGCCTCGGCCAGATGGCGGTCGCCGGCGCGCGCGCCGACCACCACGCCGTCGACGTGGCCGATCATGTCCTCGATCCGGGCGCAGATCGTCGGGACCTGGCCCTTCTCCTGGACGACCTTGGCCCGCGCGGCGTCGCGGCCCCAGAGGTGCGTGAAGCGCGCCTCGGGCAGTCCGTCGGGCCGCTGGACATTCACCATCCGCGTGAGCTGATCGGCGTGCGAGTTGTCGAGTCCGACGTAACCGAGTCTCATGGCAGGTCTCCTGATCGAACGGGTCCGGCGGCCGGCGCGTCGGGCCGTCCGGACAGCGTCTTCGCGAGCTTCTGATGCTACCGGTGAACGAGCCGCATTGCAACGGGCTGCCCGGAAAATCGTCGCAGGGACGCCCCTCGTGCATCACGCGTCGTCCAGCGGCCAGCTGGTGGCCAGGCGGTAGTGGTTCTGTCGCAGGGCGAGCAGGTGCCCGTGCAGCGGTTTGGGTCGTGCGGCGGCGTCGAGCAGTCCGCCGAAGGGGAACAGGTGGCCGGCGGCGTCGCTGAAGTCGGCCCACTCGACGGCCTGGACGCTCGGATGCGCCCGGGCCAGCAGGACGACGGCCAGGGCGTAATCGGCCTGGACCTCGGGCGACCAGGGTTGCCGCCAGTAGCCGAGGCCGCGCGTGAAATCCTGTCGCCCGCCGGCCAGGGTGGCGCGCGGATCGTCGGTCCAGCGGCTCGGGGCGGCCACGGCCGTCAGTTCCACGGGCCGCCCGAGCCCGGCCACCAGGTCGATGGTCCGCAGCAGATGCAGGAGGTCGCACCCGGGGTACGCCAGCGGCAGCGACACTGCGTCGATGGCGTCGCCGGCGTCGTCGAGGCACCGGCGCGCGGCGTCCAGGGGTCGCGGCAGCGACGGGCGCAGGACCGCCTCGGCCGCCGGCACCCTCATCCGCCACGGGAACACCTCGCCGAGGCGCAGGACCACGCGGACGTCGGGGCAGGCTGCCTTCACGGCCCGTGCCGTCTCGGCCGCCAGCGCCGCCAGCGGCGGTTCGATGGTCAACCCTGGTGTCGCCGGAAAGAGCTCCCAGGTGCCGATGCGCTGGCCATGCCGCACGGCCAGGCGCACGGCGGCGTCGCGTCGGGCGGCCGCTTCGGCGGCGTTGGCCGGGACGCGAAGCGCGCCTTGGTCGTCGGTGTGCGGCAGCAGCGCGCGGCCGCGCACAGCCTGCGGCGTCGTCAGGCCGGCCTCCGCGGCGGCGGCCAGAGCCCGCTCGCCGGGCGCGCCGAGCGCGTCGCCGTCGGCGTCCGTCGCCGTGAACTCGACGACGCCCGCGTCGAACACGCCGGCCCAGGCGGCGCGGGCCTCGGGCGAGGCGTCCGCCAGTTGCCCGAGCGGTCCGATCATCGCGAAGGGGTGTGGGGGGATTGTGCCGGCGGCCTCCAGGGCGATGCGCCGGCGTGCCGCCTCGACGGCCAGCCGCTCCCCGGCGTCCAGGGCCTCGCCCAGCGCCGCGTCGGCCAGGTGACTGCGACGGTCGTGGTTGGCGAACATCGCGTCATGCAGCAACGAGCCGGCCCGCGCCAGACGCGCGCGAAGCGCCGCGGAGATCGCCCCCGGGGCCGCCGCGCCCGAGGCCTGCTCCAACTGCGAGTTCCACAGGACGCGCGTCCGCGCCAACTCGTAATTCAGGTTCCAGACCTGCGCGCTGCCGCTGCGGGGAATCCGGTACAGTTGGCCGCCGTTGTCCGCCTGAAGCCACAGGTACCCGAACTCGGGCATCGCCCAGCGGACGTTGACCAGGAAGGCGACCTCGGGCGACGTCAGGTCGGCCGGTTGGATGTCCAGGCCCTGTTCATGGCCCACCAGCGGACGGCTGCACAGGTCGCCGTCGGAGGTGGTCAGTAGCACCTCGCCGATATCGGTGCCGCCGAGGCGGTTGTCGTCCTGCCCGAATGCGGCCAACTGCAATGTCGCCATGAAAGCCTTCTCCGCCGTCGCGTCGTTGCCGAGCTGTGCTGCCGACATTCTCAGCCCGCGGCATCGCGGTGTCAAGCCGCAGAAAGCAGTGGTACGTGGGTTTCGCTCGGACTAGAATTGCGGCTCGCGGCGCCGCAGTGCCGCCGAGGAGGATCATGAGGCTCTCGATTGTCATGCCGGTGTACAACGAGGAGCGGACGGTGGACCGCGTGCTGGACGCCGTGCTGGCGTCGCCGGTCGAGGCCGAGATCGAGGTGATCGTCGTGGACGACGCCTCGACCGACGCTTCGGCGCAGCGGCTGGCCGCGCGGGCGGCCGCCGAGCCGCGCATCAGGCTCCTGCGCCACGAGCGCAACCGCGGCAAGGGTGCCGCCCTGCGCACCGGGTTCGCCGCCGCCACGGGCGACGTTGTTCTCGTCCAGGACGCCGACCTGGAGTACGATCCGGCGGATTACCCGCGCCTGGTGGCGCCCATCGCCGACGGATCGGCCGACGTCGTCATCGGCTCGCGCTTCGCCCCGGGCGCGGACGCCGCCGACTCTGCTGCCGCGCGCGGCCGCCGTGCTCACTACTTCGGCAACCGGCTGCTCACGTGGCTGTCGAACCGGATGACCGGCCTGGACCTGACGGACATGGAAGCCTGCTACAAGGTGTTTCGGCGCGAGGCGATCCAGGGTCTTCACCTGCGCAGCGAGCGGTTCGGCATCGAACCCGAACTGGTGCAGAAGGCGGCCCGGGCCGGCTGGCGCGTCGCGGAGGTGCCCATCGCGTATCGCCGGCGATCGTACCGCGAGGGCAAAAAGATCACCTGGCGCGACGGCCTGGCCGCCGTGTGGCACATTGTCCGGTTCCGCTTTTTCGATTGACCCGCCTCGGCGGGGGTGCATTAAGGAGTGGCCTGTGCAGCGCATTGACGATTCGCGGATTGATCTGACGTTCTATCCTTCGGCCGGCGACCGCCCGCGCGGGGCTGTGATTGTCTGCCCCGGCGGCGGCTACGCGGTGCTGGCGGCTCACGAGGCCGAGCCCATCGCCCGGTGGCTCAACGCCGCAGGGTTGCCCGCCTTCGTCCTGCGGTACCGCGTCGCGCCGCACCGTCATCCGGCGGCGCTGGACGACGTGTCCCGGGCGGTGCGCCTGGTGCGTGCCCGGGCGGCCGAGTTCGGCGTTCGGCCCGACCGCATCGCCGTGCTCGGCTTCTCCGCCGGAGGACACCTCGTCACCACCCTGGCCACGCACCACGACGCCGGCGACGAGCGAGCCGCCGATCCGGTCGAGCGTGTGTCCTGCCGCCCCGACGCCGTCGTCGCGTGCTACCCTGTGGTATCGCTGCGCCAGTTCGCCCACCCGGGCTGCATTGCCAACCTGCTCGGCGAGCATCCAACCGACGAGGTGCTGGACGACCTGTCGAACGAGCAACATGCGGCGCCCGATACGCCGCCGATGTTCCTGTGGCACACGGCTTCGGACCAGACGGTGCCGGTGGAACACAGTCTGCTGATGGCCGGTGCCCTGCGCGACCAGCGGGTGCCGTTCGAGCTGCACGTCTTTCCGCACGGGCCGCACGGCCTCGGCCTCTGCGACGGCTCGAGCCCGGTCGGCCGCACCGAGACGGTGGCGCAGTGGACGCGCCTGTGCGAACGGTGGCTGGCGTCGCTGCGGTTCTGATGGCGTCGCGGGTTTCGGGGCAACGGCAGCCAGGAGCAAGATGCTCCTGGGACGCACGGGCAGGATGCCCGTGCCACAGTACGGCAACGGCCATGCCTGATGGGGCGAGCCTGTCCGACAATTCGTCACGCGCAACACGCTGTGGAACATGGCATTACAGACTTCTCAGGCGTAGGGTGGCTGCTTGCAGCCACGCGGAAACGCAAGGGAACTCGCCCATGCCTGACGGGGCAGGCATGGCACCCAGCAACAACGAACCACGCAACGAATTGTCGGACAGGCTCGATGGGGCAGGCAAGGCACCCGACGTTGACGGAGAGAGCGCGTGGGTCCGGGGGACCCACCCTACGCGCTCAGATGTAGTTCAGGCCGTAGTGCCGCATCGGAATCGGAAACGCCCGCGCCATCAGCGCCTGCACGGGCTCCGGACAGTCCGCCAGCGCCGGGCCGTAGGAGTCCGGCATGGCCAGGAGCATCTGCACGGCGGCGGCTTCGTCGGGCGACGTGAAGTCGCATCCGCCGGCGCGCACGCGCACGCCGTCGGCCGTCGCCGTAATGGCCCCGGCCTGGTCGGCCAGCGTGCGGCGCAGGTGCGGCCCCAGCGCCGCGATCAGCCCGTCGAAGTCCAGCACCTTGATCGGCCACGCCCAGGGCGTCTTTCGCTCTGGCTCGATGCCCGCGCCGCGCAGGGCCTCCATCATCGCCGCGTCCTGGAGCACCAGGCGGCAACTCACCTGGGCCGTCCCGGCCGCATCCAGCATCCGCGACAGCGAGGCGACCACCGCGCGGCGGTCGCCGAACCAGTCCGACAAGCTCATCGGCTGCTCGCCGTAGGCGGTCGCCCCGAGGCACGCCGCCGCTACGGCCTCGCCGCCGCGACGGACGATCCATCCGCGCCCCATCTCGCCGCTGCACAGCGCCAACGGCACCGTGCGGAGCCAGTCCTCGGTCCAGTCGAACCGCATCGGCTCGCGCGCGTTCAGCGCCGCCAGGTCGCCGAGGTTCCCGCGGTCGAGCGGCTCCAGGCGCAGCGACGCGTCCTCGGCGGCGCGCAGCGTCGCGGCGTCGGCCGTCCATTGGCACATCGCGAACACGCCCGGCGCCGCGCCCGTGCGGTAATAGAGTCCGCGGCTGCCGGAGATGATCGTCATCAGCCGCCCCTTTGCCCGGAGCTGGGCGTAGGCGGTCTCCAGCAGCGCCGACGAGAGCCCCTGCCCGCGGTAGTCGGTCTCCGTGCAGACCGCCCCGAGGCACGCCAGCGGCAGTCGGCACCCGCACGCCACGTAGTCCTGGAGATCGGTCGCCAGGAAGCTCGCCAGGCGCCGCCCGTCGAACATCACGTACAGGTTGTCGAGGTTCGCTTCGCTGAACAGCCGCGGGAACGACCGCTCCATGGGAAGCTTGCGACCGCCGTCGCCGCAGAACACCCGATTGACCAGCGACACGATGGCCGCCAACTCGTCACGCCGCGCCGTCCGCGGACCGTCCATATGGTCTCTCCTTCTCGCCCCAAGGTTCTCGTCTCGCCGGCTATTTGACACCCGCCGCGCCGACCCTCTCGCGCGGCCGGGCGCCGTCGGCCCGCGCCACCGGCGGAGTCGCCCCTCATGGAACCCGCGGCGGCGCCGGACGGCATCGGGCAAACGCGCCGCCGTGTCGTGGCGCGGGTATTCCACGCCTGGGCGGCAGCGAGCCCGTAGGTCGGGTCAACAGACCCGACAGTCCCCTGCGAAATGGGCGGAACCGCGGGCGGACCGGCGGCGTCTAACATACCCCAACGGGTCGTCGAGCGAAAGTCGATACGCGGATGTCCTGTTCTGTTAAGGAGTGAACGCCTTGGCCCGAGCGGCAACGGTCTGTGCGGTGGTGCTGGTGGGGGTTCTTGCCGCCCTGGCGGCCGCTCCGTCGCAGGAGACGTCGCGACCGGCTCCCGCGGAGGCATCGCGCGCGGCCCCGAGCGGCCCGATGCCCACGGAGACGCGCCCAGCGCCGCAGGCGCCGCGTTCCGCTGCGCCGTCCGGCACCGAACCGGCTGGGCCGGCGCCCGACGCAGCGACTCCGGCGCGCGCTGTCCCGACCGCGTCCGCGCCGCCCGCCGCCTTCACGCAGGCCGACTACGACCGCCACGTGGCCGCGCTGAGGAAGATCGTCCCGTCGTCGGACTTCACCGTGGTGGTCGAGCCGCCGTTCGTCGTCGTCGGCGACGAGCCCGCCGACGTGGTGCGGCGACGATCCGAGCAGACCGTCCGCTGGGCGGTGCGGCGCCTCCGGAAGCAGTTCTTCGCGAAGGACCCCGACGAGATTCTGACCATCTGGCTCTTCAAGGACAAGGCGAGTTACCTGGCCCACGCCAAGGCCCTCTTCGGCGACGAGCCGTCCACGCCGTACGGCTACTACAGCCCGCGGCAAAAGGCCCTCGTGATGAACATCGCCACCGGCGGCGGCACGCTCGTTCACGAGATCGTTCACCCGTTCATGCGGAGCAACTTCGCGGCGTGTCCGGCGTGGTTCAACGAAGGGCTGGCGTCGCTGTACGAGCAGAGCGCCGGCCGCGGCGACCGCATCGTGGGCCTGACGAACTGGCGTCTGGCCGGATTGCAGGAGGCCGTGCGCGAAGGCCGCCTCGGCAGCTTCAAGGCCCTTGCCGCCACGACCGACGCCGAGTTCTACGGCCCCGCCAGCGGACGGCACTATGCCCAGGCCCGGTACCTGTGCTACTGGCTCCAGGAGCACATGCTCCTCGAACGGTTCCACCGCGAGTTCGTCGCCGCCGCCGGCGAAGACCCCACCGGCTACCGCACGCTTCAGTCCGTCCTCGGCGAAACCGACATGGCCGCCTTCCAGAAGCGGTGGCAGGCGTGGGTCCTGACGCTGCGGTTTCCCTGACGGCTTCGCAACGGTGCCATGCGCTCCGCAGGACGCCGAAGGCGTGCGGCAGGTCGCGCCCCACGGGACGCCGCCCGGTCACCAGGCGTCCAGCGGGCCGACGAAGTCGCCGTCCTTGAGCACCGTGACGCCGTCGATGACGATCGTCGGATCGTCCAGCTCGGTGTCCATGTGCCGCGCGCCGTGAATGTGCGTGTCGCGCTGGAGGTTGTTGCCGAGGGCGATGTGGATGCGCCGCAGGTGGTGCGTGCCGTCGCTCCACCACCACTGGTCGTTGTCCATGACGCGCGACGTGGGGATGCCCACCTCGTCGATGGCGTCGGCGGCGGGCGTGCCGCTGGCGATGAATGCCTCCAGCCGCTTGATCTGCTCCGGGTCGCCGTCGTATCCGGTCACGCGTCCGTCGGCCACGTCGATGACCATGGGCCGCCGGTCCAGCTCGGCGGCGGGCCGCACCTTCATCTGCGTCGGCCCGGTGACAACGATGCGACCGTGTTCGGTGCCCTGGCGGGGCGCGGTGGCCACTTCGCCGTACATCGGCACGATGCCGAGGACCGCCGTGGCAGTGCCGCCGGCGCCCATCGCGAAGTGGAAGTCGGTCCCGGCGGCCGTGGTGACGTGAACGTCGCGGGCGTCGACGAGCAACTCGATGAGCTTCTCGGTGCGCGGGCGGATGGCCCGCACGAGCTGCGGGTCGAGGTTCCAGTGCTCCATGCCGTTGGCCTGGAGGAAGACCCAGCGGCCGCGGGCCGTCAGAAACTCGTCGTCGTTGTCCTGGCGTCCGATCAGCCGCGAGAAGCCCACGTCGTCCATGGTGTTGATCACGGTGTCGGCGGCGCGCAGGGCCTGGCCCACCGACGGGATGATCTTCCCTGCGGCGTATCCCGGCCCGGCGAGGAACTCGGTCACGTCGATCACGACCGGATGCGCGCCCAGGGCCACGGCCTCGCGGCACAGGGCCTTGACGTAGGAGACCACCTTTTCCTCTTTGGCGTAAGCGTGGTTCGACCGTCGGGTGCAAATGGCCAGCGTCTGGCCGGCCGTCAGGCCGCAGGCCGCCTCCAGCGTGATGCGGGCGTTGCGGGCCAGGGTCTCGTCGTGTGTGCTCATGTGCGGGTTCCTTCTCTGATGGTTTCCTGCGATACGACAACGCGGGGACGGCGTCCCCGACTCCATGCTATTCTCACAGCGGCTGCGCTTCATGGCCACGCCCCTCGACGGGCTCGGGGTCTACGACAAGCGTGGCCATGCCACCCGGCCACCCTCACCCGACCCTTGCGGGCCACCCTCTCCCCTCGAGGGAGAGCGGTCAACAGCGCCTCAACTCTTCCCCGGTTCGCCGCGCGTCGCGCGGACCTGCCCGTCGAGCCACGCGCACCACGCCTCCAGGCCGGCGCCCGTCGTGCACGACGTGTGCAGGACCGGCATGTCGGCCTTCACGCGGCGGACGCCCGCCTCGAACGCGGCCACGTCGAACGGCAGGTACGGCAACAGGTCCACTTTGTTCAGCACGCACAGGTCGGCCGTGTGGTACGCCTCGGGGTACTTGATCGGCTTGTCGTCGCCCTCGGTGGTCGAGGCCACGACGACGCGCGACGACTCGCCCAGGTCGTAGTTGCTCGGGCAGACCAGGTTGCCGATGTTTTCGATCAGCAGCAGATCGAAGGCCGCCGGGTCCACCGTGGCCACCTGCTCGGCGATCATCATCGCGTTGAGGTGACACGCGCCGTGCGTCTGAATCTGGATGGCCTCCAGCCCCGCCGCGCGCAGCCGCTGGGCGTCGCGCTCGGTCTCGACGTCGCCGTCGATCACGAGGATCCGCCATCGGTCCTTCATGCGCTCGGCGGTGCGTTCCAGGAGGCTCGTCTTGCCCGAGCCCGGCGAACTGAGCAGGTTGACCGCGCAGAGGCGGGCCTCGGCGAACCGGCGACGGTTCTCGGCGGCGGTCTCGTCGTTGCGCCCGCGGACGTTTCTGCCCAGGGGAAGCTTCGCCATCTCAGTCCACCTCCAGGGAAACGATGTCCAGGCCCGAGCTTCCGGCGAGCTCCAGATCGATCGAGCCGCACGACGCGCAAGCCGCCGGGCCGACGTCGCCGGGCATGGTCGCGCCGCACCGGCGGCAGGTGACGATGCGCGGCTCGGCGTCGATCTCCACGGCTGCCTCGGCGGCGCACGTGCCCTCGCACACCGATTCCATCGCCAGACGCAGTGCCTCGGGGTCGATCCCGCTCAGGGCTCCGGCCCTGAGGCGGATCACGTGAACGCGAGAGAACCGGCGGCCCGCCCGCTCGGCCTCGACGATCTCCAGAATGTTCTCGGCCAGCGACAGCTCATGCACCGGCGGGTCTCCTCGCATCGCCACGGAGCGAACCAGTATAGCGTCCACTGTCCGCCGGTGCCAGTCGTGACAGCCGACGTTTTGGGGAAGCAGGCTCTCACATCACGGACACGGGGGTGCCACACTTTGGAGGCCGGACGAAGTCCGGACCAAAGTGTGGCACCCTTACCCACAAACGTGATGTGCATGCGTTGATGCTCTCTCGGCGGACTTCGTGTTGACGACCGACGGGGGAGGCCTATAATCGGGCGCTTCAGCCGCGACAGCAACGTTGACGGCCGTGTCGCGGCCAGAGGATGGAGCAGATGACGAGCGACACATTAATCACCGGCGCGAAGGTGGTGACGCCCGCGGGCGTCGTGGCGACCGACGTGGCGATTCGCCAGGGCAAGATCGTCCTGGGGGCGAAGGCGTCGGGTCCGGCGAGCCGCACCGTCGACGCCGCCGGCAAGGTGCTCCTGCCGGGTTTTGTGGACATTCACGCGCACGGCTACGAGGGGTTTGATTTCACGCTCGGGGTATACGATGCGGCGACCGACACGTTCGACGCGTCGGCGGAGCGGAGCCTCGACGCGATGGGGCGCTACGTCACGCGGATGGCCGGGCTCGGCGTGACCACGACGTACCTGACGACCATGGCCGGAGAGACCGAGACGCTGCGTCGGCGGCTGAAGCTGCTGGACGGGTTCCTGAAGTCGCCGCCGGCGGGCACTCGGGTCCTGGGGGCGTTTCTGGAAGGCACGTTCGTCAGCGACAAGATGGTCGGCGCGATGAATCCGGAGCTGGTCCATCGGCCGGACATCGCGCTGTTCGACCACATCAACGAAACCGGCCTGGTGAAGCTCTGCCTCGTGACGCCGGAATACGATCAGGCGGCGCTGAGCCTGATCCGGCACCTCGGGCGTCGCGGCGTGGTCTGCGGCGCGGGCCACACCGGGGCCACCGGCGAGCAGATCGCCGCGGCGCGGCGGGCCGGCTTGCGCTACATGGTGCATTTCCTGAACGGTCCCACGGGGACGAGCTTCAAACCGTTCCATGGCGGCGGGGCCGTCGAGGGCGCCCTGGCCGAAGATCGGCTCTACTGCGAGCTGATCGCCGACGGATACCACGTGAACCCGCGCTACGCCCGCGACCTGATCGCCCGCAAGGGATGGCACCGGATCATCGGCGTCAGCGACGCGATGTTCGCGGCCGGGGCGCGCGGCCTGAAGACCTTCCAGGTCAACGGGGTCTACGGCGTCGTGGGGCCCGGAGGCAAGTACCTCCAGGTCGCGCACAGCCCATCGACCCTGTTCGGCTCGTGCCTGAACATGCCGACGGCGTTCGCGAACCTGGTCAACTGGCTCACCGACGGCGGTCCCGGCGTGTGGGTGGCGGGGCATCCCGCCATCGCGATCGACGAGGCCCTGACCGCCGCTGCCCTGATGACGGCCACCAACGCCTGCACGATGATCGGGCTGGACAAGAGCCTCGGCATCGGGTCCATTGCCGCGGGGCGCCGCGCGGACCTGGTGTTGGCGGACCTTCGCGGCCGCCCCGGCGCGCTGCGGCTCGAGGTCTGCCGCACGTGGGTCGACGGACGCGAAGTCTACGTCAGGTAGGCCCTGGCTGGACCCCACTCTGGTCGCGACACGCCCATGTCTTTGTCCTTGTGTTTCCGCGTGGCTGCCCCTCGACGGTGCTCGGGGACTGCGTCAAGCAGCCACCCTACCTATCTGGCCCTCTATGAGACTACCTGCTCAAACGGGAAGCGCCTCCGATCCTCGTCGGGCGGGATTTCGTCGGCACCGGCGTTGCGGCCGCGGGTTTGACCTGAGAGGGAGGATCCTGTCTGTTCGCGCGCGGATGCCTGAGGTGGCCGAAGACCACTGAGGTCGTGGCACCACCATGCCTGACGGGGCAGGCATGGCACCCTGCAACAGCGAACAGCACGGCGAATTGTCGGGCAGCCTCGACGGGGCAGGCATGGCACCCAATCCATGAAAGGGAACACTATGAACATGAAGGCCATGACGTGGGCGGCGGTCGCGCTGGGCTATGCGCTGCTTGTGGGCGGATGCCGGCCGGAGGTGTCGGCCGCCGCGCCGGCGACGGCGCTCCAGAAGGTGCGCAGCGTGTCACAGTACGGCGTGACGTGGACCTTCGACCGGGACGTCGAGGTGGGTCGCTTCGTCACGGGAGATTTCTACGTCGTGGGTCCGGTGACGATCACGGCGATGGATCCGGCGCCGCGATTCGGCACGGCCGTCGGCGACGCCGAAGCGACCGACGCCGAGAAGAAGCGCGTGAAGCCGGCGGACCGCGTGCGAAACGGGTCGATGCTCAACCCGCCGACGACCACCAACGTAGCCTACGATTCGCGCATCCAGGGGCACGACGCGTCCCTGGCGGCGCGGCTGCCGATCGCGATGAAGCCCGGGGATTCCCTCGTCTCGGCCGTGAGTCTGGCGACGTTGCAGCAGAACCAGGTGCTGGCGAATCCGTCGCGGTCCACCGAGACCTCGCCCCTGAAAGCCCACGCCGTGCTGACGTGCCTGGCGACGGCGGCGCCGGCGGATGCGTTCCGGCCGTCGTACTGCGACCGCGAGAAGAAGACGCTGCACCGTGCCGGCGACATCCGGTGGGATGTTCTGCCGCGCGTTGAGGCGGCCCCGGGAATGCCGCCGGTGGCGACGGTGGAGCGGATGTTTGCGCGGCCGTGGATCGATCACGTGTACGCCTGGCACAGCCGCGAAACGCATGCGTCGGAGAACATGCCGGGGTACGGCCGCGAAATCGGCCGCGCGGTGTCGATGGCGGCGCTCGTGCTGTGCTGCGACTTGCCGCGCGAGCAGAAAGAGCGGATCGCCCTGGGCTTGATTCAAGTGGGGATCGACAACTGGGGCGTCGCGACGCGGTCGAAGCGCGGCGAGGCGGGCGGCTGGCCGGCGGCCGGCGGGTTCGGCAACGGGCGGAAGCTGCCGATCGTCTTCGCGGGTATGCTGCTGGGCGATCGCCGGATGCAGCAGATTCGGCGGCACGCGGCCGAGGCCTCGTTCGGCGAGGACGAACACGCGGAGTTCGGACCGAGTTGGACCGGCGCCAAGGTGCGGTTCACGGGACAGTATCCGCTGATCGGCGACCGGCAGATCGACCGCGGTCCGTACGAGCACCTGGCGCCGGCCGAGTGGCCCGGAGACAACAAGACCATGAGCGAAGGCTACCGCCGCTGCTGCACGAGCATCTGCTGGGTGGGGCAGTCGCTGGCCGTGAAGCTGCTCGGCGCCGAGAAGGTGTGGGACCACGATGCGTTCTTCGCGTACGTGGACCGATGGATGCACGAGGACGACGCGGCGGCCGTGGCGGAGATTCGCCGCGTGTACCCGAAGTTCGGCGACGGCATCCGCCAGGGCGGCACGATGTTCGACCCGTGGATCGACGCGATGTGGGCCCGGCATCGGCCGGCGCTGTCGCCGGATCCGCGGACCAGTTGGAAATGATTGGCCGCAGGGGGGGGCGGTGGGCGAAGGGGGATGGCGCTATGTCACCGGTCGGCCGCGCTGCGTGGTCGCGGCCGCCCCAGGCAGAAGGAGTTCAGCCATGGGCGTGCGTTGGGTTGCGTCGCTGGCAGCGGTTCTGTGCGTTGTGGCGTCGGTGTGGTCGCAGGAGTCTCCGCCGACGGCGGTGTATGCCTGGAACAGCGATCTGCTGGAGCAGGACGACCCGGGGAAAGTCACGGCGTCGCAGGAGCCGCTGAAAGCGGTGATCATGGCCGGTGCGCGCGGCGGAACGTTCTCGGGGAAAGTGTGCGTGGGCAGCGCGTCGCCGCTGGCGGGCCTGAAGGCGTCGGCGACGGCCCTGACGGGCGAAGCCGGTACGATCGCGGCCTCGGCCGTGCAGGTGCGTTACGCGGTGGCCTGGGGCGAGGACGTTCCGGCAAGTCGCCGCAAGCCCGTGGGGCTGGACATCCTGCTGGACGAACCGCCGGCCGACGTGCCGGTGACGGCGACGCGCGCCGGAAAGGGCGCCGTGGCGGCCGTCTGGGTCACGGTCGCTGTGCCGGACGACGCCAAGGCCGGGCTGTACCGCGGGCGGCTGACGGTGGAGGTCGGCGGCGCCGGCACGACGTTCCAGGCGCCGATTGAACTGCGGGTGGCCGACTGGACGATCCCCGACGCGCAGCAGTGGCGCACGTGGGTCGAGCTCATCGAGACGCCCGACACCCTGGCGCTGGAGTACGACGTGCCGCTGTGGTCCGAGGCGCACTGGCGGATGATCGAGCAGAGCCTGCGCCTGGTTGGCGGCTGCGGAAGCCGGTCGCTGTACGTGCCGCTCATCTGCCACACGAACTTCGGCAACTCCGAGTCGATGGTGCGGTGGATCATGAAGGACAGCGACCGCGTGGAGTACGATTTCACGATCTTCGACCGGTACGTGGACACGGCCGTCAAGGAGATGGGTCGGCCCAAGCTGGTGGTGCTCGGCGTGTGGGACATCTTCATGGTCCCCGGCGGGGGTCTGTGGACGGAGGATTGGTGGTCCAAACTCTCGGAGGAGCAGAAGCAGGGGTCGTACTTCCGGAACCTGAAGGAGCGCGGCGACCTGCGCCGGGCGATTCAGCAGGAGCACGGCAACGGGCCGCCGGTGACGGTGGTAGACCCGCAGACGAAGGAGACCGCGGCGGTGTATCTGCCGCCGTTGGCCGACCCGCGGAGCGCGTCGCTGTGGCGCCCGCTGCTGACGGAGATTCGCGAGCGGATGCGCCGTCGCGGACTGCAAGACGTGCTGATGCTGGGGATGCTGAGCGACGCGCGGCCGACGAAAGAAGAGGCGTCGGCGCTGCACGACTTCGGCGGCGGATTGCCGTGGGCGAGTCACTCGCACAGCGGCAAGTTCGCCCGCGGCGGCGCGGCGCCGAAGCTGCACGGCATCGCCCCGATCGCCTACGACGCGAACGTCTGGGATCTGCGCTACGCGCCGGATCCGTCGGTGGAGCGGCCGCACGGGTGGTCGCGGCCGGAGCTGGTGGTGCAGTTCGACCGGTTCCACTTCAACTCGTTCCTGCCGTCGGTGCTGCGTCACATGGCGGAGTTCGATATCACGGGTCACCAGCGCGGCGTGGGCCGGATCGGCGCCGACAACTGGCCGTGCGTGAAGGACCAACGCGGTCGTCGCGTGGGCACGGCCCTGGACCGGTATCCGCAGAGCATGTGGCGGAACCTGGACATGCTGAGCTACCTTCTGGCCCCGGGCCCGAAGGGGCCGGTGGGCACCGCGCGATACGAAATCTTCCGCGGCGGCATCCAGGAATGCGAGGCGCGGATTGCCATCGAGCGAGCGCTGCTCGACGACGCGTCGCGGTCCCGACTGGGCGGCGACCTGGCGGAACGGTGCCGGAGGCACTTGGACGAACGTCTGGCCGTGGCGCTGAAGGGAGTCGGCTCGGGGCCGTCGGACATCAAAGGTGAGCAGTGGCGCTACAAGCAGCATCCCGAGGCGCACGCCGAGTACGTGGCGTCCGGCTGGCAGAAACGGACCGGCGAACTGTTCGACCTGGCCGGCGAGGTAGCCGCGCGGCTGAAGCGATAGTGCAGGGCGTCACGCAGACTGCATATTCCTGAGTGACGCACTACACCCTGAGTGACGCACTACACCAGGACGTAGGGTGGGTCCACCGGACCCACGCGCCGAACTGCGCCCCCCGACTGTGCTCGGGCCAAGCCGTCGCTCCAGAGTGTGACGCGCCGGACTCGGCGTGGATTCTGACACACCACACCCACGAGAGCGTCGAGTCTGTTGACTCCACCTGCTCGCTCACGCCTCGGCGGGGCAGGCATCGCGCCTGCCGTTCTGCCCACACGGAATGCCGTTGGGTCGGTGGAGCCGACCCGCGCGCCCGTCGGTGCGCAGTGTCTGGGTATCTGCACCACCCGGCGCGCTCCGCGTCGGTTTAACCTTGTGACTCGGAGCGGTTTACGATGGTGTTCGGGAGGCTGAAGAAATGACGAGTCGTTGGGTTGTGGCGAACTTGGCGGTTGCGGCAGTGCTGGCGTGCGCGGGTGTGTGTGCGGCCCAGGAGGCCGACGGCGCGTCGGCGCCGGCCACGGTGGTGCTGGACACGGGCGGCTTCTGGCGGATGCATAACGTGTTGCAGCCGCCCATGATAGACACCGACGACGGCCCGACGCCGCTGGAGTTTGGCGCCACGTGGCTCGACACTGCCACGGCCGAGCCTGCCACCGGATGGGAGCAGCCGGACTTCGACGACGCCGGGTGGATGCGCGCGCCGCTGCTGCGGTTCGCCAAGACGCCGTACCTGGTGCGCCTGTCTCTGCGCGGGAAATTCCAGGTGGCCTCTCCGGAGGCCGTCCGGGATCTGAAGCTTTCGCTGGATTACTACGGCGGGGCGGTGGTGTACCTGAATGGGACGGAAGTCGCTCGCGGCCACCTGCCGGCCGGCCCCGTGGGCCGCCAGACGCTGGCCGAACCGTACCCGCGCGAGGCGTTTGCGGCCGGTGACAAGCTCGTCAGCGGTAGCAGCGCGGCAGTCCGGCAGGCGCGCCTGCGGCGGCTGACGGATGTGCCGCTGCCGTCGAAGCTGCTCCGCAAGGGCGTCAACGTGGTCGCGGTGGACCTGGTGCGCGCGCCCTATCATAAGGTGCAGAACGAACTCAGGCGGCGCGACAAGGAAAAGAAGGAAGTGCCCGTCCTCATGTGGAACACGTGCGAGGTGCGCCGCCTGCGCGTGACGGCGGCCTCGGGCGACGGCCTGACGCCCAACGCCGTGCGCCCCCAGGGCTTCCAGGTCTACAACAGCGACATGCTGATGTCGGACTTCGACATGGACTGGGGCGACCCCAACGAGCCGCTGCGGCCGGTGCGGATCGTGTCGCCGCAGAACGGCAGCTTCTCGGGCAAGGTCGTCGTGGGCTCGACCGAGCCGCTCCGCGGCCTGAAGGCGACCGCCGGCGATTTGCACGGACCGGGCGGCGCCATCCTTCCCGCCTCGGCCGTGCGCCTCCGGTACGCCGTGCCGCACGGATCGGAATACCAGACGACGCCCTACAGCGAGCAGTTGCCGCTCTACGCCCGCGAGGCGGAGGTGCTGACGGCCTTGCTGGACGAGCCGCCGGAGGAATTCCCGGTGCGCGCCAAGCCGGCGCCCTCGCGTCGGCCCGCGGAGCCGGACCTCGTCGAGCCGGTGTTCGGGGCGGTGGCCCCGCTGTGGATCACCGTGAGCGTGCCCAAGACGGCCGCGCCGGGGCTCTACACCGGAGAGGTCCGCCTCGTCGCGGCCGAGGGCAAGGCGACGACCGTCCCCGTCGAGGTGACCGTGGTCGGATGGACCGCGCCCGACACGCAGGACTTCCGCACGTGGGTGGACCTGGTCGAGTCGCCCGACACGTTGGCCGAGCATTACAAGACGCCTCTGTGGTCCGACGACCACTGGCGGATGATCGGCGACAGCTTCCGCCTGATCGGCGACGCCGGCAGCCGCATGGTCTACGTGCCGCTCATTGCGCAGACCAATCTCGGGCACGAGCAGTCGATGGTCCGCTGGATTCGCAAGGCCGACGGGTCGTACGATCACGATTTCACGGTGTTCGACCGCTACCTGGACACGGCGGCACGCGAGATGGGGCGGCCGAAGATCGTGGTCCTTTGGGTCTGGGAAATCTATATGCTCAAGAGCGAGACGGTCCGCAAGGACCATCTGTGGCTCCAGCAGGCCGGCGAGGCCCGCAAGGAGTTCCTCGGCAAGGGGCCGCTGGTGACCGTGTTCGACGAGAAGACCGGCCAGACGACGACCGAGCACCTGCCGCCGTACGAGGACCCCGCGAGCAAGTCCCTGTGGCAACCGGTGCTGGCGAAGGCGATGGAGCGTCTGAAGGCGCGCGGTCTTCAGGACACGGTCATGCTCGGCATGCTCAGCGACCAGCGTCCGACGAAGCCGGAGATCGCGTTCTTCAACGAGTTGCTGCCCGATGTGCCGTGGGCGCTGCACGGGCACTTCGGCGTTCGCCAGGGGACGCGGTTCCACGACATCGCCCGCGTCGAGTACCAGGCCGTCGTCTGGTCCGTGCACTTCGCGGCCGACGCGTCGATGCACGGCTGGAACCGGCGCGGTCTCGTCACGCACTACGACCGCGACCGCGCGCTGAACCCCAAGACGCCGGTCCTCTGGAGCCACCTGGCGGAGATGTGCATCACCGGCGACCAGCGCGGCATCGGACGCCTCGGGGCCGACTTCTGGCCGCTGTACCAGGACAAGCGCGGCCGGTGGACCGGCTACATCTGGCAGCGGTACATCCACAGCAGTTGGCGGAACCTGGACCTTCACAGCTACTGCCTGGCGCCGGGCCCGCGCGGACCGGTGGCCTCGACGCGCTACGAGAACCTGCGCGAGGGCCTTCAGCATTGTGAAGCGCGGATTGTCATCGAAGAGGCGCTGTTGAGCCCCGAGCTTCGGGCGAAACTCGGCGACGACCTGGCGGCGCGGTGCCAGGCGACGCTCGACGAGCGGCAACAGGCCATGGCGCGCGGTATGGCCCACTTCGGCATGAACCAGCCCGACAACCGCCCTGTGACGAACTGGCGGGCCGGCGACGAACTGGCCGGGCAGGCGTGGATCGTGGGCTCGTCCTGGCAGCAGCGCAGCGCCGAGCTGTTCGCCCTGGCCGCCGAGGTGGCGCGGGCGACCGCGCAGTAGCGGGAGAGAGGATCGAGCCTGTCCGACCATGCGCCACGCGCCACACGCTGCGGGACATGACATGACGACCGCTGGGGCGTAGGGTGGCTGCTTGCAGCCACGCGGAAAGGCAAGGAGACTCACCCATGCCTGACGGGGCAGGCATGGCACCCGGCACCCCAGAATCGGCGTTGACTCTGATGCACCACACTGGCGGAAACCGAGAGCAAGGAGAACCGAAACGCAATGACGACACCTTGGACGACGGACGAGTTGCGGCGGTGCGTGTCGCCGCTGCCGCGTGTGGAGCTGTCGCACCTGCCGACGCCGCTGGAGGCGTGGCCGCGCTTCGCCGAAGCGCTCGGCGGGCGCGTCCGCGTGCTGGCCAAGCGCGACGACCTGACGAGCACGGGCTGCGGCGGCAACAAGATTCGCAAGCTGGAGTTCAGCCTTGCGGCGGCTCGGGCCGAGGGCTGCGACGTGATCGTCCACGGGCTGGCCGGGCAGTCGAACTACTGCCGGCAGACGGCGGCCGCGGCGGCGCGGTGCGGCATGAAGTGCGTGCTCGTGCTCGCCCTGGACCACAAGACCGACGGGGTGCCGCAAGGCAACCTGCTGCTGGATCATCTGTTCGGGGCCGAGGTGCGGATGGTGGCCCCGGCGGAGCAAGCGGCCGCGAAAGAGGCCGTCATGGCGGAACTCCGGGCACAGGGCCACAAGCCCTACCTGGTGGGCCATCGCGACGAGGTATTCGGCGCCGTGGGCTATGCTCTCTGCCTGGCGGAGATTCTGGAGCAGGCGTCGGCCATGGGCCAGCGCATCGACGCCGTGTGCGTCTCCGGCCGGCTGGGCACGACGGCGGGGCTCGTCCTCGGCAAGCGCCTGCTGGGATTCACGGGCACGGTGCAGTCGTTCCACGTGGCGCCGTCGTCGAGCGACGAGGCCCTGCGCGGGCCGACCGTGAAGGTGCTGAACGACGCGGCGGCGATGCTCGGCAGCGGCGAGCGGTTCACGATCGACGACGTGCGGAACACCGACGCGTACGCCGGGCCGCACTACGGCGAACCGACGCCGCAGTGCCTGGAGGCGATGCTCCTGCTGGGCCGGACCGAGGGCGTGGTCGTCAGTCCGGTCTACACGGCGAAGGGCCTGGCGGGCATGGTCGATTTCGTCCGCACCGGGCGCATCGCCGCCGGCTCGACCGTCGTGTTCGTTCACACCGGGGGACTGACCGAGACGTTCGCCTACAACGAAGAAGTCTATCGTGCCGCCGCGGGCGGCTGAGGGTCACAACGGAGCGCGACGCGTATCAGAAAGGGAAAGACCATGATGTGCTGCTTGATTGGACGATGGGCGGGGTGTGCGGCGGCGGTGGCGCTGGCTCTGGCCATGGCCGGCCCGGCGCAGGCCACCGTGTACACGGCAGACAATGCGCCGGCGGCGCCGACGCTGGAGGAGTTGCCGCTGAAGGAGAGCGTGACGCAGTATGGCATCACGTGGACGTTCGAGACGCCAGCCCGCGTGGGCCAGTTCGTCAACGGCGACTACTACGTGGTGGGTCCGGTCACGGTCACGGCCATCGACCCCAAGCCGCGCGTCGGCGCCGAGGTCGGCGAGGACGAACTGGACGCCAACGAGAAGGGGCTCCGCGAGAAGGTGGCCGACCGCGTGCGCAACGGGTCGATGCTGAACCCGTCGGCCACGCAGAAAGTGGGCTGGGACAGCGGCGTGAAGAACTGGTTCCGCCGCAACGTGGTGACGGTGCCGCCGGTGTCGATGAAGCCGGGCGACTCCCTCGTCTCGACGATCAGCCTGAAGCTGGACGAGGGCGCGGTGACGCCCTATGTGGGCCACCGGAACATGCCGCCGCTGAAGCGCGCCAAGGGCGACAACAGCCCCGTGAAGACGGCCGCCGTGCTGACCTGCATGGCCGAGCCGCAGCCCGCCGACGCGTTCCGTCCGGGCTACTGCGACACGACGAACCGCGTGTACCTGGCCCGCCACCTGAAGCGGCAGATGCTCCGCACCTTGCCGAAGCCCGAGAACGCGCCGAAGCTGGAGACGTGGGTGCGCGTGTTCCAGCGGCCGTGGGTCAACCTGGGTTTCTTCGGATTCGATCAGCCGATGGAGAACATGCCGCACTACGGTCAGTGGGTAGGCCAGGCGCAGTCGATGGGCGGCCTGATGCTGATGCTGGACTTCACGGCCGAGGAGAAGGAGCCCCTGCTGGTGAACATGGTGCAGGTGGGCATCGACTACTGGAGCGCCGTCAAGAACGGTCACCCGGGCTGGGAAGGCTGGGGCGGTCACGGCAGCGGCCGCAAGTTCCCGATCGTCCTGGCCGGTGTGCTGCTGGGCGATGAGCAGATGGCGTCGCCGACGGCACAGTTTCCGAAGGTGAACTTCGGCGAGGACAACCAGACCATGTACGGCGACTGCTGGACGGGAGCGAAGGTCTGCTTCGCCGGCCACAGCGGCAAGCACCAGAACGACATCCCGCGTCCGCAGTGGGGCCCGTACGAGCACATGCAGCCGAAGGACTGGCAGAACAAGGGCGACCGGAAGAACTATCAGAGCGAGGCCTACCGCCGCGCGAACTCGTCCAGCTCGTGGCCGGGCCAGGCGCTGGCCATTCGCCTGCTCGGCGCCGAGAAGCAGTGGAACCACGACGCCTTCTTCGACTACGTGGACCGCTGGATGTACGAGAACGACAAGGAGTTCTGCCAGGAGATCAACAAGTACTTCCCGGACAAGAGCCTCGTGGACGAAGGCGCCACGTGGTTCCACCAGGGACAGGCCTGGGAACCGTTCGTGACGGGCATGTACCTGAAGCACCGGCCGACGCTGGCCGCCCCGACCGACGGGTGGAAGACGGGCAAACCGTAGCCGCACCAAGGACGCCGCGGCCCCCTCGCCACATCCGGGGAGGGGGCCGCGCGGCATATCGCCGCCACGGACGGCCGCGCCGGATCGCACAGGCATCCTGCGGCCGGTCGCGCCGGGAGTCCTGCGGCAGGTTCCCGAGTCAGCCCATGGGAATCTCTGCCGCCTTGCGGAACTGTGTGGGCGTTATGCCCATTTCCCGACGGAACGAGCACACCAGGTAACTGGTGCTGCAGAAGCCGCAGCCTTCGGCGATCTCCTCGACCGACATTTCGGTGTTGAGCAAGAGGTACTGGACCCTCTCCATCCTCGTTTGTCGTATCACGTCCGCCGGCGACTTGCCCATGTGCTTGCGAAACCGCTGCTCCAGGTTCCTCCGCGAGATCAGGCAGGCGTCCCGGACGTTCTCGACCGAAATGTTGCGATCCGCGTTGGCGTAGACGAAGCGCAGCGCCGCCGCCACCACCTCGTCCCTGATCGCGAGAATGTCGGTAGACCCCCTGACGGCCACGCCGAGAGGGGGCAACTCCACCAGCGGTGAGTCCGACGCCTTGCCGGCGAGAATGTCCGCCAGCAACCTCACGACGCGCCGGCCTATGGCGAACGCCGGCATGATTACGCTGGTCAGTCGCGGCAGCGCCATCTTGCAGAACAACGCGTCATTGTCGACGCCCATCAGGGCGACGTCGTCGGGAATCCGCAATCCCTCATCCTGTATCATGTCGCTGGCATACAATGCCTGGGCGTCCGTCACCGCCAACATGCCCAGCGGTCGCGGCAACTCGCGGATCGTCTGCACCTGCGATGCCCGCGACGGCCTCCAGTCGTTGATGTCTTCGAGGTCGATTCGGGCTATGTTCCGTTCGGGAATGCCGGCCGCGGTGAGAGCTTCCGTGAAGCCCAGCCATCGCCGCCGAGAGAACAGAGTCGCGTCGCCGCCCCAGTAGGCAAAGTGCTTCAGGCCGCGAGACAACAGGTGCCGCGCCGCCATGCGCCCGACAGCCACGTCGTCCGGGCGCACCGTCGGCATGCCCTCCGGCTCCGGCGATCCCGACCAGTTGACCGACACGATGCCCGTGCCGCGAAACAGGTCGGCCCATTCCCGGCGAGCCTTGTTCAGGATGACCGCATCGGGTTTCCAGGCCAGCAGACGCTTCGCCTGATCGTTCGTCATGGCGAAGCGGACCATCCACGACCGCATCGGTTCGGTTTCTCTGGCTATGCCCTCGGCCACACGCATGCCGTAGGTGTTCACCCAGGGAATAGCCACGCCGACCTTGATCCTCTTGGGCATGTCGCGTCCACGCCTCCATGGTGCGCTATGACGACAGATTATGAGACTATTCTAAGGGTTCCAGTCCTGGACGCAAGAGCCTGACGCCAGGGGCCGCCGACCCACGTACCCTGTGTGAGGATGCCCAGTCCCCCGTGCTTGACCGCGCCGTCAAAGCCAAAAATCAGGGAACTTGGAGCACTCGCGAGAAGTGCCCATCGCGCCATAGGACGCCGCACCATAGGCCAGAGCGGCTTCGGTGGGGCTGCGCCAGACCAACAGATTGGACCATCCGTGGAAGGGCGTGCGCAAAATCGACATTACTTCTGCGCAACCGCGGTTTGACCCCGTCGAGGGGCTGACTATACTTCTGTCGAGACAGCGGGCCGGCATGCGTGCCGAGTGTGGGCTGACGCAGTGGGCGCGCCGGCGAGAGGGTCAATTCCACCTGGATGGAGGAGGTTCCGATGACGCATGGGCAGAGAGGCTATGGGAGTCTGGTTGCAGTAGCGGTGGCCGTGGTGTGGGCGGCGACGCCGGCGCTGGCCGCCACATGGTCTTCATCGAGAGACGTCAGCGACGCGCAGGTCCTCAATGAAGGGCTCACACTCGGTTCCACCGCCACCGTGGTCAGTGTCACGATCACGGAAACCGGTCAGCTGGATGTCAACGGCACCCTGAGGCTGGGCCAGTACAGCACGCCGCTCTACCTGCCGCCGCAAGTGCTGGTGGAGGGGTATCTGGAGGCCAATCAACTGTGGTTCCACGGCGGAACGGTGGCCGTTGCCCCGGGCGGATCGCTCAGCACGTCCGGCACGACGATCGTCGGCGAGAGCAACGCCCTCCACACCGGGCAACTCGCGTGTCTGCACATCCACAATGGCAGCTTCTCGACCAACGGGGGCAAGATCCAGTTCTACTCCACCGGCTACTCCGACAAGATGCTCAAGGTCAGCGGGTCGGGCAACACCCTCTCGATCGGCGAACTGGCCCTCACGAACACCACCGGCACGGCCACGCTCGCCTTCGAGCTGGACGGCAACAGCGACCGCGGCCACATCACGACGCTCGAATCGATCAAAGTGGCCTGGAGCGTCCTCACCGTGGACCTCGGCACGCTGGACGGTTTCAGCCCGACGGCGGACCAGGTGTTCCAGTTGGTGACTGTGACCGGCGCCGGCAACTCGCTGCCGTCGCTTGCGAACGTGACGCTTGCCGGATGGGATTCCGTCCTCGGCAACACCGACAAACTCTATAATGGAAGCTGGCAGCTTCGGACCTCCAGTGACGGCAAGTCGCTCGAAGCGGTGGCGGTGCCGGAACCGGCCACCATGGGCCTCATGGGCCTTGGGGCCGCGGGCCTGGTGATGCGTCGCCGCAGGAAGTGATCGAGACGCACCGCCGCCGCGGACGGTCGAGCGCCAGATGTGAGCAGCGTGTGCACCCCCTCCTTGCGAATCGCGTCTGGCCTGTGCAGCAAGCGCCTCCCCCTCTGCATGGGGGAGGCGCTTCTTCCGCTGATCGGGGCCGCAGGTTGTTTCCGGGCCGTGCGGCGTCGGCCGGTGCGCTGTTTTCGGAGATCCGCCAGCCCATTTGGTTGGCCCTCAGGGGGGCGGGCGGGGGTTTCAGTTCTAGGGGAAGAGCAGGTCTGCCTGTCCGGCGCAGACGCCCGAAAGCGACCGCCGGATGGGACGCGCGAGGCTGTTGAAAGGAATCGGTCATGCAGTGGCGGTGGTTGACGCGGTTGGCGGGCTGCGGCGTGTCGCTGTCTGTGGCGTCGGCGCTGGTTGCCGCCGTATCCGCGGCTGGAGCGAGTGCCGGCGTCGGGGGCGTCGTCGTGCAGCGTGAGATCGCGACGGCGGCGGACGAGGCCTATGAGAAGGGGATGGGCGCCTGGGACGTTCGTCTGGCGCGCGGCAGTCGCGGCGTGGTGCTGTTCGACCGGACGCTGATCGAGGACGACGGCCCCGGCGCCGGCAGCGACTCGCAGTGGCTGGAGAAGGACCGCTCGCCGGTCGAGACGATCGAGGGCCTGACGCAGATCAAGAAGATCCTGCACGTTGAGCGGCCCGACGCCGTCGAGGCGTACCTGGTGGTGCCCGAGGGAGTCGGCGAGATCACAGTCAACGGCAGCCCGCTGGCCAGGAATCCGCGGACGAAGTATCCGCCCGTGCCGACGGCGCTGCTGAAGCAGGGAGACAACGAGATCGTGCTGTCGTGTCCCGACGGCGAGGGCCGCACGGTCAAGGTGGCCCTGCGGGAGGACATTCTGCGTGACGCTCCGGATCGTGCGGGCCGCCCGCCGCGGAGTTTCAAGAGCACCGACGGCGGCGCGACCTGGCAGCCGATCGCCGGCGAGGCCCTGGTGCGTCTGCACCTGATCCAGCACCGGGCCGAGGGCCGCCTGGTGTCGCCGGTGATCGACTTGGCGCCGGCGCCGGCCGCCGGCGCGGCTGCGGCGCTGCCGGGCGCCGTGGCGCTTCGGTCCGTGAAGCTCGATGCCGAGGCCGAAACGCCCGAGGGCACGGCCGTGGAGCTGGAACTCCGCAGCGGCCCGTGTCCGGTGTACGATGCGGCGCAGTGGTCGCCGTGGCGTCAAGCCGCCGCCGCGCCGCCGCCCGGGCATCGGTACGTCCAGTGGCAGGCGACGTTGCGGTCGTCGAATCCGTGTGCGACGCCGACGTTGCGCGGGGTGACGACGAAGGCGGAGGTGGCGGTGGAGCGGCCCCCGTGGGCCGCCCGCGCCCGGATCGTGACGGCGGAAAACCCCGAGATCCGTTACACGTCGATGCCGTTCGTCTACGAGGAGTTCCGTCACCCGAAGCTGGCCGAGCTGCGCGCCAAGTACAAGTTGGACGACGTGGTCGCCCCCGGCAAGACGGAGTTCGAGAAACTTCTGTTGCTGCGCAACTGGGTGTCGGCCCAGTGGAAGTACAGGCCGGCGACCGACGGGTATCCGGCGTGGGACGCCGACGAGATTCTGTCGCAGAAGAAGGGCTTCTGCGTGCAGTACGCCATCGTGTACATGCAGTGCTGCCTCAGCCTCGGGTACAACGCGCGGTTCGTCTTTGGCTACCATCCGGGCGTCATGGACACCGGCCACGAGGTCGCCGAGGTGTGGTCGAACCAGTTCAACCGGTGGATCATGATGGACCCGAACGGGAACCTGCATCACGGCGACACGGCGACCGACGAGCCGCTGGGGATGCTGGAGATTCACGATCGGATGGTGGCGGCGTACTACGGCGACAAGCTGATGCTCTGGGCGAACCGGCCGACGAGCGTGCGCGGCGTGCCGACGCTGACGACGTGTCGCAAGATGCAGACCGAGGCCGATTACGACGACCCGACGACGTGGAAGAAACCCGCGTGGCCGCGATACGCCAAGTGGGGCATCCTCCGGATGATGCCGCGGAACAACTTCTACGCGCAGGAGCGCCCGTTGCCGAAGACGCAGGGGTTCCACTGGGACTGGTCGGATTACTGGGTGTGGGAAGACGCGCGGACGCCGGCGTCGTACGCTTACCGGTATCGTCACATCACCGGGCGTCGGGCCGACTGGGACTGGACGTTGAACCAGGTGCGGTTCGACGCGACGTGCCGGGACGAGGCCGGCGCGGTGGCGGTCCAGATGGGCACCGTGACGCCGGGGTTCGAGACATTCCTGGCGAACATCGACGACCAGGGGTGGACGCCGAGCGCGGCGACCGTGGTGTGGCGTCTGCACGAGGGCCGCAACCGCCTCCAGATGCGCGTGCGCAATGTGTTGGGCGTCGAAGGGCCCGTCAGCCGCATGGAGATCCAGTACGCCCAGTGAGCGCCGTGTGCGAAGCCCAGGTGGCGGGACTGCCGGGTCTGTTGACCCGACCTACGCGCTGGTGGGCGTGTTGACCCGACCTGCGCGCTGCGGGCTGTGCGTTCAGGGGCGCGGGGCGCCGGCGATGAACTGGCGTATGGCGCCGATGAGCGACGCGCGGGCGGGCGTCGGCGAGGAGCCCGGCGGTCGGTGCTCGACGTAGCGGCGCACGGCCGGCTCCAGGTCGGCCATGTCGTAGACGAGCGTCACGCCTGGCATCGTCTCGACCTGTCGGGCCAGTTGCATCTGGTGATCGTCCGCGTCGAGTTCGCCCTGGTCGATGCGCCGCGGCACGAGGATCATCGGCTTGGCGAACCGCAGGCCGTTGAGCACCGTGCCCGAGCCGCAATGGCCGACCACGAAGTCGCACGTGCGGAACAGCTCCAGCGCCTCGTCGTACTTGACGAACCGGACGTGCCGCGCGTGTTGCGGCTCGTAGTCCGACAGGCCGCGCTGAATCAGCACGTCCACGCCGAGGTCGGCGGCGATGCGGTCCATGGCCTCGATGAGCCGCGTGAACTCGATGCCCCTGGCGGCCGTGCCCACGGTCACGAAGATCATCTCAGAGGACCCTCCCGTGGTACTCGGCGCGGCCCGGGCCGTAGGCGTCGGTCATCTGCGGCCACTGGACGAACAGGCGCGTCGCCAGGTGCGACACGAGGCGCCCCGTGAGCGACGGTGCGCTGACGCGCGTCACGGATTCCAGGTAGAGCGACGGGCGGCGAAAGAGCAGCCAGTTCACGAGGAATGCCGGCACGGCGACCTCGGCCCCGGTGCTGATGAGGGCGTCGGGGCGCTCCTTGAGGAAGATCCGCAGAAACGTCCACAGCCCCACGACCATGCTCAGCGCCACGCCGAACGGCTGCTGGTAGCCCAGGAGCATCGGCGCGTAGTACACACGCGCCACGTCGTCGATCGTGGCGTCGCGCACGGCGGGAAACCGCGTCACGCAGAGGATGCACTCGTGCTCGTCGCCGAGCTCGCGGGCAACCGAGAGAATCTGCGCGAGGTGACCGCCGGCGGAACTGACCATGAGGATTCTGGCCATGGGCAATCACCCGTCCTTCGGGCGGAACCATCCGGCGACCATCGCGTGAACGGCCCGCAGGCCCGCGCTGACGATCTCCATGCGGTACGGGTGGTGCACCAGCCCCTTGAGAATCTTCCAGTACCGCAGCCGCATGAACCGCGCGTAGATGCGGGCCATCTCTTCGCTGGAGATGTGGTTCGACAGGTTGATGAGCCGCTCGGGGTCGATCCGGTCGCGGTGCGTGATGCTGCCCCACTGCATGTCGTTGGAGGCCAGGCCGCGCTCGACGGCGTAGTCCCAGATGGGCGTCCCGGGGTACGGCCGCAGGATGTACACGTCGAGGATCGACAGCGGCATCCTGCGGATGAACTGGTAGGTTTCCTCGATTTCCTCGCGCGTCTCGTCGGGGGCGCCGATGATGAACGAGCCCTGGGCGAGCATGCCGTGGCGGCGCACCGTCATGATCGCCTCGCGGTTCTGCTCGACGGTGACGTTGCCGCCCTTGAGGTACGTCAGCGTCTTCTGGCAGCCGGACTCCAGGCCCATGTTGACCGAGGCGACGCCGATGGCTTTCAGCAGCTCGCACATGCGGTCGGTGACGATGTTGGCGCGGGCGTTGCACGTGAAGCGGACTTTGCCCACCAGGCCGCGCTCGACCAGCAGGTCGCGGATGCGCGCGAGTCGCTCCAGGTTCGCCACGAACAGGTCGTCGTAGAAGCTGATGACCTTGACGTGGTGGTCGCGGACGAGCTGCTCGACCTCGTCCACGACGCGCTCGGCCGAGAAGAACCGGACCTTGCCGGGCCAGAACCGCGTCGAGGCGCAGAACACGCAGCTATAGGGGCACCCGCGCGAGCTGAACAGGTGACTGTGCGGTTGCGGCACGGCGACCGTACGGTCGGGCGGCGGGATGTCGTCGAGTCGCGCCATGTGCGGCCGCGGGGGCGTGCGGACCAGCTCGCCGCCGTCGCGGAAGACCAGGCCCGGGATGTCGCGCAGCCGCTCGGGCGGCAGGCCGCCGGTCTCCAGGTACAGTCGCATCAGCTCGACGATGGCCGTCTCGCCTTCGCCGAGGACGCCGACGTCCATCTCGGGATAGAGCGACTCGGGCAGTGCCGTGATGTGGATGCCGCCGATGATGACCGGGATGCCCAGCTCGCGGGCGATGCGGGCGTTCTGCCGCGCGATGCCGTAGCGGACGCTCGTGGAGCTGATGCCGACGACGTCCGGCCGCCACTGGCGGATCGCTTGCTCGACGCCCGTGGCGGTGGCGCGGACCTCCACCTGGCCGGGCAACTCGCGGCGGACCATGGCCGTCAGGTAAGCCAGCCCGAGCGACGGCTGTCGCAGGTCCAGCTCGCGCGTTTCGTCAACGGATTCTGCCAGAAGGAGTTTCATGTAACCGTGATGGATCCTTGTCACTGGGCGGCCGAGGGCGGCGAGGGCCGGGTGTCGTCGCCGGGTGCGGTCGCCGGCGACGGAGAAGCCGCCTCGTCGTTGCCCCAGATACGAATCGTGCGCGCCGGCGCGCCCACCGAGATCGCGTAGTCCGGCACGTCGTGAGTGACGATCGTGCCCGCGCCGAGCACGGCCCCGCGACCGATCGTCACCCCCTTGAGGATCACGCAGTGGCTGCTGATCCAGGCGCCGCGGCCGATGCGGATCGGGCGGCTGTCCAGTCCCTGCTTCGCAATCGGCCGGCTGCGGTCCTCGCACACATGGTCCACGTCCACGATCACGTTGTACGGGCCGATCACCGCGTCGTCCTCGATCTCCACGCGGCTGTGGGCCGTGATCATCGTGCCTTCGCCGATGTGAACGCCGTCGCCGATGACGATCTGTCCCGACGGCGGCAACGTGTTGATCGTCGCATTCCGCAGCATCCGAAGGTCCTTGCCGATGCGGATGGATCCCGGGTGCCCCTGGACGATGCGCGTGCCTTCATAGAGCATCGCACCGTGGTCCAGGCGGCCGCCGGCCGACGACAGAATCGTCTGCCACAGCGCGCGCCGCAACGGCGCAACGATCCGGAAATACACGAATCTGACCACTCTGCCGACCACACTGCCTCCGCGGAGCACTGACATACGGCCTCGGACACGCTACGGCTCGACATTATAGAGACGCCGACCGCCGGTCACAAGGGTGTCTTCCCGGCGGACTCGCCAACGGTTGGTTCATCCGGCATGTCCAGCGTGTACCGTGAAAACCCCTCCCCCTTCCAGGGGGAGGTGCCCCGAGCGCAGTCGAGGGGCGGTGGGGGTCGGACGTTGAGTGCCGTGCCGTGGCAACCGCCGGCCGATCACTTGCCCTTGCGCGCCGGACGCAGGAGACGCCTGAACCACATGTCGCCGCCGAGAGCCGTCGGATAGGTGCCGCCCGAGACGCGCCGGACCTGTTCCACGGAGTAGAAGGCCTTGGGGTTGCATTGCTCGACGGTGTCGATGACGCCCTGGAGCTGTTTGCGCGGCAGGACCACGTAGAGCACGGTGACGGGGCCCATCTTGCCCTCGGCGTCGATGGTCGTCACGCCGAAGCCTTGCTCGCGGAGGAGGTCGGACAACGGGCCGGCCTCGTGCTGCGTGATGACGCGAAGCGAGACCAGCCCCGTGGCCAGACGCTCTTCGATGACCATGCCGACGTAGTTGCCCGTGGCGAAGCCGAGGCCGTAGGCCACCAGGCAGACAGGATTGGTCAGGTTCTTGAACACCTGGCCGACGGCCAGCACCCAGATGAGGACCTCGAAGAAGCCCATGATGGGGGCGAGCAGCTTGTGGCCGCGGGCGACGAAGATGATGCGCATGGTGCCGAGGCTCACGTCCACGACGCGGGCTAGGATGATCGCCAGCGGCAGCACGCCGTAGGCGAACCAGGGTTCGTTCCAGAAGGGATACTCGGGCATCGCCGATCCTTTCATGAGGTCGGGGGGAACACTGTGCCGCCGGCGCCGATTGTAACGCGCATCGCCACAGCGCATCAAGCAGCGCCGCCGGCCGAGAGAAGCGCCGCGTCGCATTGTCTCATGTCGCGGCGGGACACATGCCGAAGCAAAAGAAGCGGCCGACACGCCGGGCCGCCCGCGGCGCCGCAGGCCGCGGACCTCGGTTGTGCTGCAACGCTGCATCGTGGCATGGGCATCCTGCTCATGCGTCCCACGGGCATCTTGCCCGTGGACGAACCAGGCCTGTGCAGGGCCAGGATGGCCCTGCGACTCACGGGCAAGATGCCCGTGCCACGGCGAAACGGCCTCGCCGCGTTGCAGTCCTACGCATGTGACACGGAGGGGCGCCCTGACCATGACCGCGCGACGCAAGACCGTTCGACGGACCGGCAGCACGGCGCACCGCGGCGCCGCTCGCGCCGGGTCGAAACGCGCCGCCGCTCCGCGTCCGTCGCCGGCCTGGGCGCGGTGCTCGGACGAACAGCTCCTCGACAGGCGACTCGACCGCCTCGGCCTGCGGATCGAGGGCACGCCGCTCCAGGGGTGCATTGCCCAGTTGCAGCGCGAGCTGGACCGCCGCCGCCTTGCGTTTCGTCCCCATTTCTGGTTGTCCGACGAGTGGTTCACGCCCGACGGAGTTCCCGGTGCGGCCATCCCGTTCTACCTGGCGCACCGCCGCCTGGCGAAGCTGGAAAAGAAGATGATGCTGGAGGTCGAGGGCGGCACGCGCCGCTGGTGCATGCAGTTGCTGCGCCACGAGACGGGCCACGCGATCTGCAACGCCTATCGGCTGCACCGGCGACGCCAGTGGCAGCAGGTGTTCGGCAATGCGTCGAAACCGTATCCGGATTCCTATCAGCCGAAACCCGGCAGCCGCAGGTTCGTCCTTCACCTGGACTACTGGTACGCCCAGAGCCACCCGGCGGAGGATTTCGCGGAGACGTTCGCGGTGTGGCTGACGCCGGGGTCGCAGTGGCGCGAGCGGTACGAGGGCTGGCCGGCGCTGAAGAAGCTCCAGTACGTGGACGAACTGATGCACGAGATCGCAGGACAGAGGCCGCCGAACCGGTCGCGCCGCCGCGTGCAGCCGCTCGGGGCGCTGCCGACGACGCTGCGCGACCACTACCGCCGCAAACGCGCCCGCTACGGCCGCGAGTTCCCGGACTTCTACGTGCGCGACCTGAGGCGGCTGTTCGCGGCCGGCCGCGAGCACGCCGACCAGGAGACCGCCGCGGCGTTTCTGCGCCGCGTGGGGCCGGTTCTGCGGACGCTCGTGGCCCAGTGGACCGGGCAGTACGAGTACACGATCGACCAGGTGCTGAAGGAGATGATCGCGCGGTCGCGGGAGATGGGCCTCCGGGTCCGTCGGCCCAAGGGACGCACGATGCTGGAGCTGGCCGTGCTGCTGACGATCCAGACGATGAGTTTCCTTCAGCGAGGCCATTACCAGGTGGCGCTATGAAGACACTGCGCGTGGCGGTGCTGATGCACGAGGCCCTCGTGCCGCCCGAGAAGGCCGAGAGCGAGGCGGCCAAGACCGCGGCCCCGTGGCGGACCGAGTACGACGTGCTGACGTCGCTGCGCGCGATGGGGCACGAGGCGTGGCCCGTCGGAGCCGGCGACGACCTCGAGCCCGTCCGCCGCGCCCTCGACGAACGCAGGCCCGACATTGTGTTCAACCTGTTGGAGGAGTTTCGCGGCTCCCGCACATACGCGCCCTACGTGCCGGCGTACCTGGACCTCATCGGCCAACCCTACACCGGCTGCAACCCGCGCGGCATGATCCTGTCCCACAGCAAGGCCCTGGCGAACCGGATTCTCCGCTCCCACCGCGTGCGGGTGCCCGACTTCGCCCTGTTCGAACGCGACCGCCGCATTCGTCGGCCGCGGCGGCTGTCGTTCCCGCTGCTGGTCAAGTCGGCCACCGAGCACGGGTCGGTCGGCATCTCCCAGGCCTCCATCGTCCGCGACGACGAGCAACTCCGCCAGCGCGTCGAGATGGTTCACGCGCAGCTCGGCACCGATGCCGTGGCCGAGCAGTACATCGAGGGCCGCGAGTTCTACGTGGGCGTCCTGGGCAACCGGCGCCTGGAGACGCTGCCGGTGTGGGAACTGACGTTCGAGAACCTGCCCGACAACGTGCCGAACATCGCCACGGCCAGGGTCAAGTGGGACGCCCAGTACCAGAAGTCGCGCGGCGTGACGACGGGTGAGGCACGGGACCTCTCCGAGCCGCAACGGGTCCACCTCCTGCGGATGTGCAAACGCGCCTACCGGGCCCTGGACCAGAGCGGCTACGCCCGCATGGATCTCCGCCAGTCGGCCGAAGGCGACATGTACCTGCTCGAGTGCAACCACAACCCGCAACTGGCCCTCGGGGAGGATTTCGCGGACTCGGCCCACGCCGCAGGCCTGCCGTACGCGAAGCTTCTCCAGCGCATCCTCAACCTGGGCCTCCGCCAGCGAGCCCAGGCCCACGAGTGAGGCGGCGACGCGCCACACGTCGGAGGGTATGCCTCGTTCGACCCTCACCGCCCCTCGCTGAAAGCTCGGGGCACCTCTCCCTGCAAGCAGGGAGAGGGATTCGCCGCTTGGAATGGGAAGGGGTTGTTGGCCCCTTGAGGGGAGAGGGTGGCCCGAAGGGCCTGGTGAGGGTGGCGCGCGGAGAAGACGTTGCGAATTCGGAGGGTCTTCTCCGTTCGACCCTTACCGCCCCTACGGTTGGCGCGGTGAGAGGGGGGCCTGTGTGCCCGCCTCACTCCTTGCCTTTGTCCTTGCCTTTGTCTTTGGCCTTGTCCTTGGCCTTGTCCTTGGCCTTGGGTTTGGCCTTGGCCTCGTCCTTGCCCCGATCCGCGTCGGCCTTGTCCTTGGCCTGGTCCTCGGCCGGGGGCTGGACGATGCTCGACAGCTCCGTCTTCAGCTCGGCCAGGGCCTCGGCGGCCTTGGCGATCTGCGGCTTGGCGTCGTCGAGCGACTCGGCCTTGGTGGCCGACGCGATTGCGCGGCTGACCTGGCCCAGCGACGACACGCACCGTTTGCAGATCTTCTGACAGCAGGGCGGCGTCTGTGGGCCCTGCGGCCGTGCGCCGTCCTTGTCGCTGCGGCGCGGCGCCTTGGTCTTGGCTTCCAGTTCCTCGCTCAGTTTCTCGACGCTCTTGGCGGCCCGTTCCAGATCCGCATCGGCAGCCTTCTTGGTCTGCTCGGTCGCGGCCTTCTCGATGCCGCGCGACGCCTGGTCCAGCTTGTTGATCGTCGAACGGCACAGGGCCTTGCAGCACGGCTTGGCCTCGCCCTGGCCGTCGTCCTTGGCGGCCTTGCCCGACTTCTCCGCCGCGGCCGCCATGGCCGCCAGCGCCACGCACCCGGCCGCCACCACGACACCCCTCAACAGCCTGTTCATGATACAACACTCCTTTGTTACAGACCCCCCTCGACCCAGCGCGACCCCAATGACACACCGCTGCGCGGGGCAGCGATTCCGGTATTGTACCACGGGTGGCACAAAGGAAGCGAAAAATCGGTCGTGGGACGTGTCAGCGGACGCACGTCATGTTTGTGGCTAGGCAGTGGCGGGAAACGAGGTAGGGGTCGCTCGCGAGCGACCCGCGAGGGACAGACACCCGGGAGGGCGGCTCGCCCCTCGACGAGGCTCGGGACTTGCAGCGAGGTGCCCCTACGGTTGACGTGGTTCCCAGGCCAGTTGCCTGCCTACAAACGTGACGTGCGCCCCGTGTTGGCTCTGGCGGCGCGCCGGGCGCTACAGGCTGACCACGTCGATCGGGATGCCGGCCGCCCGGAGCATCTCCTTGCCGAGCTGGTCGGGGTAGTCGTCGCGGATGACGACGCGCTTGATGCCGGCGTTGATGAGCATCTTGGCGCACAGCGAGCAGGGATGGCACGTGGCGTAGAGCGTCGCGCCGTCGATGCGCGTGCCGTGACGCGCCGCCTGCAGAATGGCGTTCTGTTCGGCGTGCAGGCCGCGGCACAGCTCGTGCCGCTCGCCCGAGGGCACCTTCATCTGCTCGCGAAGGCAACCCACCTCGCTACAGTGAGGGATGCCGGCCGGAGGGCCGTTGTAGCCCGTGGCCAGAATGTACTTGTCCAGCACGAGAATGGCGCCGACATGGCGCCGCAGGCAGGTGGACCGCTGGGCCACCTCGCCCGTGATCCGCATGAAATACTGGTCCCAGGTCGGCCGTGGCGTATCCATGGCGAGGCAGCATAATCGACCGCCGACGCCAGGTCAAGCCCCGCGACACTTGGGTGCATTAACGTTTTGGGGGCCGCACCGTGGCATGGGCATCCTGCCCCTGCTTCCCCAAAACGCCAATGCACCCCGACACTTGCACTTTCCCACGATGGCCGGTGCCGTCCGACAAATCTCGCTACCACCCCGGGCCGACGCGGTTACAATACCGTGCCGTCCAACGTCCCCAATCAAGGAGATCCGCTCATGACACACCGCATGTCCCTTGTGGCCGCCGTCCTGTGCCTGGCGATGCTGGCTGCGTCT
The DNA here is from genome assembly GCA_012729015.1 of Phycisphaerae bacterium. Lineage (GTDB taxonomy): Bacteria > Planctomycetota > Phycisphaerae > FEN-1346 > JAACEH01 > JAAYDY01. The sequence continues at coordinate 4,957 of JAAYDY010000112.1, read as the reverse complement.
GCCGGTTGCCTGCCGACTGCTTCGACCGCCATCCCGCTCCAGGGCGACGCGGCGGCGCGGCAGGAGGCCGTCACGCAAATGGTCCTGGCCAAGGATCCGGCCTCCGCCGGCTCGCTGCGAGCGGCCTTGGCCGACGAGGACCCGATCGTGCGGCGACTGGCCGTCTACGGGCTCGAACGCATCGGCCAGAAGAAGCACGCCCCGGCCATTGTGCCGCTGCTCAGTGACAACGATCCATGGGTCCGTCGCACGGCGGCCACGGCGCTGGGCAAGTTGCGCTCGCGACGGGCGGTGCCGGCGCTGGTTGCGGCGCTCCGGCACGACGACGTGCATCTGCGGTATGAGGCCTTCGTCGCCCTGGGACGCATCGGCGATCCCGCGTCGCAGAAGGGAATCCTCGCCGCCATGCGCGACGGGCGGCTCTACAACGAACTGGAAGTCTGGGACCAGATGTCCATCGTCGGCGTCCTGGATCGACCGTTCATGACCGATCCCGAGGCCGTGGACGTCCTCAAGTGGCTGCTGACCTACGGCTCGTGGGACCACCCCCAGTGGGCCGACGCCGCCCAGTTCCGCAAGGACATCTACAACCTGCTCATCGCCAACCGCGCCGCCGAAATCCTGGCGATGAAGTACCAGGACGCCTCCGGCGAGCCGTTCCTCCTCCAGGGTCTGGCCGGCGACGACCACATGCAGCAGACGTCGGCCTTTGCGGCTGCGGCCGTCAAGTCGACCGCCGCGGTGCCCGGCCTCATCAAGATGCTCGACAGCCAGTGGGTCAACAACAAGCGGTACGCCATCCAGGCCCTCGGGGCCATCGGGGCTGCGGCGGCCGTGGAGCCCCTGGAGAAAATGCTCGGGCACGAGGACGTGGGCATCCGCCGCGACGCCCTGGAGGCCCTCGGCAAGATCGACGGCAAGCAGCGCGTCGTCGATCTCAGCGCGCCGGCGGCGGTGATTCCACAGATCGCCGAAGCCGACCTCAAGACGCCCGGCAACAAGCGACCGCCGCAGTTCATCGTCCTCGGCGTGGACGATTGTGCCAACATCGAAGGCATCGAGTCGATGCTGGACATCGTCGAGACGCTGGCCGGCCACGGCGTCAAGGTCAACTACACGATGTGGGTGGCCCCGTGCGCCGGCGACTGGCAGAGCCGCGACACGGTCAAGCAGAAGCTCATCTACCAGCGACTCTTCGACCTGGGCAGCGAAGTGGCCCACCACACGCTGAACCACAATCCCGGCGGCCGGTTCTGGACCTCGTTGCCGAAAGAAGACCAGATCAAACAGATCGACGGATGCACGCAGTGGTACCGCGACAACATCGTGGGGTTCACGCGCCCGTTCTCTCACAAGGGCGGCGGCGGCGGCCGAGGCGAACCCGTGGACATGGACTTCAGCCGCCAGCTCATGGCCAAACAGCGCTTCCTGTATCGCGGTTTCGGCCGAGGAAGCCATCCGGACGAGCAGCAGTGGCCGACCCTCGTCAACGGCATGTGGCAGGTCCCGACGGGCGCCATCGACGGCAACGCGCCGCCGGTGCATGCGACGATCACGCGACCGATTGCCAGCGACTATCCCGGAATGTTCGACTACTCGGTGGCCGACGGCGCGGCCATGATGAAGGCGAACCTCGACTATCACTACAACCACCCGCGGCGCCCGATCCTGGCCGTCAACGCGTTTCACGACTGGGGCTTCAAGACCTCCGACGACAGCACGTGCAAGTGGACCCACCGCAACCAGGCCGCCATCCTCAAGGAGTTCCTGCTGGACGTGCTGGTGCGGAACAAGGACAAGTACCCGGACACCCACGTGGTGACGTTCCGCCAGGTGGTCGAGTACGCGGCGTCCAACGGCGACCTGGAGCACACGCTGGCGGCGGGCAACTGCCAGGACAGCCGCAATCCCGTGAAGCCGCTGATCGACTGATCGGCCGCGCACGATGAACGAGAAGGGGGGGCACGCGACGGGCAAGTCACGTGCCCCCCCATTGCCACCCCATCTGTACCTTCCATCTGTGACACATCCGGCGTAATGTCACCAGAGGGCATGCTCCGTGCTGGGTTTTCATAGTTCTCCAATGTGCCGGCGGCCACGGCGCAGGCGATTCTATCGCATTGCCGAGCAATGGCTTACGCCCCGCCGGCTGCTGCACGACTATCGATCCCAGCCTGCCGGGCTCGCGGGTTGCCCTGTCTGAGTCGGTCCTTCATACTTCACTTCAAGTTCAACGCGTCTGTGACGCGAGTCGTGCGGGAAGCGGGGTCCCAGGATGTGGCAGGGCTCTTTCTTGAGAGACTGCCCGACTGCGATGACGCCACGCGGGCCGACTGCACGTCGGCGCCTGCCTGAGGGCCGGAGGCGGCCCGCAGGCCGTGGCGGACCCGCGGATGGCTTTCTGTCACGTGAGCCTCACGTCGCTGAAACATGTTGTGTCATTGTCGCGAAGCCCCAGTCCAGAGCAAGCAACGCGCGGCGTGCGAGTCCATCGGGGCCTTGCCTTGCCGCGTCAACAGTCACAGCATCACCGCTGAAAGGCGTAGACATGAAATGGACCGTTCTTCTGGTGTTTGTTGTTGCGCTGTCCGTCATGGTGCCGCCGGCACAGGCCGGCGAGGTCGTGGCGATTGACATGGCCGACTGCGGCGTGCTGAACTACGACGCCTTCGTCGAGAGCGGGGAGATCTCCTTCGCCAGCTGGTATCGGACGCATGACACGGCCACCGGAGATGTCATAGCGGCTCGAACCAGTACCGTGAAGATGGCCATGGGACAGCACAGCATCGGCCTGTCCGCGCAGGCGAAGACATTCCTTGGTTCAAGCTACGCCGGCGGCGCCCCCGCCGACTACCTGGTCGGCGAGTTCGAAATCGGCAAGGGCATGGCGCCCGGTGAGGACTTCAACCGCTACGGCTGCACCACCTGGACCGAGCCCGGCTCGGGCGGCTCAACAGGGCCGGCCCTCACGTACCAGACGCTCTGCATCGGCGAGACCACGGAGACGATTACTCTGAAGGCCGAACAGCAGGCCCAGTATGCCAGTTTGAACCTGCTCTTCACACAACAACGCAGCACGAGTGCCGGCACGTACGCCACGGTGATCGCCGTCCGTTACCAGGGCGAGCAGACCTTCACCACGGTCTGGCAGGACTGCCGCACGGTCGCGTCGAATACGGCCGGGGGCACATTGGCCACGGCCGGCGCCACGGGCAGCTACCAGGGCACGTGGGATGATGCCGACGGCGTGGACGTCAACACCTTCGGGACCGATGGTTACCAAGTGGTGACCCCGGTTGTCGGATGGACGGCCGACAAGTACTCCAGTTATGCCGGTTCGCCGGCCTACAGCACCACGAATACCACCGCCAACCGGTACATGTGGACGCTCGACGCCGACGCCGGCGCCGAAGGCAACCAGGGGATCGCCCTGGATGGCGAGAAGGTGGTCGAGGAAATCCAGATCACGGCTTCAGGCAGCGGCAACCGTCTCTATGTCTATGCCCTGTCGGCCGTCACCGCCGACCCGCAGTATCTTCCCGGCTACTATGTGGACTTCGAAGGCGGCAACGATGCCGACGACGGCACCTCGCCGGCCACCGCCTGGCAGCACTGCCCCGGCGACCCGAATGCCACCGGTCTGGCGGCTTCAACCGTCATCGTCGGCGGGGACACCCTCTACTTCCGCGGCGGTTCCACCTACGTGGTCTCGGCGAGCGGCATTGTCCTGAAATCCGGGGAGGCCGACGCCCGCGTGACCTATGACGGCACCACATGGGGCGATGGCTCGCGTTGCCTGATCACCGGCAACAACGCCGTCGTCAGCAACGAGGCTCGCTGCTTCACGGACTCCGGGGCGGCCAGGAGCCATATCAACATCCGGGGCTTCAGTTTCCGCGACATCGGCGGCTATGCCGAGGACGACCCCATCTGGCAGACGTCCACCCCTGTGACCGACCCGCCCAGCGGCTTCGCTATCCGGCTGCACGGCGGCGGATCGTCCATAAGCATTGACGACTGCCTGTTTGCCGAGTGCGGGCAGTGGCAGAATATCCAGCCGATGAGCGGCATTGGCGGTGTCAGCGGGTGCGGCGTCTCGCTTCAGAACAACAGCGACGTCTTCATCGGCGACTGCGACTTCACCAGAGTGAAGGTCGGCGTGTCCATCAAAGCCACGACGGCGATCAGCGGCATCACCGTGCAGGACTGCTCGTTCCACAACTACATGAACTGGCTCATCGACATCGCCCCGCGCAGGTCCGGCGCCGCCATCTCCGACATCCTGATTGATGGTTGCCTGTTCTATGACTACAAGGAATTCGACAGGCCTAACTGGCAGGGCTTCGGCGAGAAGCCGCACCAGAACGCCATTTTCCTGCGGGCCTCCGGCATGGCCTCGACGTGGAGCAACATTGTCATCCGCAATTCCATGTTCCACTCCGACCAATCCAGCGACGGCGGCACGGCCTCCATCTACGCCAGCGAAGGGCCCAGCTTCGACGTCTATAACTGCGCCTTTCTCGATGACAAGCACACCAACGCCAACATCAATGTGGGGTACTCCAAGGTGACCCCGACCCAGACCGTCCGCATCTGGAACTGCACGTTTGTCGGCAGCACGCGCAACATCAAAATCGGCGGCACCCCGGACGTCGTCGACATCCGCAACAACATCTTCAAGAGGACCGTGGCCTACGATGTCGTGCAGGTCAAACTCGCGGTCATCGGCTCGCTGACCATGGACAACAACATCATCTACGGCCCCGACGCGAGCCGCGCCGTACATGACGGTGTCGGATACCGCACGTTGGCCCAGTGGCAGAGCCTCTCCGGCCAGGACGCGAACAGTTGCTGGGCCGATCCCCTGCTGACCAACGTCGGCGTCGGGGCGCCCTCCACGTGGGACATCACGCCGACGTCCAGTTCGCCGGCGCTCGGGGCAGGCTTCGACCTGTCG
>JAAYDY010000111.1 GCA_012729015.1 Phycisphaerae bacterium | reverse complement strand
GCATGCCTCTGCCCATGTACCAGATCGAAGTGCGGCATCCGGGGCTGCACAAGTACCGGCTGATCCGCGGCCGAGACCGCCGCGTGGTCGAGGAGAAGGCCCGCGCCCAGATGGCTGTCTGGAACGAGATGTGGCAGCGGCAGGTAGATCGGGAAAACGCACGTCAGCTGAAGCAGGCCAACAAGGAATGGGCGGCCGATCGAACGACTGAGGCGCGCCAGGCAGTAGAGGAAATGGGGCGCATTCTGGCCCGCGGTCTTGCAGGCAGCAAGGCGATCAACTGGGATGCGTTGAAGGACCACAGCCCGTTCCTTAAGCCGCGGCCCGGGCAGCCCGACAGACCGCACTTGCGCCACGAGCCCAAGGCCAATTCCCCGGAGTACCGCGTTCCGCGCGTGTGGTTGCTTGACGAACTCTTCCCGTGGTGGCGACTTCGGAAGGTCCGCGAGGGCCGAGCCCGGTTCCGAAAAGCCCTTGCCTACTGGGATCAGGAACGGCAGGAACTGACGCAGCAATACGCGGCGGCGGTTCAGCAGTACAGGCGCGCATCGGCCCAGTGGGCATCCGAGGAGCAGGCGTTCCGCACTGCCCAGGCCGCCAGAAACTCGGACGTCGACGACCAGAGGCAGCGCTACGAGAAGGGAGAGCCGGAAGCCGTTGTTGAGTACTGCGAGATGGTTCTCTCGAGGTCAGAGTACCCGGAGGGATTCCCGCAGCAGGTCGATCTGGAGTATGTCGCCGAATGCAGGACGCTGATCGTCGACTGCGAGGTGCCGGCTGTCGACACGATGCCAAGCATCAAGGAGGTCAAGTACGTTCAGTCGCGAAACGAGCTAGTGGAGGTGCCCTTGCGGTCCGGCGACGTCGAGAAGATGTACGACAGCGCCGTTTACCAGATCGCGCTCCGTACCGTGCATGAACTGTTCGCCGCGGACACGGCGCGGGCGATTGGGACGATTGCATTCAACGGTTGGCTGTGCGCTACGAACGAGAAGACAGGCCATCCCGGCTGCTGGTGCGTGCTCTCGTTCCTGACGGGCCGCAGCGAGTTCACTTCGACCAATCTGGCCAGCGTCGATCCCAAAGCATGCTTCAAGGCGCTGAAGGGCATCAGCGGCGCCCGTCTCTATGGCCTCACTCCGGTCAAGCCCATCCTCGAGATCTCCCGTGAGGAGAGGCGCTTCGTGGCCTCTGAGGATGTACCGCCGCAGGACGCCGGCGTAAACCGTGCCACGACGGCGACTGCGTTTTCGCGCCCTGCGGCAGGCGATTCGACGGGCAAGGCCGGCCCCGACGATGCCTTGGCTCGCCTGAGACAAGATACAGACGCGCCGGCGGCCGAGCCCGTCTTTCCCGGGGAGTTTGTTGGCCCCGGCAGGGACTTGAACATGGGCCCTTGGGGTGTCCTTCATGGGCCGATGATCTACATGGCCAACGGGGCGGCCCGCGGTGTTCCCGAGCCGTCGTTGTTAGATGCCAGCCTGCCGGTGAGCCGGACCGACACGCCGGCGAACGCGTGGTCCTTGCCGTATTGGCCGAGCTATAGCGACTGCCTGCCGGAACAGCGTGGCCTGTACCTGCGATGGCTGACTTGCGGACGCAATGACCCTGTGATGCCCATCGGCTACGTGTTCATTTACTTCTATGGGTTGGAGCGCCGCGTTCTCGTCGACCATCAGGACCACGATCCGATCATCCGCGAGGTACTGCGCCTGCTTTCGATCTACCACACGTCGAACTCATTCCGTGGCTACGCCACAGATTTCCTCTGGACGGCCATGCTCCTGGCCCTCAAGGCAGGAGGCATCTCCCCCGAAACGCTGGCCCTGGCTGTGACGTCCGCGCCTCCTCACGACGATAACGCCATGGCAACATGCTTGGCCACGTTCTACCTGCGCAAGGAACCGCTGCCGAAGGAGATCGCATATACCATCGCCGCGGCGGATCTGAAGAGCCCGCGCAGCGTAATCGTGCGCCGCAATGGGCAGATGTTTCGCAAGTTGTTCTATGAGAAGTACGCCGCCGCCCACGGCCAGGGGCTTGTCCTCCAGGCCTCGAAGCGGAATACCCGAATCCAGTACCATGCCGCCAGCAGCGCCCTTGGTCGGCTGTCGCTTGGGTTGGAACGACTGACGATACCCAGCGTGACGGGCATGCCCAGCCAATTCGCTCCCCTGGTCACCCTGTGGACCGACTGCATCGAGGAACTGCGGGCTTTCGACCGCGCCCACAAGGCTGAGGGCCCGGCTGCCGCCATGACAACGGCCATGTATGAGGCCCTTCCTTCCGAGCTTCGAAAGGGTGACCACCCGGAAATCGACGCATGGTTCAAGGTGAACAACGATCACGTTGATGACGCAGGCTGGGCCGTCGTTCCCGCGTCGGCGCTGGCTGGCATCAAGGGATTCCCGCAGGTCGCCCGGCTGACGAAACGGCAGTGTGCGGAGATCCTGACTACGGCGGACGTCCTTGAGTTCGGCCTGGAACCCGATACCCGGATCACCGGGAAGATCTGGCCATGGGACCAGAAGATCTGCCTTTTCCTTCTGGCCGAAGAGCCCGGCCACGAGAGCGGCTCCTATTCTGCCGCCGCGGCCATGCTCGAACTGGGCATGGGCATGGCCCTGACTGACGGTACGGCCAGCGAAGACGAAATGGCTCACATGCTGCGTCATCTGGAGAGCCAGTTCGAACTGACCGCGAATGAGAAGCTGCGGCTGCGGGCGCGTCAGCATCTGTTGCTGACGGGCGAGGCGGGCGACAGCCGTCTCGGCCGCAAGCTTCAGGCGAAGCTCTCTGTCGAACAGCGCCGACTGGTGGGCAAGTACCTCTTCGCCGTTGCCGCCGTCGATCAGGTAGTGACGGGCGACGAGATGCGCGCCCTGAGAAAGGTCTACCGTCAGCTCGGTCTCGATGCAACGGAACTTGACAGTCTCGTGTCTGCGGCCGGACCGGGGTTGCACGCCGACGGGCTGGTCGAGATTGCCACGGGCGGGCCGCGGGCGCCGGGGGAGACGATTCCACCCGGGCCTCATGCGGCGTCTGCCGAGACCTTCGCCCTCGACATGGCCGCGGTGAACCGTATCATGTCCGAAACGCGCCAGGTGGCCGAGATC
>JAAYDY010000110.1 GCA_012729015.1 Phycisphaerae bacterium | reverse complement strand
GCATGCCTCTGCCCATGTACCAGATCGAAGTGCGGCATCCGGGGCTGCACAAGTACCGGCTGATCCGCGGCCGAGACCGCCGCGTGGTCGAGGAGAAGGCCCGCGCCCAGATGGCTGTCTGGAACGAAATGTGGCAGCGCCGGGCGGACCGGGAAAACGCACGTCAACTGAAGCTGGCCAACAAGGAATGGGCCGCCGAGCGCACGTCCGAAGCGCGCCAGGCCGTCGAGGAGATGGGGCGCATCCTGGCCCGCGGTCTTGCCGGCAGCAAGGCGGTCAACTGGGATGCGTTGAAGGACCACAGCCCGTTCCCCAAGCCGCGGCCCAAACAGCCCGTCAAGCCGCAATTGCGTCACCAGCCCAAGGCCAATTCGCCGGAGTTCCGGGTACCGCGGGTATGGTTGCTCGATGATCTCTTTCCGGGGTGGCGGCTGCGGAAGGTGCGCGAGGGACGGGCTCGGTTCCGCACGGCGCATGCCTACTGGGAGCAGGAACGCCAGCAGCTGACCCAGCACTATGCGGCGGCGGTTCAGCAGTACCAGCGGGCCTCGACGCAGTGGACATCCGAGGAGCAGGCCTTTCGGGCGGTTCAAGCGGCCAGGAACGCGGACATCGACGACCAACGGCGACGTTACGAGAGCCATGAACCCGAGGCCGTGGTCGAGTATTGTGACACGGTCCTTTCGAATTCCCCGTACCCCGAGGGGTTTCCGCAGCAGGTCGACTTGGAATACGTCGCCGAAAGCAGGATGCTGATCGTCGACTGCGAGGTGCCGGCCGTCGACGCGATGCCGAGTGTCAAGGAGGTCAAGTACGTTCAGTCGCGGGACGAACTGGTGGAGGTGCCCCTGCGGTCGGTGGAGATCGAGAAGATGTACGACAGCGCCGTCTACCAGATCGCACTCCGCACGGTGCACGAACTCTTCGCCGCGGATACCGCGCGGGCCATCGACACCGTCGTCTTCAATGGCTGGCTGTGTGCCACGGACGAGAAGAGCGGCCGCCCGGGCTGCTGGTGCGTGCTTTCGTTCCGGGCTGACCGTGGCGAGTTCACGTCGCTCAACCTGGCCGGCGTCGATCCCAAGGCGTGTTTCAAGGCGCTGAAGGGTGTCAGCGGTGCCCGTCTCTACGGTCTCAGTCCGGTCCTGCCTGTTCTCGCGATTTCCCGCGAAGACAGACGATTCGTTGCCTCGGAGGAGGTGCCGCCGCCGGCCGCCGGCGTAGACCGTGCCGAGGCGGCGTCTGTGTCGTCCCGGTCTGCCGCAAGCGATTCGACGGGTAAGGTCAGCCCCGATGAGGCCCTGGCTCGCCTGAAACGGGAAACAGGCGTGCTGGCCGTCGAGCGCGTCTTTCCCGGCGAGTTCGTCGGCCCCGGCAGGGACTTGAATATGGGCCTCTGGGGCGTCCTTCACGGGCCGATGATCTACGTGGCCAACGGGGCGGCACGCGGCGTTTCTGAACCATCGTTGTTAGACGCCAGCCTGCCAGCGAGCCGGACCGACACGCCGGCGAGCGCGTGGTCGTTGCCCTATTGGCCGAGCTACAGTGACTGCCTGCCGGAACAGCGCGGCTTGTACCTGCGGTGGCTGACTGGCGGCCGCGGTGACCCCGCGATGCCCATCGGCTACGTGTTCATCTACTTCTATGGTCTGGAGCGCCGCGTTCTCGTCGATCATCAGGACCACGAGCCCATCATCCGCGAGGTACTGCGCCTGCTTTCGATCTACCACACGTCGCACTCATTCCGTGGCTACGCCACGGATTTCGTCTGGACGGCCATGCTCCTGGCTCTCAAGGCCGGAGGCATCTCGGCTGAGACTCTCGCCCTGGCTGTGACGTCCGCGCCTCCCCACGACGACAACGCCATGGCGACATGTCTGGCCACGTTCTATCTGCGTAAGGAACCGTTGCCGAAGGAGATCGCCTACGCCATCGCGGCAGCGGATCTGAAGAGCCCGCGCAGCGTGATCGTGCGCCGCAATGGACAGGTATTCCGCAAGCTGTTTTACGAGAAGTACGCCGCCGTCTATGGTCAGGGGCTGGCCCTGCAGGCCTCGAAGCGCAACACCCGCATCCAGTACCGTGCCGCCAGCAGTGCCCTCGGTCGGCTGTCGCTTGGGCTGGAACGCCTGACGATACCCAATGTGACGGGCCTGCCCAGCCAGTTCGCTCCCCTGGTTGCCCTGTGGTCCGACGGCATCGAGGAACTGCGGGCCTTCGACCGTGCTCACCAGGCCGAGGGCCCGGCTGCCGCCATGACGACGGCCATGTACGAGGCCCTGCCTGCCGAGCTTCGCAAGGGTGACCACCCGGAAACCGACGCGTGGTTCAAGGTGAACAACGAGCACGTTGACGATGGGGGCTGGGCCATCGTGCCCGCGTCGGCGCTGGCTGGCATCAAGGGATTCCCGCAGGTCGCCCGGCTGACGAAACGGCAGTGTGCGGAGATCCTGACTACGGCGGACGTCCTTGAGTTCGGCCTGGAACCCGATACCCGGATTACCGGGAAGAGCTGGCCATGGGACCAGAAGATCAGCCTCTTCCTGCTGGCCGAAGAGCCCGGCGAAGAAGGCGGCTTCTATCCTGCCGCCGCGGCCATGCTCGAACTGGGCATGGGCGTGGCCCTGACCGACGGCACGGCCAGCGAAGACGAAATGGCTCACATGCTGCGTCATCTGGAGAGCCAGTTCGAACTGACCGCGAACGAGAAGCTGCGACTGCGGGCGCTTCAGCATCTGTTGCTGACGGGCGAGGCGGGCGACAGCCGTCTTGGCCGCAAACTTCAGGCAAAGCTCTCTGTCGAGCAGCGCCGGCTGGTGGGCAAGTACCTCTTCGCCGTTGCCGCCGTCGATCAGGTAGTGACGGGCGACGAGATGCGCGCCCTGAAAAAGGTCTACCGTCAGCTCGGTCTCGATGCGACGGAACTTGACAGTCTCGTGTCCGCGGCCGGACCGGGGTTGCGCGCCGACGGGCTGGTCGAGATTGCCAAGGGCGGGCCGCGGGCGCCGGGGGAGACGATTCCACCCGGGCCTCATGCGGCGTCTGCCGAGACCTTCGCCCTCGACATGGCCGCGGTGAACCGTATCATGTCCGAAACGCGCCAGGTGGCCGAGATC
>JAAYDY010000109.1 GCA_012729015.1 Phycisphaerae bacterium | reverse complement strand
TGCCAATACTGTCCGGTAACCGTATCGTCACACTTCTTTAACAGAACCTTAACTTGCGCCAGGGCCTGGGGTGCGGTATTTCATAGGCATGGAGCAGCCGACGCCCAGGGAGCCCTCGCAGGACGCCACGCCCGCGCCGCCTCCGCCACGACGCGGACGCAGGAAACGCCCGCCCGTGGTCCGTCAGGAGCTCGTCGATCCGGCCAACCTCGCCGTCCTCCAGGGACACCTGCAGCGACTCCGGGCGGCCTACGACCACCCCAACCGCCTCCTGCACATGGACACGCTCCTGGTCGCCCTGCTCTACGCCTTCTACAATCCCACCTGCCGCAGCCTCCGAACGCTCGAAGGCCTCGGCCGCGTCTGCCGCGACGAACTCGGCATCGACCAGCTCTGCCGCTCCACCACCGCCGACGCCCTGGCCGCCTTCGATCCCGAACGGCTGCGACCCATCATCCACGACCTCCGCCGGCGTCTGCCCGCCCTGAGTCGCGCCGACGCCGACCTCGAACGGATCACCCAGCAGATCATCGCCGCCGACGGCTCCTACTTCAACCTCTACGCCGACGTCGCCTGGGCCCTGCACCTGACGCGACGCAACGGCAAGGACGGCGCCCAGATGCGCCTGAACGTCCAACTCGACACACGCAACGACATGCCGGTCGCCCTCAGCCTCAGCGGACGGGCCCAGCCCTCCGAGACCGCCGCCGTCGCCCAGAACCTTCTGCCCGACGCCGTCTACCTGCTCGACCGCAACTTCATCGACTTCGACTTCTTCCACGCCGTCCTGGACGCCGGCAGCGACTTCGTCGTCCGCGCCAGAGACCACGCGCCAAACTTCGACCCCGAATGCCTCCTGCCCCTCTCGGAGCAGGACGCAGCCCACGGCGTCCAGAGCGACCGCCTCGGCCGCCTCCCCGGACGCGGCGCGCCCGACCGGCCTCTGCGCGAACTGGTGCTGTGCGAGCCCGGAACCGACACGCCCATCCGCCTCCTGACCAGTCTGCTCGAGGCGCCGGCTTACGTCGTCGGCCTCCTCTATCGCCGCCGCTGGCAGATTGAACTGTTCTTCCGCTGGCTCAAGGTCTGGGGCCACTTCGAGCACCTCATCAGCCACAGCCCCGGCGGCCTGACGATCCAGTTCTACGTGGCTGTCATCGGCGTGCTGCTGACGTACCTGGCCACCGGCCACCGCGTCAGCAAATATGCCGTCAGTCTGCTGACCTTCGTCGCCAGCGGGCGGGCCACCCTCGACGACATCCTCCCGATCCTGGAAAAACGGGAACGGGAACGACAACTCGAACGAGCGCGCCTGGCCCGCCGACGCGCCGAAAAACAGAACCGGTAACCTCGACGCCCTCTTCCTGCCCGAGGCGAACCGACCGCCGCCGCATGCGCCCATCCCGCCCCCGCCCCACATCCCATGACTCCCTGACGCCCCACACGCCGTCCCCCTCGCCCCACCCCCCCAACGTCCCGGACAGTATTGGCATCTTGCCCGTGAGTGCCAGGGGACTCCTGGCCCTGCGTTCTGTGCCCTCCGCGGCCTTTCCTGCCCGTGGCACTCATGAGCATGATGACCACGCTACGGGTCTCGGACAGAGCCTGGAGCACCGCCACGGTCGAGACGGCGCGTTGGGTCCCACACTCTGGAGCGGCGGCGAAGCCGACGCCAGAGTGTGCCACCTGCGGATTCAGCCACTGGAAAGAAATGTGCCACAGCCGCCCTCGGCTTGGGCGACCAACAGGAACGGGCGGTCACACGCGGCGATGCCGCGCAGCCCCTTTGTGGATAAAAAAAAGGCCGTCGAACGCTGGGTTGCGACGGCCTCGTGGACAGTGGGTATCAAGGTGCCGATCAAGTTGTCCCACGGTGACACTCACAGTTGCTGATCATGACAGTTGTCACGTGTCAATCGCAGGTGTCAGTCAAGGAGTCCCACTGTCTGAAGATCAACTATGTCCCCGCCTTCGGCAAGGCAGGGAGTTTTGACACATCACTTTCCCGCACGGCCGACCCACATATGGGCCAGTCGCCCCGCACCAGGGCAACTCTGTTAAGAATATACGACAGCGACCCGCGAATTGCAAGACAATATCCCGACCTTGCCGAACGAATCTCAAGCCCCTCGAAAAACACCGAACTCCCTTACAAAAAAGCCCTTACGCCGAACACACGCTTGTTGGCATTGACATTGTTCACAGGATTGTGCCGATTCTACTGTGCAAGGTTCGCCTGGGGCCATGTAACAGATAACGTCACCGGATAACACCCGTTACGCACCCCAGGCGAGCCCGGCAACCGACGCAGCCCTTTGCCGCACCTAGGGTTGCGCACCTTCCGGCCCTTTCGCCTGCTCCGACGGGCACTGGCACAGACCGTTCTTCTGAACCACCCGACCAAGCTTCCGACAAAACAGGGCTTGAAACGTCCGGCAAGCGCCGCTGAGATCCTTGCTCTCAGGCCACGTCGCCTCGGGGCAATCCAAATCGCACCATCTCATCCGACGCTCCCTCCCGATCCATCGCTCGCACCAACGCCCGGTCCCGTCCCCTGCCCGTGCCACAAGCGAGTATAGCGACTTGCCGCCCACCGTCAACCCGTCCCGCAGCCACGACAGGCGGCCGGTTCACTCCTCCCGCAACACCCGCCCGCCGCCGAGCGCGGCCGGTCCCGCCCGCTGGACACCTGGTAAAGCCTGACCCGGAAGTCAAGATCCCCCGCTTTTTCCGCCAAGCACCCTCGTCACAGCCCCTTGTGCCATCCTAAGGAACGCCAAAGAAACCAGTTACACCGCCTCCACAGAAGTCCCGATTCCGCGATTTCAGCATCGCCAATGCGTCGCACGCCTTGACTGTGCTCCCCCCGTGAGCTATACTTGTACGGTTTCAGAGGTACCGTCAGGGTGACAGTGGTGCGGTAAGGGTTCGCGCAGGGTTCTGGACCTGTATCTGCCCAGTGGGACGGTGGGGCTGCACCCTGAATCGCCGCTTGAGCAGGTGACGTGGCCCGGACGAATGCTGGCCGGGCTACTTTTTTCGACCCACGGCCGGACGAATACCGTTCATCCGCACCCGATTGCGGAACGCTCGGTGACCCGGCACAGACAGGTGACGCTGTGGCCGGCAAGTTGTCTGAAGCCACTATTGAGGAGGTCCAGCGGGCGAACGATATCGTCGAGGTCGTCTCCTCGTACCTGCCGCTGAAGCGGTCGGGCAAGGACTATAAGGCCTGTTGCCCGTTTCACCAGGAGAAGACCCCGAGTTTCTACGTCAGCCCGTCGAAGCAGATTTTCAAGTGCTTCGGTTGCGGCAAGGGAGGCTCGGTCTTTCAGTTTGTCATGGCCCGGGAGAGCATCACGTTTCCCGAGGCCGTCCGGATGCTGGCTGAGCGTGCCGGCGTCCGCATTGAGGAGGAGCAGACTCGCGGCGGCGACGCCGACGGCGGCATCGACCGATCGCGCGTGTTCAAGGCAACCGCCTGGGCCGCCCGGCTGTTCGAAAGGCTGCTGGCCGACGACACCGTGGGACGCCCCGGCCGCGAGTACCTGACGCGGCGAGGCTTCACGGCCGAGACCATCGAGCGGTTTCACCTGGGCTTCGTCCCCGATGCATGGGACACGCTCGTTCGTGCGGCTGCCAGGCGAAGCATCGATATTGCCCTGCTCGAGGCCGCCGGCCTCGCCATACCGCGGAATCAGGGGCCCGGCCATTACGACCGGTTCCGCAATCGGGCGATGTTCCCGATTTACGACGCCCTCAATCGGCCCATTGCCTTTGGCGGCCGAACGCTGGGCGACGATCCGGCCAAGTACCTGAACTCGCCGGACACGATGATCTTTAACAAGAGCTTCAATCTGTACGGTCTGACGGCCGCTCGCGACGCCATGACCGCGGCCCGAAGGGCCATTGTCGTCGAGGGATACACCGACTGCCTCATGGCCCAGCAGGTGGGCCTGGCCAACGTCGTGGCGACCCTCGGCACCAGCCTGACGGCCGGTCACGTGCGGCTCCTGAAGCGGTACGTCGACGAGGTCGTCCTGATTTTTGACGGCGACCTGGCCGGCCAGAATGCCGCCGACCGCGCCCTGGCCGTCTTCCTGGCCGAGGAACTCGGCGTCCGGATCGTGACGTTGCCCGACAACCTCGACCCGTGCGACTTCCTGGCCCAGGGACGCAAGGACGAATTTCTGGCCCTGGTCGACGCGTCCCCGGATGCCATGGAATACAAGTGGCGTCTGGTGCGTCAACAGTTTGCCGCCTCGGATACGGTGGCGGGCCGGCGACGGGCCGTGGAGGCTATGCTCGAAACCATCGCCGCGCAGCCGGCGTGGTCCCAGGGTGGGGACCCGTTGCGTCGCGATCTGGTGCTGGCCCGGATGGCCCAGGTGCTGGGCGTGGCCGAGCAGAGCCTTCGCGAGCGTCTCACGGCCCTGAGCCGCAGAGCCGCCGGACAGGCTCGGCAGTATGAGCAGACGGACGAGCCTCCCGCGGACAGCCCGACGGATCGGGGGATTTCGGCCGACCTGCGTAGCCGTGCGGAGCGTCTAATATTGCAGGTGCTGATGGCCTGGCCCGAGCGGATTGCCGCCACGGCCGAGCGGTGGCCTCCGGAAAGGATGCTCGCCGCGGCTCATCAGACGCTGTACGGGAAGCTTGTGGAGTTGGACCGGCGCCTTCAGGACGAGGGACTGCCGGTGTTGTGGGGCCACCTTCAGGACGAAGCGGTGGCCCGACTGGCGTCGGACCTGGCCGGCGATGTGCCGGACGCGGGACCGGACCGCGAGAAGCTGACAACCATGCTGGAGGATGCCCTGGCGACCCTCAACCGATTGGACGAGCGGGACGAGCTGGCGAAAGTGCGAAGCCAGATCTCGGCCGGCGAAAACGAGGAGGAACGTCGCGAGGCACTTCGAAGGTTGCAGCAGTTGCGGCAAGACAGGCATGGGTTCCTGCCGCCAGGGATGACGGCGAAACAATGACCAGAAAGACGCCCGGCGACAGGATGTCCGGACGCACACACAGGAGCGGCAGCACGTAATGGAACTGCAAGTCAAATCGCTCTTCGAGAAGGGTAAGCAGAAAGGCTACCTGACCTACGAAGAGATCAACGAGATGTTGCCTGACGACCTCGTCAGCGCGGACCGTCTGGACCAGATTCTGACCGAACTGGACGACCTGGGCGTGGACCTCGTGGACGAGTCCGAGGTGATGGACAACACCTATGCGCGCGTCGAGACCGAGCCGGCTGCCAAGATTGCCGACGAGGAGAACGTCTCGAAGCGGATCGACGACCCTGTGCGCATGTACCTGACGCAGATGGGCGAAATCCCCCTGTTGACGCGCGAGCAGGAAATCTCCCTGGCCAAGAAGATCGAACTGACGCGGAAGCAGTTTCGTCGCAAGGTTCTCGAAAGCATGCTCAGCATCTCCACGGCCATCGACATTCTGAGCCAGGTGGACCGCGGCCTGCTGCCGTTCGACCGGACGATGAAGATCAGCATCTCCGAGAACCTGGCCAAGGAAACCATCACCGAGCGTCTGCCGACCAACCTGCGGACGGCCCAGGTGCTCATGGACCGCAACCGCGACGATTACACGGCCATGGTCGCCAACTCGATCTCGGCCGACCGCAAACGCGACATCAAGAAGCAGATGCAGGCCCGACGCCGCAAGTGCGTCACCCTGCTCGAAGAGCTTTCGCTGCGCACGGGCAAGATCGTGCCACTGATGAAGAAGCTCAAGGCCATCAGCGAGAAGATGCAGGACCTCGAGCGCACCATCACCGAGCTGAGCCTCTCCGGCGGCGACGACGGCGAGGTCAAGACCCTCAGGGAAGAGCTCCAGGGCCTGGAGAACCTCGTCTGCGAGAACTCCGCCAGCCTGGCCGCACGCGTTCAGCGGATCGAGAAGTGCCACGCCGAGTACGAGGACGTCAAACGCAAGCTCAGCGGCGGCAACCTCCGACTGGTGGTCTCCATCGCCAAGAAGTACCGCAACCGCGGCCTGCCCTTCCTCGACCTCATCCAGGAAGGCAACACCGGCCTCATGCGGGCCGTGGACAAGTACGAGTACCGTCGCGGCTACAAGTTCTCGACCTACGCCACGTGGTGGATTCGTCAGGCCATCACGCGCAGCATCGCCGACCAGGCCCGGACGATCCGCATCCCGGTCCACATGATCGAGACGATGACCAAGCTGCGCAACATCGCCAAACAGCTGCTCCAGGAGAACGGCCGCGAGCCCTCCATCGAGGAGATCGCCCACAAGGGCAACATGAGCGTCAGCGAGGCGCGGCGCGTCATGAAGATTTCGCGGCACCCGATCTCCCTCGATCGTCCCGTCGGCGAGAGCGAGGACTCGTACTTCGGCGACTTCATCGAGGACGACTCCGTCGAGAGCCCCGTCACGGCCGCCACGCAGGAAATGCTCCGCGACCGCATCGAGAGCGTCCTGAAGACCCTCACCTACCGCGAGCGCGAAATCATCAAGCTGCGCTACGGCATCGGCGACGGTTACACGTATACCCTCGAAGAGGTCGGCCGCATCTTCAAGGTCACGCGCGAGCGCGTGCGGCAGATCGAGGCCAAGGCCATTCGCAAACTCCAGCACCCGGTGCGGGCCCGCAAGCTCGAAGGGTTCCTCGACGGCGCCACGGTGGAGCGGATGGAATAGCTCCGACGCCTCACGCGGCAACGGCTTTTCCCGAAGACGCGAGACCTGCGACGCTCGCGTCTTCTTCTTTTTGCCGCCGCGCGGTATAGTGCTCTTCCGCCGCATGGGCAATGCCTCGGCGGCACATCTTCAGGCCAGGAGGTCATGAAGCGTGAAGTCGGTGATGTTCATCGCAATGGCAGTCGGAAGCGCTCTCGGCTGGTGGCTGGGCGCCAAGGTCAACATCTGGATGGCCCTGGTGGGAAGCACGATAGGCGGTCTGGCGGCCATCTATGTCGCGTACCGCCTGACCCGCGATTACCTCGACTGACGTGCGGAATTCCCCCTAATTTCCGCTGCCGCCCCCCCTTCCTGGCGATCCAGACGGCCCGATCCTGCCCTGTCCGGCGAATTGCCGGGCAAATACGCGCCAACTTGCCGATGAACGGTCGAGTGTATATGCGTTGCAGGCCCCGTCGCAGGCCGCCACGGGCGGCTGCCGGGGCTGCGGTCCATCCGCAGAACAGGAGGCCCCCATGCTCAGGATTCACGACATTCTGCGCGTCAAGCAGCCCGACGTCGTCATGACATCGCCCGAAATCACGGTCACCGAAGCTGCCCAGATCATGTCCAGGGCGGTCATCGGTTCCATTGTTGTCCGCGACGGCGACACGCCCGTCGGCATCTTCACCGAACGCGACCTCCTGCAACGCGTTGTCGCCGTCGGTCGCGATCCCCACACCACGCGACTGGGCGACGTGATGAGTTCGCCCGTCAAGACCTGTCGGCTCGACGAGCCCGTGGACCAGTGCGCGCTGCGGCTCAAGAAGGGCCATTTCCGCCACCTCGCCGTCGTTCAGGACGGACGCCTCGTCGGTCTGATCAGTCTCCGCGACGTGATGGCCGCCCAACTCAAGGAGGACGATATGGCATTCGGGGAGATCATGGCTGCCGAACTCAGCGAACATCAGAGGCAGGCCCCACCACGCTGAAAACCGCTCCCGCGCCGACTCCCATTCACGGTTGGGGGCCATGCAGCACACCGTCAGACGTGCCCGTTGTCCTCTTGTGACCCTGGTGGTATGGGCCGTGCAACAAGACCCCGTGACGCCCTGCCCGTGGCGGCGACGCCACGACAGCACCGTTGCCCCTACGCCATGCAGGTTCTTCCGGGGCGTTGCTTCCACGCAACACGCCGCCGTAACTGATTGTGTAACCATACCCTACCGCCTGCGAGGCGATCCGCCAGGCAATTGGCACAACGTTTGCGTTTTCCAACGTTTGAAGGATTCCCGGCCCGTTCAGGCCCGGCGGCCTTCCAGGTTTGTGGCGGCTCACGCAAGTCGCGTGGCGCACCCGCCAGAGCCGGCATCGTTGCGTGTCTGGCACGGAGTGGCCAGGCGTCATCGACCGTGTGGCACGGAACGCTCAGTGCAGGAATGAAGGAGCCTACGTTGGGCATCGGGGGAACACAAGTGACACGTCTGGCGGCCCTGTGCATGGGCATGGCCATCGTTCTGACTGGCTCGCCACCGGCAAGGGCCGACCTGGTCGTCTTCGATTTCGAGGAATGCGCCGCCACCAGCGAACGGTTCGTCCATCCTGGCGGCCACGAGTTTCTGGAATGCAGCGTCGGCATGATCACCATGTTCGTCACGCGCAACGACTGGGCTCCCTTTGACGTCATCGAGGTGACGCAGCCGGCCTTCGCGCCGCAATGGGGCACACGCGCCCTGGACCCCTGGTTCGGATGGGAAACACCGACGGACAACTGGTTTATCGCCTCGTTCTCGCTGCCGTTGACTTACGTCCGACTCCAGTTCACCGACTTCGGCCAGGATAGCGACACGGCCTGCCTCATGGCCTACAGCAGCCTCTTCGGCCTCGGCGACTTCATCGGCGACGCCACGGCTCCATGGGGCACGGCCAGCAGCCCGGGGTTCGTCACTCTCGAGTACAATGCTCCTGCGGACGAATCGTTCATGTCCGTCATGTTCCGTGGCTACAGCACGGTGCTCAGCAACAGCATGTACGTGGACAACATCGCCGTCGAATCCATCATCATCCCCGAACCCGCTTCCGCATCGGTCCTGGGTGTCGGCCTGTGCCTGCTGGCCGTCCGCCGCCGCAAGAGCCATCGTTGCATCCTGCAATCGTAGAGCCCCCCTGCCCGTTCAACCCCGCACTCCGAGTGTGCCACGCAGGACGCGGTCCCCACACGGGTTCCCGATACCGCCGGATCGTCCAGAGTGCCGGCAGCCCCCTCAGCCGCGATGATGTGCAGCGAGGGGATACATGCGCTATCGTTGCATTCTGCCGTATGCGGTCCATTGCCACCGTTGCATTCTGCACTTCCATCGCGTCAGTCGCGACGCGTTTCACTGCCCTGGCGGCCTCAGGAGAACGATTCGGCATCGTCCCGGCCTTTGGCCCGCAGTTTGCACCGTGGGTGTTGGAGTTCCACCGAGGAGGGCAAGCATGAGAATTGCAGTAGCCAGCGGCAAGGGCGGCACCGGCAAAACGACCGTGGCCACGAATCTGGCCATGACGGCGTCGCGCCGGGGCAAACGCGTGGTCTACCTGGACTGCGACGTGGAGGAACCCAACGGGGCGCTGTTCCTGAAACCCGAGATCGAACGCACCGAGCCGGTCAGCGTGAGCGTCCCTGCGGTGGACAAGAGCAAGTGCACGGGTTGCGGCCTGTGCGGCAAGATCTGCCAGTACAGCGCCATCCTGCCGATGAAGAACGACGTGCTGCTGTTTCTTGAGTTGTGCCACGGCTGCGCGGGATGCTGGCTGGTGTGTCCGACGGGGGCGATCCGCGAATCGAGTCGCACGACAGGGCAGTTGCAGATCGGCCGCGTGGGCGGCCTGACATGCGTCCAGGGGTTACTGAATATCGGCGAAGCCATGAGCCCTCCGGTGATTCGCGCGGTGAAAGCATCGGCGCCGGAGGCTGATCTGGTCGTGCTGGATTCGCCGCCGGGCACGTCGTGTCCGGTGATCGAGAGCGTGCGCGACGCGGACTTCGTGCTGCTGGTGACGGAGCCGACGCCTTTCGGGCTGAACGACCTGCGTCTTGCCGTGGAGGTGATTCGCGCGCTGGGGCTGCCGTTTGCCGTGGCGGTCAATCGGGCCGGCATGGGAGACGATCGAACGCAACAGTATTGCGAGCGGGAAGGCATCGAGATTCTTGTCGAGATTCCCGACGATCGGCGTGTGGCGGAGGCGTATTCGCGAGGCGAGATGGCCTGCGACGCACTGCCCGAACAGCGGTTACTCTATGACAATCTGCTGCAGCAGATCGAGTCGAGGGCGGCGGCCCGTGTCCAATGAGCAGCGGCACGCCGACCTGGAGCGTCTGCACACGCGTCAATGAGAGGACAGTGACAGGCATGGACATCCGACCGAAGGAACTTGTGGTCATCAGCGGCAAGGGAGGCACCGGGAAGACGTCGGTTGTCGCGTCGCTGGCTTCGCTGGCGGCGCCGTCGGTGCTGGCCGATTGCGACGTGGACGCGGCGGATTTGCACCTGGTGCTGGATCCGGAGAACATTCGCGAGGAAGCCTTCTCCGGCGGCAAACGGGCGAGAATCCTGAGCGACCGCTGCACGGATTGCGGGAAGTGTCACGAATTGTGCCGGTTCGATGCCGTGAGGCTCGAACGGGGCGAAGACGGACGCACGCACTTCCGGATTGATCCCATCGCCTGCGAAGGCTGCGGCGTGTGCGCGTGGTTCTGCCCGGCCAAGGCCATCGAATTCGCCGAGGCGGTCAACGGGCGGTGGTTCGTCAGCCGGACGCGCCACGGCCCTATGGTCCACGCCCGGCTTGGCGTGGCCGAGGAAAACTCGGGGAAACTGGTCAGCACGGTGCGTCAGGAAGCCCGCAAAGTGGCCGCTACGGATGGACTGACGACGATCATCGTGGACGGGTCGCCGGGGATCGGTTGCCCGGTCATTGCGTCGATCACTGGCGCGGACCTGCTGCTGGTCGTGACGGAGCCGACCCTGAGCGGGCTGCACGACCTGGGCCGCGTGGCCGACCTGGCGCGGCACTTCGCGCTGCCGGTGCTGGTGTGCATCAACAAGTGGGACTTGAACCCGGAAGTGGCCGACCGGATCGAGTCGCTATGCGGCGAACGCGGCATTCGCGTGGCGGGCCGGATTCGCTACGACCGCGCCGTGACCGAGGCACAGATCCGTGGCCTCTCGGTGGTCGAGCACCAGCAGGACGGCTGCGCCGAAGACATCCGCCACCTGTGGAGCGCGGTGAGCGCACGGCTCGCCGAACGGGGCAAAGCCGATTGACTGTATTCTGATGAGTGATAAGACCTCTTATGATCCCACTTATCGTGGCAGTTGCGGCTGTTCTTGTGGTGTCGGTGTTGATGACCATGACCGGCCGTGGTGGCGGCAACTTCTACGTGCCCATTCTGTTGCTCTGCGGCGTGCCGATGCTGGAGGCGGCAACAACAAGCCAGTTGATTCTTCTGGTGACCTCACTGGCCGCCATGGCGTTTTTCGCCAAGACGCGCTGTGTGGACTGGAAACTGGCGTTGTTGATCGATCCGCCGACCGATATCATGGCCTTCGTCGGCGGATACTATGCCCACATGGTCCCCGTTGGTGTGATGAAGGTCGTCTTCGCGTTTCTGTTGGTTGTCGCCGGGTTCTTCATGCTGCGACCTGCGACTGATCGTCCTGTGGATCAGTCGCGGCGCCTGGGTTGCTGGCACCGTCGATTCGGCAACGACCAGTATTCCGTCAACCTGTGGCTGACATTGCCGATTACGGCCGCCGCCGGCCTTGTGGCTGGAATGACCGGGATTTCGTGCGGTTCCTTCAAGGTGCCGCTCATGGTTCTGTTGTGCGGCGTACCGATGCGTGTGGCTGTGGGAACGTCGGCCGCCATGGTGGCGGCCACCGCGCTGATGGGATTGCTTGGTCATGCCGCGGCTGGGGATTTCACCATGGCATGGGCCCTGCCGCTCGGAATCGCAGCGTTGCTGGGCGGAGTGATCGGCGCGCGGCTCACCTTTCGGGCTCGGCCGGCGACGATCAAGACGGTTTTCGCGTATACCACGTTTGCAGCCGCCGTTGCGGTATTAGTCACTATGTGGCTCTCGACACGATGACCCACGCACCGGGTCGCCCCGGTCCTTGTGGAGTATGCCGCCGATGAGAAGCCTGTTTCCGTTTGGTTCCATGGCTGCCCGGTACGATCAATGGTATGCGACGCCCGACGGTCAGGCCCACGACCGGGTCCAGAAGAGCGACGTGCGGCTATTCCTCGGACGCGCAGCAGGGTCGCAGCGGCTGCTCGATGTGGGCTGTGGCACGGGCCACTGGTGTTTGTTCTTTGCCGAAATGGGCTATCAGGTCACGGGGATCGACGTGGCAACCGAGATGATCCAGGCGGCCAGGCAGCATGTGCCGGGCGGCTCCTTCGAGGTGGCCGATGCCGCGGACCTGCCCTTCGAGGACAAGACGTTCGACGTGGTCGCGGCCATGGCGATGCTGGAATTCGTTCCTGACCCTCGTGCGGCTCTCCGCGAGATGGCTCGCTGCGCCAAACCCGGAGGCCGGCTGCTGATTGGCACGCTCAACCGGCATGCACCGCTGAATCAGGAGCGGCTGGCAACCGGGCGACAGCCGTATGCCTCGGCGAGGCTCTTCTCCCCCGAACCCCTGCGAGTTATGCTGGCGCCCCTGGGTCGGATTCGCATGGTTGCCTCGACACTCGATCAGCAAGCCAGTGCGGCGCCATCCGACGAAGCAACCACTGCGTCCGTCGGAACCCTTGACGGAGCTTTGCTGGTCGCGGAGGTGCGATTATGAACATCCAAGCCGAAGTCAGCCTGTATCCGTTGCGCATCGGTGAACTCGGCACGGCCCTTCATGCCTTTCTGGCGACATTGCAGGAGTCCGGCCTGGAGGTCCAGGCTGGACACATGAGCAGTATGGTGACCGGCGAGGCAGAGACGGTCTTCACGGCGGCAGGTCGGGCGTTCTCCGCCGCGGCTCAGAACCACGAGGTGGTGCTTGTGCTGAAAGCGTCAAACGCCTGTCCATCGAACAAGGAAAGGAATACAGACACATGGCCTCATTGAGCAGCGAAGTGCTTCAGGCCTGGGCCGACCGGGACGGCCCGGTGATTCTGGCCACGGTCGATGCGGATGGAACGCCCAACATCATCTACGCCACGTGCGTGGGGCTTTTCGGCGACAACCGGCTGGTCGTGGCCGACAACTACTTCGACAAGACGCGCAGGAACATCCAGCGCGGGTGCAGAGGGGCCCTGCTCTTTCGCACCAAGGCGGGCAAGGCTTACCAGGCCAAAGGCACGCTGGAATACCATACCCAGGGCGAGGTCTTCGACGACATGAAGACATGGAACCCGGCGAAGCACCCCGGCCATGCCGCCGCGGCGTTGTGTGTCGAGTGCGTTTACAGCGGCGCACAGAAAACGTGCTGAGTCGCCGGAAGCCCCACTGCAGCCGTGCGTGGCGATTCCCTCTGCTCGGGGCTCAGGGCAGTACCTGCCCCTGCAACGGGCGCAGCAGGCGCATGTCCTCGGAGGTAATCTCTCCGGAGCCGTCCACGTCGTAACGGGCCGTGTCGCCGTTCACGGCGGCGCCGGCTCGGGCCCGCACGGCCAGGATGTCGGCGGCATTGACCGATCCGCTGCCGTTGGCATCGCCGACCAGGACGGCGAAGCTCAGGCTCGTGTCGCCGACCACGGGGGCATCGCCCTCGCCCCGCACGGCGGCAGCCAGCAGCGCTTCGTACCGAGCGCCGCTCGGCAAGGCCGTCGTCAGCGTGGCCACCAGAACGCGGTTGCCGTCCTCCAGGACGCACGATGCCGTGGTCCGGCCGTCGACCGTGACGGCGTCGTTGTCGACCGTCGCCGGATCCAGAGGATAGTCAAACGTCAGCCGCAACTGCGTGACCCCCTGCCCTCGCGGCTCCACGCCACCGTCGCCGATTTCGACGCCAAGGGTCCCCGCGGCGCCATGCGGGGCCAGCAACTCCCACCGGACGAGTGTCACCTCGGACGGCCGGGCCAGCGCCGCCCACAGGGCCCACGCAGCATAGGCCTTGCGGTTGCCGTTCAGCGGCTGCGTGTGCGCCGCCGAGCAACTGTACCACTGGCCGGGATGGGCATTCTGCCAGACGGTGGCCCAGTTGCGGTCGCGCGAGCCGTTGCCGTCGCTGTCGTAGTCGCAGTTGTCGTTGCACAGCAGCGGCATGTAATGGGTCAGGCCATCGGGGTCGTAGCTCTCGATGTCGGCGAAGTCGTAGAGGATCTTGTTGTGGGCGATGCAGTAGTTGCGAATCTGCTGGTTGCGGACATTGAGGTTGCCCGCGGCGCCGGTGCCGTCGAGGTGGCCGGTCATATAGACGAACCTGACGTTCGGAAAATCGTTTTCCAGCCCGGTCATGAGGCTCAGGTAGGTGTTGATGTTGGCTTCGGTGGCCCCCGACACCTGGCCGCACCACGACCAGATCACCACGTTGCAATTGGGATGCCCGGCCAGGTAGGTTCGCGTGGCAGCCTCCCAGGCGGTGAAGTTCGGATTGCCCAGGTCGCTGGCTCCGGAAAACGGGGCATCGTCGATGTCGAGCGTGTCGCCCGTGCCGCCGTCGGTCCACGTGTAGAGCCCCGCAGGCGTGCCGTAGCGGGTCTGCATGAACGCGTCCAGCGGCGTCATGCCCGTGGTCAACTGGCTGCCGTGCGAGGTGTGCCCGTAAGCGATGTGCAGGGTGTCTTTGGCGCGCTGGATGTCGGCCTGTGGAATGCTCGCGATGTCGCAGTCGTTGTGGTCAATCAGGATCGGACCGGCGGCCCGGGCCGCCGTCACCAGGCACAACGCCCCTGCCAAGGCCCCAAGACACGCCAAATCCGTCACGAATCGCGGTTTCATGGCCACCACCTCCACCGGAACGGTCCTGTTGCCCAAGGCGACCGGGTGTTCTGCGCCGTTTATTGGGAGCGTTTATGCAGCCAGTGCCTCCGCCAAGCCCAACAGCCATTCTGAAGATTACCCCAGAATCCCGTGAGTGTCAAATAACGTGGACCGCCCAATGCGGCCGTCCATGGGGCGACGCCCTGCCGCGCAACCGGTCTTCGCCCCGAAGCGAATTCCCCGGTGCATGGGCGCATCAGCGGGGTTCAACCTGTCAGCCGCTGATCTTGTCGGCCTGTATCCAAAGGAGTGCCTTCGGGACCACGAGGAGCCGCAGTCATGACACAATGCGTTGGGACAGCAGCCGTCGAGGTGCGCAGAGACCGCCTGATGGCCTGGGTTTGTGTGGCGATGCTGATTGTTGCGGCTCTCATGGGGCCCCTGGCGCCGCCGGCCGCGGGAGCCACGCCCCTGAAGGTCTATGCCGGCGACATCAACGATCAGACCGAAGCCGACCCGGACAGCCCGTGCGAGATTGCGATCACCGGCGCCCGCAACGGCAGATTCTCGGGCAAGGTCATTGTGACGGCCACTCAGGCCATCGAGGGCCTGAAAGCGACCATGAGCGACCTGAAGCAGGACGGGGCTGCGATCCCGGCCTCGGCGGTCACGGTCCGCTACGCGGTCGCATGGGAAGAGGCTGTCGGCAGCTGGCACCGCCCGGTGGGCCGCGACATTCTCCTGAGCGCCCCACCCGAGGGGCAGGCGACGATCCCGGTATGGGTTACGGTGAGCGTGCCCACGGAGGCCAAGGCCGGAACCTACACCGCCCAGTTGACCGTCGCCGCCGCCGGGGCCGATCCCGTCCGCGTGCCGGTGACCCTGCGCGTCCAGGACTGGACGCTGCCCGACCCGCAGAAATACGCCACCTGGATCGAGCTGGTCCAGTCGCCCGACACCCTGGCGACCGAATACGACGTGCCACTCTGGTCCGAGAAGCACTGGGCCATGATCGCGCGGTCGATGCGGCTCATGTCGCCCACCAGCAGCCGCACCGTCTATATTCCACTCGTCGCCGAGACCAACATGGGCAACAGCGAGACCATGGTCCGCTGGATCGCCAAGGGCGACAAAGCGGAGCCCGATTTCTCGGTCATGGACCGCTACCTGGACACGGCCGCCGAGAATCTGGGCACGCCGAAGCAGGTGATCTTCTACGTCTGGGAAGTCTTCGTGACGCCTCCGGACGAGAGCTTCATGAAGCAGCAGCGCGACAACAAGAGCTACGAGCTGGACAAGTTCGAGGCGCGCGTGGCCGAAGGTCGCAAGGGCGTTCCTGTGACGATGGTCGATCCGGCGAGCGGCAAGACGTCCAAGGGATTCCTGCCGCACTACGACACCGAGGCCGGCAAGGCCGTCTGGGGCCCGTTCTGGCGTGAATTGCGACAGCGGATGGCGAAGCGCGGCCTCGAAGGGGCGATGATGCTGGGCGTGATGTCCGACTGGCGGCCATCGGAGTCGCAGGTCAAGGCGCTGAAGGAGTATGCCGGCGACCTACCCTGGACGTCGGCCTCGCACCACGCGCGGTGGCTCTTCGGCACCAGCAAGTTCGGCGACAGACAGCTTTACGGCGTCGCCACGGTCGGCTACACAGCCGTGGCCCTGGACCACCAGTACACGATGAACCCGGCGCACGGGCGCACGTACGGCTGGCAGAAGGACATCCTGCATGCCCAGTATTGGCGGTTTCAGTATTTCAACACGAAGTCGATGGTGACGATCCGCGGCGAGGCCGAGGCCAACATCACCGGCAACCAGCGCGGCCTGGCACGCATCGGCGCGGATTTCTGGTTCACGATCAAGGACAAGCGCGGCCGCCGCGTCGGCACCGTCACCGACCGTTACCCGCACAGCTACTGGCACAGCATGAACATTACGGGCTGGTTGCTGGCACCCGGCCCGGACGGCCCGGTGGGGACCGCGCGGCTCGAGACCTTCACCGAGGGCGTCCAGGAGTGTGAGGCCCGCATCGCCATCGAGAGAGCCCTGACCAACGAGAAGCTGCGAGGCAAACTGGGGTCGGAGTTGGCGGAGAAGGCCCAGAAGATTCTCGACGAGCGGCATGTTGCCCTGTGGAAAGGCCGCGGCGCCGACGAGGCGGCCATGGGCAACGGCCTGGTGCCCGCCTACCGGGACCTGATCGCCATGCAGAAAGCCTGGGACGCCAAAGCCGGCAACGCCTGGTTCGTGGCCTCCGGCTGGCAGGACCGCAATGCGCAGTTGTTCGCCGTGGCAGCAGAGGTGGAGACCCGACTGGCTGGTCGGTGAGTGGGCCTGACACGTTCATCGGGGCGCCGTCGCTCACTGGAGTCGGCGTCGCAGGACAGCAACTACAGGAGGCATGCGGGTCATCGCATGCCTCCTTGCGCATCCATGCCGGAGCAGCCTTCCCGGCACAATTCAACATGGTCAGGCAGATTTCAGGCAGGAATACTGTTGAAGTTTCGACCGTGCCTGTCTACATTTCAGAGGCCTATTGGCGGCATGTCATCTGAGTCGGTGTGCGGTCACAACGACAGGACTCTTTGGAGAACTCGACACATGGCAGCATGTCCCCACTGTTCGGCAGTCAACGAAGACGGCGTCGCGTTCTGTGCCCAGTGCGGCAAGGCGCTCCCCGAACTGAATCCGTCGCTGCCGAGAATCGTGGCGGGCAACCAGGTTGCGGCCACGGCGGTCGGCCAGGACCTCCAGGCGGACCAGTTGCACAGGAAGGCCAAACAGGCGTTCGGCGCGTTGTTGGCGGTCGCTATTCTGACCTTCATCTTCGGCCTGCTGCTCTCCTTCGCACTGGGCAGGGCCGGCAAAGAGTACGCCGCGATGGCCGTCGTCCTGTTGGTCACGAACCTCATCCTGGCCGGCATCTACGCCGGACTGGCCTTCTGGGCCCGGAAGAACCCCCTGCCAGCGGCTCTTGTCGGGCTGGTGCTGTTCGTCACGATTCATGTGATCAATGCCGTTATGGATCCCATGACGATCGCCCAGGGAATCATTGTCAAGATCATCATCATCGCCGTACTCGTGAGGGCAATTCAGGCCGGCACGAAGCACAAGAAGCTGAGAGAACAGATGGCCCTACGGGGAGCCTGAGGCCAGGATCGGCGATGATTTCTGGATGCCTTCGTGGAAGGCGTGTCGAATGACTGATGCCGGCGACCTCGAAAACGTCGGACTCCGCCCCGGCAGTCGGCCAACGGCTCCTTGTGCCCAGCAGGGTGCCCACGACCAGATCGTCGACGGCGGTCCGGCCTCGACCACGCTTCCGCAACCGAAGTTCTGTACCCGGTGCGGGCGTCCCTGGCAGCCATACTGGGCCGAATGCCCATGCTGCACCACGCTGGTGGCGACTCCTGCGGAGCCCAATCCATGCCCAATCCGATTGGATGGGGCGTCGTCCCTGTACCGCCGTCCACTGACCCTCTACTTCGCGCTCCTGGCGGCCAGCGCCATCGCCATAATCGCGTACCGGCTGTCGCCGAGCAGCGAAGCTCACGTGGAGGTCATCGCGTCGGCCGCGATCGCTGCGGTGACGGCGATATGGGCCGTTTTTTCGTTTTCACAGGTTCGCCCCGTCCTCGCGAATCCGGGACGTTTCTGGCACTATCCGCTGGCCATCGGCCTTGGCATTGCCACGTGGGGCCTGTCTTCGCTGGCGGTCTTTGCTCTCACGTCGCTGCTGGACATCGAAACGCTTGTCCTCAGCGATTCGCTCCTTCAGGCCGGCTACGGGTGGGCCATGGTGATGTTGATCTACTGTGTCCAGCCCGCAATTGCCGAGGAGCTTGCTTTCCGAGGATTCATCCTGGAGGATCTCTCAACGCTTCTCGGCCTCAGATCGGCCGTGGTGGTTTCATCGCTGTTGTTCATGGTCCTCCACCTGGCGCCCGTGAACTTCCCTCACCTGCTTGTTGTCGGCCTTGTGCTGGGCATCCTTCGAGTCCGCACTGCGTCGCTCTATCCGTGTGTTGTCATGCACTTCACACATAACCTGCTTGTCATCATCGGCGAAATGGGAGGATGGTAGAGGACATGCTTGTCGAGCACTCATTCGTCACGACGTACGAGGCCGATATGGCCATGCAGATGGTTGTCACGTTCCTGGAGACTCTCGAATTCCGCATCCAGCACGCTACAAGCAGTGAGGTCAAGGCGGTCTCCGGGCGAGATCAAGCCACGTCCCGCAAGGTGATCAAGCTGCCGCAGGCGGTGCAGGTGAAGTACGACCGCGGTCGCGTCAGCATCGCAGCAGGCATCATGCCGCGACAGGACAAGGAACGCGCGATTCACGCCGAGTTGATGACCAGCCTGGCCGTAGGACTGCAACGGTTGCTTGCGGAGAAACTGCCCGGCGAGCAGGCGGCAGCCCAATGGTACGAGGTCAGAAGCCGGGCAGGCACCATCTGGTTTGCGAGCGAGAAGGTGGCACTGGTCATCCTCATTCTACTTGTCGTCGGGGGCCTGTTCGCCATCATCACCGCACTGGCAATGCATTAGGCCGGCACAGAGGGGGCGGCCTCCTCGCCATCCGATCGCCGGCTGATCCTGAACGGAATCCCAGACGCCTCATCTGTCGCTGGGGGTTCAATGTCCTAATGCCAGGTTCTCCTTCCCGTGGAGGTTGTCCATGAATACCCGTTCACTGTCGTTTCTGCTGACGCTGGTCACATGGGTGCCGTGCATGATCTGCGCCGACAGCCGCGCGATGGCCCAGTCGGCGGCGCCGTCGCCGGAGGCGTTCTACAACACGGCAGTCCGGTCGGCCACGCCCGACAAGGACGGGGCCGGCGAGCAGTTCTGCTGGCGAGCCAACTACAACATGGGCGTCTTCCTCCAGGCGTACGAAACATGGCAGGACACGGCCTGGCTCGACTGGGGCGTCAAGTTCTACGACTATGCCATCAGCAAGATGAGTGTCGGCCCCGACGGCCGCAAGGGTTGGATCGGGGCGTACATCTATGACAAGAACTACGTCTGCGACGTTCACGTCGGCGACGCCGTGCTGGTGGACCACATGCTGGCCTTCGCCGAGGTGGTGCTGAAGGATCCCAAGCTCAAGGAGCGCTACGGCGAAGCGGCCCAGCGTTATGTCGAGCTGGCCAGACACGACGTCATCGGCAAGTGGGACGCACGCGGCACCTGGCGCGAAGACGGTCCGTACGGCGCCTACACGTCGTGGGACACCTACTGCAAGCCCGACGACCTGACGCGGTGGCAGAAGATGGACGAGGCCAAGAACTCCACCCTGTCGCTGCCGTTTAACAAACAGAACGACATGGCCGTGGTCTGCCTGAAACTTTACCGGATTACCGGCGACAAGGCCTACCGTGACAAGGCCGAGAAGATCTTCGCGTTCATGCGCAGCCGCTTCCAATACGTGGACGATTACTGCGTGTGGAACTACTGGGAGCCGTTCGGCCCGTGGGACGTGGACGTGGCGGCCGGCGAGGCCCGCCACTGGATGAACGTTCACGGGTACCGCAACTACCAGGCCGGCGAGATTCACCAGATCGCCGAGGCCTATCACACAGGCGTTGTCTTCACGGAGGCCGACATCCGCCGCATCATCAACACCAACCTCAAAGTCATGTGGAACCAGGACCGCTCGTCGCCGAAATTCGCCAACTCCAACGCGCGTCTGCCCGTGCCGCCGATGACCGACGAGCAGCGCAAGGCGGCCGAGGCCGCCCAAGCGGCGAACCCCTACGCCAAGGAGGGCCGCGCCGGCGAGCTCTGGACCGGCCTGCTGGACTTCGACCAGACGGTCCGCGACCTGTACGCGCTGCGGCTGGCCGGCGACGCCCGGGACACGCGCGGCAAACTGGCCCGCGACTACTTCAAGAACGTCACACTCAAGACGCCGCCGAGCCTCGCGCGGCGATATGTCACGGACCCCGTGACCCTGCCCGAGCCGCTCCTGAGCCGCTGCCCGAGCCTTACGGTCGCCGCGGTGATGCCGAGTGCGATGAAGCGCGGCACGCCGTCGCTGGTCTTCTGCAAGGCCCGCGTGCCGGTGGAGCTGGAAATTGCCCTGTACGACGCCGACGGCAAGGCCCTTGTGGCCCCCATCCACAAGACCAAAGTGGACGGCGGCACCGACGGCCACGCCGGCGTCTTCTTCGTGCAATGGGATCCGCAGTCCGTCGCCGACAAGGTTCCGGCGGGCTCGTACCGCGTCCGCTGGACCGTGGGCGACGGCTACCGGGAGTTCCCGGTGACTATCGCCCAGTAGGGATAAACCACGCATCCCCCCATTCGCGGCATTCCAACGGCGCAGGGGCTTGACTCTGCCGCGCTAGCGGGTATTATGTGAGTGATTACTCACACAGGGACCTTGCCTTGAACAACGACATTCAGCGGCTCTATCGTCTTCAAGCCCAGGTGATTCAGGCGGCCGGGCATCCGATCCGGCTGGCGATCATCGACTTCCTCAAGGATGGCGAGCAGTGCGTCTGCGACATCGCCGAGCACGTCGGCGCGCAGCGGTCGAATGTCTCGCGACATCTGTCGATGATGCTGAAGGCAGGCATCCTGGAGCATCGCAAGGACGGCCTGCGGGCCATGTACAGCCTGCGGACCCCGTGCATCCTGAAGTTCCTGGGGTGCGTGACCCAGGTACTCTCCGAAAGGGTCGAGAACGAGTCGATGGCACTCAGGCAACCGTAGAGGAGTGTCGGGGTCTGTTTTTGGGCGAATCGCGTGAGTAGTTGCTCACAATGTGGCCTTGGGTTGCGCGGCACCGAGGCGCGCGGCAGGGAGCGGCTGTGAACTGGAAACAGGAATCGAAGCGTCTGGTCTGGCTCGCGGGGGTGTTCCTGGCCCTGTTCTGGCTACCGCTGGGCCAGCAGCGGTTCAGCGGCAGCGTCCTGGAGGCCCTGCACCTGGCCAGGTGGTATGCCCGCGAGCACGTGCTGCTGTGTCTGGTGCCGGCGTTCTTCATTGCCGGGGCGATCGGCGTCTTCGTCAGCCAGGCCTCGGTGATGAAGTACCTGGGCGCGCGGGCCAACAAGGTGCTGGCCTATGGCGTGGCCAGCGTGTCGGGGTCGGTGCTGGCGGTCTGCTCGTGCACGGTGCTGCCGCTCTTCGCGGGCATCTGGCGGATGGGCGCGGGGCTGGGGCCGGCGACGGCGTTCCTCTACTCCGGACCGGCCATCAACGTGCTGGCCATCATCCTCACGGCCCGCATCCTGGGCCTGGAGCTCGGCATCGCCCGGGCCGTAGGAGCGGTCGGTTTCAGCGTGATCATCGGCCTCGTCATGCACCTGATCTATCGGAAAGAGGAAACAGCCAAAGCCAACGGCCAGGTGGCGGTCCCCGAGCCTGAGGTGTCTCGTCCGCTGACCCACAACGCCCTGTTCTTCTTCGTAATGATCGGAGTGCTTGTGTTCGCCAACTGGGGCGCGCCAAACGACTGGCAGTTCACGCTCAGCGACGGCAGCCAGGTGCGGGGCGCCATGACCAAGGTGCCCGAGGATCCGAGTGCCGCCGGTGCTGTCTACCGCATCAAGTACCTGGAGGGCCCCAAGGCAGGCGTCGAGGAGGACCTGAAAGCGTCGGAAGTTGCCGGCAGGACAGCGCTGCCGGGTCCCTGGACGACCGTCTGGCAGCACAAGTGGCTGGTCACGGGCGGGTTCGCGGTCGGCCTTGCCGTGATCCTGATCTTCTGGTTCAACGTTGCCTGGTGGAAGGTGGCTCTGGCGGCGATCGCGCCGACCGTGTTGGCACTGGCCCTTCCGGGCGGCGGGCTCTGGGTACTCATTCCGTTCTCCGCAGCCATCGTCGGCCTGTCGGTTGTCCTGAGCACCCATCGGGGCGAGGGCGAGGAGTGGTTCAGTGCAACGTGGAGCTTCGCCAAACAGATTCTGCCGCTGCTGTTCTTCGGCGTTCTGGTAGCCGGATTCCTGCTGGGTCGGCCGGATCACGAGGGCTTCATCCCGAGTGGGTATGTGGAGATGCTGGTGGGTGACAGCCCGGACCGCATGCTCCAGACCACCGGCTGGGACGGCGGGGCGTTGGACGGGGTGGTACGGGCCGCCTGGCCGCTCTGGACGAATCTGTTCGCGGCCGTGTTCGGCGCGTTCATGTACTTCGCCACGCTCACCGAGGTGCCGATCCTTCAAGGGCTCATCGGCGCCGGCATGGGCAAGGGGCCGGCGCTGGCGCTGCTTCTGGCCGGCCCGGCGCTGTCGCTGCCCAACATGCTCGTCATTCGCAGCATCATGGGTACGCACAAGACGGTTGTCTTCTGTTCGCTGGTCATCGTCATGGCGACGGTCTCCGGCTGGGTCTTCGGAACGTTCTTCTGATTCGTTGCGTGGAGGTGGATCATGGCCGAGTGTTGCTGTGGCAAGAAGAAGACGGTGCTGCTCTATGCCTGTTCGGGCGGGGCGAATGTGGCCGAGGTGGCCGACCGGGTCTGCCGCGAGCTGATGTTCGCCGGCGAGGGCACGATGTTCTGTCTGGCCGGTCTCGGGGCGGGCATTCAGGGCATGGTCCAGACGGCCAAGGATGCCGACGTGAACCTGGTGATCGACGGTTGCCCGATGGACTGCGCGAGGAAGGTGTTCGACCAGGCCGGCGTCAAGGGCTACAAGTACTTCAAGGTCACCGACCTGGGCATCGAGAAGGTCAAGGGCGTCCGCTGCACGCAGGAGCAGGTGAACACGGTGATGGCCAAGGCCCGCGAGGTGCTGGCCCAGGCCTGAGGATCGGAAAGGAATTCAGAACGATGAAGAAGCTTCAGGTGCTTGGGACGGGATGTCCCAAATGCAGGAAACTGGCTGAGAATGCCGAGGCGGCGGCCAAGGCCCTCGGGCTGGAATACACGATCGAGAAGGTCACGGACATCAACCAGATCATGGCGTTCGGCGTGATGATGACGCCCGCCCTGGCGGTGGACGGCGTGGTGAAGGTCGTAGGCAAGGTGCCGGACGTGGAGAGCGTGAAGGGGTTGCTTGCATGATGGCCCCGCCGGTGGGATGGCCATGCGATGAAAGCCGCGGGCAACGCGACAAACGGTGAGAACCTGGGAATCAGGAGGAATGACACTCATGGATCGAGCGTTGCGAGCAGGGCTTGTGGTAGTGCTGACCTCGCTCACAGCCGCGGCGGCGTGGCAGTTTGGGGGCGAGTCGTCATCGGCCGCCGAGGCGGCTGGGGGGAAAGCCGGGGTGCCGAAGCTCATCGACCTGGGCTCCACCGAGTGCATCCCCTGCAAGCTGATGGCGCCCGCGCTGGACGAGATGAGAAAGCAGTTTTCCGGGAAACTCGCGGTGGAGTTCATCGACGTGGCAAACAGGGAGAATGCCGCCCTGGTCCGGCAGTACAACCTCAGGCTGATCCCAACACAGGTGTTTCTCGACACCGAGGGGAAGGAACTCTGTCGGCACGAGGGCTTCATCTCGCGTTACGGCATCCTCGACAAGTTCCGCGAGCTGGGCTACGCCTTCGCCGCCGAAGCCCTGAAACCAGCTTTCAGCCGCCTGGAACCGGCCGGCGCCGACGGCCGGGACAGGGAGAGGGTCTGCTGGTTCTGCGACGGTGACATCGATGCAAAGACCGCCGTGGTCGTCAAGACCGACAAGGGCGACGTGACGCTCTGCTCACCGCACTGCTGGTTCATCATGTACTCGTGTCTGACGCAGGACAAGACGGGGTTCGACGCCAAGGCGTCGGTGGCGGACTGGGCCACGGGCCAACTCGTGCCTGCGACAGCGGCCATTTACCTGTACGGTCTTGAGGAGAAGTCGGGACGGCCGACGATCAAGGCCTTCGCCGACCGCGCCACAGCCGAAGCCGAACGGAAGGCCGCCGGCGGCAGCCTCGTCGGCTACGAGGTTCTGAGACAGAAGGAACTGGCTCCCCGTTGCGGCTTCTGCGACCGAGCGGTCTACGCGGAGGATGCGGCCCTGGTGAAGATCGACGGCGTGCACAGCTGGGGCTGCTGTTCGCACTGCGCCATGGGCGTGGCGGCGCGGACCGGCAAGAACATCGAGGTGCACCAGAAAGACCGGCTGACGGGCGAGATGATCGTGGTCAAGACCCTGGGCGGCTACATCCAGTCCGTCGAGCCGCCGACCGCCGTGGCCTGGTTCGGCAAGAAGAAGACGGCCGATGGCTCGTACATCTCGGCTGGGTGCTTCCACCAGGGGTTCTTCGCCAGTCTGGAAAACCTGAAGAAGTGGGCGGAGGAGAATCCAGCGGAGATCGGAAGCGCCATCACCATCGACCAGGCCCTGGGCGACAAGATGCGGATGTCGCCGGCCCAGATCGCCAAGGCCTGCAAGATGGGCCAATGTGCTCCCAAGTAGCGCACCATTCAGGAGCGTCGGCATGAAGGTCAAGAAGGCCCTGAGCAACGTCCTGCTCGCATTCCTGCTGGTGAGCATCGGCTATGCCGTCGGCCGCGAAACGGCGCCGGTGGGCGCCGGCAAAGGGTCGCTGCTGGTTCCGTCCTCGGGGTCGGTTCAGTCGCCGACGGCCAGCGGCGAGGTGGCCGTGACCGACCAGGTGATGGTCTACTACCTGCACGGGATACCGTGCATCACCTGCACGATGATCGACACCACGGCCGAGGCCCTGGTACGGGATGAGTTCGCCGCCGAGGTCGCTTCCGGTCGCGTCGCCTACGCCTCGCTCAACTACCTGGACCGGGAGAACGAGTCGCTGGCCGACAAGTACAAAGTGGGCAGCAACATGGTGATCGCGGTACGCGTCCGCGACGGCCTGGAGGTCCAGCGCGTGCGACTGGATCGCGTCATGGAACTGGCCGGCGACCGAGAGCAACTGGCCGACTACATCCGCCACGGCATTCGAGCCTGCCTCGAAGGAGGGCGGCAATGATCCCGCCGGCCGTTCTCGGAACGGTCTTCGTCTTCGGCCTGATGACGGCGGTCAGCCCGTGCCCGCTGGCGACGAACATCGCGGCCATCAGTTTCCTGAGCCGCAATGTCGGCAGC
The DNA here is from genome assembly GCA_012729015.1 of Phycisphaerae bacterium. GTDB lineage: Bacteria > Planctomycetota > Phycisphaerae > FEN-1346 > JAACEH01 > JAAYDY01. The sequence goes on along the minus strand of JAAYDY010000109.1, from coordinate 36,878 downwards.
ACGCGCCGCGTGCTCGTCTCGGCGCTCTTCTACACACTGGGCCGCACGCTGGTCTACGTGGCCCTGGGTGTGGCTCTTTTGTGGGCATTCCAGGCCCTCAGCGGCGGCCAGGGCGACCTTGAGGAATATGCCAGCCCCGCATCTCGCCACCTTCAGCGTTACGGCAATCTGGCGCTCGGGCCGGCCTTGCTGCTGGTCGGCATGGTCCTGTCAGGCCTCCTGGAGCTGAACCTCTCCATCGGCGTCGGGGGGACGAGGCTCCAGGAACGAACTGCAGGAGGTGGCCCCGTCTGGGCTCTGCCGCTGGGCGTCCTGTTCGCCCTGGCCTTCTGCCCGCCGTCGATTGCCCTGTTCCTGAGCGCCCTGGCTCTCTCGGCAGAGCACGGCAACGCGGTCGTGCCACCGTTGGTCTACGGCGTGGGCACCGCGGTGCCCGTGCTGGGCTTCGCCCTGCTCATCGCCTTCGCCGGGCAGTACGTCGGCAAAGCCTTCAACTGCCTGACGCAAGTCGAGCGCTGGTTCCGCCTGATTGCCGGCACCGTCTTCATCCTGGCAGGCATCTACACCATCCTGACACACATATACGGCCTAAGCCTGCCGCCCGGCGTATGAAGGCCGCGTCCCGAGATGAGAACACTGGACACCCTCGGACGCCAGGACCGACGCCGAACGATTCCTGAACAGGCATGCACACCAGATGTGCAATCCGGCGTGGAGGCGAGCCGTGCTTTTGTTCCAGGGCCTCCTCCGGAAGACGAGCCCAATCGGGCCAAACCGCCGCAGGCCGACACGGCCGGGTGTACCTGCAGTTGAGACAATAGACATCATATCAAGACGAAGGGACCGCCCCCGTGCCGTGGTCGGAGTTGAGAAGGAATCTAACCGAATGACTCTACGTCGGTTATGAGCACGATCCTGTGACGCCGTGCTTCAAGTAAGGATTCCTTGAACACGCCGGCCTTCCCTCCCACACCGAGAGTCCTGGGCTGCGTCCACCCTCGGACCGACCGAGCCATGTTCAGCCCCTTCACCGTAGCCGCCGCCCTTGCGTAACCACAGCGCGGCATGATACTTGCACATGAGCCGCTTGGGCAGTCTTCCCAGTTCCGAGAGTGAGGTCGTACCCATGAAGAGCGTTCCATCAGCGTGGTCTCCCGTCGTGCAGATCGAGAACCTGACCAAGCGGTTCCGCTATGGTCATGGCGTGGTGGAGGCGGTCAGCGGCGTGACACTGTCGCTCACGCGTGGGGATTTTGCGGCGGTCATGGGTGCGAGCGGCTCGGGCAAGAGCACCCTGCTCCACCTGGCGGCCGGTCTGACTCGGCCGGACGCCGGGACGATCCGCATCGCGGGGACCGATCTGCACGCCCTGAGCGACCGCGAGCGGACGGTGTTCCGCCGCAGAAACATCGGCCTGGTGTTCCAGGCCTTCAATCTGATTCCCACCCTGACGGGCGAGGAGAACATCGCCTTGCCGATGCTCCTGGGCGGTCGGCCGGACGACAACGGCGACGTGGCCCGCCTGGTGAAGGAACTTGGGCTGAAGGATGTGTGCGCGCGGCGGCCGGACGCCATGAGCGGCGGCGAACAGCAGCGTGTGGCTATCGGCCGCGCGCTGGTCACGCGACCGTCGCTGGTCCTGGCCGACGAGCCGACCGGCAGCCTCGACTCGGCCAACGGACGCAGGCTGTGCGAGAGTTTCCACAGGCTCTGCCTGGAGCACGGCACGACGGTGCTCATGGTGACGCACAACCCGGTCGTGGCGTTCGCTGCCGAAAGAATCCTCATCCTGAAGGACGGACGTCTGATCAGCGAGACCCACAGGGCGGACTACGGAACGGTCCAGGAGCTCACGCAACATTACATTGAGCTCACAGAGTCCGCCCCGCAGGAGGTTCGCGGATGATCAGGCTCCTTGTCTTGCTGCGTCTGGTGATCGGCCCGAACCTTCAGCGACGGTTTCGCACCTTGGTCACGCTGCTGGGCATCGGCATCTCGGTGAGCCTGGTGGCGTGGAATCTGCGCGGGTTCGATGTGGTCCGGGCCCAGGTGCGGTCGGCCGCTGAGCAGCAACAGGGGCGCTTCGACGCCGTGATTGTGCCCAAGGACTTCCGCGGCGCGCGGCTCGATACGGCTGTGGTCGAGGCGGTCGGCCAGGATAAGGCCGTGGCCGAGACGGACGCGGCGGTGAAGTCGCGTGTGAGGCTGATTCGCCCGCAGGAGGTACAGCAGCGCGGGCCGTTCGGCGGGACGACGGTGGTCGGGACAGCAGCCGCCCAACCGCCGCAGCCGCTTGTCGAGGGGCGCTGGCTCGGCCGTGGTGAGAACGAAGCGGTCGTCGGCGAGCAGTTCAGGCGCAAGTACCACCTCAGCCTCGGCGACACGGTGGTCGTGGCCGGCATGGGCAGTGAACTGACGTTGACAGTGGTCGGCGTCGTCCCCGGAGCGCCCCCGCCGGTACAGGGCGTGCGGATGATGCCTGCGGCCCACCTGGGTGACCTGTTCGTCTCGGGGGCCACGGCCGCGAAGCTCAATGGATACAGCGACCGCCCGAGTATGCTGTGCATCGTGCTGAACGATCCGGAGGCGTCGGCGGAGTTTGCCGCCGCGTGGCAAGGCCGGCTCGCCCAGGCGACGCCCGAGGCGACGATGCGGTTGCTGAAGGTCACGGACGACGATCCCATGGGCGCGCCGCCCGGAACCATGCAGCAGATGCTCCTCGCCAACGGCACGATCCTGGCGTGTCTGGCAGCGATGTTCATCATCTTCGTCACCCTCAGCGCGAACGTGCGCGAACGGATACGCCAGTTCGCCATTCTGCGGGCCCTGGCCCTGTCGCGCAGCCAGCTCATCGCGATGGTGGTTGTGGAGGCCCTGCTGCTGGCCGTCGGCGGGTGGGCGGTCGGGCTGGTGCTGATCAAGGGATTCCTCGTGGTGGGGCACGCTCTCGGCGGCAGCGTTGCGGCGTTCCGGTCGAGCATGTTCTCGCCGGCTCCACTGGGCGAGCAGATCGTGCGGGTTTCGCTGCTGGCGGCAGTCGTCGGGGCACTGGCCGCGGCGGTGCTTCCGGCGTGGCAGGCGTGCCGGATCAGCCCCGTGGATATCCTTGGCGGCCAGACAGAGCGGCGTCACGGGAGGTTTCCCGTCGCCATGGTGCTGCTCGGGCTTATGCTGATTGCCGTGAACCCGGTCATCATCGTCCTGGCTCGTTACAGCGAGGCTGTGCGGTCGGGGCTGGCTCACTTGTGGGGCCTGGGGCCGCGAGGGTTCGCCGCGCCGCTGGTCGGAAGCGTGGCCATGATCGTCGGTTTCGTTCTGATCGCGCCGGCGGCGGTCGTGGCGGCCGAGAGGCTCTTCGGGCCGCTGGTGGCGTGGGGTCTGCGGCTCGACCGGCGGTTTCTGCGCGGGCAGCTTTCGGGCAATCTCTGGCGAACCACCGGCACCACGATTGCCCTGTCGATCGGCCTGACGCTGTTCATCACAAGTGTGGTCTGGGGCTACTCGATGCTTGTGCCGTTCACGCCGACCGAAGGGCTGCCGCGGATGCTGGTGGCCGTGCTGCCGGCGGGGCTGCCCGACAGCGCGGTGGCCGACGTGCAGGCCGCGCGGGGCATCAAGGCCGGAGAGTGCCTGCCCGTGGCCGTCGAACAGCCGCGGCTAACGGCCGAGATGCTGGCCTCGCCGCCGTTTGCGCACATCGACGCACAGCAGCAGCATCTGATGGTGATGGGCGTGGACCCTGGGCGGGCCTTCGGCGGGGATCGGCCGCTGTTTGATCTGGACTTCGTCGCGGGAAGGCCCGAGGCGGCCGCCCGCGAGATGGCGTCGGGGCGAGGATGCGTGGTGCCCGACCATTTCTGCACGCAGACCGGCCTGGGCCTGGGCGACAGCTTCAGCCTGGACGTGCCGAACGTGCCGGGGCGACAGGTCAGCTACCGGATAGTGGGCGTGGCGTCGGTGCCGGGCTGGAACTGGCTGACGAAGTTCTCGGAGACGCGGCGGCGGGCCGGGCGTGCCCTGGCGATGATCTTCGTGGACTACGAACAGGCGCGGACGGACTATGCGCTGGACCGCGTTGGCTACTTCTGGGCCAACGTCGAGAGCGGCGTGACGGCCGGGCAGATTCAGAAGGAGTTGGAACCGCTGGCCCGGCGGCATGCCGGCGTCCAGGCGGACGTGCCGGAAGTGGGCAGCGCCGCCGTCGGGAGCCAGTACATCAAGGTGACGGATCGCGAAGAGGTGCTCACGATGCTCATGCGACGGGCCAATGACGTGATCTGGTCGCTGACGTGGTTGCCGCTGATCACGCTGGTCATCTCGTCGCTGGCCGTGTTCAACGCCATTGTGGCATCGGTGCGGAGCCGGTTCTGGCAGTTCGGCGTGCTGCGCGGCGTCGGGCTGACCGGGGGGCAGTTGCTGCGTCTGATCCTGGGCGAGTCGGTCCTGATTTGCGGCGCGGCCTGCGTGCTGAGCCTGACGGCCGGGATCGCTCTGGCGTGGTGCGGGACGCGGCTGTGTACGCTGTTCTTCTTCTTCGGGGGCCACACGCCGCCGCTGGTGTTGCCGTGGTCGCTGGCCCTCGGGCTGCTGCTGGCATTCGGCCTGTGCCTGCTTGCGGCGGCGATTCCGGCCATCCAGGCCGCGACGCGCGAGCCGCTGAAGTACATTCAGGGAGGTCGGCTTGCCGCGTAACGGGGCCGGCGTATAGGGAGAGACCGATTCATGGCATGTCCGCTGAAGGTTGAGGGCGTCAGGAAGTGTTTCCGCCAGGGGGACCGCACGATCGCGGCGCTGGACGGCGTTGATTTCGAGGTGGCCTCGGGCGAGTTCGTGGCCGTCATGGGGGCTTCGGGTTCGGGCAAGAGCACGCTGCTGCACGCGATGGCCGGCCTGACAGACGTGGATGGCGGCCGGATCCTGGTCGAGGGGCAGGACCTGGCCGCACTGGGGGATGCCGCCCTGACGGGGTTCCGTCGTCGTCGCATCGGGATTGTGTTCCAGGCATTTAACCTCATTCCCGTGCTGAGCGCGGAGGAGAACGTGCGTCTGCCGGCCATGAGCGCCGACGGGCTGGACGCCCGCGTGGATGCCCTGCTGACGCAGTTGGGGATGGCCGACCGTCGCTCGCACAAGCCGCACGCCCTGTCCGGAGGCGAGCAGCAGCGTACGGCCATTGCGCGGGCCCTGATCGGCGATCCGGCGATTCTGCTGCTGGACGAGCCGACTGGAAGCCTGGACTCGGTGGCCGGGCAGGAGCTGTGCCGGACGCTACGGACGCTGTGCGACGGCCAGGGCCGCACGATTGTCATGGTCACGCACGAGGCGAGCGTGGCGATGTGGGCGGATCGCGTGGTCACTCTGCGGGACGGGAAGGTGGTGGACGCTTTTTCCACGAAGGACTGCGACGACTCGCTGGCCCTGGCCCACCGGTACCGGGAATCGTCGCAGGCGGCCCGGGTCGCTGGAGGGCGCCCATGAGCGGGTTTCTGCCGGTTCGACTGGCGCTGGCGTTTCTTCGCGCGCGGCTGGTGCGGTGCGTTCTCTCGGTGCTGGCCATCGTGGCGGCCACGTGCGTCGTGGTGTGGATTGTCGGCGGCTACGAGGCGTTACTGAAGAGCTACGACAAGTTCGCCCAGCGAGCCCTGGGGCGATACATCCTCTCGGTGGATCCGATCAGCCGCGCACTGGACCGCGAAGTGCCGCCGTCGGTGGTGGACGCCTTGCGCGAGGATCCCGCGGTGACGGCGGCGGACCCGATGTGGGCCGAGCGCGTGACGGTGCGGCCGGTGGGGGCGTCGCGTACGCCCGATCCGAATGCGTCCGTCGAGGATCCCAGCGCCATGGCCGAGGGGGACGCCGGCCCGCGTCCGACGAACGAGGTGATGCTGCTGGGAACCGATGCCCCGGCGGCGCCGTTCGAGATGCTTCGCGGCTCGTGGCTCGACGCGCAGGCGGCCTCCGACGGCGATGCAATTGCGGCCTGCCTGAGCGACGAGGTCGCGCGGCGGCTGGGCCTGGACCTGGGGAACACGTTTCTGGTCGGGCGTGCCGATGACGCCCCGACGGCGCGGGTCATCGGCATCGTCGATAACCCGCCGCAGACCATCACGGGTTCGCGCGTCGGCAGCGTGACGTTGCCCAGTCCGAGCATTGCCGGGGCCTACGTGTCAATGCAGGACGCCGAGCGGATCCACAAGTGCCCGCGGCGCATCACGTTCGTCGGCGTGAGCCTGGCGCCGACGGTGGACGTGCATGCGTTCCGCTATGGCTGGGGCCCCCGGCTGGCCGAGGGGAACAATCCTCAGCAGTTCCAGGAGGATATGGACCTCGAAGAAACGCTGGACGAGGCGGAGGCGGCGCGCAACATGGCGTTGCAGGCCTACGGCGCCACGGGCATCAGCATGCTGCTGGCGTTCTTGATGGTCTTCAATACGCTGAACATGGGCGTGACCGAGCGGATTCGCCAGTTCGCGCTGCTGCGTGCGGTGGCCCTGACGCGGCGGCAGGTGGCCATGGTGATTGTGATCGAGGGAGCGGCCCTGGCGTCGCTCGGCTTTGTGGGCGGCCTGGCGCTGGCCGTCGTGGCCTTGCGTCTCACCGGCTCCGTGGGCGACGATGTGTTCCGCCACAGCCCGACGCTCGGCGCGATGAGCGTGTCGCTGGCGGCGGTCTCGTCGTTTGGCGGCGCACTGCTGGCGTCGATTGTGCCGGCCCTCCGGGCGACGCGCGTGCGGCCGCTGGACGTGGTCGCCCCGGGGATGCGCGCAGGGGGCGCCGCTCGCCGGGCATCGGTGTGGCAGGTGGTTGTCGGTGTCGCCCTGGTCGCGGTCGGTCCGGTGCTGGTTTTCGTGCTGGTGCCCGGTTTCAAGGGGCACGCGGCAATTCCGGCCATGGCCGTCGGATTTGTCTGCCTGGCCGCCGGGGTGCTCCTGCTGGCGCCGCCAATGGTGGTGCTGGTGGATCGGATCGGCAGTCCGCTGCTGGCCCGGGTGCTTGGTCTGAGCCCCGGCCTGCTGCGGCAGCAACTCAGTGCGCACCTGTGGCGAAGCGTGGGCTCGGCGATAGCTCTGACCATCGGCCTGGGCCTGTTCCTGGCCATCCAGACGTGGGGCTTCACGATGCTGAGCGCCTTCGTGCCCGGACCGTGGGCGCCCGACGCGATTATCGCATTCGGTCCCGGAGGCGCCACGGCGGACCAGACGGCCGCCATCGCGCGGCTGGACGGCGTGGACGGCGAGTGTTGTCTTCCCGCGGTAGTGGAGCAGCCCCGGCTGAAGGAAGACCTGACCGGCAGCGCGCGGCGGGCGTCGATCATCCGGCAGGACAACGTGACCATGATCGGGCTCGATCCGCAGCGAGCCCTGGGCGGCGCGTCGCCGCTGATGGATCTGGAGTGGGTGGCGGGGTCGCCCGAGACGGCCATCCCGCGCATGGTCGGCGTCCGCGGCTGCGTGGTGCCGGACCATTTCCTGCGAGAGACGGGCCTTGCCCTGGGCGACAGCTTCACGGTAGTGCCGCCGGAGAATGCCCTGGAGCCGCGCACCTATACGATTGTCGGTGCGATTCGCCTGCCCGGGTGGCACTGGGTCTCTAAGATGTCTGGGCTTCGCGTTCGGACGCATCGCACGGCTGCGCTGGTGTTCGCCGACTATGCGACGGTGGCGGACGACTTCGACCTGAGGAACGCGTCCCACGTGTGGTTGCGCGGGTCGAAGGGCCCGATCAACCAGCAGGCTCTTCAACACCAGGCGAACGACATCGTTGCGGCGGGCCGTCCCGGGGCCACGGGAGCGGAGGACGAGGGGCCGGCGGTGCGTGTCAGCACGGCCGAGCGGACGCGGCAGATGGTGCTCGGGGCCGCGGGACGATGGATCTGGGCGGCCAGCGTGCTGCCACTGGTGGTGGTGCTGATCGCGTGCCTGGGCCTGTTGAACCTGATCCTGGCCTCGGTCCGGTCGAGGTACTGGGAACTGGGCGTCCTGCGGGCCATCGGGTTCACCCGGTGGACGGTCGTGCGGCTGATTGTCGCCGAGAGCCTGCTGGTGGGCGCGGTGGCGTGCCTGCTGAGCCTGCTGTTCGGGCTGGTGGCCGGCTGGTGCGGGATGGGCGTAGCGTCGCAGATGAGTTTCTTCGGGGGCATGAAGACGTCGCTGGTGGTGCCCTGGGCGGGCATCGCCGTGGGGTGGCTGGTGCTTCTGACGTTCGCGGCGCTGGCGGCGGTGTGGCCTGCGACGAGCGCCGGTCGCAAGCGCCCCCTGGATCTGCTTCAGGACGGCATCAGCGCGTTCTGACCGAGCCTGCCCGGCGGCAGTGTGCTTGCGCGGCACGGGATCGTTCCGGCATCTCTTGCGGCGGCACGGTTATACGCAGTGCCATATTCTTCCCTGGCCGCTGGCCGATCCCCATAAAGAGAATCGGCCGCAAGTGATTAGCTTGCGGCCGCTTATATTGGTGGGCAGGGGCGGATTTGAACCGCCGACACACGGATTTTCAGTCCGTTGCTCTACCAGCTGAGCTACCTGCCCTTGGGATGTCGCCGGAACGACGCGAGCCGCCCCGGGCAAAGCCTTATAATAGCCGACAATTGCGGAATGTCAAGGGAGTGGCATCCCGCCGGTGCACTAACGTTTCGGGGAAAGCAGGGGCAGGATGCCCCTGCGACTCATGGGCAAGATGCCCATGCCAAGGCACCGCCCCCGAACGTGAATGCCCCCACCTCCCGCAACGGAATAAGCTCTTACTGCTGCGCGTCGCCGGACGGCTGCTGGGCGTCTTCTTCGCCCTCGGGCTCCAGCGTCACGAAGCCGCTCCGGGCCATCAGCCGCTCGGGGTCCACCAGGGCGGCCAGGGCTTTCTGTCGTTGCTGCTGGATGGTGCCGACGGTGAACATCGGCAGCCGCTCGACGTATTCGCTCTGCTGGATTCTGGTCACGTCCTTGACCTGGAAGACCGTGACGCGGTCGAGCTGCGGATCGCCGACGGTGCCCAGGCTCTGGCCGGCATCGACGACCTTGAAGACGGCCTTGCCCTGTGGATCGTCGTACCGCGGCGAGGGCCGGCGCACGCGGTGGCGGTCGCCGCCATAGGGCGGCGGATCGAGCTTCAGGCCTTTCTCGGCAACGGCGGCTTCGAGGCCCTTCTGCTGTGCCGCGGCAAGAATCTCGGCCGCTTCGGTCTCGGCCAGCTTGAAGGCGGCCTCTTTCTTCACGTTGCGGACGACGACATCGCGCACGTCATTGAGAGAGGCCGGAACATGGGCCGGCTGAATCTCCCGAACGACGAAGAGATAGGCGTTCTTGGTGCCGTCGATCAGGACGCCATCGGGGCGGCCGAGGAAGATCTGCGGCTTGGGATCGAACGGATCGATGCTGAAGACCAGGTCGCCGAAGAAGATGGGACGTTGCCACTGCTTGCCGGAGGGCATCTTGGCGGCGGTGCCGATGCCGGTGGTCACCTGGCGAATCTGATCCTGGGCCAGGAAATCGCCGGCCGGGTAGTGAACGACGTACTTGTCGTCGGCGAGGTTCTCCAGGCCGAGCATGGGCCGCTGAAGCAGTTGGCTGAGAATCTCCTCGGCCCGTGCCCTGGCGGCATCGGCCCCCTTCTGATTCTGAAGGCGCGTTCTGATTTCCTCGCGGACCTCAGCCAAGGGTCTGTAGGTCTTGGCCGGCGTCGCGGGGGTCTGGGCGTCGGTCGCCGGAGCGGGCGAAGGCACCGCCGGCACAGGCGCAGACGCCGGCGTCTGGCCGACAGCGTCCGCAGGGTCGGACTCGGTAGCTGTTGCGGTCTGGCCGGGGACGGCCTGGGCCAGGGTCGCGGGCAAGCCTACGCCGCCGCCATCGTTGGCCTTCTCGTCCTCGCCGGCGGACGGCGCGGCGTCGGGATTGTCGGAACCGGCCTTGGGCGCCGTCGGCGCTGGCGACGGAGCGTCTGTCGCCGGCGGTTCGGGAGCGGTCGCCGGCGTCTTCGGCTCCTCGGGGGTGACGACGAATTCCATGTCTTTGTTGAGGTTGTAGTAGTCCTCGATTTCCTTATCGGTCACGACAGCCTCGGCCCGGAAGACGTCGGCCTTGACCTTCAGGTACTCGAACCGGACGCGGTTGGGAATCTTGCAGCCGAAACCGTTCTCGGTCTCGTCGGCCAGCTTGTCCTTGTACTGCTCGAAGTGAGCCACAAGTTGCTCCTCGGTCGGCTCGGCCACGCCATCGAGGTAGCGACGGAATTCGAGGGAGACCTTGTCGATCTCGGCGTTTTCGGCCACCTGACGGAAGAAGTCGTCCACGTCCTCACTGAAAGCCCTTCCGGCGTGCCTGAGCGATTGCAGGTACAGGCTGAGGATCATTTCCTGTCGAATCGCCGAGAGGACTCGCTGTCGGAAGAAGCTTGTCGGCGGGCTGGTCTGCTCGAAGAAAGCCTCGTGCAACCACGCGTTGAGGTACTGGGGAGGCAGACCGCAGGTCATCCATTCGCCATAGTGGGCCTCGGCCATTTCTTCGGTCACGCGGATGCCGGCCTTCTCGGCCTCCTTCATCAGGATGGCCGTGGCGTAGATCTCGTGGAGGGCCTCCTCGGACAGTGTGGTCTCGGCGATGCCGCCAGCCTCGATGAATCGCATCGGCAGAACGCTCTGATAGCGGAACAGGGGCTGCATCTGCGGAGATGCAAGCAGGCTGCGCAGCTCGGGTTGCTGGAAGAGCTGTGCGAGTTGCATCTGGAATCGCGCCATGCCGCGGAGGTTGAGGCGGATGTCCTGGTCTTCTTCCCTGGTGACCTTCATCCCCATGGCGGGGAGGTCGTAGACGGGCGTGCGGGCTTGGGCTGCCATGCGTCTCTGATTCATGAGGTCCGGCAAGTACATCAGGGCGCCGAACGTCACCATGGCAAACAGCGCGCCGAGAAGCAGGATATGCCCGTACTTCTTGTGCTTACGGAAGAACTTCAGGCTCATGAAAGTCTCCTTGTGTCGGGCGTCCGTGTGCCCGGTGGGGAACTGAGTGCCAAAGGCGATACTGTAGCCTCCCGGGGCGGCCAATTCAACGAAAAACGGGGTCCGGCGCGGCGGCCGGTCGCCTGGGGCGGCTGCGGATTGGTCTTGACACCGGCAATCGGCATCTGATTAAATCACCACGCCCGGCGTCGGACCGCTGTCCCCAGACAACCCGGAGCAACGGCTCACACGCAGTCAGGAGTTGTCCATGGCGAAATCGCTGGTAGTGGTCGAATCGCCGGCCAAGGCCAAGACCATCAAGAAGTACCTTGGGGCCGGATACGAGGTGAAGGCCTCCAAGGGGCACGTCCGCGATCTGCCGAAATCGGCCCTGGGGGTGGATATTGAGGACAACTTCAAGCCCAAGTACACGGTGTCGCGCGACCGGACGAAGCTGGTCAAGGAGCTGCGCGACGCGGCGAAGAAGGCCGACACGGTCTACCTGGCGACGGACCTTGATCGCGAGGGCGAGGCCATTGCGTGGCACCTGGCCGAGGCGCTGAAGCTGGATCCCGAGACGACGTACCGCGTGGTGTTCAACGAAATCACGAAGCCGGCGATCCAGGCGGCGTTTGCCGAGCCCGGCCGCGTGGACATGAAGAAGGTGGATGCGCAGCAGGCACGGCGGATACTGGACCGGCTGGTGGGGTACAAGCTGAGTCCGCTGCTGTGGCGTCGGGTCCGCCGGGGCCTGAGCGCCGGTCGCGTTCAGAGCGTGGCGGTGCGGCTGGTGGTCGAGCGGGAACGCGAGATCGAGGCTTTCAAGCCGGAGGAGTACTGGCGCATTCGTGCCACGCTGGTTCCGGCAGGCGTGACGGATGAGTCGCAGCGGTTTGTGGCGGAGCTGGTCAAGTACGACGGGGAGAAGTTCCGGCCGGTCCAGGGGGACCAGGCCGAGTCGGTGGCCCGGGCGCTTCGCGAGGCGTCCTACACGGTCATTGAGCGCACCGTCCGGACGCGCAAGGACAAGGCTCCGCCGCCGTTCACGACGAGCGAGTTGCAGCAGGCGGCCTCGACGCAGTTGCGTTTTGCGAGCCGCCGGACCATGAGCGTGGCCCAGCAGCTCTACGAAGGCGTGGATCTGCCTCAGCGCGGGCCGACGGCGCTGATCACGTACATGCGAACCGACAGCCACCACATCGCGTCGTCGGCGGTGACGGCGTGCCGGGAGCTGATCGCGCGGCAGTATGGGGCGGAGTACGTGCCCGAGAAACCGCACTTCTTCACGTCGCGCGCCGGCGCCCAGGAGGCGCACGAGGCGATCCGGCCGACGGACGTATCGATTCTGCCCGAGGAGGTCCGCGGGGCGCTGACCGAGGACCAGTACAACCTCTACAGCCTGATCTGGAAGCGGTTCGTGGCGTCGCAGATGAAGCCGGCGGAGTGGGAAGTGACAGACCTGTCGATCCGGGCGGGGTCGGGCGAGCTGAAGGCCATCGGTCGCACGTTGACCTACGACGGTCACACGCGGGTGACGGGCCTGCGTCTGGGCAAGGATGAGCAGATGCTGCCTCGGGTGGATGCCGGGGCGTCGCTGGACCTGGTGGAGTTGAAGCCGTCGCAGCATTTCACGCAGCCCCCGCCGCGCTACAGCGAGGCGGGGTTGATCCGCGAGATGGAGAGCCGCGGCATCGGGCGTCCGTCCACGTATGCGTCGATTCTCTCGACGATCGAGGAACGCGGCTACGTGGAGCAGAAGCAGCGTCGCTACTGGGCGACGGACCTTGGCAAGATCGTGACGGACTGGCTCGTGCAGCATTTCCCGAGGGTTCTCGACATCGAGTTCACCAGCCACATGGAAGGCGACCTCGACAAGATCGAGACGGGCGACATGGGCTACGTGGACGTGCTGAAGGAGTTCTACGATCCGTTCCAGGGGGAGATCGAGAAGGCTGGCGGCCAGGCGGAGATGAAGATCGAGGCCGTGTGTCCGGAATGCGGGCGTCCGATGGTGGTGCGTTCGAGCCGTCGCGGCCCGTTCCGCTCGTGCACAGGGTATCCGAAATGCAAGGCTACCGGCGAGGCCACCGCCGAAGAGATTGAGCAGTTCAAGGCCCAGTTCGGCGAGCAGATGGGCAAGAGCCCGGTTCAGCCGAAGGACACAGGGCGGACGTGCCCGGAGTGCGGCGGGAAGCTCATGGAGCGGCTCGGGCGATTCGGGATGTTCGTCGGGTGCGAGAACTATCCGAAGTGCAAGTTCATCGAGAAGGCGAAGCGGAAACCGCCGGAGGGCGAGGCGACGAACGAGCCATGCCCGAAGTGCGGCAAGATGCTGGTGAAGGTGAAGTCGCGTCGGGGGGCGGTCTACTTCGCGTGCCCGGACGTGGAGAGCTGCGGTCAGGTGCTGCCTGCGACAGCCGAGGAAGCGGTGATGCCGATGCCGTCGTGCCCGGAGTGCGGAGCGGCGATGACGGTGCGTTTCAGCCGGGGCGAACCGTTTCTGGGGTGCAGCGCGTATCCGAAGTGCCGCGGGACGCTGCCGCTGGGTCCGAAGAAGGCCGGCAAGGGCGGCGCGCGGCGGCCTCGGGCGAAGCGGCACACGCTGGAGACGGACGTTGCGTGTGACAAGTGCGGGCGGAAGATGGTGGTTCGCATGAGCCGGCGGGGGCCGTTCCTGGCGTGCCCGGGGTATCCGAAGTGCAAGAACGCCAAGGATGCCACGGCGGAGCAGGTAGCGCAATTCAATGCGATGCAGGCGGCGGCTGAGGCGGAACCGGCCGAGGGGGACGAGCGGCCTGAGAAGTCGGCCAGGCCATCGAAAGCCTCGGCCAGGGGCGACAAGTCCGCGGACCACGAAGACGACGGGCAGTCCTGACGCCCCAAAGGACGGCGATTCCTGTGGACATCACAATTCTCGGCAGCGGAACGAGCCACGGCATCCCGATGATCGGGTGCCGGTGCCCGGTCTGCACCAGCAGCGACCCGAAGAACAACCGCACACGAGCGTCGGTGCTGGTGGCGTACGACGGTCGGCATGTGCTGATCGACACGACGTTCGACCTGCGCGTCCAGGCCGTCGCCGCCGGGCTCGATCGGCTGGACGCGGTGCTGTTCACGCACCATCACGCCGACCACGTGTGCGGGTTTGACGAGTTGCGGCGGTTCTGCAACCTTCAGAAACGCTCCATCCCCTGCTACGGCAATCGCCAGACGATGGAGCATCTGCACATGATGTTTCCGTACGTGCAGACGAGCGATTCGCCGGCGACGTTTGAGATTCCGGCCGTGAGCTTCAACGTGGTGTCGGAACCGTTCGACCTGTTTGGCCGCACGGTGACGCCGGTGCCGGTTCGCCACGGGCGATGGGATTGCCTGGGCTACCGGTTCGGGCGGTTCGCGTACGTGACCGACGTGAACGAGATACCGGACTCGTCGATGGAGTTGCTCGAAGGATTGGACGTGCTGATCCTCGGGGCGCTTCGCCATCGGCCGCACCCGACGCATTTCACGGTGGCCGAGTCGCTGGAAGTGGTCCGTCGCCTGCGTCCGCGCCGCACGTACTTCACGAACATCTGTCACGACCTGGACCATGCCGCAACGAATGCTATGCTGCCGGAAGGGGTCGCGATGGGATACGATGGCCTGCGACTGACGGCGCGGGATGAGCAGGACACGTGAGCATCCTCTATGGCCGCAGCTCGACGGTGCTCGGGAACTGCGTCAAGCGGCCATGGCGCCGGGCATCACCGCAGGGGCGGCTCGGGAGCCGCCCAACATCCAGCGTGGGCTCACTGGATTCCTACGGATCTACGTCAAGCAACTATGGCGCCCGGCAGGGACGAGGTCGGCACGTCGCGCGTGGCTGCAAGCAGCCACCCTACGCACTCCATGGCATCAGGTTCAGCCCGCTTCGTCCACGGCGATGGCGCTGGCGGTGGCGAGTCGTTCGATGTGGGTGATGCTGATCCAGAGGCGGGCGATGCCGCGCTCGCGGGCGACCTCGGCGGTGCGGTTGTGGAGCACGACGTAGGGTTCGCCGCTGGGCTGATGGAGCACTTCGATGTCGCGGAAGGCCACGCCGCGGCGCATGCCCGTGCCGAGCGCCTTCATCACGGCTTCCTTGGCGGCGAAGAGGCCGGCGTAGACCTCGGCCTGGCGTTTTCTGCGGCGGCCGGCGAAGGCCACTTCGGCCTCCGTGAACGTGCGTCCGAGAAAATGATCGGCGTGGTCGGCGATCATCCGCTCGATGCGATCCACTTCGATGATGTCCACACCGTGTCCGACAATGGCCATGAGAGGTCTCCCTGGGACGGTAAGGTAGAGGCCGTGGCGGGGATTTGCAACCAAATTTGGACCTCGGCCTTGGAGAGGCCGCGGCGGCGTGCTATACTGCCGGACTCAGCGTGGAGACCCACAGCCTACCCAGGAAGAGAGCTGCACGGATGGACTATCTCGCCGATCTGACGGCCGCCCAGCGCGAGGCGGCGACTCATGTGGAAGGACCGCTTCTGGTGCTGGCCGGGGCCGGGAGCGGCAAGACGCGCGTCATCACGCGGCGCGTCGCCTACCTGCTGAGCCAGGGAATACCCGACCGCCAGGTGCTGGCAATCACGTTCACGAACAAGGCGGCCGCCGAGATGCGCGAGCGCATTGCCGCGCTGGTTCCGATACGCGGGCTGACCGTCGCAACGTTCCATGCGTTCTGCGCGCGGATGCTTCGGGTGTACGGCGACGCGCTGGGCGTGGCGAACGATTTCACGATCTACACGCAGAGCGAGTCGGTCCGAGCCGTCAAGCAGGCCATCGAGCGGCAGGGGCTGGACACGACGAACTGGTCGCCGGACAAGATTCAGGGGCGCATCAGCCACCTGAAGAATCGGCTCGAAACGGCGGCCGAGTTCAGCAAGTACGCCGGCGACTACTCCAGCAAGAACGTAGCGAAGATCTACACGGCCTACCAGGATACGCTGCGGTCTGCCAATGCGATGGACTTCGACGATCTGCTGATGAAGGTGGCCATGGGGCTTCGCGACAACGAGGCGTTCCGAGGGCTGCTCCAGGATCGGTTTCGCTATGTGCTGATCGACGAGTACCAGGACACGAACGAGGCTCAGTACCAGATTGCCCGCCGCATCGCCGAGGGGCACGGGAACATTTGCGCCACGGGCGATCCGGACCAGTCGATCTACGGCTGGCGCGGGGCGAACATTCACAACATTTTGGATTTCGAGAAAGACTTCGCAGGCTGCCGTGTCATCCGGCTGGAGCGGAACTACCGGAGTACGCCGCAGATTCTGGGCGCGGCCGGAAGTCTCATTGCCCGCAACCGGAAGCGGAAGGCGAAGGACCTGTTCACGGAAAACCCCAACGGGCGTCCGGTGCGCGTCGTCGAAGTGGATACGGCGGAGGACGAGGCCCGGGAGGTGGCCGAGGACATCCGCCGCGAGTGCCGCGCGGCGGGCAACTACGCCGACGTGGCGGTGTTCTACCGCGTGAACAGCCTGAGCCGCGCGCTTGAGGATGCCCTGCGGGCCGCAGGCATCCCGCATGAGATTGTGCGCGGCTCCAGCTTTTACGAGCGACAGGAGGTCCGGGCGCTGGTGGCATACCTGCGTCTGCTGGCGAATCCCGCCGACGACCTGGCGTTGCTGCGGATCGTCAACGTGCCGACACGCGGGATCGGAGACACGACGGTGAAGCGGCTGGAGGGGTTTGCCGCGGAGCGCGGAGTGTCGATGCTCGAGGCGTGTCGCAGGGTGGGCGAGGTGGCCGACCTGAACGCCCGGGCGCAGAAGTCCGTCGGCGATTTCGTGAAGCTGCTCGACGACATGGCGACGCTGGACCGCGTGCGGATGAAGCAATTGGTCATCGACGTCGTGCGTCTGACGGACTTTGACGAGTATTGCCGCAAGCTGGAGGGCGGCGAGGAAGACCGCGTGGCCAACGTCAACGAGCTGGTGAACGTGGCAGCGAGCTTCGACGCGGAGCAGGACGAGGAGGCGACGGACGCCGAGAGCGAGGGCGTCACGCCGCTGATGCGGTTCCTGGAGCGCGTGTCGCTGGTAAGCGACCAGGACGACGTGCACGAGGAGCGACCGAAGGTACATCTGATGACACTGCACGCGGCCAAGGGACTGGAGTTCCCCATAGTGTACATAGTGGGGCTGGAACAGGGTGTGTTGCCTCACGCGATGGCCGAGGAGGAGGGCCGGGATCTGGAAGAGGAACGGCGTCTGTGCTTTGTCGGCATCACACGTGCGAAGTCGCGGCTGACGCTGCTTCACGCGCGATATCGGATGCAGCGCGGGCAAACCAACCGGCAGATGCCGAGCGTGTTTCTTCGCGAGATCGGCGATGTGGGGGTCGAGCGTCAGTCGCTGGCACGATTCTCGTCGTCGGCGCCGGTGTTCGGCGTTCGTCGCGACAGCCGTCGCGAGGTCGGCACGACACGGCGGTATCCCGCGCCGCGTCAGCCGGCCGCCGCGGCGCGAACCGCTCAGGCCGATCGGGAGGAGGAGGCCCGCTTGCGAGCCGCCCTGCCCCAGGACGAATCGCCGTACAAGCCCAATCAGCTCGTGAAGCATCCGACGTACGGCATCGGCACGGTGTTCGAGGTGACCGGCTCGGGCGATTCGCTGAAGGTGGGCGTGCGGTTTCCGAACATCGGCGAGAAGAAGTTCGTGGCGCAGCATGCGCGACTGGAGATACTGGCCAGGCGATAGGACGCGCGTATGGGTGCATTAACGTTTTGGGGAAGCAGGGGCAGGATGCCCCTGCCACTCACGGGCAAGATGCCCGTGCCACGGTACGGCCCCAAGACGCTAGTGCACCCCGTGCGTATCGCCCCGTTTACTTCCGGGGCACGGGGAGCTATGATAGCTCCCCGTCATTGAGGCAGGCGACACTACCGTGGAGAGGAGAACCCATGGCCGCTAGGAAAACCCCGCAGATTACCCTGGACTACAACAACGTACTGACCAGCGCGGTCGGCAAGTCGCACGGCCTGACGGCCGCGGCGATTGACGGCATCGCCGCGAAGGCGCCGCGCATCGCGGCCCTGCTGGCGGCGCAGCGTGCGGCGGGGAAGCTGCCGTACCGCGACCTGCCCTACCGCGACGATCACGCGAAGGCGATTGCGGCGAGCGTGGCGCGCAAGCGCGGCCGTTTCGACAACGTCGTCGTGCTGGGCATCGGCGGGTCGGCCCTCGGGGCCACGGCCATCTACACCGCCTGCGCCAAGCCGTACGCGTCGCTGCTGGACAAGAAGCAACGGAAGTCGCCGCGGCTGTTCGTCATGGACAATATCGACCCGGCCCAGTTCGCGGCGATGCTGGAGACAATCGATCCGGCCCGGTCGCTCTTCGTGCCGATCAGCAAGTCGGGCAGCACGGCCGAGACGATGGCCCAGTTCATGATTTGCCGCGAACTGCTGAAGAAGCGGCTCGGCGCCAAGTACGCGCGGAACGTCGTCGCCATCACCGACCAGGCCAAGGGGTACCTGCGTCCCATCGCCGAGCAGGAAGGCTACGAGACGTTCCCTGTGCCCGACGGCGTGGGCGGCCGATTCAGCGTGCTCAGCCCCGTGGGCCTCTTTCCGCTGGCCATGGTGGGCATCGACATCAAGGCGCTGCTGGAGGGCGCAGCCGCCATGGACCGCCGCTGCGAAACGCCCCGGCTCCGCGAGAACCCGGCGTTCCTGTCGGCGGCGATTCAGTACCTGTGCTACCAGCGCGGCAAGCCAATGAGCGTCATGATGCCCTACAGCCAGGCGCTGCGCGACGTGGCCGACTGGTACCGCCAGCTCTGGGCCGAGAGCCTCGGCAAGATTCGCACACGCGGCAGCAAGTCCGAATGCGTCGGCCCGACGCCGATCAAGGCCCTGGGCGTGACCGACCAGCACAGCCAGGTCCAGCTCTATCGCGAGGGGCCGAACGACAAGGTGTTCACACTGCTGGCCGTCGGCGACTTCGGCTGCGACATCGCCATCCCCAAGGCATTCGGCGACGTGGAGGGCTGCGGGTACCTGGGTGGGCACACGATGGGCGAACTGATGGACGCCGAGCGACGGGCCACGACGTTCGCCCTGACCAAGAGCCAGCGGCCGAACGTGACGATCACGTTGCCGGTGGTCAACGAGTACACGGTCGGCCAGTTGTTGTACATGCTGATGGTGCAGACGTCGTTCGCCGGTGAATTGCTGGGCATCAACACCTACGACCAGCCGGGGGTGGAGGAAGGCAAGATCGCTACCTACGCCCTGATGGGACGCAAGGGATACGCCGCCGCCCGGAAGGAAATCCGGTCGCTCAAGGGATCGAGGAAATACATCGTCTGATCGCCGGACAGGCGACCCGACATGTGACCAGGGGCACGGCGGCTCGCGCGGTCGTGCCCCTGAAGTTTTCCGCTGTGTGCCGACCTCATGCCGGCAAGGCTGCCACTGGATCCACGTCCTGGCACGGGCCGCCGCCTCGCTGTCAGCTTGCCGTCTGCGGCGTGATGCCGGCATCCCCGGCCAGATTGCCGTTGCGCAGGACCACCGGCACAAGCATCGTCGCGGGGCGACCGTCGATGGACAGTTCGGCCACGCACCGCACCACACTTCCGGTCAGTTCGCCGGGGTGCAGCGTAACGGCCACCGTCGTGGGCCCACCGAGGATAGCCGGCAGGCTCATCACTGCGGCTGCACGGCCGGGCTCGACTCGCCACCCATCGGGCACGTGCCAGCGAAGCAGCATGGGTGCCTGGACCTTGTACCGGTTGTGAATCGTCAGCCGCACGACCTTCGGCTGACCTTCGCGGAGGGTCGGGCCGCCGTCGGGCCGGACGTCCACGTCGAAGAAATCGAATCGGTATCTTGCAGCGGCCACGCGAGCGGCCAGGTCGCGCCGCAGGGACTCGGGGGCTTTCATCGCCTCGACGAGCGACACGTCGGTCGGTTTCTCTCCGGGCAGCGGGTTGGTCTTGCGGTTGCCGCCGAAGCGGGCCAGCACCTGGCGGCTCATGCGTTCGGTCCGGTCGGTGAGATCGTCCACGGTCTGCGGCACCTGGCCGCCGAAGGCGCCGAGTTCGCCGAGATTCAGGCACATGGTCTTGATCCGTCGGCCGATGGGCTTGATCCACTGGTCGGGGATGGCGTCGATGCCGTGCAACAGGCCGAACAGGGCGCCGGCCGTGGCCGCGGTGCAGTCGGTGTCTTCGCCGCAGTTGACGGCCGTGGTGACCACGCGGCCGAAGTCATCGCCGCCGACCAACAGGGCGAGCACGGCCAGGGCGACATTCGAAGGAGCGTCGTAACCGAGGACTCCCTTGTCGAAGCCCTTGGCGCGATCCGCGGCACTGGTGCGTTCGGGCAGGTTGAACAGGGTCGCACCGCGATGGTGCTTGAGAATCTCGTCGCGGGCGTCGCGCCAGTTCATGCCCGAGGCGTGAGCGTTGACGGCGCAGCGGACGGCGGCAGCCATGCCGCCCGTCTCGGGGATGTAGGACAGGCCGATGTCGATCAGGGCGTGGAGGTCGTCGCAGACAAAGGCGGCGCTTTCCATTGCGGCGAAGAAGACCTCGCCCCAGGAACCTTCGCCGTCGGCATGATCGACGACGGCATCCTCGACGGCGTAGCGTACGGCCGTGTCGGGCAGCCCCGGCGCGATGCACGCCCAGATTTCGCTTCGGATGAACGCGCCGCAACTGTGGCGCCACAGGTTGTCGCAGAGCCCCGACCACGGCGGCGGCAGACCGGCCCGGAGATTGGCCTTGGCGATGCCGTACTCGGACCAGTGCGGCGTGATGTAGAGGCACCAGTAGTCGGCGAGGGTGTGGGCGTCGATGTCGAGGCCTCGCTCCTCCAGGGCGATCAGCCACAGGAGCTGAAGGTCGAGGTCGTCGTTCGGCAACGGCTCGCCGCCGAGATCCTGGGCATAGAACGACACGTCGTTGACCTGCCGGATGAACTCGAACGGCGCGCCCAGCGTGCCGCCAATGTTTTTGCCCATCCAGCAGCCCATGACACGGCGCCGGTACTCTTCGCGACTCAGTTGCATGGTCACCACACCTCCTGTCCAATCCCCCATCCCGCAGCACGCCGGACCCGACATGGCGTACCTACCCGGCAATTCTAGTCAGACCGGGTTGCACGGCAATCCCTTTTCGCGGTTCGAGGTAGTCATGGAAAAGAGAGCCAGGCAAGGGATGGACACCTACGGCGCCTGGTGAAGGGTCCGAAGGAAGACCACGAGAAACCGGGTTTCCTCGTCCGTCAGGCTGTGACCGAAGGCGGGCATGAGAGGGCTGAGGCCGTGGGCGCCGCCGCCGTCGCGGATCACCGCAGCCAGTCGGGCGTCGGCCAGTGGCGTCATGCGTTCGGCGCTGGAGAGGTCCCTGGGGCGGACGGCCAGCGCGGCGACATTGTAGCCGTCGGCCTGGCCCCGGTCGCCGTGGCAGGCGGCACAGTAGCGGGCGAACAGCTCGCCTCCGCGGGTCTGGGGCCAATTCACCTTGTACGCAGACTCGGTGGTCTCCGGCGTGTCGGGGGTCTCGATGCATCCGCCAAGGATCACCGCTGCGACAACGAGGAGCGTCGCCGGCAGAGGATGCTCAGTCATGCTCGCCTCCGTTTCCTGGGGCGTCGGCCGCATCGTCGCCGGCGGCAACATCCGCGCCCACGAGAAAGGCCGCCAGAGCACGTGCATCGGCGTGGCCGAGACTTGGCGCGGGCATGCGCGAGTCGGCAGCCAGCGGTCCGGCGGCCCGAAGCCTTGTGTAGACCCATGCCGCCGAGAGCCGCGAAGGCCGTTCGCCGAGCGTCGGCCCGACCAACCCGCCGGGAATGGCCGCCGTACGGTGGCAGGCGATGCAGCCGACCGGACGGCCCGTCGCCGTGTCGGCTGCGCCGCGGAACAGGGACTCGCCGCGCACCATCTCCTTGTCGGTCAGTCCGGCGGCATCG
This sequence comes from Phycisphaerae bacterium, assembly GCA_012729015.1. GTDB lineage: Bacteria > Planctomycetota > Phycisphaerae > FEN-1346 > JAACEH01 > JAAYDY01. The sequence goes on along the minus strand of JAAYDY010000109.1, from coordinate 15,006 downwards.
GCGGCGCGGTCGCGCACGGCGCGATCGGTGGCCATCTCCGCCAGGAACCGCGTCACCGCGTTCAGTTCCTGCGGCGTGAGGCCGAGGTGCGGCATGCGCGCCTGCTCAGCCACATCAACCGGCCACGGAGCAGCCAGGTACCGTCGCAGCCCCTCTGGCGAGAATTTACTGCCGGTGCCGTCCAGGGCCGGGGCAGCCCGCCCCCCTTGCCCGCCCAATCGGTGACAGGAGGTGCAGCGCCGCGTGCGGTTCACGTCCCCGAACGGTCCGTCCAACGTCCAGGCGACCGCGGCCGGCGCCTCGACAATGAACTTCTCGGGCATGGGCGTCTGGGTGCGGCTCAACAGATAGGCGACCACGCTGCGGCGCTCGTGCTGCGACAGGCGGTATTCGGGCATCCGCATCGGGACGCCCGGCGAGGCCTCGGCGCGGTCGATCTGCGGCGACCCCTCAAGTTTCCACTCCAGGTATCGCTGAAGGTGCCGCTGGTCGGGCGACACGTCGGCGGCCGACCACTGAAGCTGCCAGTATCGCCGGTCGGCCACGTCGGCCAGCGCCGGACCAATGCGGGCATGGGCGGTCGACGCTGCGTCGTGGCAGGCCGCACAGCCAAGGCGGCTCATCGCGTCCGACGCCAGAGCCCGGTCCTCGGCCGATGGCTCGGCCGGCGGCGCCTCCACGGTGCGCGCGGAACGCTGTCGCGGCGCGCCAAGGCCGACCACGTAGGCCGCCGCGCCGAGACGGTCCGGCTCCGCACAGGCGTACTGCGGCATGACTGTGCCGGGCATGACCGACTGCGGATCGTCCAAAAGCGCCGCCACGTACGGCACAGTCAGTTTCTCGCCGCTGCGGCCCAGGTCGGGGCCGATCATGCGCCAACCTGACACCGGGTGGAATCCTCGCCGCTTCAGGCGCGGCCAGTCGTGGCAGGTGGTGCATCCGGCGGCCCCTTCCACCCATTCACGACCGCGTCGCTCGAACCGTGAGGCGTCCATCCGGGTGGTGGTCATGCGCTCGGCCACAGCCTCCACGTTGGGCAACCGCCGGGCGGCAAGCACGCGGGCGACGGCGGCGGCCTCGCGTGCGTCGAGTCGCGGCCGGGGCATTCGGGTCTGCGGACGAAAGGCCTCGGGTTGCACGAGCCACGCGGTCAGCCACGATTCGGAGGTCTTGGATCCCAGTCCGGCGAGCGTTGGGCCGATGGATGCGGCGGCAATAGCGTCCTGGAAGTCATGGCATCCGGCGCAGCCTCGGTCCTGGACCAGGTATCGTCCGCGGTTCCAGGCGGGTGCGCCGTCGATCTCGTCGGCGCGGTGGCATCGGCCGCAGGCCGCCTGAGCGAACTCGTCCTTCCGCCGCGGCATGACGCCCACCCCCTCTTCGCCGTGCGCGGCCACGGCCTCGGTCGCGCGGCCGTTGCCGCCGTGGCAAACGACGCAGCCGTACTGTTCGAACGGGTGCCAGTGGGCTTCGAGGTACGGTTCCGGGTGGCGTTTCCAGGGAAACTGCGTTCGGGCCGCGAGCGGCTCCGTGGCCGCCACGTGGCAACTGACGCAGCGCGACACCTGGCCCAGCTCCGGCACATAGAGCTGCCGCAAGGCCACGTCCTGGGCCGCAACCCGGTCCGCGGCGGCGAGGAGATCGGCTCGCAGGCGTTCGTCGGTGGCCTCGCCCAGGCGGGCGGGCAGGTCGGCCTCTGTGCGGCGGGCGAATTCGGCCTGGTACCATCGCCACGAGCGGGCCTGATCCTGGCGCACTGCGGCGACCATGACGGCGACCGCCGCCAGGCAGAGTGCGATGACCACGAAATAGAGCCGCCTTTCAGTCATTGCCGCTCACCAGGGCCAGACGAGGACCCAGTTGGGTCCGCGGAGGAAGTAGCCGACCAGGGTCAACGCGAGAATCGTCAACGCCACGAGAACGAAGACCACGCACGCTACGCGGCGCGTTCGGCCGAAATAGACGCCCACGCCGCGGCGCCTCTGTCGCACGTACGGCAGCGCCAGGAGCACGGCCAGGCACACGCTCGGCAATGCCACGCCGCCCCAGAACTCGGCGCCGAGCGTCGGGCCGCCCGGGTCCCACGGCGGCCAGTGGACGCGGGCCAGGGCGCCGTAATCGTAGCTCACAATTTCCTGGAGCCAGAGGAAGTACCATGCGGCCTTGGCGGGCTCGGGTGCGTGGGCCGGATCGGCGGGTTCACCGAGCGGTGCATCGAAGGCCACGGCCATGGCAACCACGATCACGAGACAGGCCAGAGCCACCGCCGCTTCGCGAAGGACCAGGTGCGGCCAGGCCGGGACCGTGGGCAGCGGCATCTGCGGCGACGCGTCGTCGTTCTCGATGCTGTGGGCCAGGCCGCCGTTCTGTCGCACACGCCACAGGTGAATGCACGTGAGCACCGTGAACACGGCCGGCAGAATGAGCACATGAAGGCCGTAGTAGCGGATCAGGGCTGTCTGCGAGATTTCCTCGCCGCCGAAGACCATCCGCCGCAGCGCTGGGCCGACGCCGGGCACAGCGGCCATCATGCTGCCGCCGACCTCGATGGCCCAATAGGAGAGCTGGTCCCACGGCAGGAGATACCCGGTGAAGCTCTCGGCCAGCGTGACCACCAGGAGCAGGACGCCGATGACCCAGTTGAACTGTCGCGGCGGCTTGAAGGCGCCGGTCAGGAAGACACGGGCCAGGTGCAGAAACGCCGCGACCACGAGCAGATGGGCGGCCCAGCGGTGCATGTTGCGGATGAACTGGCCGAAGGCGACGCCGTGGCGAAGCTCTTCCATGGAGGCGTACGCGCCGCGGGCAGGATCGGTGCCGGGCGAGTAGTAGAACATCAGCAGGATGCCGGTCACCACCAGCAACAGGAACAGAGCGATACAGGCCACGCCGAGGCCGAAGGTGGCGCGTGGCCGCAGGCTGTCGCGGCGAACACGGCGAGGATGCAGCAGCAGGAAGAAATTCCGATAGCGGATCCGTCGCTGGGCGCCGCCGGGCATGGGCGCACTGTCGGCGACGATGCTCCGCACGACGCGGTTGTCGGCCGACAGGTTGCGGCACCGACGCCAGAAGCCCATTCGCAATTCCCCACAGATGCCGCGCCACGGCCCGCGGCCGCGTCCCGCTGCGGCCCGCGGACAACCAGAGAAACCACCTTATAGATCGGCTTGCCGGGGTGCGCCAAGCGCAAGTTTTCGTCGTCGGTGGATATTACCCGCCCTGGGGCACCCGCCGACTCAGCCCAGATCGAGCCACTCGTTGCCGTCGCAGACGAGCGTCTGCCTGCGGTGGGCGATGACTCGCCCGTCGGCATCGCGCGACAGCCGGAAGAACGGCAGCGGCTTGCTGGCCGGGCCGGTGGGATTCGTTCCGTCGGGCAGGAAGTCGCTGCCGTGGCACGGACAGCGATACCGCTGGATGCCCTCGTCCCACGTCACCAGGCAGCCCAGGTGCGTGCAGACGGCCGAGATGCACCGGACGCGCGCGCCCTGGCGTTCGACGAACAGCTTGGCCTGGGCGACGAACGTACGGCCCTGGGGGATGTCCTGCGCGCGGCCAAGGACGAAGTCCGCGGGCACATCCAGCGAGCCGTCGGGCTGGAGAAAGCGGAACGCAACGTAGCCGCCCGCGGCAACAACCGTCAGGGCCGCCCCGGCGGTGCATGCCTGAAGGAAGCCCCGCCGCGACATGCCGTCGCCTTCCGAGCCGGGCGCCGACGAGGGGGCCATGCCGCCGGCAGCGGAGGGCGCGTCCTGCGGGTGATTCGTGACATCTGCGTCGGACATCGCGTGACTCCTGAAGACGAACCCGTCGCCACTACGGCCACATGGCCGTCACGGCGTTAATTACATAGCCCGCACACAGGGCCGCGGCCACGGCCACGACGATCAGGGTGAGCAGAATCGCTGTACTGCGGACCTTGGCCGATGCGGGGACCGGAGCCGACGGCTTCGCGGACAGCCGCCAGAAGAGGATCGTCAGTCGCGAAGCCGCCAGCACCAGGGCTGCGACAGCCGTCCATCGCGGGATGGACGGCATGTCGATGAATCGCCCGGGTCCGGCGGCATGGAGCAAGGCAGCGGCCAGGCCGAGGCAGGCCATGGCGCCGATGAAAACGGGTCCGGAAGCGATGGTCCGTCGTGCGGCCGCCCGAGCGTCGGGGCTCGGCATGTCGAGCCGTGTCCCGTGAAGGGCTGCCGCGGCAATGCCGCCGCCTGCCGGCAGGGCAATCGCCATCAGAAGCGTCAGCGCGAGCGCCTCGTGGGCATAGGGCATGCCCTGCCCTCCGGCCAGATGGGCGCTGATTCCGACGATGAGGCAGATGACCACGCCGGCCAGGGCCACGCCCAGGTGGCCGATCATGCGACGCGGGTCGCTCTGCACGACGGTCGCCAACGAACCGACGACAAGACTCCCAATGCCCAACAGCAGGAGGAAGGGCCTCGCGATATGGCCCACGGCGGCGAGCGGGCCCATGAGCAGCCGGACCAGGACGAACACGGCGGCGATGGCGGGCACGCTGACGGCGAATCCCACGACAGCGGCCGGGGCGCCCTGGCAGGCATCGGGCAGGTGCATGTGAAACGGGACAAGGCCGATGAGCATGGCCATGCCGGCGATCACCAGAGCAAGACCGGCGGAGGCCAGGCGCGTCGGCCCCCGCTGCACGGCGATGAGCCGCGCGAGGCCGTCGGCAATGCCGTCGTACTGCGTGTCGCCGACGGCCGCGTAGAGCAGCGCCGTGCCGAACAGCAGCAGCCCGAACGCCGTCATGGTGGCCAGGAAATACTTCATAGCGGCCTCGGTGGCGGCTGGGTCGCCCGAGGCCATGCCAAGGAGGATCACGTTGCAGACGCTCATCAGGGCGAGCCCCGTGTAGAGGGTCAGCATGTCGGTGGAGGCAACGGCGACAGTCGCGCCGACGACTGCCAGAACAAGCGTCACAAGAAGGTCGACGCGTCGGCCGGCCATGTCGCTGAGGGCGAAGAGCGCCGCGGCGACCATGACGGCCGCGACCGCCAGGAGCGCCGTTTGCCCGAGGACCGCAAGCGGATCGAGCCGCATCAGCCCCATCATGTCGTGCCATTGCGACGCGAGCGGATCGTACAGATGGACGAGCAAGGCAGCCGCAGCCGCGAGCGAGGCGAACATCAGGACAAGCACGGGGACGAACGCGCGATCCCGCAGCGCCACCTTGGCAAGCAACCCAAGGACCGCAGTTGCCACCAGCACCAGTTGAGGCCAGGTCGCCGTGATCTCGACATGATCCGCGGCGGCGGGGCTCGGTGCCGTCGAGGTCGCCTCGACCACCGGCGGCGTGTCCGGCCACGGCACCCGGCCGAATCCCGCACACAGCAGGGCCGCCCCGACAACGGCGCACAGGACGTGCATGCGCACGTCGCCGGTGTGAAGCAGGCTGATGACTCTGGCAGGAAAGGCCAGCGCGTCGGCTGCGCGCAGAACGGCACGCGCCGGCGCCGATCGCCCGCCGCGGGCGCGCACCACCTCGGGAACCAGAAGCAAGAGCGTCGCCGCCATCACTCCGCCGATGATCGTGAGCCAGTGTAGGTTGATCAGCGGCATACTCCTCACCCCTTGAGCCCGGTCCAGTGCTGTGTGCTGATGCTGTTGCGATGCCGGTACAGGCCGACGACGAGGCCAACGCCGATGGCGGCCTGGGCGGCGGCAACCATGATGATGAAAACGGCAAAGATCTGCCCGTTATAGGTTCGCACATGATGGGCAACGGCGACGAACGCCACGGCCGCCGCCGCGAAGACCAGTTCGAGCGACATGAGCACCAGAAGCATGTTTCGCCGCCGCATGAGGCCAAACAGCCCGACGCCAAGCATCAGGGCGGCGAAGACAAGGGCCGTTCGTATGTCGAAGACGACGGGGGCGGACGGCATGTCAGGCGTCTCCTTTCGCGCGGGTGTTCCTGGGGATGCGGCCCAGGACGACCGCGCCGACAACGGCGACCGTCAGGATAAGCGAGGCCACCTCGAAAGGCACGGTGTATCGCGTGTAGAGTTCCCATCCAAGGGCTCGCGTCGTTCCCCGGATCGGTCGAAGCGGATGCGGCAGGCCGAGGCGAACCGCCTCCTGCTCCTCGGGCGTGGGTTCGCCCAGCCGCGTGGGCTCGATGCCCGCCCCGTAGGCCTGATAGGCGAAATAGGCCGGCGGCGGCGCGGACACGGGACGATTTCTGGGGCCGCCGATCGCACTCAGGAGCACAGCCGCAAGCCCGGCCGCGGCAAGAGCCGTCACGGTATTCCACGGCAACGAGGTCTCTCGGGCCAGGCTCATCCGCAGATCGATCAGCATCAGGATGAACAGGAACGCCACGATGACGGCGCCGGCGTTGATGCTGACGAGAATGGCGCCGAGGAACTCGGCCTGGTAGCTGACGAAAAGGCCGGCCACCGCGAGGAACACCAGCAGCAGGGACAGGGCGCAGTGGACCGGTCGCTGCCCCGTGACGACGTTCACGGCCGCCACGATCGCCACCGCACTGAGCCCGTAGCGAAGCACGTCACTGAGCCGCTGAAGGTCGCGGCCGAAGTAGAACGCCGTAGCCGCCATGACGACCACCCCGGCCAGCACGGTGAACAGCCGTGTGTCCCGGCTCGTGGCATTGAAGCCGAACCGGGTCACATAGTAGCCCACGACCATGAGAGCATAGAAGACTACAATAGCCACGAGACCACGGTCCTCCGGGTCACCACCGCAACGGGTGCTTCTCGTCGCGCGTCAGGTCGTACATGGTCAGCAACTGTTCCTTGTCGAAGAGCATCTCGTCGCGTCGCGTGCCCACCAGCGAGTAGATGCGCGTCAGCTCGATGGCGTCCTCCGGGCAGGCTTCCTCGCACATGCCGCAGAAGACGCACCGCAGCTCGTCGATGGTGAACCGCACGGCGTACTTCGGGCGATCGGGCCACGGCGACGGACCGGCCTCGATGCGGATGCAGTTGGCCGGGCATGCCGTCTGGCAGAGAAAGCACGCAACGCACTTCATGCGGCCGCGGTCGTCTTTGTTCAGCCGGTGCACGCCGCGGTAGTTGTCGCTGACCTCGCGCACCTGTTCGGGCCACTGGACGGTGAGCTTCTTCTGCCAGATGTGCCGGACGCCGGACCACCACGTCCGCAGCAGGCCGGGTACGATCAGCCGCTGGAAGAACGTCGGGCGAGCGCTGAGCCGCTTCTCCTTCTGCGGTCCGGGGCGCGGTGTGTCGTACGCCGGCGTCGGAAGACCGCGGTCGGCCGTCGCGCGCCCCGGGGCATTGAAGATCGGACCTGGCAGGTGCGTCACAGAAGTCTCCCTCAACCCGTCGTCCGCCACAGAAACATCAGTGTACCCGTCACGACGATGTTAAGCAAAGCCAGAGGCAACATCACCTTCCATCCGAGGCGCATGAGTTGGTCGTATCTCAGTCGCGACAGGCTCCATCGCACCGTGATAAAAAGCAACACGAACAGCAGCGTCTTGGTCAGAAACACCGCGGCCTGGGCCACGGGCAGCCACCACACGGGGCCGCATTCGGCGACCGACAGCCCCGGAAGCCCATAGCCGCCGAGGAACACCGTGGCCAGGAGCGCCGACATGGTGAACACGGCGGCGTACTCGGCGATGAAGAACATGACGAATTTCATGCTCGAGTACTCGGTGTGATAGCCGCCGACGAGTTCCTGCTCGCTTTCGGGGAGGTCGAACGGCAGGCGGTTGGTCTCGGCGAAGGCGGCCACCAGGAAGACCACGAAGCCGAGCGGCTGTCGGAAGAGGTTCCAGGCGGGGAGCCAGCCCCAGAGCAGGTGCTGCTGCGAAGCGACGATGTCATTGAGCCGCAGCGACCCGGTCAACATGACCACGCCGACGAGCGACCCGCCCATGAAGAGCTCGTAGCTGAGCATCTGGGCGACGCTGCGCACGCCGCCGAGGAGGCTGTACTTGTTGTTCGACGCCCACGCGCCGAAGACGATGCCGTAAATCTCCAGCGACCCGACGGCCAGAATAAACAGGATGCCCAGGTGGATGTCGGCCACCTGGAGGGGCACGACGTACTGCCCGAACAGCGTGACGGGCTCGCCGAAGGGAACGACGGCAACCGTCATCAGGGCCGGGGCCAGCGACATGGCCGGGGCCAGGTAATAGAGGAGGCGGTCCACGCCCTGCGGCGTGATGTCCTCCTTCAGCAGGAGTTTGACGCTGTCGGCCAGCGGCTGAAGAAGCCCGAACGGACCGAGGCGATTCGGCCCCCACCGGTCCTGCATCAGCGCGCTGAGGCGCCGCTCGGCCCAGAGCGTCAGTCCGGCCATCGCCTGGACGAAGGCGAAGACGATGAGCACTTTGACCAGGTTAATGGCGATCATCATGCTACTCGTTCCCGCTTGCGCTTCGCGTGTAGTTCCACTGGGCCGCGGGGCGATCCAGGACGGCCCGCGTCAGATCGTCGTCCACGGTTGCGGCCAGGGCCTTCGCCAGTGCCATGAGGATGTCCCAGTCGCGTCTGGCCTGTCCCGGGGGCGACATCACGGCGTTGACCTCCTGGAGCACCCCCCGTTCGTTGCGCACAGTGCCGACTTTCTCGTAGGGTGAGGCCCCCGGAAGGATGAGATTGGCCTTCAGCCCTTTGTCGGTCACGAAACACGTCTGAATGGCGAAGAACTCAAGGAGTTCCAGCCCGAGGTCGTCGCAGGGCACCAGCGCGCCGCGATACGCGCCGCCGAGGGCATAGACGGCCCTCACCCGGCCGCGCTCGATCTCGTCGGCCAGTCGGTCCAAGGTGAGCAGCTGTCCGGCTACGTCCATGAGCGTCCGCCGCGCGCCGGCCACGTTCCAGGCCTTCTCGCCCGAAATCTCGAAGCCGGGAAACCGTTGCGGCGACTCGGCCGGAGCAGGCCAGAGGGAGCCCATGGTGGCTCCCAGCGACACGAACAGCCGCGCCAACAGCATGTTCTCCTCGATGGTCGCCCAGGGCGATCCGATGAAAGCAACCGACTCGCCGCCGTAGCGCATCGCCACCTGCCGCAACGATCGCGCCGCCAGGGCAATCGCCTCATCCCAGTCGCAGTGCGTGAACCCACGGTCGCCGTTGACCAGCGGCACGTCGAGCCGTCCGGCCCCGTGCCACTGCCGAAATGCGAACCGCCCCTCGTCGCAGATCCACATGCCGTTGACGGCGGCGTTCTCGCGCGGCTTGATGCGAAGGATTCGACCTTCACTGGAATCGACCCGGATGCTGCACGCCCTGGCACATCGCGGACACGCCGAGGCCGTCGAGGTGAGCCACCACACGCGGCACTTGAACAGGAAGTCCTTCGAGCACAGGGCCCCCACCGGACAGATGTCCACGATGTTTCCCGCCAGGGGGTTGGTGACAGGGCGGTCGCCGGCCACGTGAATCTCGCTGCGGACGCCACGGTGGATCACTGACAACTCGCCCGTGCCCGACACCTCCCGCAGGAACCGCACGCACCGGGTGCACATAATGCAGCGGTCCGCGTAGAGGACGATGTCGGGGCCCACGTCCTTAACCGGCTGAGTGACCTTGGTCTCCTCGAAACGGCTCGTGGCCGATCCCCAACCGTAGCTGTAATCCTGGAGCACGCACTCGCCCGCCTGATCGCAGACCGGACAGTCGAGCGGGTGGTTCGACAGGTAGAACTCCATGACGCTACGGTGGCTCTCGTGAACGCGCGGCGTACCGGTCCGCACGACCATGCCGTCGGCAACCGCCGTGGCGCAGGACGGCACGAGCTTGTCCTGTCCCTGAACCTCCACGAGGCACATGCGGCAATTCGACGGCGCGCTCAGCCCCGGATGGTAGCAGAAGTGGGGTATTTCGATGCCGACGGAGCGCGCGGCCTCGAGGATCGTCGTCCCCTCGGGCACGACCACCTCGCGATCGTCAATGGTCAGTCGCACGTCGCTCACGATCCGTTGCTCCTGAATCCCCACGCCGGAAACGGGCACCCGCGCAAGCGGATGTGCTCGTCGAACTCCTCGCGGAACTTTCTGATGATGCTGCCGACGCCCCAGGCGACGGCCTCGCCGAACGGGCAGATGGTCTGCCCCGCAATCGCGTCCAGGCGGTCAATCGCCACGTCGGCGTCTCCCGGACGGCCGCGGCCGCTCTCGATCCGGTCGAGAATCTGTCGGACCCAGTGAACGCCCTCGCGGCACGGGGTGCATTGCCCGCACGATTCGTGATCGAAGAACCCGCACGCGTTGGCTGCGACGCGAACCATGCAGGTCCGGTCGTCCAGGACCATCACGCCGGCCGACCCGAGCATCGAGCCGGCGGCCTGGAGGTGGTCGAAATCGGCCGGCACATCAATCTCCTCCGCCCGAAGGACCGGCGCGCTGCTGCCACCGGGAATGACGGCCTTGGGCGGTCGCCCGTCCGCGACGCCTCCGCCGAAACGGTCGTCGAGGATCAACTCGCGAAGGGTGACGGTCATCGGGGCCTCGTAGAGCCCCGGCCTGCGGACGCAGCCGCTGAGACAATAGAGCTTCGGGCCCGTGTTCCCAGGCAAGCCGATGGCGGCGAAGGCCTCGCCCCCCTCACTGACGATCACCGGCACACAGGCCAGCGTCTCGACGTTGTTGACGGTCGTGGGCATGCCGAACAGCCCGCGGGCCGCCGGAAACGGCGGCTTCTGACGCGGCCAGCCACGCTTGCCCTCAGTGGTTTCGAGCAACCCGGTTTCTTCGCCGCTGATGTAGGTGCCGGCGCCTTTGCGGAGGCGAACCTCGACGCTGTAGCCGGTGCCCAGAACGTCGCTGCCGATCAGGCCGATCTGCGTCGCCTCGTCGATGGCCGCCTGCATGGCGCGAGCCGCACGCGGATACTCCCACCGCAGAAACACATAGCCGCATGTCGCCCGGACGGCGTAGCAGGCCAGCAGGAGCCCTTCGAGGACCTGGTGAGGCGTGGCTTCAAGGAGACGACGGTCCTTGAACGTGCCGGGCTCGCTTTCGTCGGCGTTGCAGCACACAAAGGCGGGCCCGTGTCCGTCCTTGGGCATGAACGACCACTTGCGAGCCGTGGGGAATCCCGCGCCACCGCGGCCGCGCAGGCCGCTTCGCTGCACCTCGTCGATCACGCGCTGCGGATCGCCGCGGCCGAGGGCGATGCGCCAGGCGGCGTAACCGCCGCGCGCCTGGTAGGCGTCAAGCGTCTCGGGATGGTCGGCGGAGGTTCCCGCCGGCAGCAGCGTCAGCTCCACGGTCATCCGTCCTTCAATGAAGCCAGGATCGCGTCGATGCGTTCGGGCGTCAGGGGACCGAACACGTCGTCGTTGATCATCATGGCCGGCGCCCGGTCGCACGCGCCCAGGCACTCGACCTCCAGGAGCGTGAAGCGTCCGTCGCCGCCGGTCTGCCCCACGGCCACGCCGAGCCGCTCGGACAGGTGATCGACAACCCGGGCCGCCCCCATGTGCGCGCACGGCAACGAACGGCACACCTTGACGACGAACCGTCCGACCGGCCGGCGATGATACACCGGGTAGAACGACAGCACATCCTCCACGTCGGCGCGGCCCACGCCCAGGCGATTCGCCACGTACGACACCGCTTCGTCGCCCACGTAGCCCTGCCCGCGCTGCACGATCTCCAGCACCTGCACGATAGCTTCCCGCCGCGTGCGGCACGTGGCGATCAGCCGGTCAATCTCCTGTCGCGAGGATTCACTGAGTTCCATGGTTTTCCCCGTCGCTCCCACTCAGCGGTCCAGCTCCGCGGCGATGATGTTCAGACTCGACAGCACGCTGACCACGTCCGACAGCAGCCGCCCCTCGACCAGCCTGGGAAACATGGCGTAATGGAGAAACGACGGCGGGCGCACGCGGACACGATACGGGAACTTGGTTCCGTCGCTGACCAGGTAGAACCCGAGTTCGCCCATGGCGGTTTCGTTGGCCACGTAGACCTCGCCGACCGGCGGCGCGCCGCCCGAGCCGGGCATGATCAGCTCGAAGTGATGGATCATCTGCTCCATCTTCGCGTGGACTTCTGCCTTCGGCGGCAGGGTCACCTTGCGGGCCGGATCGACGTTCACCTGGCCGCCGTCGGGCAGCATGCGGATGGCCTGTTGCAGAATACGGGCGCTCTGCCGCATCTCCTCCACGCGAACAATGTACCGCGCGTAGCAATCGCCCTCGGCGCACGTCGGAATCTCGAAATCCATCGCCTCGTAGCCCAGGTACGGCTGATCGCGCCGCAGGTCGCGGCACACACCGCTGGCCCGCGCGTTCGGCCCCGTGATGCCGTAGTCCACCACGTCCTCGGCAGTGATGCGGCCGATGCCCTGCATCCGCGATAGCCAGATCGGGTTGCTGCACAGAATGCTCTCGATGTCGTCCAGTTCGCCCGGGGTGCGGTCGGCGACATACTTGATCCGCTCCTTGAAATCGGGCGGCACGTCCCACATCAGTCCGCCCGTCCGCGTGTAGGCAGTCATGTACCGCGCTCCGGTGACGAACTCGAAGACGTCGTAGCACTCCTCGCGGCCGACGAAACTCCAGAGAAACGGCGTCATGCTCCCCAGATCGAGCGCCGGCGTGCCCAGGAAGAAGCTGTGATCCTGGAGCCGCGCCACCTCGGCCAGCATGAGCCGCACCAGTTGCGTGTACTCGGTGCATTCGATGCCGTAGAGCTTCTCGACGGCCATGTGGTAGGCCAGGTCGTTGGCGAACGGTGACATGTAGTTCATGCGGTCCACGACCGTCACGTACTGGTTGTACGTGTGGTGCTCGCCCAGCTTCTCGAAGCCTGAATGCAGATACCCGATGTAGGGCGTACAGCGAACGATGCGCTCGCCGTCGAGCTCCAGCAGCAGGCGAAACGTGCCGTGCGTGGCGGGGTGCTGCGGCCCGAAGTTCAGCACCATGTGCTCGCCGCCCACGGCGCCCGTGGGCCCAAGCTCGTGCATGTCAGCGCCGGAGGTTGTCGTGCGATGGTCGCTCATGTGCCTGATCCGGACCGGGCGCGGCCTGCCGGTTTGCCGCGTCCCCTACCCCGGCCCCCTCTCCGCCGACGAACGGGCGGCCGGCTCCTGCCTGCGGCTGCGCGCCGCCTGCGGAAAATCGTCCCTGACGACCGTGTAGCGGTCCCGTTCGCCGAGGCCGCGCAAGGGATAGTCCTTCCGCAACGGGTGGTGCTCGAACTCCTCCCACATGAGAATCCGGCGCAGGTCAGGGTGCCCGTCGAAACGGATTCCAAACATGTCGAACACCTCGCGCTCAGTCCAGTTGGCCAGGCTCCACAGCCCCACGGCCGACGGACACACCGGGTCGTCCTCGGGCACGGGCGCCTTGACGCGCAGACGCTCCTCGGTGGCGGTGCTGAGCAGGTGGTAGATGACGGCGAACCGCTCGGGGAACTCGCGGCGCGGATGGTCCCGGTAATCCACGGCCGCAAGGTCGATCGGGAAGTCGAACCGCAGGCTCTCGTCATCGCGAAGGAAGGCCAGCACGTCCAGGACGCGCTCCCGCGCCACCACGAGCGTCAGCTCGCCGCGATGGACGGTCGCTCCGCGCAGAGCGCCGGCGAACTTCGTCCGCACATGCTGCACGATGCTGTCGGCTCGCGGCTGGTTCATGCGTCGATGGCTCCAGAAGTCCGGTCAGACGGGCGATGCACCGTCCGGGGCACGGTAATCGCTGAGTCTCTCTCTGCCGATCAGTTCCTTGACACGCATGACGGCCTCGATGAGGGCCTCGGGCCGCGGCGGGCACCCCGGCACGTACACGTCCACCGGAATGAACTGGTCCACGCCCTGGATCACCGCGTAGGTGTCGAATTCGCCCCCGGTCGAGGCGCATGCCCCCATGGCGATCACCCACTTGGGCTCCGGCATCTGGCGATAGATCGTCTCCAGGACCGGCATCATCTTGGCCGAGATCCGCCCGGCGACGATCAGCAGGTCGCTCTGACGCGGACTGAAACGCACCACCTCGCTGCCGAAGCGGGCCAGGTCGTAGCGGGCAACCATGGCCGCCATCAGCTCGATGGCGCAGCACGCGGTGCCGAAGGCCATCGGCCACAGGCTGTTGCCGCGCGCCCAGTTGACGAACGTCTCGGCCCGCGTGGTCAGCCAGGCCGGTCCGCCTCGCGATTCGAGTCCCACTCGTAGGCTCCTTCGCGCCAGCCGTAGGCGTAGCCGGCGAGCAACACGATGAAGAAGAAGAACATCTCCAGCAGAATGAAGCTGCCCAGTTCGAGGCTCTTCCCGTAGATCAGCCCCCAGGGGAACAGAAACGTGACCTCGACGTCGAAGGCCAGAAAGATGATGGCCATGAGGTAGTACTCAATCGAAAGCCGCAGCCGACCCCCGCCGAGGGACGGCATGCCGGACTCGTACGGACGGCTCTTGACGCGGTCGCGGGCGACGGGACCGAACAGGTGAGACAGCAGAATGATCGAGAAGGCGGCGCAGACCGCCAGGACGGTCAGCACGAACACGGGGAAATAGGCGGACAGATCCACATCGTCAACCATGGAGTTGCACGATCCTCCGACGTCGGTGCGACTGCGGCCCGTCGAGGCTGAAGGCTACGAGTTCACCGCTACGTGCAGGCCGAGATCCATCTGCGCCTTGCACTTGGGACATTGCAGAAGCATCTGGAGCCGGCCGGCGTCCGGCAGCTTGCGGAAGAAGACGTGCCACCCGCCGTCGTAGCCGCAACTCGGGCAATCGTGCCAGGTGCCGTCCACGGGAACCTTGTGTTTCTCCAGCGGCATGGTCATCCTCCATCGTTGAGAGAACATGGCCAGACAGACCTGCGCCGACCCGCGCCGACGCCGGCGGCGTGTCCTCGTGAAGCGTAACCGCATTGCCGCAAAAACTCAAGCGCTTTGCCGGGTCCGACGCACTGTGGGGTGCACCATAATAAAGTGGCGCGCCGAAAGGAAACGTGCTATCTCTTTGTTGGTGACCAACCTCGAAAGGAGATAGCACGTATGAACGCAGGCGGACGGCAGTTGGTAAAGGAGATGATGGGGTC
>JAAYDY010000108.1 GCA_012729015.1 Phycisphaerae bacterium | reverse complement strand
GTGTCGCAACCACATCCGACTTGGAGAGTTGGATCGCCCGCAGACTCTCAATCGCAAACGGCCGGCCGTACTTCTCTTCGGCAATCGCCGCGTCATAGCTCAGCGTCACCTCGGCGTAGAAGCCGTCCGTCAGCATCCGCTCATGCTCATGGACCAGGGCGTCGGCAATCCGCACGTCCTTGATCCCCAGGCTCGGCAATTCCACCAGAAACGAATCGGTCTTGGAGTCCAGCCGGGCCTTGACGATGTCGATCAGCTTCACCGAGCCCTTGTCGCGCGCCCGGGCCTTGAAAAGCTCCTGCTCGCTGGTGCGGATCGTCCGGTCCTGCAACTGGCGCTCGACGACCTTCAAGCCTTCCTCTATCTCCTGTTCGTCCACCGTCGCGCAGTACCGCCCGAGCAGAAACTCCACGACGTAGGTAGGCACCGGATACTGCCGGCTGTACCGGCGTACGAGATCCTTCCGAACCAGATAGCCGTCGAAGGCCGACGCCGCGATGTTGTCCAGATGGTCGAGTTCCATGTTTACTTGTCACCTCCAACGGTGGTCGCCTCTTTGCTCACCACGCGGCCGGCCGCATCGACAATGACCAGACTCACCGTCGTCCCTTCGAGTGAGTCGTCAGCGACCAGCAGGGCAGCCTTGCCGTCGGCGTCCAGGGGCTTGGGGTCGGTAATGCTTGAGCCGACGACGTTCGGCTTCGTTCGCAGGTCCGCCAGCAGGCCATCCGTGGCCGGGTCCACGGTTACGCGACAGCGCAGGCCCACCCAGTGGACTTCGCTCACCGTGACCACTACTCCAGCCGGGGCGGCCGTCGCCACGAACGTCAACGCCGGAACCAGACACTCCTGCAGGCTCGCGCCGCCGTGGGCATACTCCTGGCCGGCCACGAAGCAATGCACCCCCGGCGCGTAGGCGAACCGTTCCTGCGGATTCCACGACCAGCCGGCCACGGGCACCTGGACGTGGGAACTGTCCTTGATCGCCGCGCACCGCGACCAGCGGCTCTCGGCCAGGTACTTCGGCAACTGGACCTTCTGCATCCCGCCCGGCACAAGCAGCCAGCCGTGGTCGGTCACCACGCGCACGCGCTGCCAGCCGGCGCCGAGCAGCGACTGCACACGCTCCAGCAGCAGTTCCAACTGGTCCTCGATCCGCGACGCCAGCTTCGCCTGGAGGTCGTGCCCGAGCTTGTCGAACTCGCCGTACTCGGTCCATGCGCGGGCGTTCTTGGCCCGCGGGTCGCCCGCTTCGGCCGGCCCGAGCACCTGGAAGCCCGCCGCCGACAGCAGCCGGCGGAAGCGATCCGTGTTGAGTTTCTCGCCTGTGCCGGCCACTTCCGGGCCGAAGTCGGCTTCGAGATTCCCGCCGCGCAGCGCGCCGGCGATCGGCGAAGCCGCCGGCTTGGCCGTCGCCGTCACCGTGGGCAGCGCCGCCCAGCGCCAGCCGACCGATACCTCCAACTGCCGCGCCCCGGCCCCGGCCGCGAGCCGCTGGCCGATGTCGAACCGCAGCCCATCGGCGAACAGTACGCACTCGCCGGCCGCAGCCTCGACGCCTTCCTGCTGCTCCACTATCGGCAGGGACTTCGCCGCCAGGCATTCCTGGAAGTGGCGAGCGGTGTCCTCCAGCCACGAAAGGTACACGCACCGTGTCGCCTCCCGGATGACCGTCGCGTCTTCCGCCGTCCGGGCGCACGCCAGCGCTCGCAACGCCGCGTCGTCCGCCAGATACCCGCCTTCGGCGTAGAGCTTGGCCATCCCATCGGCCGAGTCGCCGCCCAGCGCCGCCGCCGTGTGCTCCGCCAGTACCGTCAGGTGGAACAACGCCTCCGCCAGCGGGCACATGCCCAGCTTGGCCCACACCCAACCCCGCCGCACGCCGTGCTCGACCTCCAGCGCCGCCAGCCGCTGCCGGGCCTCCGCCGGCTTCATCGCCCCCACTTCGATCAGGGCCTCCCGCAGCCCACCCTCCATCGTCTCCGCCTCGTCCGGCCAAGCATCCCGCTCAACGAAAAGATCCTTCGGCTTGGCCCGCCGCAGCAGGTTCGGCACGCCCGGATACAGCGTCGGCGACTC
>JAAYDY010000107.1 GCA_012729015.1 Phycisphaerae bacterium | reverse complement strand
GGGTGAAGAAGGTGACGGACCTGCTGGGCGAGGTGGCTGCGGCGAGCGACGAGCAGGCCCGCGGGATCGGGGAGATCAATGCGGCGGTGGGTCAGATGGACCAGGTGACGCAGCAGGTGGCGGCGAACGCGGAGGAGTCGGCTGCGGCGAGCGAAGAGCTGTCGGCGCAGGCGGAGCAGTTGAATCAGGTTGTGGCGGAGCTGGTGCGTCTGGTGGGCGGCAGCCGCAGTGGCCGGAATCCCGGTCAGGGGGCGACGCCTCGTCACAGTTCAACGGTCGCAGGCGGCAATCGCAAGTCCGGCCCTGGCCGGCCATCGTCCTCAGGCCACGACTCCAAGGGCAGTCACTCGGCGCGACGGGAGTCGCCGGCCGCCGAGAGAAAGAAGTTCGTGAGTGCGGAAGAGGCCATTCCTTTGAACGAGGACGATGCAGCAGTACTGTCTGAGTTCTGAGGCGAAGCGAACACGCTGAAGCGGTCCTGCCAGTCTCCCTGCGTGAGGGGCGTCCTCACGACAGGGAGACTGCTTTCTCCAGACACAATGTCGTCGCGCAGTGCCTCCCTCGCGTACTCCTGAATCCAACCGACTGACTGTCGCGTCATGCCCGGCTTCGGCGTCCATGAGGGGCCAGGGCTGCTGTGGTTTGCAGAAAGTGTGCCAGACGCATGGCGTGGACGACAGAAAAACTGCCGGGCCACACGTGTGGCACGCTCCGGCCAGGGCGTGCTGTGGGCATCGGCCTCCACGCTACTAGGAGAGTTCCTAGGGTGGCTCTGGCCAGCGGCGCGCTGTCATGGGCGAGGTCAAGGCATGGTGGGAAGACCCCATGGGGCAGAGATTGCCCAGTAGCGATATCGCCAGCAGTGCCGCACGGGTCGGCACGGTCGCGTGGGCGACCCGGAGCCGGGGGCATGCGTGCTCCCGCCAGGACAGGACCAGTCAGAGGAGGCTTGAGGAATGTTCAGGAACATGAAGTTGGGCACGAAGATCGCAGGAGGATTCGCCGTCGTCCTCGTCCTGACGGCACTGATCGGGTACATGGGGTACAGCAGCTTGGGCAAGGTGGTCGGCATCGTCGAGAAGGCCGATGACGCCAACCGTCTGATCAAACTGGCCAAGGATGGCCGCCTCCAGGAGAAGGACTTCATCCTGCGGGGAGACGCCAAGTGCCTTGAAGAGAACGGCCGGACGATGACGTCCATCTACACCCAGATCGACGAGACCAAGGCCAAGTTCAACGACCAGGAAGACCGCCAGGGGATCGAGGACGTTCGAGGCAAGGGCCAGGCCTACCAGGCGGCCTTCGGGGACTGGACGGCCCTGCGTCGGCAGCAGGACGTCCAGGCGGCGGCCATGGTGGAGAAGGCCCGGGAGTTTGCCGCCAACTGCGAGCAGCTGGGCCATGGGCAGCAGGCCAAGGCCGACATCGCCATGACGTTGCTGACCAACGTCTCGGGCTATGCCAGGGCGCACCTGGACTGGGCGGCCGGCGTCAGGGACTTCCTGATCAACAAGGACGACAAGACGCTGGCGGTGCAGAAGGACGGCTCGAAGTGCGCCTTCGGCCAATGGCTGGCCAGCGAGGAGTTCAAGCAGCAGGCCGCGGTGGCCGGCTCCAGGTTCCAGGAGATCATCGACCGGATGAAGAAGAACCATGCGGCGCTGCACGCCAGCGCCGTCGAGATCGAGAAGGCGCGGCAGGGGGCGACGGACACGTCGGTCGAGGTGTTCCGGGAGGCGACCGCTCCGATTCTGAAGGAGATTCTCGGCGAGTTCGAGAACCTGGAGACAGAGGCGGCGAAGGTGGCCAGGGCCAAGCAGGAGAACGCCGGACTGGCCAAGGATCTGATGCGCATGGCGCTGGAGTGCCGCCGGCAGGAGAAGAACTTCATGGCCACTCGCGACAAGAAGCACCAGCAGGAGAACGACGTGACCATGAAGCAGATTCTCGCCGGGTGCGACACGATGAACGAGTCCTTGCAGGACGCCCGCGACGACGAGGCGGTCAACCGCATCCGCCAGGCCGCGAAGGACTACAAGGCGGCCTTCGACGGGTGGATCGCCCTCAGCGACAAGCAGGCTGCCGAGGAGCAGAAGATGGTGGGCGCCGCGGAGGACTTCGTCAAGGGATGCGACGCCCTGCGCGCCGGTCAGAAGAGCAAGATGCAGTCCACGACCCGGTCGGCCAACCTGATTATGATGGCGGCCGCCGTGGGCGCGATCATCCTCGGTGCGATCCTGGGTACTTTGATCACACGCGGCATCACCAAGCCCGTCAACCGGATCATCGAGCAACTGACCGACGGCGCCGAGCAGACGGCGGCGGCGTCGGGTCAGGTGTCGGCGTCGAGCCAGTCGCTGGCGGAGGGCTCGAGCGAGCAGGCGGCGAGCCTGGAGGAGACCTCGTCGAGCATCGAGGAGATGAGCTCGATGACCAAGCAGAACGCGGCCAACGCCAAGGAGGCCAATGCCTTGTCCACCGAGACCCTGGCGGCCAGCGACCGCGGCACGGACGCCGTGCGGCGTCTCAGCGAGGCGATCAACAAGATCAAGGCCAGCAGCGACGAGACGGCCCGGATCATCAAGGTGATCGACGAGATTGCGTTCCAGACGAACCTGCTGGCGCTGAACGCCGCGGTGGAGGCGGCGCGGGCCGGCGAGGCGGGCAAAGGCTTCGCGGTGGTGGCCGAGGAGGTCCGGAACCTGGCCCGTCGCAGCGCCGAGGCGGCGAAGAACACGCAGCAGTTGATCGACGAGAGCCAGAAGAACGCCGACGACGGAGTGAAGGTGACTGGGGATGTGACGAGCGTTCTCGGGGAAATCTCCGGCGGGGTGAAGAAGGTGACGGACCTGCTGGGCGAAGTGGCCGCGGCCAGCGACGAGCAGGCCCGCGGGATCGGAGAGATCAACGCGGCGGTGGGTCAGATGGATCAGGTGACGCAGCAGGTGGCGGCGAACGCCGAAGAGTCGGCGGCGGCCAGCGAGGAACTGTCGGCCGAGGCCGAGCAGCTCAGCGGCATCGTGGACGAACTGGCCCAGTTGGTCGGAGGCGCCGCGAGGCAGACCGGCCTGGCGACCGTGAAGGCCTCGGGCAAGTCGCGGCGCAACCCGCTGGCCAAGTCGGCCGCGTCGGCGGCGCACGCGGCGCGGCCGGCTTCGAAGGCGAAACCCGGCTCCGGCGGCGACAGGCCGACGACCTCCGCCGGCAGCGAGGCCGAGCATGCGATTCCGCTCGACGAACCGGACGAGGCCGTGTTGTCGGAGTTCTAGGCGATTTCCTGGGAGCACACTCGCGGGATCCCTCGGACCAGTGTCCGGGGGATCCCCGCACCATGGGGCGAGCGTCGTCTCGGGGCCGCGAACCCCTCCCAGCCGCCGGCCGGCAGGAATTGTGCTTGCCGTCCACGGCTCGATCACTGTATCCTCATCGCTCATCCGCGGCACAACACGGTGAACCATCCTGACCATCTCGATCGAGTCCGCGTCGAGGAGGAGCCATGACATCGCTGAAACCGGGCATCTTCCAGCGTCCCTGGGAGCAGCCGGAGTTGACCAGCCTGAACCGCCTGCCGATGCGGGCCACCCTGTGGCCGTTTGCGTCGGCCGCGGCCGCGCGGCGACTGGACCCGGCCGGAAGTCCGTGGGTGATGAGTCTCGACGGAACGTGGGAATTCCGGCTGTTCGATCGCCCCGAGGCCGTTGGTCCGGACGATCTGGGACCAGCCGCGCCGAAAGGCTATGGGCCGATTGCCGTGCCGGGCAACTGGACCATGCAGGGCCACGACAAGCCGCACTACACAAACGTCGTCATGCCCTTCGCCAACACCCCTCCGACCGTGCCCGACCGCAACCCCACGGGCGTCTACCGCCGGACGTTCACTCTGCCGCGCGGCTGGGCATCGCGGCGCACGGTGCTCCAGATCGGCGGCGGCGAGAGCTGCTATTACGTCTACCTGAACGGGCGCTTCGTCGGCATGAGCAAGGACTCACGCCTCCCGGCGGAGTTCGATCTGTCGCCGCACGTCGCCGCTGGCCGCAACCTTCTGGCCGTCATGTGCATCCGCTACGGCGACGCCTCGTACGTGGAGGACCAGGACCATTGGTGGATGGCGGGTCTGCACCGGAGCGTGTCGCTCTACTCGACGGACCATTGCTACATCGAGGACGTTTTCGCCAAGGCGCTGCTCGACCCGGCCGACTATCGCACCGGCCGCCTGAGCGTCACGGCGAAGATCAATTTCGACTACCCGCCCGCCCTGGACGACGTGCGCACGGTGGAGGCAGTTCTCACGGACGAGGCCGGCCGCAAGGTGCTGCGAAAGCCGCTCTCGGCCGTGATCAGCCCGAGCTATCGCGAGAACTACTACGAATGCACCCTGGCAGTTTCGTTGCCGCGCGTCCGGCCCTGGTCGCCCGAGGCGCCGCACCTCTATCGCCTGGTGGTGACGCTCCGGGACGCCCGGGGCAGGGCGGTCGAGCACACGGCGTGTCGGGTGGGGTTCCGCGCGGTGGAAGTCCGCGATCGCCGCTTTCTGCTCAACGGCAGGCCGGTGCTCATCAAGGGCGTCAACCGGCACGACCACGATCCCGACACCGGCAAGGCCGTCGGCCGCGAGACGATGCTCAAGGATGTGCGGCTCCTGAAGCAGTTCAACTTCAACGCCGTCCGTACGAGCCATTACCCGAACGACCCTGCGTGGTACGATCTGTGCGACGAGTACGGCATCCTCGTCCTCGACGAGGCCAACATCGAGAGCCACGCCAACTACGCCACGCTCTGCCGCGATCCGCGATGGTCCGATGCGTGGTTCGAGCGGGTGTCGCGCATGGTCCTGCGCGACAAGAATCACCCGTGCGTGTTCGGCTGGTCGCTCGGCAACGAGTCCGGCTACGGCGAGAACCACGACCGTGCGGCCGCGTGGGTCAGGGCATACGATCCGGACCGCATCGTCCATAACGAAGGCTCGATCAAGCCGCGGTGGGACCAGGGTGGACCGAACCAGTACGGCCCGGGCGGCGAGCGGGCCAACGACTTGCTTGATCCCATGTACCCGAGCGTGGCCGACGTGATTGCCGTGGGCCGCGCGGGCAAGGACCGGCGGCGCCCGTTCATCATGTGCGAGTATGCTCATGCCATGGGCAACTCGTGCGGCTGCCTGAAGGAGTACTGGCAGGCCATCGACCAATACCCCGGCCTGGGCGGCGGATTCATCTGGGACTGGGTCGAACAGGGGCTCCGCAAGGTGGACCCGAAGACCGGGCGCGAGTTCTGGGCCTATGGCGGCGACTTCGGCGACGAGCCTAACGACGTCAACTTCTGCTGCAACGGCATGGTCATGCCCGACCGCGCCATCAAGCCGCAGATGTGGGAATTCAGGAAACTGGTCCAGCCGGTTGGCATCGCCGCCAGGAACCTCAAGGCCGGCACACTCACCATCACCAATCGCGACATATTCCAAGACCTCGGCTGGTTGGCAGGCCGGTGGGTGCTCACGGTAGACGGTCGCCGCGTGGCTCGCGGGGTGTTGCCGCGCCTGACCCTGGCGCCCCAGAAGAGCCGCACCGTGCGCATCGCTTTGCCCAGGCTCTCCATGAAACAGGGCGAGGAGGCGCATCTGCGGGTCAGTTTCCACACGCGGCGGAAGCTCCCGTGGTGCGACAAGGGGCACGAGGTGGCCTGGGAGCAGTTCTCTGTGCCCGCCACGTCCGCCGGCACGCTGCCCGCGCCGCGACCGTGCGACGCCGTAACAATCTTCACCGGCAAGGCCGCGGCCGTGGGGTCGCGCGGGCTGGCCGTGACGGTCGATCCCAAGGCCGGTCGCCTGGTGGGCCTGAGCCTGGGCGGGCGGCCGCTCATCGTCGCCGGCCCGCGGTTCAGCCTGTGGCGCGGGCCGCTCGACAACGACGGCGTCAAGGGCCGCAAGGATCAGTGGACCACCGACCGCAAGCCGCTGGGCCGCTGGATCAACGCGGGCTACGACCGCCTGAGCGTCCGCACCCTGTCGGCCGAGACGGTCGAGCGGCGCGGCGTTCTCGCCGTGAGCAACATCGAGCGGCACACTCCGCGCGGCGACAAAGGGGCCTTCGACGTCGTCAACACGTACCGCATCCGTCCCGACGGCGTGATTCTGTGTCGTCACGTCATCCAGTTCGCCGACGGGATGACCGACCCGCCGCGCCTGGGCGTGCGGCTCACGGCGGCTGCCGGGCTGGAGAGGCTCGCCTGGCTCGGCCGCGGACCGTGGGAAACCTATCCCGACCGCTGCCACGCCGGCGATGTCGGCTGGTACCAGCAGTCGGTGGACGAGCAGTGCTTCCCGTACATCGTGCCGCAGGAGACGGGCCTGAAGACGGCGACGCGGCTGTTTGCCCTGTGCGATGACGACGGCGTCGGCGTGCAGTGTCAGTCTCTGGGCCGCCCGTTCGCCTTCAGCGCGCTGCACCACACGCCGGAGGACTTCACGGCCGCCCGTCATACCTGCGACCTCGTGCGGCGCGACGAGACGACGATTCTGATCGATGCGGCGCATCGCGGCCTCGGCACGGCCAGTTGCGGCCCTGACACGCTGGAGCCGTACCGGATCGCCCCGGGACGCTACATGCTCAGCTACGCGATTGTCCCGCTGGCCGGGGGCCGGCCGCGCCGGTGGTTGCTCTGAGGCATGCGGCGGTCGGCCGGAGACGCAGCACGGCTCGGCGGGTGCAGCAACGTTTTTGGGGCTGTACCGTGGCACGGGCATCTTGCCCGTGAGTGGTGGGGGCCTCCTGCCCCTGCTTTCCCCGCTCTCCCCGAAACGCTAATGCGCGCCGCGTCGGCGCGCCCTCTTCCGCTGCAACGAGCGTCGTGCTATGATTCCCTCATCACCCGGGCCAGCCGTTGCGCCGGCCGCGCCCCGGGCAGGTCGCGCTGATGGATGGGGCCAACCCATGGTGACGCACAATTCCTCCGGGCGGATGGACCGTCGCGAGTTCCTGAAGCTGGGCACGGCGGCCGCAGCCGCTGCTGCCATCGAGACCATGGGCCTCCGACGCGCCCTGGCCCAGGAGTCGAGGCCCAGACGGCCCAACATCCTCTTTGTCTTCAGCGACGAGCACCGATGGTGCAGCCTCCCGTTTACGGAGATGCCCCAGGTGGTCGCGCCGCACATGGAGCGCATGGCCCGCGAGGGCACCCGCTTCGACAACTGCTGCAGCACGTCGCCCATCTGCGTGCCCTATCGCGGCATGCTCATCACCGGCCAGTGGCCGCACCAGAGCTCGTGCGTCAGCAACGACTACTTCGGCAACGGCAACGTCATCGGCCTCGATTCGCCCACCATCGCCCAGACATTCAAGGCGGGCGGCTACGTCACCGGCTATGTCGGCAAATGGCACCTCAAGAACGAAACGGCTGCCCATGCCGGATTCGATTACTTCAAGCACTGGCTCTTCGGCGACGACCACTGGGAGACGCCTGTCCGCGACGTGCCCTCGGGCGAGGAGTTCAAACCCGTCAAGGGCTACAACGCTATCGGCATGACCGACCATGCGCTGGACTTCATCCGGCAGCACGCCGGCGGCGAGAAGCCGTTCCTGATGATGCTCTCGATCAACCCGCCGCACTGGCGCTGGGACGACGCCCCCGAGGAGTTCGTCAAGCTCTATCCCGACGATCAGCTCGTGTACCGCCCGAACGTCACGCAGGAACGGTACAAGAAGGACAAGGAGCGGCTCTACTACCAGCACTACCACGCGCACATCACGGCCGTGGACCGCGAGTTGGGCCGCCTCATGGCCGCCCTGAAGGAACTGGGCATCGAGGACAACACGGTTCTGATCTACACGTCGGACCACGGCAGCTCGTTCGGGTCCAACGGCGTCGGCAGCAAGGGCAATCCGTTCGACGAGGCCGTCCGCGTGCCGATGATCGTCCGGTGGCCGGGCCGCATTCAGGCCGGACGCATGGCCGATCACAACATCGGGACGATTGACCTGAACCCCACTCTCTGCGGGCTCGCCGGCCTGAAGGCGCCGCCTCAGTGCGGCGGGCAGGACTTCTCCCCGGTCCTCCTCGGCAAGCCGGGCCCCGATCCGGCGTCGCAACTGATCCTCGTCAACAACTTCCAGCGAAACTACTACAAGACCCAACTCGACCCGAATGAGCCGAACTTCTTCTATCCGTACCGGGGCGTGCGCACCAAGCAGTACACGTACGTCGTCTACGCCGAGGGCGAGTGGCTGCTCTACGACAATCGGAACGACCCGTATCAGATGAAGAACCTCGTCAACGATCCGGCCTATGCCGAGGTCAAGGCCGAACTCCGCAAGGAACTCGACCGCTGGCTGGCCAGGGCCGAGTTGCCTTTCATCCCCGACGAGTGGCGCGAGCTGTCGCTCCCGGACCGTATCGCCCGCCAGAACCGGCACTACACCCTCCTTCCGTTCGTGCGGCAATGGAACGCCTGCAAGGCTGAGGCCGTCGTGCCGTACCTGGCGCAGGCGGCGGCCGCCGGCAAGGACAGGCAGGTGCGAGCTGCTGCAGACCAGGTCTTCGACGAGGCGTTCTTCGGTCGCTACAAGGCCCTGCACAACGAACTGAACGGCCAGAAGCGATGGAGCAAGCGTCCCCTGGACGAGTTGCGGACGGAACTGGCCGCCCACGAAAAGGCTGCCGCGGATCGCCTGAGGGCTCAGGTCGCACAAATCCTGGCCGGCGGCTGACGCTTCCGTTCGGGCGGCGCTGCGCCGGTCACGGGCCGCTCCGCCAAGCCCGAAGTTCCCCATGGCGGAATTGCCCTATTGCACGGCACGCTGCCCCGCCGCGGGTGTTACACGCTCCGGATGGCGGGATGTCGTTTCACCCGCTTGGGCGGAAGGCCACGAAGGCCTCAGGGCCCGACCGTGTCGGGAGGGGCAACTGTATGACTGGTTTTCATGTTGTTTTCGAGTCAAAGGGCAAGGCTGTCTTGCAGGAATTCCAGGTTCCCGAGCCAGGACCCGACGAGGTCCTGCTGGAGAGCGACTATTCCGTTGTCAGTGCGGGAACCGAGAGGGCGAACCTGATCCAGTTGCCCAATACGGGCACGGCCGAGCATGGGTTCCCGCTCTATCCCGGCTACTGCGCGTCGGGGCGCGTCGTCGCGGCGGGATCAGATGTTACGAGCCTGAGCGTCGGCGACCGGGTGATCATCAGTTGGGGCGGGCACCGTTCGCACACCATCAAGAAGGCGGCATCGGTGTTTCGAATCGAGGACGATTCGATCGACATGCAGGACGCCGCCTTCTGCCATATCGCTTCGTTCTCGTTCCTCGGCGTGCGGAAGCTGAAGATCGAGCTGGGCGAAGCGGCGATGGTCGTGGGGATGGGCATTCTCGGTGCATTCGCGGTGCAGATCGCCGGCCTGTCCGGCGCCATCCCGGTCCTTGTCTCAGACCTCGATCCGGTGCGCCGCAAGCTGGCGTTGACGTTGGGGGCGTCCGCTGCGTTCTCGCCTGACGAACCCGACTTCGTCGAGAAGATCAAGGCCCTGACCGGGGGACACGGACCGAACGCGGTGGTGGAGGTGACCGGCTCGGCGTTGGCATTGCGGCAGGCCCTGGAGTACGTCGCCTGGGAGGGACGCATCTCGCTGCTGGGCTGCACCCGTATCTCGGATGTGCCGATCGACTTCTACCAGTACGTCCATCGGCGCGGGGTCTCCCTGATCGGTGCGCACACGTCCACCCGGGCAAAACTGGAATCGGCCCCCGCCCACTGGACCGAGCACGACGACTACCGCACGTTTCTGAAGTTCGTTGCCGCAGGCAAACTGCGGACCCGGCCACTGACCTCCGAGGTGGTCTCTCCGGAAGCGGCCCCCATGGTCTACGGCCGTCTGGCCGAAGCCGCAACCGTGCCGATGGGAATCGTCTTCGATTGGGGCATGCTGCGATGATGCGCCGGAAGCGGTCTGGGTCGCCGAAATCGTGAAAGAACGGGATCCGCAACTCTATCGGATTGGGTGAAGTCCGGAGTGCTTGATCTGTGATGAAGAGAATCAGAATCGGTCAGATCGGCATCTGCCATGAGCACGCCGCCGGCACCATCGAGACGCTGCGCAAGCTGCCCGAGGTGTTCGAGGTCGTCGGCGTGGTTGACGACCGCCGGACAACCGCAGCCAGGTTCGCCGGAGACAATCTGAAACCGTATGACGGGCTGACGTGGATGACCGAAGACGAATTGCTCGGCGCGTCCGGCCTCCAGGCGGTCACGGTTGAAGTGCCCAACGCCGATCTCGTTCCCACGGCCATCCGCTGCATGGAGCGACGCCTGGCTATCCACATGGACAAGCCCGGCGGCGAGGACATGGGACTGTTCCGGACGCTGCGCGGCGGCTGCGCACAGCGCGGCATTCCTTTCCAGATGGGCTATATGTTCCGCACCAACCCGGCCATCCGGTTCTGCCAGCGGATTGTGCGCGAGAGATGGCTGGGTGACGTGTTCGAGATTCAGGCAAGCATGAGCCATGACTACGGTGACGAAGGCTACCGCCGTTACCTGTCGCATTTCAAGGGCGGCATCATGTTCAATCTCGGGTGCCACCTGATCGACTTCATTCTTCCGATGCTGGGCAGGCCGGAGGGAGTCGTGCCTTTCCTGAAATCGACCGTCGGCGCCGCCGGGGCTCGTGACAACTGCGTGAGCGTTCTGGAGTATCCTCACGCCACGGTGACGCTGCGCGCCTGCGGCAGGGAAGTCGACGGCTCCAACCAGAGACGCCTGAAGATCTGCGGCACCGAAGGCTCCGTCGAGCTCTGCCCTCTGGAGCGTTTTGACGGCAAACCCCTGCAAGTGCAGCTTCGCCTGAGACACGGCAATGCCGAGTATGCCGCAGGAACGCACACCGTTGATTTCGGCATTCAGGAGGACCGGTACGTGGGGCAGATGCTGGAGTTCGCGAAGAGGGTCCGCGGAGAGTCCGGCTGCGAGTATGACTGCGATCACGACTGCCTGGTTCAGGAAGTGCTTCTGGCCGCGTCCGGTTGCTGCCGGTGGAGAGGATGAGGCCGTGTGGCGTGGCCGCTTGCGGCTGCGCGGACCGCGAGGCTGTCAACCCATCTGCCGCCAGGCGGCAATCTCCGGCCTGGTGAAAGCAGAGAATGACTTGCTTCAATCTCGTCCCGGAAATCCGTGAAATCGCGACGCATCGATTCCTCGCCGTGTGGACACACTCCGACGTCCGTGCTTCTCGACGCGACTCGCAGCGGGGCCGGCGCTGTCTTGGATACAGACTGCTCCGCCAGTCCCGGATTCCCACATGGCGGAATTCCCGCATTGCACGGCACGCTGCCTCGCCGCGCGTGTTACACCCTCCGGGTGGCGGGATGTCGTCTCACCCGCCTGCGTCGCGTTCGTCTGTCCCCACACCGAATCGGGAGTTCGTTCCTATGGGACACGCAGCCAGTCGTTGGTCGCAACTCGCTATGATGGCGCTGATTGCCCTGATCCTGGGACCGGGAGCGTCCGGCGCGGCCGCCGACACCGCAGGCACGACGGTCTCCATTCTCGATACCACTGGGTTCTGGCGAATCCACCACGAGTTGGCGGCGCCGCTTCTGGCGCTGGACAAGGGCTTGGAGCCGGTGGATTTCCGGTGGCATCACGGCGACCGCGTGCTGAACACGTTCCGCTGGGCCGGCAGCGAGACGACCCCGGCCGGCGACGGATGGACCGGCGATGGATTCGACGACACAAGCTGGCTGCGCGGTCCGGCGCGCATGGTGTGCCTGTCGCCCCTGGTGGCCCGGCTGAGCATGCGCGGCAGGTTCGAGGTCACAGACCCGTCGAAGGTCCGGAATCTGCGACTGAGCGTGTCGTATCGCGGGGGCGTGATCGTCTACCTCAACGGCAAGGAGGCCGCACGCAAGGACATCGCGGGCAAGGATGCCGACGGCCGACCGCAGGCCCGCGGCTACCCGGCCGAGGCCTTCACCCCGACGGGCGGTTGGAGCGGCGCCTGGCCGCGCGGCGGCGCGACCGAAAGCGAACACGACATCGCCCTTCGCCGCCGGTCGGCCGAGATCGAGCTGCCGGCCCGGCTGCTCCGCAAGGGCGTGAACGTCCTGGCCCTGGAAATCGTCCGCGCGCCCTATCACAAGATCGTCGAGGAGATGAAGGGCAAGCGAGGGTCGCGCTACTGTCCGTACTGTCTGGCGTTCAACACGTGCCAGATCGAGCTGGTGCGGCTGCACGCCGCCGCCGGCGACGGCATCGTCCCCAACGTGGTCCGTCCCAAGGGGTTCCAGGTCTGGAACAGCAACACCCTCTGCGCCGACTACGACCTGGACTTCGGCGATCCCGGGCCTGTGTTGCCCGTCAAACTCGTCGGCGCCCGCAACGGCAGCTACAGCGGCAAGGTGGCCGTCGGCAGCGACGCGCCGATCCGCGGTCTTCGGGTCACGGCCGGCGACCTGGAGGCCGCCGGGGCGACCATCCCGGCTTCGGCCGTTCGCATTCGCTACGGGATTCCCTGGGGACGCGAGGCCGGCGTCAACGGTCAGCGCTCCATTTACCGTGGCTCCGTTCCGCAATTCGACTGCTATCCTCGCCGCCCCACCATGCTCGGCGCGCTGGCCGACCGGCCGCTCGATGAGTTCCCGGTGCGGGTCGTCGGGCCCGGCGGGGCCGACCTGAAGTTCCCCGGCCAGGTCGAGCCGGTGCCGGGGGCCGTCGTTCCCGTCTGGATTACCGTGGATGTGCCCAGGAACACGCCGGCCGGCCTCTTCAAGGGACAGGTCATGATTGCCGCCGAGGGGCAGGCCGCCCACGCCGTCCCGGTGCAGGTCGAGGTCATCGACTACGCGCTTCCCGACCCCCAGGACTACCGGACTGTGCTGGACCTGATTCAGTCGCCCGACACGCTGGTTCTGGAATACGGCGTCAAGCCGTGGTCCGACGAGCACTTCGGACTGATTGCCCGGTCGATGAAGCTGATGCGCGAGGCCGGCGTCCAGGTTCTGTACGTGCCGCTCATTGGGCAGACCAATCACGGCAACGAAGAGACCATGGTCCGATGGATCAAGACCGGCCAGACGTCCTTCGACTTCGATTTCTCGGTCATGGATCGGTACCTGGACCTTGCGGCCGAGCACATGGGGCGCCCCAGGGTGGTCTGTTTCATCGCGTGGGACATCTACCTGGGCGGGTCGGGCGGCGGCTACAAGGACACCTGGGGCCACAATCAGCGGTCGGTGGAGTTGCGCAAAGAGTACATCGGCAAGGGGCCGGCCGTGACGATGCTCGACCGTGCCACGGGCGAGGCCCGGACGGAGTTCCTGCCGCCATACAGCGATCCCGCGGCCAGGGCGGCATGGAAGAGGCTGTTCGGCGAGCTTCGCACGCGCATGGCCAAACGTCAGTGGGAGAAGGCGATGATGGTCGGCCTGCTCTCGGACGACTGGCCGACGGAGGCCGAGCGGGAGTTCTATGTCGATGTGACGGGGAACCTGCCGTGGGTCTCCCATTCGCACGTTCCCGTGACTCGCGACATGGGCGGCACCGAAGAGGGCGGCATCGTGGTGACGGGGGCTACCAGCCAGGGCAGCGCCAAGGTTAACCGCGTGGGATTCCGCGTCGGGTACCACAGCGCCGTGTTCAACGACGAATTTCCCATGGACGGCCCGCCGCTGGGCAGCCTTGGCGGATGGCGTCGCCCGGACCTGGGCACCTATCAGCCGCGGTACGAGTCGTCCCAGCCTGCCAGCCGGTGGCGGCAACTGATGGAGGTGAACATCGCGGGCCGTCAGCGTGGCGTCTCGCGCGGCGGGGCGGATTTCTGGTCGGCGGTGCGCGATCGGCGCGGCCAGAGGATCGGCAACGTCGCCGACCGCTATCCACAGAGCGCGTGGCGCAATCTCGACATTCCGTGGTGCATGTTCGCTCCGGGGCCCACGGGGCCGGCGTCCACGCACCAGTTCGAGGCGCTCCGCGAAGGCATCCAGGAATGCCAGGCCCGGATTCTGCTCGAAGAGGCCCTCGGCGACAAGGCCGCAAGGGCCCGCCTCGGCGACGATCTGGCCCGGCGTTGCGAGCAGGTGCTGGCGGAACGGACCGACCTGATGATCAAGGCCCTGGGCCATCTCCAGGTCAACAACGACTGGGGCCACCTGACCGGCCCCGAGCCGATCTGCCGCCAGGACGGCGTCAATGGGCACCGTTGGTTCGCCGGTTCCGGCTGGCAGGACCGCAGCCGGCAGTTGTATAATCTTGCGGCCGAGGTGAGCAAGCGGATGGGCCGCTGATGCCCGGCGCGTCGGCCGCAGGATCTGCGCCCCTGAACCAGACGCCTGCGAATCCCTGCATAGTGACGTCGGAAGGCGGCTACACAGCGTGTCGGACCTGCACATCGGAATCCTTCTGGCCTTCGTGTCCGCCTTTACTTTCGTCGGCCAGAACTTCTGGCTGCGCGAACTCCAGGCCCGAGAGGGGTTCTGGCGGTATCTTTTCCTGATCAATGCCGTGCCCGCGGTCGTCGGCATGCTGAGCTGGCTGGTTCTGCCGCCCGACTTCAGGTGGGAACTCGTCCGCGGTTCCCTGTACGCCTCCATTCCCGGGTTGATCGGAATGACGTTTCTCGGGTTGGCCGTCCGCTACGGCGATATCAGCCATGTCGGACCCGTCATCGGCTCAAAGCCTCTGATCGTGACCGCACTGGCGGCCAGTCTCGGCATGGAACCGACCTCGCCCGAACTCTGGGGCGCTTCGGGCCTGCTCCTGGTGGCCCTTTTCCTCGTCTCGGGAAACCGCGAAGTCCTCACCAAGCCATGGCAGGTTGCCGAGCCGGCCGTCCTCCTGGCGGTCGGCTTCTGCGTCGCCTACGGGGCGTGTGACCTTATCACCCGCAAGCAGATGTCCCTCTACGGCCTCAATGTCTGGAATTTCCTCGTCATGAACTGGCTTGTCCGCAGCGCCATTATCGGGGCCGTGCTGGCCGTCCGATGGATGGTCACCCGCGAACGTGTCTGGCCTCGCAGAACCAGTACGTATCTCTGGACCGTTCCCGCGACGACTCTGCACGGCATCGCCTTCATGGCGGCCATGAAGTACACCGACTCGGCCGTGCTGACCAACGTCCTGGCGAGCGTACGCGGGATGCTGTCGGTGGTCGCGGTGCTGGTCCTGGCCCACTGGGGCCTCGTCCGCAAGGAGCCGATGACCCGGCCCGTGATCATCGGGCGGCTGGTCGGCGCGGGGCTCATCTGCGTGGCCGTCTACCTCGGGCTGCGCGGCGGACTCGGGACGCCGTGACCGGGGATGCCTTCGCCTGGCGCATTCACGTTGTCCGGGCTGTACCAAATCTCTGATTCCCCCGCTTCCTGTCCCGAGGTTCACATGGTCCGGAATTCGGGTATAATACCACGTGTTCCCGGGCGCTGAGGGCAATCCTTATGTCGAAATGGAAAGCTGCACTGATCGTGGCGCTGCTCGTGGTGGTGGCTGCCGTGGGCTACCGTCTGGCCATGTCGCAGGCGGAACTCGACATTTACCGTGAGCGGCTGGCCGACCTGAGCGGGGAATACGAATCGCTGCGCTCCCGTTACAACGAGGCCGTGCGCAAGACGGCTGTCACCGAACTGATCGTCCGCGGCGGCAAGCTCTCGCTCTCCATCCGGACCATCCAGGGTGTTGATCGGGTGATCGAGACGCCGTACGACCCGGCCCAGGAAATCTACTGCGACTATGTCCTGCTGGACGGCCGCCTGTGGATTCGGCGCGTCTACGATGCCCGGACGCCTCCGCGCGACGGGCTCCTCATCGACGACAAGCTGGCCGACGTGGACTGGAACCACCCGGCCGCCAGGTACGGTAACGCCGTGTACCGTTCCCTCGGCGAAGGCCGCTGGGTGGTTACGGTGACCGGCGACGGCTCGCTCGGGCTGGTCCGGCTGGACGACGGGGCGGAGGTGTCACTCTCCGGCCCCCCGCCCGTGCGCGATTACGCCGAGATCGATAAGGAAATCCGCCGCGAGATGACCCAGATCACGTTCGGCGAGACGCTGCGGCGACTCTTTCGCTGACGCCCCCGACGCTAATGCCGGCCGCCTTCGGCGCCGCAGCCTCCTGAAGCGGTTCCCCGGCGGATGCCGCCACATGCCACAAGACGCCTATTGACAATCCGTCTGCGATTCTCAAGACTATGGTCACTCATGTCGTTCCGGTCGACGTTGCAGATGCCTGTCCCGGGCTCGGACGCCGTCCGAGCCGGCTTCCGTCACATGGCACGGAGAATCGTCAGGAGACCCGCTCATGCAACAACGCAGGATTCCGGGGCTGTCCGTGGTGTCGATGGCCGTGGCAGTGATCGTGGCTCTGGGGTCACAGGCGGCCTGGGGTCTGGGGGCCATGAACGCTCCTTCCGAGGAGAGCCCGGCGCCGCCGTCTCCGGCGGCCGAACCTGTGGTTGCCGAGGCCGCGCCGTCGCTTGCCCTCAGCGACGAGTCGGCTTCGGCCGGCAGCTTCGAGGAAACGCTCAAGGCGATCAAGAACCCCGTTCCGTGGTTTTCCTGGGGCGGCGACCTGCGTCTGCGCGAGGTCTGGGGCGACAACTGGCTCACGCTCGACAGCGGCACAGCGGCCCACGAGTGGCACTTCCAGCGCTATCTGAGCCGCTTGTGGGGCACCCTGACGCCTGTGAAGGACGTGGACCTCAATGTGCGTCTGGCCTGGGAGCCGCGGGTGATTCAGAAGGGGCCGCGCCCGAACGACGGCGTCCATAGCCGGTACATCTGGGACGAAGTGGTTTTCGATAACCTCAACCTGAAGCTCCACCGCATCGGCGGATCGGGACTCTCGGCCACGCTCGGCCGTCAGGACATCATCCTGGGCAACGGCTGGCTGGTTCTCGAGGGCACGCCCCTGGACAGTGCCCGGACCATCTTCTTCGACGCCATGCGGCTGACGTACGAGGCGGAACCCATCCAAACCACCTTCGACGCCATCTACATCCACCAGGACCATGCCGGCGACCGCGTGATGCCCGTCATCGACCGCAGCGGCCAGGACGTCATCGAACAGGACGAGCGTGGGGCGATCTTCTATGTCACCAACCGGTCGATCCCGACGCTCCAGATCGACGGCTACTACATCTTCAAGCACGACATCCGCCAGAAGCCGACGGGCAACGACGCGGACATCCACACGGCCGGCGGCCGTCTGTCGGGCACGTTGGCCGACCACTGGGCCTACGACGCCGAGCTCGCCCACCAGTGGGGCAACAAGAACGGCGACTACCTGTCGGCCCTCGGCGCCAACAGCCGGTTGTCGTATCTCTTCAAAGACCGCATGGACAACCAGTTGCGCATCGCCTACGAGTTCCTCTCGGGCGACGACCCCAGGTCGAGCGCCAACGAGGCGTTCGATCCGTTGTGGGGCCGCTATGCGCGATGGAGCGAACTCTATCCCTACACGGTCGCGATGGAATCCGGCCGCCCCGGTGAGCAGACGAACCTCCACCGGCTGGCCGGCGGCTGGAGCATCTCGCCGACCAGGAAACTCCAGTGGCGAAACGACTATCATCTGCTGTTCGCCGACGAGAACACCCTGCGCGCCGCCCCCGGCTTTACCAGCCGCGGCGCCTTCCGCGGGCAACTGCTCAGCAGCGTCCTGACCTACAAGGTCAACGAGCACGTCAGCACGCACCTGTGGACCGAGCTGTTCTTCCCGGGCAACTACTACGCGGGCGACCGCAACGATCCGGCGCTGTTTCTGCGGTACGAGTTGTGCTTCACCTTCTGACCGGCCCTGGGCGAGCCGCGGCTGTCGTCAGGGACAGCTCCCCCGGCGCGACAGGGACCCGTCAGTGGCCCGAACATATCCCCATCGCGCAAGATTCTCGCG
Organism: Phycisphaerae bacterium; assembly: GCA_012729015.1. Lineage (GTDB taxonomy): Bacteria > Planctomycetota > Phycisphaerae > FEN-1346 > JAACEH01 > JAAYDY01. The sequence goes on along the minus strand of JAAYDY010000107.1, from coordinate 67,492 downwards.
CAATCTTTGCGCGTCGGCGCGTTTCCACTTGCAGGGCCTCCGCGGCGCGATAGGATGCCGAGTGCGGGTCTCGCCGAGTTCTGAAAACCGCACATCCCCCAAGCCTGAGTGATCCGTCTGCGTGCGGCGGCTCGGCGTCTCGCATCATATCCTGGCGGCACGAACGCCACGACAAGGAGGTCTCCCCATGTACGAGTTCTTCATGCACACGTTGCGCCGGCTGTTCGGCTCGGGGCTGCTGCGGCTGTCGATGACCGTGGCCGTCGGCCTGCTGGTGCTCGGCCTGGTGATGTGGTCCAGCGGCGCCTTCCGGCAATGGTGCCGCGCCGCCCAGCAGCGCACCGACTGGCGGGCGGTGGCCCTGTCGGTGGGGCGCGGCCTGTTCAAGCTTCTGCTGGTGTTCGTGCTGGCCCGCGTGCTGATCGTGGCGCTCGACCATCGCGCCGTGCTGTTCGAGCACGAGTGCGGCCGCATCACCGACCGCAATCGCGACGCCGTGCTGATGAAGTGGGGCGGGCCCAACGAGCAGCGGGAACTGAGCGTGTCCTTCACGGAGAAGCGCACGTGGGTGTCGCGGACGATCAAGCTGCCGGGCGAGAAGGGGCAGGTGATCCAGCAGGAATACTGGAAAGAGGAGGAACCGCAGCTTCTGCCCGTGGACGGTCAGCTGCCGTCGGTCGTGAGCCGCCGGGAGCAGGAACGAAACGAGACGGTCCATCAGCGCGGCGTCGAGCAAGCGGACATCGACATCCGGGTCCACGACAATCCGCGGCAGCTCGGCAACGCCAACTACGCGGGCTACGACGACCAGTGGCGGCTGAAGTACGTGATCGTGAACCGTCACAGCCGCTCGGTCACCGCCACCGTGGCGTATGTGTTCCCGTCGCCGTACTGCGACAAGGTCAAGGTGCTCGTGGACGGCAAGGACGTCACCGACCAGGTGGCGGCCGACTGCGACGAGAGCACGTGGCGGATTGCCATGGATGCCGGGGCCCGCAGCACCATCGAGGTGTCCTACGAGTCGCGCGGGCTGGAGCACCTGCGGTTCATCCCGCAACGTCGCGTCCTGACGCCGCACTACCGCGTCTCGATCCGTGTTCAGGGGATTCCGGCCCGGCGGCTCGATTTCCCCATCGGCTCCATGCCGTCGCTGGAGAAACTGAGCGACATCGACGGTGACGACTACACCCTGACGTGGAACCTCGACAATGCCATGACGTCGCTGGACATCGGGGTGAAGTTGCCCGTGGCCGAACAGCCGGGATACCTGTATCGACGGCTCCTGGCGGCGGCACCTGTGGGGCTGTTGCTGCTGTTGCTGCTGCTGGCGGGCCCGCGACTGATTGCCGGCGAGGCGTTTGGTCTGCCGGTGGTCGCTCTGGTGCTGGTGGCCTACGTGCTCTTCAACACGCTGCTGGTCAGCCTGGCCGGGCTCAACATCGACTTCGCCCGTGCCCTGGCGATTGCTGCCGGTGTGCTTCTGGCCTGCACGGCCCTGTTCCGGCTGCTCGACCGCAGCGACGTGCGCGCCGCCGTGCGGGATGCTCTCTGGTTCGCCTTCGTCGCCATCGGTTACTCGCTGATCTCGATCTGCGACTCGGAGCGGGCCGCCCTCTACATGCAGATCGTCTGGATCGGCCTGCTCGTGTATATGGCGGCACTGGTCACGCGACACCATGTGCTTCCGGCCGCGGGCCGCAAGGGGGCCTGACGTGTCTCACGGTCCCTCACGGTTGCGTCCTTGACGCCGAGGCTGCGCCGTGGGATGATGTCCATTCACTGGTCGGCTGCGTCGTCGGACACGTCCGCCCAATCCGCCGCCGGGACGCGATCACGGGAGCCGCGTCGGCGAAGACGTTCTTTCCATGCGTTCCATGGTATCTCACGGGAGTTGACGTGGCTGCGACCTTCTCTGAACACCTGCCGCCCCTGCCGCGGCTGACGGACGATCTGCCGGGCACCGGCGGTCGTCTCCGCGTTTCGATGGAAGATTTCGAGGTGACGGAACTGCCCATGTACGAGCCGTCGGGGCAGGGCACCCACAGTTACCTGTGGATCGAGAAACGCGGTATCGCGACCATGGAGCTGGTTCAGCGGCTGGCCCGCACGCTTGGCCGCAATCCTCGTGATTTCGGAACGGCCGGATTGAAGGACGCCCGGGCCGTCACGCGGCAATGGGTCAGTGTCGAGCATGTGGACGACCGCCGGTTGGAGGGGCTTGCGGGCGACAGTTGGCGCGTGCTGCGCGTCTCGCGGCACGGCAACAAGCTGAAGATCGGGCACCTTCGCGGCAACGAGTTCGCGATCACGATTCGCGACGTGGCGCCGGGCGCTGCCGCCAGGGCCCGTGCCGTGGTGGATCGGCTGGTCCGCGTGGGGGTGCCGAACCTGTTCGGTCACCAGCGGTTCGGCCTGCGCGGGGACTCGCACCTGATTGGCCGCGCGATTGTGGCGGGCCAGTGGCGCGAGGTCTGCGACGTGCTTCTGGGCCGGCCGTCGGAGGCCGATCCGCCGCGCGGGCGACAGTTCCGGTCGCTCTACGATGCGGGCCGCTACCAGGGGGCGCGGGCCGTGGTGCCGCCGGGGCACCGCGAACACATCGCGGTGCTCGACGCCCTGATCCGGACGCGCGGCGACTTCGGCCGCGCGGCACGGGCCATGCCCAAGAACATGCTCCGCTTCTTCGTCTCCGCCTGGCAATCGGCCCTGTTCAACGAGGTGACGGCTCGCCGCATGCCGCACCTGGGCCAACTGATGGCCGGCGACCTGGCGTGGCTCCACGACCGTGGCGCCGTGTTCACCGTGGAGGACGCCACGGCCGAGCAGCCGCGGGCGGACCGCCTGGAGATCAGCCCGTCGGGCCCGCTGTTCGGCGGCCGGACGAAGCAGGCCGGCGGACAGCCCGGCGAGATCGAGCGCGAGGTGCTGGCCGCCTCGGGCCTCGACGAGCGGGCGCTGATGCGCAACAAGTCGCTTCGCGGCGGGCGGCGGCCGATGCGCGTGCCGCTGGTCGGCGCCGAGATCGATGACACATCCCACGGAATCCGTGTCCGTTTCTCCCTCCCCGCCGGAACCTACGCGACTGTGGTCATGGACGAGATCATGAAGTGCGGCCCCGCCGGCGACGACGATGCCGCAACCCCTCCCGCGGACGCCGACGACGAATCGTAAGGGCGCCCGGTTGGCGCCATCCCCATCGGTTTGACGCGACACCGCCCCATCTCCAGGGTGTTCATGTCTGTGTGCTCATCCGAATCGCGCCGCGCGCGGCGGCTGTCCGGCAACAAGTCTATTGGGGGCCCGACCATGAAGCGTTCCGTGTGCTTTCTGTGGAGCCTGATCGTGTTGGCGGGTGTCGCGGGCGCGGCCGGTGCGGCGCTGCCTAAGCCCTTGTCCGACGAGCAGTTGGCGAAGATCGTGGCCGGAGCTCCGGCGATGCCGGCCGATCTGGAGCTGGGCCTGTCGATGCGGCTGATCGACTTCATCGATTGCACCGATCCGAACGACCCGCACGACTTCCGCGATCAGGGCACGTCCAGTGTCGTCACCGGGCCGGCCGGCACGTACCGCATCACCGCCTCGCATCGCCACGCCTTCTTCTCCTACGCCTTCCGAACGGCCGGACGCGACAAGCCGGTGCTGATCGTCGTGGAGTATCCCGACGACGCCGATCGCATCATCAGCTACATGACGCACGACTCGATGCGCGCGAAGATTCCGCACACGTCGTTCAGTCAGGAAACCGGCGTGTACACGGGCGGGGCGCTGCCGCTGACGGGGAAGATGCAGTATTTCACGCTGGTCTCGTGGCCACAGGACGACTGGTCGCCGCTCATTACGCTCAATTTCGCGCACGACGGCGGGGCCGGGGCGGCCGCACGCATCTGGGTCTATGCCATCGACGCCATGCCGCCGCTGGAAGTCGATGCGCCCGATCCGGAGCGCCAGCGGACGCTCGACGCCTTCTTCTGCCTGGCCTTTCTGGCCCAGCGGGACAACTTCGGGTGGCAGAGCCCGCGCTCAATAGAGCATATGTGCGACTACCTGAAACTGATCGGCGCGAACCGTGCGACAATGGAGGTCTACGCCAACCAGAGCTGGGGCAAGATGTGCTCGATCCCCTCATGGGACTGCGCCGACGACAAGGGGTACCTCGACGGCATCCTGCGACAGATGGACGCCAAAGGCGGCGTCGGGATGATTGCCGGCATCGTGGCCGACGGCATGTACGGCGACGTGATTTCCGGCGGCAAGAAGGTCCGCGACATGGAGCCCGAGCAGGCCAGGGCGGTGATTCTCAAGGGCTTCGACGAGTTCATCGACCGCTACGGCAAGTACGCGTCTCTCAAGGGCATCGCCCTCGGGAGCATGGAGACGATCGGCTTTCTGGACACGCTCCAGGCCAAGGGCATGCTGGCCGACGTCGTGGCCCACATCAAGCAGCGGCGCCCGGATTTTGAGGTGCTGACCTACGTGGGCAACTGGCGGCTCCAGACGCCGCAGTTTTCGGGCCGGGAGGGCATGCCCACGGCCGGCGAGGTGATCAGCGGATGGGAACAGGCCGGCGGGCCCGACTGGCCGCAGTACCTGGCCGGACTGGTTCACCGCAACTACAGGACGTGGAAACACGACCCGGTGGAGCTCAAGAAGGTGGACGGGCTGGCTGTGTACGAGATGGTTCACCCGAACGACCATCGGCTGCACGCCCTGTACACCAACGAGCCGCGGCAGGCGATCTACTACGACACGTTCCGCTCGCGGCCGCTGAGCGATGCCGTGGCGACGCCCTATGCCGCCATTTTCGACACGTTCACCGAAGGGCACATCGGGCTGCACGAGGACGTGAACTTCTGGTACACGAAGCCCTGGACCGGGCCGGACTTCAATCCGGCCGGCGAGCTGGCGATCATGCCGTGGTCGCGTGTGATGGCTCACGGCGACCGGCAGTCGATCACGGCCGGGGCGTGGAGCGTGAAGTACTTCGGCCTGGACGACCGCATGCGGCGCTTCTCCCGGGCGTACCGCAGCCTGCCGCCGGTGACGATGGAGGAGGTGCCCCTCGGCGACGGCGGCGACACGGCCGTCGTGCGATGGGTCCGCTACAAGGACAAGCGGTACGTCTCCGTGGTGAGCCAGATTCCGTTCGCGTCGCAGGCGACGGTGGACGGCAAGGCGGTGGCGTTGAAGCCGTTCGAGCTGGCGGTGCTGAAGGACGACGCGCCGGGGGCGCCTCGGGTCCGTGTGGCCGCATGCGAGCCGTATGCGGCCTGGGTGAAGGGGCGGCTGGACGCGTTCGAGGCGCTGAGGGCCGAGGTGGCAGCGCTGGACGCCAAGGCGGCGCCGAAGGTCTACGCCGAGGCGCTGGCCCGGGGGCGGCAACTGCTGGCGGCGGGCAAGCCCTATGCGGCCGACGTGGCCCTGGGGCACGGGCTTGCGGGCGAACTGCAATTGCGTAAGGATATCCTTATGCGACCGAGGATGGCCGCGCCCAGGATCGCGTCGGCGCCGCCGATGGACGGCCGCCTGGACGCCTGGCCGAAGGAGGCCTCCGATCTGGCGGCCGACACGGGCGACTATCTGCTCGGACACGTCTATTTCGTGAACAGTTGGACCGGGCCGGACGATCTCTCGGCCCGTGTGCGGCTGGCGCACGACGGTCAGAAGCTCTATGTCGGCATCGAGGTCTGCGACGATATCGTGGCGAGCTACGACGAGCAGAACCGCCGCAACGAGACGATCAAGCGAAGCGACGTATGCGCCCTGCGATTGAGCACGGACGGGGCCTACAAGGACTGGACGAAGCCCAGGGGGGTGGCCGGCAACATCCGATGGGCGATCACCCTGCCGTTCGACGCGGACGAAACGAGCGGCAAGGGCGCCGCCGGGTTCCAGTACACGTGCCGGCGGACGCCGACGGGGTATGTCGTGGAAGGGTCGGCGCCGCTGGCCGAGTTGAACGTGTCGCCGGGGCAGGCGTTCGGATGGTTGCTGGAGGTGGGTGACGTGGATCGGACGCCTAACGTGTCGATGCACTCGTGGAGCCGCAAGCAGTCGCTCTACGTGCCGCGAAAGGTGAACTTCGATCCGTGGAGCGACGCTCGCAATTGCGGGGAGGTCGTGCTGGAGCGGTGACGCCGTGGTCGCGTCGCCGCGCGACGGACGAAGGGCCCGATTCCCTTACTTCTTCTTCGGAGGTTCGCCATGAAACGCACGCTTCTGGTCCTGTCTGTGTGTGCCGTTGTGGCAGCGGGCTGCAAAGAATCCGTCGACAAGGGGCAGCCCTCCGGCTCAGCCTCGCCGGCCACGAATGCCGCGCCATCCGAGTCGTCGGAACCCGACACGCCCCGCGCGCCCGGCGACGCATCTTCCGCGGCGGCCCCCGCGGAGGTTGTCGTCACGTCGCCGCCGCTGACCGGCCCCGAGGCCATCAAGGAAGCCATGGACCTGGACGTGCGGCTCATTGACACCATCGACTGTACCGCGTCCGACCCGGATCGCCCGTTCAAGGATCAGGGCACATCGAGCGTCGTGGACGGCCCGGCCGGCAAATACCGTCAGACAGCCGCCCACCGTCACGCCTTCTTCGCCTACAAGTTCAAAACGGCCGGCAAGGACCAGCCCGTCCTGATCGTCTGGGAGTACCCCGACGATGCCGTGCGCACCATCAACTTCTGCACGCACGAATCGATGCTCTCCGGGGCCTCCAACGCCGACTGGAGCCTGGAGACCATCGCCTACACGGGCCACCCCTTGCCCCTGTCGAACCGGATGCAGTACCACACGTTTATCATGTACCCGCAGGAAGCCGAGCCGGTGGTCATGGTCGGGAACTTCTCGCGTTACGGCCATCCTGCGGCCGCGAGCCGCATCTGGATCTATGCCATCGAGAAACCGCTGCCGAAGCTGGACATCGCCGCCCCGGCCGGGGACCGGCAACGGCGCTTCGGCCACTTCAACTCGTTCGCGTTCCTGCCGACGACGTTCCACTTCGGGTTCCGCAGCCCGAACGCCATTGAGCACATGCTGGACTACTGCGAGTATGTGGGCGTCAATGAGCTGAGCTGGGTGGTCGTCGCCAACAACTCCTGGGGCGCCTGGTGCACCATTCCGTCGTGGGACCGCAGCGGCGGCCAGCCGGACCATCTGGACAAGGTGCTTGCGGCGATGGACGCGCGCGGCGGGTTCGGTCTCATCGCCAGTTTCCACCCCGAAGGCAACTTCAAGATGGGCGGCAAGGGCTGGGACGACATGAGCAAGGACGAGCTGAGGGCGGCCCTGCTGAAGGGCTTCGACGAGTTCCTGGATCGTTACAGCACGTTCAAGTCGCTGCGCGGCATCGCCCTGGGCGGCATGTACGGCATCCAGTTCTACGACCGCCTGAAGGAAGCGGGCCTGCTGGAAGAGGTGATCGCCCACATCAAGGCCCGCAACCCCGACTTGGAGGTCATCACGTACCTGGGCGGCCGCGGGCTGCACATCGAATACTTCGACGGCAAGGAGATGCCCGGCGGCAAGACGCCGACGATGGACGGCGTGGTCATGGGCTGGGAAACCAGCGGCAGGCCGTGGTCCGACTGGCTGGGCGACCAGGCTCTGGTGGCGTGGAAGGCCTGGGGCCGCGATCCGGCGGAGATGAAGAAGGTGCCGGGGCTGACCGTGTGGGAACAGCTTCAGCCGGACGACCACAAGATCTTCGACCTGTACGCCTGGGATCCGCGGGCCATGATCTTCTATGACCTGGACAACAGTCGGCGTCGCAGCGACCTGTCGGGCGGGGGCGCCTACGCCGCCATCTGGAACACGCACCACGAGGGATACTTCGGCCTGCACCAGGACGTGAATTTCTGGGCGCGCAAGCTCTGGGTGGCCCCCGACGCCAACGCCCCGTCGCCGCTGTCGCTGGCGACCTTCGCGCGGACCATCGGCCTCCGCGATCGTCTGGCGATCATGTCCGGATCGTGGAACAACAAGTTCTTCGGCCACGAGCAGCACATCCGGCGGTTCGCCAAGGCGCTGCGCAGCCTGCCGCCGGTTCAGATGCAGGACGTCCGCAACATGCCGGTGGACACGGCCGTGGTCCGCTGGGCCGAGTTCGAGGGCAAACGTTACCTCTCGGCGGTGAGCCTGATTCCGTTTGCCTCGCGCCTCGTCGTTGACGGGCGGTCGGTGGTTCTGCCGCCGTACGAGTTGGTGGCCCTGAGCGACACGGCGTCGGGCGAGCCGAAGGTCGAAGGCGTTCCGTGCGACGCGTATCGCGCGTGGGTCGAGGCCAAGGCGGCCGGTTTCGAGAAGCTCTGCGGCGAGGTCAAGGCGCTCGACGCCGTGGCTGTGCCGGAGGCCTACACGAAGGCGGCTGCCGAGGCCCGCAGGCTTATCGCTGCCGGGAAACTCTATGCCGCCGACATCGTCCTCGGCGAGGGCCTGGTCAACGAGATTCAACTCCGCAAGGATATCCTCGACCCAGAAACCCTGACGGCGCCGAAGGTGGCGTCGGCGCCGCCGATGGATGGACGCCTGGACGCCTGGCCGACGGACGCCGCCGACTACAAGGCCGACGACGGCCGATTCCTTGCCGGGCACCTCTACTTCCCGAACAGTTGGGGCGGCCCCGACGACCTGTCGGCCCGCGTGCGGTTGGCCAACGACGGCCAGAAGCTGTACGTCGGCATCGAGGTGAAGGACTCGGTCCTTGCGGCGTACGATGAGGAGATTCAGGGCGGGCGCGCTCTGAAGCGTGCCGACAGTTGCTCCATCCGCCTGAGCACCGACGGCAAGTACCTGGACTGGAAGTCGCCGGCTCCGCTTGGCAGCGACATCACCTGGTCCGTCCCACTGCCGTTCGATCAGGAACAGACGTCCGGCAAAGGCGGGGCAGGGTGGGCCTGCACCTGTCGCCGAACAGCCACCGGCTACGTGGTCGAGGGCAGCGCGCCGCTGGCGGAACTGAAGGTCCAGCCGGGTGGCGCCATCGGATTCGTGCTCTCGTTGAGCGACGTGGACCGTACGGTCAATCTGCGGCCCTCCGGTTGGGCCGCCAAGCAGGTGCTGCTGTTCCCGCATCAGCCGCACTTCACATATTGGGACGATGTTCGCACCTGCGCGAAGCTGGTCATTGGCAAGTAGCCGACACCAAAGCAGAAGGAGGAACCATGATGGTCGTGCGAGTGATCTTGGCCGTGTGCGTGATGGCGTGCATGGTGGCCGCGGCACCGTGGGCCGAGGCTCGCGCCGCTGAGGCGTTGCCGGAGCCCCAGCTCTATGGGCTCTATACGTGGGCGGCCAATTACGTCCGTTACGCCGACGACATCCAGAAGACGGGCATCCGGTGGGTTCGCACCGGCGGCTGGGACGGCAAGGCGACCGACGACGCGGCACTGACGGCCGCGCGCAACGGCGTGCATCTGACGCCGTCGCTCTTTCTGAACGGGTTGTCGCACAGCCGCACGATGCCGGTGGACGAAGCGGTGGCGGCTTTTCGCGAGCAGGCGCGTGCGTCGGTCCTGCGTTACGGGCCCGGCGGCACCTTGTGGAAGGAGCATGCGGATGTCAAGCCGCTGCCGATCCGGTACTGGCAGATCTGGAACGAGCCGAACATCGAGTTTCTGAATCCCGGCGAGAGCGGACTCCTGCGGACGGAGCTCTACGCGAAGTTGCTGAAAGCGGCGACCGAGGAGATTCGCAAGGCGGATCCCGGTGCGCAGATCATCGCGTTCAACACGGCCGGCGGCGTGCCCGACAGCGGCCAGGCGTTGAAGGCGGACGGCATGTTTCAGAAGCTCAAGTACATCGGCTGGCGGAAGTTCATCCGCGACGTCACCGAACTGGCGGGAACCGGCTCGTATGACTACATCGGGACGCACCCCTACACCATGCCCCGCAGTCCCGAGGCCGGCGGCCTGGCCAGGGGGGTGGAGATGATCCGCGAATGGGAGAAGGAGGCCAAGCTCAAGGCCAAGCCCATCTGGTTCACGGAGGTTGGCTTCCCGATCGAGTATCCCAACCAGCGGCAGGTTCGCGACGAGCGGCAGCAGGCGTGCTTCACGGTGCGGCTGTTTGCCCTGGCCGGCGTGCATGGCGCGACGCAGGTGCAGGTGATGTATGTCGAGGACATTGTGTACGGTCCCGACAATTCGCGGCGGTCGTTCGGATTCTTCATCGAGCCCGGCAAATGGCGCGAGCAGGCCAAGGCGACGCGAGTGATGGCCAGACTGATTCCCGATCCTCGCAAGGACGTTCGGACGCTCAGCGAGAAGGTCGACGGCGTGTGCGCCTTCGAGTTCAAGGGCCCCGGCGGCGAGCCCGTGCTGATGGCGTGGAACGCAGGCGAGGGGGCCGTGGAGCACGAGTTCGACGGCTACGGCGGCAAGGGAGCGACGTTGGTGGACATGTTGGGCAACGTCAGCCGCGTCGAGGCCGAGGGCGGCAAGGTGAAGCTCAAGCTGACGGAGGCCCCAGTCTACGTGTTGTCGGAAAGGAACTGGCGACAGGTGGACGTGGAGAAACTGCTGTCGGAGTGATTGCCGTCGGCACGGCGCGTGATGACACGAGCGGCCGGTTCCCTGGCGAGGGGGCCGGCCGTCGGTCCGCCGCGGGGGTGCACGGTTGAACTGGACGGGTCAGGCTGCTACAATCCTGTCGGTTCAGTTGTCTCCGGTCTGCGGCGGTGCGGGGGCGACATACCGGTTTTGGCCCTGAATAGGGATGCCCGTAGGGCGTCTAACGTGATGGAAAGCAGCCAGCAGAAGGGTTCCGAGGCGTCCGAGGCCGGGCGGCCCGCGCCGCGTCGCGTCAGCGAGGCGATGCAGCGGGTGGCCAGCCAGGTCGGCGAGGTCGCCAGCGAGGATGCCAGGCTGGTGGGGCAGGCCCAGGAGGGCCGTCGCGAGGCGTTTTCGCGGCTGTTCGAGAAATACCGTGGCCCGGCCTACCAGATCGCCTACCGGCTGCTCGGCAACGGCGACGATGCGTTGGACGCCGTGCAAGAGGCGTTCATGAAGGCGTTTGCGGGGCTCCAGGCCTTTCGCGGCGGCGCAAGTTTCAAGACGTGGTTCTACCGGATCGTCACGAATTGCAGCCTGGATCTGCGTCGCAGCCGCGCGGTCCGCAAAGCGGCCCCGCTGGACGGCGACGAGCCGCCGCAGATTCCCAGCACGCGCAGCGACGACCGTGAACCGTCGCGGCCGGCCGAGATGAAGGAACTCAAGAACCGGATCGACGAGGCTCTGGCCGAGATCCCCGAGACCAACCGCACGGCGTTCGTCCTGTTTGCGGTCGAGGGAGTCAGTTACCGCGACATCGCCGAGATTCTGAACATCAGCATCGGCACCGTGATGAGCCGCATCTATTACGCCAGGCAGAAGTTGCAGCAGATTCTTTCCGAGTCGCAGGATGGCCCGATGGCCGCCGATGAGGACCACTGACGTGACCGAAGAGCAATTCGAGGTTCTTCTTGCGGGATACGTCGACGGGCAACTGTCGGCCGACGCCCGGCAGCGCGTGGAGCGGGAGCTCGCGCGGCGGCCGGCTCTGCGCGGCAAGCTCCAGGAGCAGCAGGCGGCCGTCCGGGCCTACGGGGCCTATCCCGTGTCGCAGCCGAGCGGCGAGGCATGGAAGGGCGTCTGGACGCGGATCGAGGCGCGTCTGCCTCGCGAGTCCAAGCGCGTGTCGCTGGAAACGCTCACAGACCTGACGGCCGACGAGGAGTTCGTCGCCGAGGAGGAGGAAGCCTCGACTCTGGACGTTCTGGCCGGCCAGCGAGCGGCGGAGATCGAGGCGAAGTCGGCGCGGATAGCCGCGCCGAGTGCGTCGCGCCCGGCCGTCGGCCAGCGCACGCAGGCGGTTCGCCTGACGGCCCGGCAGGATCGCCGGCCGCTCCACCTGCCGCAACCGAGGCGACGGGCCTGGACATCGCTCTGGGCCCATGCGGCCGGGTTGGCCGCTGCCGCTGCCATCGTGGCCATGGTGATCCTCAGCGTGCAGCCGATCATCCACACCCGGCAACTGGCCGCCTACGGCGACGTCGAGTTCGATTTCGCCGCGGATTCGGCCGGTTTTGTGGATACACTGAGGGTGGATGACGATACGTACGTGCAGATCGTGTGGGTCAACTACTCTCCCGCCGCCGCGGGACATCCGGAGGAACCCGTTCAATGAACACGCCCCGAAGTGCACGCGGGTGTCGTCGGTCGGCGGCCCTTGCCGCTGCGGCTGTCGTCTGGTGCCTGTCGTCGGTCCTGGCGGCCCAGGAGGGAGGCGGGCCCAAGAAGGCCGAAGCTCCCGGGAGCGTCGATGTGCAGGTGTTTGTCATCATGGCATCCAAGGGAGAACAGCCTCAGGCTGACACGTCACTGAAGGAACTGGCCGAACTGCTGACGGCCAACTACGGCACGCGGTTCAACCAGTTCTCCCTTCATCGGACCACGAGCGTCAAGATCCGCCTCGACCAGGAACAGACCTGCGGTCTGGCGGCCGACTACTTCCTGAAGGCCAAGTACGTGGGGGCCGACATGTCGGACGAAGCGGCCCCGAAGATGGATCTGGCCCTGCGGATCGTCCGCATTACCGCCGATGCCGAGGGCAAGCCCGCCAAAGAGGTCGGCGTCCTCGGGCCAGTCGGCGCCAAGGTCGTCAAGGACAAGTTCATCCTCCTGGGCGGGCCGAAAGTGGACGAGAAGACCATGATTCTGGCCGTTCGCGTCACCGGGTCCAACTGAACCCTGTCCCGCCGAGGCCGTAGGGTGTCTGGGCGGGTGTGCACACGTCAGTCACTATCGGAGGGCCTCCGATGATACGCAGCCTGCTGGTCTGTACGGACGGATCGCCTTGCGGGAAGGTGGCTGTGCGCTACGCGCGTCACTGGGCCGAACGCATGAGCCTGCGTGTGACGGTGCTCTTCGTCGAGGACCTGCGTCTGACGCAGGGGCCGCTGATGACGGGGTACTACGGCCCCGTGGGCATGGCGCCCAGCGTTGCCTATCCGGCCTTCTACGACGATCTGGTCCACAGCGTCAAGCAGCAGGCCCGCCGCGTTATGGACGAGGCCCGCGAGGCGTTCGAAGATTCGTCGCTGAGCGTCGGCTACGAGGTGCACGAAGGCATCGTTCGCGACGTGATTCTGGATAAGGCCCGCTCGGTGGACCTGCTCTGCCTGGGACGCCAGGGGGAGCACGGCGAATGGGAGGACGGCGAGCTGGGCAGCACCGTGCAGAAGGTGCTGCGGCGCAGCCAGAGGCCGGTCCTGGTGACGCCGAGCGAGTTTCGTCCGCTGGGGCGGCTGCTGATGGCCTATGACGGCAGCAACCACGCCAACCGTGCGCTGCGGGCCGCCTGCGACCTGGCCAGCGAGGCCGGGCTGCCGATGATCGTCGTGACCGTGGCCCCGGACTCGCGTGACCGGCCGCGATACGACGGCATCCTCGACGAGGCACGCAAACTCGTGGCTCCCTACGACGGCATCCATGCCGAGTTCCTCGCCGACGTGGAGGCCGATCCCGAGAACGTCATCATGCGGCTCTCTCAGGAGCGTCAGTGCGACCTCATTGTCATGGGCGCCTACGGCGAATCGCGCATCCGCGAGTGGCTCCTGGGCAGCACCACCGCCGGCGTCCTGGCGAGCAGCCAGTTGCCGGTGCTCCTGATGCGATGACCTGACCCGGACTCGTTCACGGACCGCTTGCGTGCGCCCAGAGGCGTCGCCCCCGGACGCCCGGGGGGCCAAGTGTCCTCCCGTTTCTCCACACAATTTCACAATCGGCCGCCACGAAATGCCCCAGGCGGGGTTACACCTTGTGGCAGGGGTGGCGATGTAAGCTCTGGAGGTGGAACGGATTAGGCGTCCGTTGCTCCGCAAGCGCTGTGCGCCCCCGCCGGTGTTGCCTGTCCTGTGGCCATGATGCTTTCCTTCCGCGACGAGCCGCCAATAATGACCATAGAGGCGACAGGTCGAGAGCAACTGCGCCGGTTGACCTGAAAGGAGTGTGACGTGCCCAGGCGGTCTCTTGTGATGGTGAAGAAGAAGTTGCCGTGTCTGCGTTGCGGAAGGACGATTCAGACCGACATTGCACATCGCTTCTGTGCCCGCTGTCGCAGGGCCAACCGCGAGGGCTTCTCTCCGCAGGTCTACCGGGATCCAGGGTAGCCTGTCTTGGTTTGCCGCAAGGCCATGCGTGCGACGGCACGTCGCGCCGAGATTAGTGCGCGGGCCTGGCGGCCGGTAAACGACTCGGACCCGGTTCCTTCGCGGGACCGGTCCCGAGTCGTTTCTGTTATGCTCCCAGCCCATGGTGTGCCCTGCGCCCGTCCCGCCGCCACGGTCCCAGCAGCCTCAGCCCGTTGGCGATGACGATGAGGCTGGCGCCCATGTCGGCGACGACGGCCATCCAGAGGGTGGCCAGGTCGGCCAGGGCCAGGGCGAAGAACACCGCTTTCAGGCCCAGGGCGATGGTCATGTTCTGGCGGATGATGCGGACGGTCCGCCGGCCCAGGGCGACGGCCTCGGGCACGTGGTCCAGCCGGTCGGTCATCAGGGCCACGTCGGCCGTCTCGATGGCGACGTCGCTCCCGGCGGCGCCCATGGCGATGCCCACGGTCGCGGCGGCCAGGGCAGGGGAATCGTTCACCCCGTCGCCGACCATGGCCGTGGTTCCGTCGCGGCGGGTCAGAAAGAGCACCTTCTCCACCTTCTCGTCGGGAGCCAGTCCGGCATGGACGTGGTCCACGCCGACCTGGCGGCCCACGGTCTCGGCCGTGGCGGCGTTGTCCCCGGTGAGCATCACTACATCCTTGGCGCCCAGCGCCCGAAGCTGCCGGACTGTGGCCGCCGCCTCGTCCCGCACGCGGTCGGTCAGGGCGATGCCGCCCAGGACCCGGCGTCCGCGGGCCACCAGGACCGCCGTCCGGCCGCCGCTCTCGAGGCGGGCCAGCAGGTCCGTGACCCGGCCGTTGCCGGCGCCCAGTTCTTCCATCAGGCGGCCGCTGCCCACGTAGCACGGCTGCTCGCGGACGATGGCCGTGGCGCCGCGCCCGGGGAGGGCCCGGATCTCGGACCCTTCCTCCACCGTGATGCCCTGCTCACGCAGGTGCCGGCGCACCGCGGCGGCCAGAACGTGCTCGCTGTGGGCCTCGACGGCTCCGGCCGTGCGAAGCACCTCGTCGGCGGTCGTGCCGTCCAGTGCAAGCGTCTCGTCCACGGCGAACTGGCCGCGCGTCAGCGTTCCGGTCTTGTCGAACAGCACCGTTCGCACGCGACCGAGGTTCTCCACGTGGAGGCCTCCCTTGATGAGGATGCCGCGGCGGGCGGCCGAGGCCAGGGCGGCGATGATCGCCACCGGCGTCGAGATGACCAGTGCGCACGGACAGGCAATCACCAGCATGACCAGGGCCCGGAAGAACCAGCTCTGCCAGCTCAGGCCGAACGCCAGCGGCGGCAGGACCGCGACGACGACCGCCGCCGCGATCACCGCCGGCGTGTACCACCGCGCGAACCGCTCGACCATCTGCTGCGACGGAGCGCGGCTCGCCTGGGCTTCCTCCACCAGGTGCAGCATCCGGGCCAGGGTCGTGTCGGCGTAGGCTTTTGTGACGCCGACTTCGATCACGCCGTCGCCGTTGATGCTGCCGGCGAAGACCTCGTTGCCGGGCTCCTTGGGCACGGGCCTCGATTCGCCGGTGACGGGGGCCTGGTTGACGTGGGTTCGGCCCAGGGCTACCAAGCCGTCAACGGGAATGGTCTCGCCGGGTCGCACGACGGCCATGTCGCCGGGCTCGACCTGCTCGGCAGGCACGTCCACCAGTTGCCCGTCGCGGCGCAGGCGAGCCAGGGTGGGGGCCAGCCGCATGAGCTTCTCGACGGCCCGCCGCGCGCGGCCCATGGTGTAGCCTTCCAGTTGCAGGGCCAGCGAGAACAGGAGCATGGCGGAGGCCGCCTCGGCCCAGTCCCACAGGAAGGCGGCCCCGACGGCGGCCACGGACATCAGCAGGTTCATGTCGAAGGTCCGCAGACGCAGGGCTCGCACGGCGCTCCGCGCGATCGGCCAGCCGCCGGCGACCGTCGCGACCGCAAAGAGCAACGTGGCGATGGTGACTGCGCGGTTGGGTCCGAGCGACGCCAGCGGCCGCAGGGACCATGCGTGTAGAAGCTCTCCGCCATGGGCGGCCAGGGCCGCGACGAAACAGGCGGCGGCGAGGCCGACGAGCCACCATCGGTGGCGCCCGACGGACCGCGGGGGCGAGGCTGGAGCGGGGCGGCCTTCGATGCGGGCGTCGAACCCGGCGACGGCGATGGCCTGTCGCAGCGTTTCCGTGTCGGCCGCGTCGCGATCGAACTCGACACTTAGCGTGCGGGCGACGAAGTTGGCCGACACGTGCCGGACGGCCCTCGTTCGCCGCAGGGCGGCTTCGATGACGCGCAGCTCGTCGGCGCAGTCCATCGCGGCAATGTGGAAGACGGCCTGTCCGCTGACGGAGTCCTTCGGAGTCGCACGATATCCGAGGGCCGCAACCGCGTCGGCGACCTGCTGCGCCGTGATCCGCTCGGGGCGGTATTCCAGCGAGATCGTCGAGGCCAGGAAGTCCACCCGCACATCGACCACCCCATCGAGCCGCTGGACCGACCGCTCGACCTTGGCGGCGCAGCTCGGACAGTCCAAGCCGGACAACTCGAACGGGATACGTGCGGTTTCCATGTCGTCTGCCCCTGTGCCGTGCACACGGCGGCCTCTGCCTCTTGCTGAATTGTACGCAAACCGTCGCCAAGGGCCATCGTGCAAGGTGTAATTGGGGTCGAAGGGCAGGTGGGGCTATGGCGCAGCGTGGCCGGGAGGGCCGGGCGGCGTGATGACGTAGAGGCGGTCGCTCGTATCCATGAACCGAAGTGTGCCCTGGACCAGACTGACACGGCCTTCGTAGTGTTCCTCATAGAGGTCGGGGTCCACCACGAAGGCGGCAAGCATCGTGCCGTTGGAGGCGTCGCAGACTTCGCGGTCCAGGTTGCTGAAGATCAGATACGGTCCCAGCAGGACAAACCCCTCGTAGCTATCCGAGCCGTACCCCGTCTGCCAGAGCATCCTGCCGGTGGCCATGTCCAGCGCACAGGTGAATTGCCGCGCCGAAAGGTACAGGCGGTTGCTCGCCCGGCAGTAGAGCCAGCAGATGTCGTCCTCATCCCATTCCCCGATGACCGCCACCTCGGTAGTCAGGGGTCGGCCGGGATCGTCGGCGTGCAGGCGCTCGACGACCACACGGGTCATGTCGGTGGTTTCGATCTGCTCGGGTATCAGGCGAATGAAGCCCAGCGGTTTCTTCTCGCCGGCGTCGGAGTCGTCAGGGTCGGCGTCCACGATGCGGATCGAAGGCGGATCGCCTCCGCGTATCCCGGAGGTCTCGCAGTCAGATGATGTCCACGCCCGTCGCCCGACAGTTGCCGGCGTGTCGGGTGGGTTGAAGAACGCGTCTTCGTCGATGGCCCCAGGCTCGTATCGTCGGACCTGCCAGTTCTCGGGGTTGCGAAGCCATTCTTCCTGTCTGGCGCACAACACGCCGCTGGCGCAGAGGTGAACCGAGGGGTCGCTGTTGTTAAGCAGGGCCAGGAGGATCGGCTCGGCTTCCTCGCGCGGCAAGCCGGTCCAGAACCGGAACCGACCTCCAGCGTACCAACCGAGGCCGCGACGTTCGGCCGCGGTGCCCGAGCGCAGGACGTCGGCCACGGCGGCGCGGACGTGCTCACGGTCCAGTTGGTTGAGCATGCGTGCGGCATTGTGCGCCAGCCAGGGCTTGGGGGCCTCCTGGAACCAGTACGACCGGCCCATCACGGCCAGGAGTTGACGCACGGAATCGCCCGAGCCGTCGGCCTGGACGTCGAACCCTTCGGCGGCAAACCCGTCGGCCCACCATTGCATGACCGAACGGTGGCGATTCGCCTCGTACCATCGGACCCAGTCCTGCCGGGTGTTGCCATCGGAGTGGTTGGTGATGTGTTTCAGTGCGTCCAGGCCGTGCCACCAGGTGCATGCCATGGGACCGTTCTCGGGCATGGCCCGCAGTGCCCAGAGAATGTAGGGGATCGAGGAAGCGTCGCCGACATGCCATAGGTTGATGAACTGGTCGTGCGGATCCGGCCACCAGAGCATCGTCAGGTGGCACAGTTGCTGCATCTCCTCGTCGCTGGCGTTGAAGTAGAACTCCTCGGACTGCATCAGGTTCCTGGGGCGCAGGATTCCGACGTAGAATGTCGCTGCGGCCCCGAGGCCGAGGGCGCCGGCCCCGCACAGGGCGAGTTGCCACCGCCGCCTCTCCAACCCGTGTCGTCTGACGGCCGGCAGAAGCGCCGCGGCGCCGATCACCGTTCCGGCCAGGCAGAGCAGCACGGCGGTGACGGTGGGGCTTTTCATGGGGCGGGAGCCCATGTAGTACCCCGTGGCGATGGCTGCCAGGGCCAGTGCGAGGGCGACAAGGGCAGCCCAGTGGGGCCAACGGCGCATCGGCCGCGGCGGCGGCTCGTGCGCGTCGTGAGCAATTGGGGCGCCCGACATCGTTGTGGATTCCGCACCCATACGGAGGCGATTATAACGTCTCCTCGCAGCGATGACCAGTGAGCAACCCGGTCAGCGGAAAAGCCTTGCATCGTCCGAATGGCGGTCGCACAATGGCGGCCCAGGTCGGATGTGGATTCCCTAGGCAGGGTTGCGATGGCTTCTTGATTTCCTCGGATTCACTGTTGGGGGGCGGGTCATGGTGGAACGCCTGTTCAAGCTCAGGGCCAACGGCACGACGGTTGGTCGCGAGGTCCGCGGCGGCATCGTCACCTTCCTGACGCTGAGCTACATTCTGTTCGTGCAGCCGGCGATCCTGGAGAATGCCATTCACGCGCCGCCGAAGCCCGAGGCCCTGGCAGCCCTCGTGCCGGGGCAAGGCGTGCCGCTCGACCTTCAGTCGCTTCAAACCGAGTACGATGCAGCCATGGCGCGGCACAAGCAGGACGTGGACAACTTCCGCGACGGCGTATTCGTGGCCACGTGTGTCGGTTCGGCTGTGGCGTGCCTGCTGATGGCATTTCTGGCCAACTACCCGTTCGCCCTGGCCCCGGCCATGGGGCACAACGTGTTCTTCGCGTTTACGGTGTGCGGCCTGGCCGGCAGCGGCGGGTTCGGCCTGACGTGGCAGGAGGCGCTGGCCGCCAACTTCGCGAGCGGCGCGGTCTTCCTGCTGCTGAGCTTCGTCGGTCTGCGGCAGGCCATTATGAATGCCATTCCCGAGGGGCTGAAGTACGCGATTGCCGTGGGGATCGGGTTCCTGATCGCGTTCGTCGGGCTCCAGTACGGCGGCCTCGTCGTGGACAACCCGGCGGTGCTGGTGGGCCGCGGCAACCTGGCCAGTCCGGTGGCCCTGCTGACGTTGGCGGGGCTGGCGATCATCTCGGTTCTTCTGGCCCGGCGGGTGCGCGGGGCGCTGCTGTGGGGCATTCTGCTGACCGGCGCGATCGCCGCGGGATTGACCCTGATGAAGCGGCAGGGCTGGATCGCGCTACCGTACGACCTTGCCACGTTCGAAACGCGTGCCTGGCCGTCGGGGTGGCGGTCGACGTTTGCGGCGATGGACTTCGCGGGCCTGGGTTCGCGCGGTTTCGTGGACCTTGTGATCGTGATCTTCATCTTCCTGTTTCTGGACCTGTTCGACACGGTGGGCACGCTGATCGGCGTGGGCGAGCGGGCGGGGATGCTCGTGGACGGCAAGTTGCCGCGCGCGGGGCGAGCCCTGTTCAGCGACGCCGCGGGCACGGTGGTCGGCACGGTGTTCGGCACGAGCACCATCACCAGTTACATCGAGTCGGCGGCCGGCGTGGCCGAGGGGGCCCGCACGGGACTGGCCAACGTGGTGACCGCCGTGCTGATGCTCGCCGGCCTGTTCGCGTATCCGGTGGTGGCGATGTTCGGCCAGGCCGTCGGCGGCGGCGCGTTTCATCCGGTGCTCGCCCCGGTGCTGATTGTCGTGGGCAGCCTGATGATGGTCAGCGTCACGAAGATTCGCTGGGAAGACCATGCCGAGGCAATCCCGGCCTTCCTGTGCATGGTCATCATGCTCTTCAGCCTGTCGATTGCCGACGGCATCGCCTGGGGCTTCATCTCGTATTGCCTGCTGAAAGTCGTCACGGGCAAGGGGCGCCATGTGCCGGCCGTCGTCTATGTCGTGGCGGCGCTGGCGCTGGTGCGCTACGTGGTCCGCCCGTTCGCCTGAGGTCGGGCAAGGGACGCGCTGTCGCGGGCGATAGCGTGAAGGGAGGGTTGCGGCCATGACCATGCCGGCACGACTCGCGATTGCAGCAGCCATGGTCAGTGTCGCCGTGGCGGTTGGCGGCTGCGCCCATCCGATGCGCGGTCATATGCCTCCGCGGGCGAGCATTCCGAAAGAGGCGCCTGCGCAGGTCCGCAAGAACATCCGACACCTCTACGGAGGACCGCAAGAGCGGGCTCAAGCCTGCTTGAACCTTCGTCGCGGCCCCGAGGCGGTGGCTGCCACAGCCTTCCTGATTCCCCTGCTGGGAGACGATACTCTTGCCTGGAGCCCATCGTTCTTCCTCCGCGTTGTGGGAACGCCTGTTCGTCTGGAGGCGATGGACACCCTGGTTTCTATCGGAGAGCCGGCGATTGAACCTCTCATTGCCGCTCTTGGCCACGACGTGGAGGGCGTGCGGTCGGGTGCGGCCCTGACGCTCGGCAGGATCGGCGACCTTCGTGCGCTTGATCCTCTGGAGCAAGCGGCGGCAGGTGATCCGAGTGAGAGCGTGCGTGTGGCCGCGGGCCGTGCCCTGGTCGGCATCCCCAGCCTGAGAACGCTGGGCCGGATCGCGGTGGCCCTCACGGACTGGGACCACTCGGTTCGGGAAACCGCCTTTCGCAGCCTTCGACGTCTGAACGATCCGCAGGGAGATCCGCTGCTTGTAGCCCTGCTGGAATCCGAACCATGGAGGGGCAGCCGCGACCGCATTCTGGACGTACTGCACCAACAAGGTCGCGTGGACGTTGTTGCCATCGCCGTTGCCGGTATGAATGATCCCGACGACTTCATGCGCGCCCCGTGCGCCACACGGCTTGCCGAGTGGCAGGATCCTCGCGGCCAGTTGCCTCTGATCAGAGCCCTTGGCGACAGCTACGGAGACGTTCGTGCCTCTGCTGTTGACGGGCTGGCGAAGTTCGGGACGTCCGACGCTGTCCGGGCTCTGTGTGAGGCGGTGACTGATCGGTGGGAGAGGGTGAGTGATGACGCCTGTGCTGCATTGATCAGACTCAACAATCCGGCGGCCATCGCTCCGCTGGTCGAGGTGATGGATCGAGTTCCTTCGCGGTGCGCGGCCTGCCGTGAGGTTCTGAAGAGCCTGACCGGCGAGGACTTCGGCTGCGATGCCGAGGCGTGGCGAGCGTGGGCCACTCGGCGTGGCCTGGCCGGCGCCATGCTTCCCTGTCTGCCCGAGGAAGAAGCCCCGTGACAGTAGCGTGCCATCGGATGCAGAACCTTCGCGACGACGCGAACAAGCCCGGCATGCTGCGGCCCGCGTTCCAGAGCGTCGTGTTGTGGACCTCGGCCATCGCGTGGTTGGCTGTCGTGGTGCTGTCGGCACCCGGGCCTGCCGTGGGAGCGGACTACCTCTGGTGGGAAGGCGAGGCGACGGAGGCCACGAACTTCCCGCGGCAGTCGTGGTTCTCGCCGTCCACGTTCGTCGAGACCGCCGACCAGTTGAGCGGCGGCGACTGGCTGTCGATTTCGGGCAACCGCGGCAAGGACGAGGTATTCGCCCGCTACGTCGTTGAAGTGCGCGCGGCGGGTGCTTACAGCCTGTGGGCCCGCAAGTTCTGGAAGCACGGGCCGTTTCGATGGCGGTTCGACAACGGTGCATGGCAAACGTGCGGTGAGGACGTGGCCCTGGCCGACAGCACCTACCTTCGGCAGCACCTCGGCGCCAACTGGGTGTTCCTGGGCAAGGTGAACCTGAAGCCCGGCCGACGGCGGTTCGAGCTGCGCCTGCTGGCCGGCGAGGGCGAAGCGACCACGGCCTGTTTCGATTGTTTTCTGCTCACCCAGGGCGTCTTCGTCCCTCGCGGCAAGCTGAAGCCCGACGAGCGCAGCGGCCTCGCGGCCGAGGGGTGGTTTGCCTACGAGCCGGTCGAGGCGGTCGCCGGAGCGGAGTCACTGCTGGACCTTCGCCCGCTGAACGAGACGGAGGCGGGCGTCCACGGCTTCGTGGGCCGCAAGGGCAAGGACTTCGTCCTCGGCGACGGGACGCCCGTGCGGTTCTGGGGCGTCAACGCAGGCCCCAACGTCGTGGACCAGGGGCACGACTTGGTGGATCTGCTGGCCGGGCGGTTGGCTCGCTTTGGCGTCAACGCGGTGCGCTATCACGGGCCGATCTTCGACGCCTCGGGCGACCCGGCCAGGGCGGACGCCGCGCGCCTGGACAATGTCTTCTACCTGGTGGCCGCGCTGCGCAGGCAGGGCATCTACAAAAACCTCAGCGTCTACTTCCCCCTGTGGTTTCCCGTGCGCCCGGACTATGGCATTGAAGGGTATGCCGACTCGGGGGACCGGATTCCGTTCGCGCTGCTCTACTTCGACAAGCGGATGCAGGAGATTCACCGGGCATGGCTCCGCCAGTTGCTGACGACGCGGAACCCGTACACGGGCCGCACGCTGGCCCGCGAGACGGCCGTTGCGTCGGTCGAGATCGTCAACGAGGACAGCCTGTTCTTCTGGACCTTCACCAGGAAGAACGTGCCGGAGGTGCATTGGCGACGGCTCGAAGGGCTCTTCGGGGCGTGGCTCGTGCGTCGGCACGGCTCCATCGAGAAGGCTCTGGCCGCCTGGGGCGGGGCCGGCATGCCGGAGGATTCGCCCCGCGAAGGGCGCGCCGGCATCCACGAAGCCTGGCACATGACCTCCGCCGCCATCAATCAGGCCGATGACGCCAAGCGGCGCCGCATCAGCGACCAGGTGCGGTTCCTCACGGAGCTTCAGCGAGGCTACTACGAACAGACGGTGGACTACATCAAGAAGGAGCTCGGCTACGGCGGGCTCGTCTCGTGCAGCAACTGGCAGGTGAGCGACCCGGCGACGCTCGACGCGCTGGAACGCTACACGTACACGGCGGGCGACCTCATCGACCGTCACGGGTACTTCGGCGGCGAGCACGAGGGGCAGGGGGCCGCCTGGAGCGTCGGCGTGGGGCACACGTGGAAGGATGCGGCGGCGGTGTCGGCGCCTGCGGGCTTGCCGCTCCAGTTTCTTCAGACCGGCGATCTGCCGCACACGATCACGGAGATCGGCTGGCCGAGCCCCAACCGCTACCGTGCCGATTGCACGCTGCTGGCCGCGGCGTATGGGGCGCTCCAGGGGCTGGACGGCCTCTACTGGTTTGCCGTGGGCGACAACTCGCTGTGCGACACGGGCATGAACAAATTCGCCGTCGGCGTGCCGACGGTCTACGGCTCCTTCCCGGCGGCAGCCCTGGCCTACCGCCGCGGCGATATCGCCGAAGCCGAGGAGGTGGCCGGTTGGACGCTGCGATTGGACGATCTCTACGCGATGGCCGGCGGTGCTGCGGCCGCGCCGGCGCTGGATGCATTGCGCGCCGCCGACGTGCCGCGCGACGCGAAGCAGCCTGGACACGAAGGCCGAGTGGACCCCGCGTGGTTCTATATCGGCCGTCTGGTTCGGCGATTCGGCGACAAGCCGTCGGCCCAGGTGCGCCCGGGCCTGGAGTCGCTGATGGATCCCGCGGGCGGGCGGATGCGCAGTGTCACGGGGCAACTCGACTGGCGCGTCGGCATGGCCGTCACCGTGGACACGCCGCGCGCGGCGGCCGTGGCGGGGTTCCTTGCCAAGGCGGGCGAGACTTCTCTGGCCGGCGGGCGAGTGCGGATTGTCTCGGGCAACGAGTACGGAGCCGTCTGGGTGATTGCCCTCGACGGTCGGCCGCTCGCCGAGTCCGCCAGGATTCTGGTACAGGCGGTTACCGAAGAGCAGCCGTTCGGGTTCGCCTCCGACGGCGGCCGCATCACGAACCTGGGCGGTTGGCCGCAGAACGTCAGGCGGATCGACGTCACGGTTATGTTTGGCGGCGATCTGGCGAAGCCGTGCCGCGTGGTCACCCTGGACGAGAACGGCTTTGTGCGGCACAGCGACGCCCGGCAGCCCGAGGAATCGTCGCAAGGGGCGGTCCTCACGGTGAAGCCGGCATCTGATACGCTGTACACGGTGATTCTCCGCTGAAGGCGGCGGCCGCGGGCGACGCCTTCGGCGACGCGGTCCTTGCCGGAGCCGCTTTTCCTCCCTTTGTGAGGTCCATCTTCAGTCGCGGACTGTTTATCACCCTGGCGGCAACCATCCTGGTACTGTCCGCCGGCACGTCGTCGTGGGGCGATGTGCTGCGAGTCGTTCAAGCCTGTGTCCTGGAAGGGGTCGAGATGATGAACGGAAGCACCTGGCGAGCAGCAGCTGTGGCGGTGGCGATTCTGTGGTGCGGCGCGGCACAGGCGGCGGTGTACTACGTGGACTATGACGGCGGCTCGGACGACAACGCCGGCACGTCGCCGGAGGCCGCCTTCAAGCACGCTCCGGGCGCCCCGGAGGCCAAGGGGCCAGCCAAGGCCGTGACCCTGATGCCCGGCGACAAGGTGGTTTTCAAGGGTGGCGTGTCTTACCCCGGCACGATCAACGGCAAGACCTCGGGCGAGCCGGGCAAGCCAATCGTCTACGACGGCAACACCGAGGGCACATTCGGCAAGGGCAAGGCCGTCATCGAGGGGGCCGTGCCCGTCGAGGGATGGGTCCGGTGCGCCTCGGCCGACGAAGCCGGCGGCAACCCGAACTGGCGGAAGATCTTCCACACCCGGGTCCCCAAGCCTCGGGTGTGGAGTCTGTTGAACCTCTGCGACGCCGAGAAGTCGTTGCCGCTGGCGCAATCGCCGAACCCGTCCGATCCAATCTTCCAGGAGAACATCAGCGAGTATTACCGTGTGGAACGGCCCATGGGCAATACGTTTGCCGGCAAAATCTACTTTGAGAAGGGCGCGGCGGGCAACTCCACCACCCCGCTGATTGGCGTGCTGACGGGCAATCCGGCGGTTGTGCAGCCGATTGCCGGCGGCGCGTTCACGGTCGAGATGGAGAAGCCGGTGACGGTGAAGGCCGTGGGCATTCAGCCGCAACCCAACTATGCCGCCGTCAAGGAGGTGGCGTTCTATGGCGACGGCAAGGAGTTGCTGAAGGTGGCGCTGGCTCCGGCCACGCGGCAGATTCAGAAGTTCGACCTGCCCGAAGAGGTCACGGTTCGCAAGCTGACGTTCAAGCTCCTGTCGGCCGGCGACGGCGTGACCAGCAACTGGACCAAGATCGGTCGGGTGGCGGCCTATGCGGCCGACGGAACGGACGTCCTGGGCGGAGACATCCACACGAGCATCCAGGATGAGAAGGTGCTGACGCAGGCCGACAAGCATTACTACGATGGCATGTGGGCAGGCATTCACGGCGGCAACAACATGGTGTACTATCAGAAGGTGCGCAGCTACGATCCCGCGAGCCACACGTTGCGAATCGACTACTTCAGCGGCAACATCTACCCTCAGACGCGCTATAGCCTGTACAACTCGGTCCGGCTGATCGATGTGCCGGGCGAGTACAGTGTCGAGGAGACCGACGATCCGGCCGTATGCAAGGTGTTCCTGATGCCCGAGAAGGCCGACGACGCCGGTCCCGTTGGCATCGTTCGCTCGCAGTGCGGTGCCGGCATTGCCATGATGGGGGCCAGCCACGTGGTGATCCAGGGGTTCCGCGTGCAGCGACAGGGCAACAACAGCGGCCCGGTCGGCATCAGCGCCCGCGGCCCGGGACAGGATGTGACGATCCGGGACTGCGAGGTGACGATGGTGCGACTCGGGACCGGCATCGCCACCACGCAGGTGGACGGCGTTCTGGTGGAAGGATGCACGGTGAGTGACAACCCCGGGCACACCAAGGGCATCGTCCTTCGTAATGGCAAGAATGCCACCTGCCGCAACTGCACTCTTGTCAGGAACACTTCGACGGGGATTGACTACTACACCGTGGACGGCGGCCTGGTTACGGGGTGCACCGTCCTGGACCACCTCGGCATGCACGCCAACGGCCTGACGTTCTACCTGGGCTGCAAGAACATTACGGTCGAACGCAACCGGGTCTTCAGGGGCCATGTCTGCCTGACGTTTCAGGAGGCCGAGAACTTCGTCATCCGCAACAACGTGTTCGACGGCAATGGAACGACGATGGTCGTGGGCCTGTGGCCCAGTCAGCCGATGCGGAACATCCAGATTCTGAACAACACGTTCGTTCGCTCCAATCACGCGACGGACTGGCAGACGGGACTCTTCACCAACAGCAAGAAGATTGAGGGGCTGGTGGTTCGCAACAACATCATCGACGGGCTGTGCGGGACGCCGTTTGTTGCAAAAGATGCAGTGTTTGCGTACAATCTTTACACTCGCCTCGGGCCGCAACGGCAGGACAAGCAGTTCGGCGAGGGCGAGTTCTTCGAGCCGGACCTGAAGAAGGTGTTTGTGGATCCCGAGGGCGGCGACTGGCGTCTGAGGCCGGGCAGCCCGGCGATTGACGCTGGGACGGCTGTGGACGTGACGGACGACTTTGCCGGCAACAAGCGGCCGCAGGGCAAGGCACTGGACCTCGGGGCGTACGAAGCGGAATCGAAGTAGCAGCGAAAGGGAGAATGGACGATGGGCAGATCGGTCGGCGCGCAGCCGGTGGCGAGCCTGGTGAGGTCGAGTGCATCGTGGATCTGGATGGCTGGGCGGCGCACGACGGTGGACTGCCATCTGCTGTTTCGTCGCGAATTCATGCTCAAGACCGTGCCGGCGGAGGTCTCGCTGGCGATTGCCGCAAGCGACCAGTACCGACTGTATGTCAACGGTCGCCTCGTGGGCGACGGGCCGGCGCGCGGCGAGATTCCCACGGCCTACGTGGACCGGTACGATCAGGCGGCCATCGGGCTCCGCAAGGGCGTCAACTGCATCGCCGTCCTGGCCCACAACACGATGATGCCGCAGCACGGCCAGGCCCTGACGCCGGGCGGGCTCTGGGTGGACCTGATGTGCCGCGACGGGCGCGGCGGCAAAACGGCCCTGCGCAGCGATACGTCGTGGCGGGTCGCGTCGGCGCCGCACTACGTCAAGCCCGCGCCGCGGCGATTCTTTGCCGTCGGATTCAATGAGCGGGTCGACTTTGCCGCCGAGTTGCCCGGTTGGGCCGACGTGGGGTTCGACGATGCCACGTGGGCCAGGGCGACGAAGGTCAGCGACAAGCCGTACAGCCGCCTGATCGAGCGTCCGGTGCCGCTGATGCGGTTCGAGCCGTGGAAGCCCGTCAAAGTCCGACGCTCGGGCAGAGTCGGACCGCTGGACGGCGTGTGGGGGCTGGCGTTCGACCGTTGCGAGGGGGTGCCGGCGGGTCGCGAGGCCGTCTTCGGCACGTGGCTCTATTCGCGTCGCGAGCAGCAGGTGGCGGTGGCCTTTGGCTGCGACAATTGGGCTCGCGTGCGTCTGAACGGCCAGATGGTGTGGGAGCAGGGGCGGCCCGACAGCGGCTTCGACAACCACCTGGAATACGACCGCGACAAGTACGATGGAATGATCCGCGGCAACGGCCATCGCTATGAGCCGGGCGGATCGCGCAAGGCGTATACGAGCGGCAACGCCGGCGTGCGGCTCAAACGGGGCTGGAACCGTCTGACCGTCTGGATGTGGAAACCCGGCACGACCTATGGGTTCGAGGGGGCGTTTCTCGATCGCGAGCGGATGCCGGCGAAGACCATCTGCTCGGCCGGCCAGGATGCTGCTGCTCCGGATACGTGGGTCGTGCTGAAGGACGAGGAGGCGGCCATCGAGAGCGGCCGTCCGGTGAAGATGCAGCCGGGCGACATGCGACCCTGGCTTGAGCCGTCGCATCTGGCCGATTGGGACCGCCAGACCCTGTCGGCCCGTCAGCCCACGGGGGCGGCGTCGTTGCTGGCCGGGGCGCGCGGCAAGGCCGCCATGACGCTGCCCGAACACGGATTCGTCGAGTTCCAGCTCCCTGCCGACGGCGTGGGCTTCATCGATCTGGAGTTGCGCGGTCCGAAGGGGGCGGTGGTGGACGTGACCATCGGCGAGGCCCAGACGCGCCAGGGTCGGTTGCGGTCGCTCTACAACGGGCTCTGGCAGACCGACCGGCTGTTGCTGGACGGTCGCCGGAACCGCTGGCTGTCGCTGGACCGTCGCGCTGGGCGGTACGTGTGTCTGTGCGTGCGGCAATCGTCGGGGCCCGTGGAGGTTCGCCGGCTGGAACTCCGCACGCAGCACTATCCGGTGGCGCGGCCCGGGCGGTTCGAGTGCAACGACTGGGTGCTGACGCAGATGTGGAAGGTCGGCGCCGCGACGGTCGATGCGGCCACGTTCGACATCGGCGAGGATTGCCCCACCCGCGAGAAGGCCCAGTGGCACGGCGACATGTACCTGCGGGTGTTCGAGATCGCCTACCTCTGGGGCGACATGCGGCTGTCGGCCAAGGCGCTGCGCGAGTTCGCCGAGGACCAGAAACCGGACCGGTGGTCGCGGCCCATGGTGCCTTCGGGCTACGGCGACAAGCTCGTCGAGTACTGTCACCTGCTGGCCCCGTGGGCCTGGCACCACTACCGCTACACGGGCGACCTGGGCCTGGTTCGCGATACCTTCGGCGGCGTCAGGAACCTCATCAGCTACACCGAGTCGCTGACCGACCGGCGCGGCCTGGCCCGGCAGGGCGACACCCGCCGCAACATCCTCTACATCGACTACACCATGCGGCCCTACCCGCGGTGCGGCGACACGATCGCCGTGCTGCAATGCGTCTACGTCATGGCGCTGGAGTTTGGCGCGCGGCTGGCCGATCTTCTGGGCGAGACCGCGCTGGCCGGCCAATGGCGGGCCAGGGCCGCCACGCTTCGCGAGAAGGTGCGGCGGTTGTTCTGGGTCGAGCGCGAGGGCCTGTTCGTGGATGGCCTCCGCAACGGCAAGTCCGGCGGCACGTTCTCGGCACCGACCAACTACTGGATGCTCTTCACCGACATCCCGACGCCCGAGCAGGAGCGGCGGATGATCGAGCGGCTGTGGAAGTCGCCGACCCGGGAGAACATGGACCTCTGGTCTCTCGGCGAGAGCCCGTACACGAAGTTCTTCATGTCCGAGGCGCTGCTCGAGCGCGGCCTGTGGCGGGAGACATTCACCTCGTGGCGCGAGTACTACGGCACGATGTTGCGCCATCCCGAGGCCTGGAGCGCGTTCGAGAAGTGGGCCCGCTGGTTCTCGCTGAAGGAGCCGCCGAGCGACAATAGCCGCGTGCACCCGTTCGCGATCGGTCCGATGGCCCACCTGGGTTCCCATGTTGCGGGCATCCGGCCGGCGCGGCCTGGAGCCGAGGGCATTCTGTGGCGGCCCATGCCGGGCGACCTCCAGTGGATGCGGGCCGAATTGCCCCTGGTCGGGCGCGACGATACGGTCCGGGTGGAGATGACCTCGCGGCGCGGCGGAGGGCGGCAACTTGTCCTTACCGCCCCGAAAGACCTCCGCGTCCAGGCCGACAGCGCCTACCTGGCCGACGGGGATGAAATGGTCGTCCGCCGCGGTCGCGGCTGAGGGGCCTCATCGGCGCCCCTTGCACGCAACGTCACGGCATCACGCCGTGGCGCCACGCGCCTTGACTCGGTCGGGCATGCTGCTAGACTTCAGGAAGTGCCTGTGTTGTTGTGCGGGCTCTGTGGCGGCATAGCCAAGAGGACCAAGGCGACGGACTGCAAATCCGTTACCGTGGGTTCGAATCCCACTGCCGCCTCCATGGAACAAACGTGCCCCACGGTCCGACCGGGCTGTGGGGCTGGTTTCTGCGCCTGGGCTTGTCGCCGCTGAATCCGTCTGGCCTTCTCACTCGCCTGACAGCCGGCGGTACATCTCGACGTAGCGGCGGGCTGCCGCCGTATCGCCTTTTCGCGCCAATGCCTCTGCCATGAGCTGATAGGGGTCCGGGTTCCGCGGCGCGAGGTGTATGGCCGTCTTCAGGTGCTCGACGGCCTCGTTCACTTCGGCCTCCGACTGCGGTTGGCTCAGGAGGGCGGCGGCAAGGTTCCTGTGGCACGGTGCATGGTCCGGCATCAACTGGGCGGCTCGTCGCAGATGGACGAGCGCCTCGCTGCGTCGCCCCTGCTCGAACAGCACGGCCCCGACGCCGTTGTGGGCCAGCCCGTAGTCGGGGTTCGCCCGCAGCGCGAGCTGGTAATGCTTCATGGCTTCGTCAAGCTGCCCCATCTCCAGGTACCGGTTTCCGAGGTTCGTCCGCGCGCCGACGTGCTCGGCCCGTTGTCCCGGCTTGGCCTGCCTGGCTGCCGCCTCGACCGCGCGGCGGTAGCACTCGATGGCTTCCTGCCGCCGCCCGGCATCCGTGTGGACGCGGCCCAACTGGTTCAGGGCCTGCGGACTCTCGGGGTAGCGACCGACGACATAGGTCCAGAACGTCTCGGAGTCGGCCCAGTACCGCTGTTGCTGCCATGTCAGCCAACTCAGTGTCGCCAGGACGGCCACCGTCGCAGCCACGGCCGCCGGAACGAGCCGCGGCCGCGACGACACGAACTCGGCTGCAAGCCAGACCATGGCGATGAACAGGCCCACCGCGGGCACATAGAGATAGCGGTCGGCCATGATCTGCGTGCCCACCTGCACGAGGCCGATGACAGGCACGAGCATCCCGACGTAGAGAAGCCACCCGACGGCCATGCAGGGGCGGCGATGCCGCTGGACTGCGACCAGGACCGTCAGTCCGAGCAGAACCATGGCGGCCACGACAAGCGAGGCGTTCGTCACGGCGTCGCCACCGCGGTCGGGCAGGGGATAGTAGGGGACCAACGACCCCGGCCACGGAGCGAACGTCTTGACCAGGTACATGGCATAGGCGCACACGGCGTGGCCAGCGCGCGTCGCGAGGCCGAGGGTCTCCAGGTCGCGCGTCGCGCCGCCACGATCCTGGGCCCAGAACGTTACGACGGACGAGATGGCCACGATCGCCGCCAGCGGCAGCTTCTCTGCGACGGTCTTCAGGCTCAGCCGCCTCAGCGGCCAGAAGTCCAGCAGCAGCAACACCGCCGGCAGCGTGACGGCCATGGGCTTGGCCAGCAGCGACAGCACGAGCGCCACCGCCACCAGGGCATAGCGCCACGGGCGCGGGCGACGCACATAGGCGACGTAGGCCCAGAGGCAGAGCAGCATGAACAGCGTGCTCAGCACGTCCTTGCGTTCGCTGACCCAGGCAACGCTTTCGACGTGAACCGGGTGAAGGCCGAACAGGGCGGCCACGATGACGCTCGGCCAGAGGCGGCCCGTGAGGCGGCACAGAACAATCGCCACCAGCGCCGTGTTGGCCGCGTGCAGCAGGATGCTGGTCAGATGGTGTCCCCACGGAGCATCGAGGCCGAACCACTCGATGTCCAGGGCGTGACTGAGCCAGGTCAGGGGATGGTAGTTGCTGGCGTACCACGTGGGCGAGAAGGCCCAGCGGACGCTGTCGGCGGTGAGGCCGTGCTGTATATTCACATTGGCGTAGACGTACTTGTTGTCGTCCCAGTTCAGGAACCGGTTGCCGAGCGAACGGCTGTAGAGGCCGAAGACCGCGATGGCCAGCAGGCAGGAAGCCAGCCGGAGGCGCCACAGAGGAACTTCGTCGCCGCTGGTTGGGGGGTCGACGGCAGGGCGCGCGGCGGCCGCGGCGTTCCTGCGACCGTTGCGACGTTTTGCGCTTGGGGGCGACATGACCATGTTATAGCCGACGGCTCCCGCGACGGCAAGGCGCGTCCCGCCGAGGTGACGAGGCGAGAAAAGCCGGGCCACGACGGTTGCAGGGGGCGGGGGAGCGTGGTACACTGATCGACTCATGAGGCGACCCCGTTGCATTCGTTTTGGTCTTCTGTCGAGAGGAAGGGAAACACCATCATGCAAGAGTCCATGTACAAGTACCTGAAGATGGGATTTGTCCACTTCATGGCCTACCCGGCTGCAATGAAGCAGGACAACAAGGTGGTCCTGGAGAGCGTCGAGGCCTCCTGCAAGGACGAGTATTTTACAGCCATCGAGCTGATGCGGATTCTGGACGTCGAGACTCGTCGCAAGGCGAAGGCCATGCTCGACCAGTCGGGCATGACCGTGTGCCATGCGGCACAGCCCGTGGTCCTCGGCGGCAAGCTGAACATCAACAGCGTGGACGGCGCGAAGCGCGAAGAGGCCGTTTCGGTGCTGACGAAGGAACTGGATCTGTGCCAGGAAATGGGCTCGGATCGCATGGCGTTCCTGGCCGGCAGGCTGGAAGAGGGCGCGACGTTTGACGACGCCTGGAAGGCCTGCGTCAAAAGCCTCCAGGAGCTTTGCGATGCGGCTGCCAGGAAGAAACTCGGCATCACGCTCGAGACGTTCGACACCGACGTGGACAAGTGCGCCCTGGTCGGCAAGAGCAAGCAGGCCGCGAAACTTGCCCAGCAAGTGGACCGTGAGAACTTCGGCCTCATGGTGGACCTGTCTCACGCGCCGCTCCTGGGCGAAGGCCCGGCCGAGGCGTTGAGGCCCGTGAAGGACTACCTGGTCCACGCTCACTTGGGCAACTGCTACACGGCCGACAAGAACAATCCGGCCTGGGGCGACCAGCACCCGCGGTTCGGTCTGCCCGGCAGCCCCAACGGCGTGAAGGAACTGACCGAGTGGCTGCGAATGCTCTTCGAGATCGGCTTCCTGGGCGAGGGCAAGCAGCCGGTCGTCTCGTTCGAGGTGAAGCCCCTGCCGGGCGAGAACAGCGAGATTGTCCTGGCCAATGCCAAACGCGCCATGAACGAAGCGTGGGCCAAGGTGTGATGTTGGCAGATCGGCGGGCCGCAGGGGCAGGGTGCCGCCGTTGCGGCCCGCACGTGTTGCCGGGACCGTGGGACGCCGCGCGGCCGTTCCTGGGCCGGACCCGGCGGTCCGTTGTCCGGCGCCCGGCCGGCGTGATCTCTCCATGGAACTGATTCGAGACTGCAATCTTCTTCGTGGGCAGTACGCCGGCGCCGCCCTGGCGGTGGGCAACTTCGACGGCGTGCACCTGGGGCACAGGCGCATTCTGTCTGAGGCCGTTGCGGCGGCACGGGACGCCGGGGCGCCCGCGGCGGTGTTCACGTTCGAGCCCCATCCGGCCGCCATCCTGCATCCCGAGAAGGCCCCGCCTCGGATTCTCGGTTTTCGGCAGAAACTCGATCTGCTCGAGGGGGCGGGCATTGATGTCGTCGTCTGTCCACAGGACGGACACGAGATTCTCGGCCTCGATGCTGAGACGTTCGTGCGACGCGTGATCGTGGACGGGATAGGCGCCGCCTTGATCGTCGAGGGGCACGATTTCCGTTTCGGTTGCCGACAGCGCGGCGACGAGGCGATGCTCCGCCGCATGGGAGCCGAACACGGGTTTTCGGTGCGCATTGCGGAGGCGGTTACGTTCGGTGACAGGCCCATCAGCAGCACGCGCATTCGCGAGGCGGTGCGCGCCGGCGCCGTCGGCGACGCGATGAAGATGCTCGGCCGCCCGTTCGAGTTCGACGGCGTCGTGGCCCACGGTCACGGTCGTGGCCGCGGTCTGGGCTACCCGACCATCAACATTGCCGGCGGAGATTTCCTGGTTCCCGGCGACGGAGTCTATGCCGGCCGCGCGGTGCTCCCGTCGGGAACGTTTGCCGCGGCGATCAGCGTCGGTCGCGCACCGACGTTTCACGACCTTGACCGGTCGGTGGTCGAGGCGTTTCTTCTGGACTTCGAGGGGCAGGCATACGATCAGGAGGTGCGGTTGCAGTTCGTCGCCCGCCTGCGGGAGCAGCGGACGTTCACCGACGGCCGCGCGCTGAGCCGCCAGATTGGCGACGATTGCCGCGCCGTGCATGCCGTGCTGGGGCAGGCGATCTAGTCCCGCAACCCTGCATCGTGGCATGGGCATCCTGCCCATGCGTCCCACGGGCATCTTGCCCGTGGATGGACTGCGTTGTGCAGGGCCAGGATGGCCCTGCGACTCACGGGCATCCTGCCCGTGCCATGGTGGGAAGGCTTCGAGTACCAGCGGTCTGGAGAAGGATCGAAATCGAGGCGGGCGGGGGGTGGACTTCCGGCGGCGCGGCCGTATAATACGGTGCGTTGAGTTCGACTGGCGGACTTCGTCTGGTCGTCCGCCGAGCAGGGATAGACAGGAGACTCTGATGAAAGAGCAAGTTCAGGCCGTCATCGACGAAATCCGCCCGTATCTACAGGCCGACGGCGGCGACATCGAACTGGTCGACGTGGGGCAGGACGGCATCGTGAAGGTGCGTCTGCGCGGGGCCTGTGCCGGCTGCCCGGGGGCCAAGATGACCCTCCAGATGGGCGTCGAGCGGAAGCTGAAGGAAGTTGTCCCGGGCGTCAAACAAGTGGTCAACGTAGGATAACCGGTCTTTTTTGTGTGGATGGGTGAGAACCCCGAATCGGAAAGGAGACTTTCGTGGCATACGTCATTGGCG
The DNA here is from genome assembly GCA_012729015.1 of Phycisphaerae bacterium. GTDB lineage: Bacteria > Planctomycetota > Phycisphaerae > FEN-1346 > JAACEH01 > JAAYDY01. The sequence continues at coordinate 32,907 of JAAYDY010000107.1, read as the reverse complement.
ACGATTGCGTCAGTTGCGGAACGTGCGAACCGGAGTGCCCGGTGGAAGCCATCAGCCAGGGCCCGGACAAGTACGTGATCGACCCCGAGAAGTGCACCGAGTGCGGCGCGTGCGCCGAGGTGTGCCCGGTCGAGTGCATCAAGCCCGGCGCCTGAGCGGCCGTGTGATGAGTTGACGCGAGGGCCCGGCGCAGAACGTCGGGCCCCGATTTTGCGCCGCGCGGGACCATCGGCCCCGGGCGGCAACCCGGAGAGGCTCCCATGCCCTACGATCGCGCCTGGCGGATGATCGGCGAAGCGCAACGCATCCTTATGACCACCCACGTCAAGCCCGACGGCGACGGCATGGGCTCGCTGGCCGCTCTGGCCGAGCATATGCGGCGACAGGGCAAGACCGTGCGCGTCGTCCTGCCCAGCGAGCCGGGGCTGAAGTATCGATGCATTCCCGGATTCGACCAGTTCGAGGTCCTTGGCCGAACGACGACCGCCGAGGCCGTCGGGGGGCAGTGGGACCTGGTGCTCGTGGTGGACACCTGCACGTGGGGGCAACTCAACGGCCTGCGCGATCTGATCGAGCGGCACGAAGGGCGGCTCCTGGTCATCGATCATCACAAGACCCGCGACGCCCTGAAGCACCAGGAACTGGTGGACGAGGCCGCCGCGGCGGCAGGCCAGATTGTCCTGCGGCTCCTGGAATGCCATGACGCGCTCATCACGCCGACCATGGCCAAGGCACTCTTCGTCTCGCTCGTCAGCGATACGGGTTGGCTGCGGTTCTCCAACGTGACGCCCGAAGTGTTCCGCATGGCGGCGCGGCTCATGGACCTCGGCGTCGAGCCGGCGCCGATCTACGAGGAACTCTTCCAGAGCGAATCCCCCGCCAAGATGGCCCTGATTCGCGAGGCCCTGGCCACGCTGACGACGAACCCGGAAGGCGACGTGGCCTGGTTCTGGCTGACGCCCGAGATGTTCGCCCGCAGCGGAGCCGTGGCCGCCGATACCGAGAACATCATCGACGAGTGCCAGCGGACCGCCGGCGTGATCGTCGGGCTGCTGTTCGTCGAGGAGCCCGACGGCGGCATTCGCGTCAGCCTGCGCTCGAAACGGCTCGTGGACGTCGCGCAGGTGGCGGCCGCGTTCGGCGGCGGCGGGCACGCCCGCGCCGCCGGTTGCCGGCTCCGTGTGCCGATGGCCGAAGCCCGACGCCAGGTGCTCGACGCCATCCACCTCGCCCTCGGACGTTCCCCCTCGCGGCTGGCATAGCACCCGGTACGGACGGGTCAGGCCTTGGGGTTCATGCAACCCACTATCACAACGGGGCTCCGGCGCAAGCGGTCTCGCTGTCGGGTGAAACACGCGGGCAACGGACCGCCGACATCACGGCGTCTCGATCAGGTTCTGCATGCAGCACTTGGCGCGGATGCCGTGGCGGCGGCACATCTCTCTCAGGGGAGAGGTGACGGCATCCAGGAGATCGGGCGGCAATCGCCAACTGCCACCGCGGAAGACCGGTCGCTGAGGAGCGGAGATGTTCTGGTAGACCCTTCGCATGGCCTGCATCACCGGCGAAAGCTGTCGCCCGCGCGGTTGAACGATCTTGGCGGGTGAGTAGACGACGTGCTGCACGCTGAGTTCTTGGGCCAGGCACACCAGTCGCTCCAGGTCTTCGGGCGTCTGGGGAGTGACCAGGCCATAGTCGGAGTAGATGCCGGCCCGACTGCCGAGGGGCTCGCGAGGAAACAGAGGATCAATCCGCAGCACCAGGGGGATGCCGGCGTCGCGCAAACCTCGAAGCCCTTCGATGCGATCATCAACCGACGGTGCGCCTGGGTCGTACAGCCGCCGCGCGTCCTCGCGCCAGAAAGCAAGGCTGACCTCCACAAGAACTGCTGGCCGCCCGGTTTGCTCGAACTCATTACGCCGGGGATGGTCTTGCCGGAGTCGGCCAAGCCGCCGCAGGAGGTCGCAACAGCCAAGATCGACGATCCGCTTGGGGTTCTTGGTCAGGATGACGACGGTGGTGAAGCGATGGCGTCGCCCGAGCAGGCTCTCAAGGGCTAGCCGCGTGTGACCGGCCTCGTCTTCCAATGGCTGAAAGGGGTCGGTGCTGTTGGAGAGATGGACCGGTGCAGGCGGTACGTCGCAGGCGTCCAGGTCCAGCAGGTCCATCGACAGCATCCTGGCGAACTGCCGCTTGACCGACGGCGCCGCGGGCTCGTAGGAGGCGGCGTAGCAGTACTCGCACGCGTGGGTGCAGCCGGTATACACGTTGATGCAATACCGATGGCCGCTCGGAAACGCCTTCTGGTGGGCGAACGGGCAGTACCACTTCAGCACGCGCGGCCGGGTGGGGCACAGGATGGGTTTCTTCGATTTGCGGGGCAGGAAGTACTGTGCCAGAGCTCGCTGGTACTCCGGCGGCTTGTCCAGCCAGACTGGCCGGAAGCGTTCGTCGATGCGGGTGAGGAACTCGGCGGGCACACCCTCATTGCTGAACGTAAGCTCTTTCAAATGACCCTCTCGCATCCTGGGGGCCTTCGCGTCGCGTCTTGCCCGTGCGCCGAAGCGGCACACGCATTCATAGCTGCCAGAGAAGCGACTGTCAAGGTTTGGAGTGTGCCGCACGCCGCCATAATCGTGCAGGGCAATCGCGTACGCCTTCGAGCTTGGGGCCTACTCTGACGAGGGACCGGCCATCCGCTCCAAGGCCGCAGCATCGGACCCCTTGACGCCTTGAAGCAGGGCGCGCATCTGGCTGACCAGATCGGACCGCTCGCGGTACTGGTTGACGCGCTCCGAAGGGTCATCTTTCAAGTTGAACAACTCGCCCGGCTCCGCGTGAGCCACATAGCCACGCTCCTCGCGCAGCCAGTCGGGCTCTGCCACGTCTCCGCCGGAGGGGCCGTCAATGAAGACCCAGTCGCCGCGGCGGAGGGCAAAGCGGCCATCGCAGCTATGATGGACCAGCACCTCGCGACCTGGGGCGTCGAAGCGGCCTTCGATCAGGGGGAGCATGCTCACTCCGTCCGAACCGGCCCCTGGAGGTAGCTTCGCCCCGATCAGGTCGGCGCAGGTGGCCATGAAGTCGCCAAGCTCCACGGGGCGACTGCACGTGGTTCCAGTGGGCGTTGACTCGGGCCAGCGGACGATCAGTGGCACGCGATGACCGCCCTCCCACGTATCGCGTTTCGCTCCTCGCAGGTGGGCCATGCTGTAGTGGCGGAATTCCCGAGCCCGATCATAGGCCCCCTGGTAGTGCAGGTGCAACTGCTCCGGCCCGTTGTCGCTCGTGAAGATGAGCACGGTATTCTTCGCGATACCCCGTCGCTCCAGCGCTGCCATGACCTGCCCGACGGCGTCGTCGACCTGGCAGACGAAATCGCCGTAAACGCCCGCCCGGCTGCGACCGCGAAACTCAGCGGTCGGCACGACAGGCGTGTGCGGGGCCGTCAGGGCGAAGTAGAGGAAGAAGGGCTCCTCGTCCGCCTGCTCGATGTGCCGGACTGCCCGGCGGGTGATCTCCGGCATCACGGCCTCGAGCGACCACTCCGCCACCATCGGTCCGGGGAAGCCGAACATCGCGTCTGGCTTCCACTCCGTCGGCAGCGCCGTCAGCCGGTCCTGTTCAAACCAGGCATAGGGCGGGAAGTTCGGCACGTCGATCCCGAAGTGGGTATCGAACCCATGGTCAACCGGGCCCCCGCGAAGGGGCCGCGTGAAGTCGACTTGGCGGGCCAGATCGCGGCGATGATCGCCCGCGTAGTCGCCGGGGCCGACGCCAACCTCCAGCGGTCGGCCTTCATGGGTCACCCATTGCCACCCGAGGTGCCATTTGCCGATGCAGGCCGTACGATAACCATGGTCTCGCAGCAGTCCGGCGACCGTGGGGCGACCGGGCTCGATCAGCGGCCCATCCCATGGCCACAGGACACTGCGCCGCAAACTGCTCCGCCAGCAGTATCGCCCCGTGAGGATCGAGTACCGACTCGGCGTGCAGACGCTTGACGACGCATGAGCGTCGGTGAAGCGGATGCCCTGCGACCCCAGGCGGTCGAGGTGCGGCGTGGGAATTCTCGATGCCGGGTTATAGCACGAAAGGTCCCCGTACCCGAGGTCATCAGCCAGGATGTAGACGATATTGGGCGTAGGCATGTCAGAGTCTCCTGAAGCGATATGCAACGCATCGCCACCCCCGTCATGGGGACCTGTTCCACTGCAAGGCACGTGCTGTTGAATCGCGTCTTCCAGGTCGTCCGATATGCCGGCGCCTTCGCTCGCCACATCTGCCCTATCGGCTCAGCAAGGGTGACACGCCTCGCGGCAGAGCGCGGCCGGGGTGATTGTTGCTCCGCGGCCATGCCGCAGCCTGGCCGGGCCGAGAGCAGGCACGACCCGCCGTGGCCGATGCGGCGAGCACGACCACCGGCCCTTGACGCAGGTCAACCTGCGGCGATTCTTCCGGAAACGCCCCGGCCGGTGGGCAGGGATGCACGATCGCGGTTCCCTTGCGGGGTCGCTATCGGACCATCTGCGGGTTGCTGGGCGGGCCGCCGGGACGCGATGGGCCGGCCTTGTCGAACGGGTCGCGGTCCTCCGGCCACGGTTCTTCCACGTACTCCAGCAGGACGTTGATGAACGGATCGACCCGGTCGCGATACCCTTCCTGGAGGACCGAACGCAGGATGCTGCTGAAGATGACCCGTTCGGCCATGCTGTTGCTGGCGGCCTGGGCGGTTCCCTGCCAGCGGCCTTCGGACGACTGGGTCCAGAACTCCACCCAGACGCTCGTGCCGTTGCCCCAGCGGCCAATGTCGTCGAACGTCTTCAGGTCGGGATCGTAGTTTGCCAGCTTCAGACTTCGCTCCACATACTTGCTCGTCCGCACCTTGATGGCGTGGAACAGGAACCGGTCGCCCACGGCTTCCTTCAGAAGCTGCTCGATCTTCGGCAGCGAATCCTGCTGCGGCGGCGCATCGCTGATCAGCAGCACCACCTTCTTGGCCGTCGGGCTCGGCGACCACTTCTGCTTGCGGATCATCTCTTCGAGCCCTTCGTAGGCCGCCTCGGGCACGTCGCCGCCGCCCCTGGGCTGGTGCGGCGCCAGGGACTTCGCCAGCGACTTCGCGCTGCCCGTCAGCGGGATGCTGCGCGTCACATACTCGTCGCCCTTGTCGCGGTACAGCGTGACGCCGATGCGCGGCTCGCGGCTGATCATCTCGAACGCCCGCATCATCTTGACCACGTCGTGCTTCACCCAGTGCAGCGGGCGGCCCATCGAGGCGGTCGTGTCCAGCACCAGGCCCACGTCGAGCTGGTCCAGGTGGAAGTTTCGAAGCTCCAGATCCTGGCGCCATCGCGGATCGGCCGTATCGGTGATCTTCCACCCGTGCGGCATGATGCTCGACAGTCCCGTGTACGGCCGACACTCGTTCTGTCGGATTTCCTTGAACTGCTGCGCCTCGAAGAAGTCCTGCCACCGCTTGCGCGTCGTGGCCCACATGGTCTGCGAGCTTTCCATCCGCAGGGTGACGGCCGGCGGCGCGTGATTGCCGAAGCGGCGAAGCACCACTTCCGCCCGGTACGCCGTGTCAACGTCCTTCATCGCGCCGAGCAGGTAGTCGATCAGTTCCGCGCTGCGCCACCGAGTCAGCGTGTCGCCCAGGGCATGGAGCGTCCGGATGTCGCTCGGGTTGATGCTGTTGGCGTTCTTGAACAGGTCCTTGAACACCTGCCTGTTCTCGATGGTCGGTCCGCCCGCCTCCATCAGGCCGACGATGGCCAGACGCAGGTCGCCGCGCAGGGCTTTCTGGCGGTGCAGGTCGAAACCGGTGCGGATCCACAAGTACCGCTGCTCGGGCGACAGGCGGTCCTGCCGACCGTGAACGGCCTCCCACGCGTAGATACGGACCAACTCCTCTTTGTCGCCGAGCATCGTCTGCATCAGCAATTGCGTCGCCCGCGGGTCGTCCAACCTTGCCAGGCTGATCACGCCCATGGCCCGGGCCATCCAGTCGGGGCTCTTCAGGTGCAGGCTGTACATGTCGAGGTAGTACTGCATGAACTTCTCGATGGTCTCGGGCCGCTGCGACATGGGCACGGCCTTCGCAGCGGTGGCGGCGGGCGAGGCGGCATCGGGCGACGTCGGTGGGGGGGTGGTTACGGCAGGGGACTCGGCCTGTGCGCCGGCCGCCGACGCCGGACCCGTGGCGGGTGCCGGTGGTGCGGCCTCCTGACCCATGGCCGAGTTGCCCATGGCAGGGACCAGGACGCATAGCAGCAGCAGAGCCCATCCCGCCGCAGTCATCCGTGCCGGTCGTTGCATGGGCGTCGTCCTCCCAGTGGCGGATAGGTCCTGGCCGTCATGAGACTGAACACTGGCCGCAACGGAAGGTGGTGCGCAAATGCCGGCGGCCGAAGCCTCACCGCGTGGCCGCCATCAGCAGCACGTTCAGCGCCAGCGCCCGCGCGTCGCCCGGCTCGTAGCCGCGGCTGCCGAACGCGCGGCACCCCGTCTGGGAATACAGAATGTCGAACGGGCTGTAGAGCCCCACCTGCTTGCCGTCCAGGTGGATGCCGTAGAGTTCCGGCAGCGGTTTGCCCAGTCGCGCGGTCCTCAGGCCGACCGTCCAGCCCGGCGCCGTGACGGCGTACCCGGTGGCCTGGGCGCCGAACTGGCCCGAGATCATGGGGCTTTCCTGCCCGAGCGGCGTGAGCGTGAGCCCGGCCGCCTTCAGGGCCTCCTGCACGGACTGGCCGAAGGCCTCGTCGCCGGCGGTCGCTTCGACCAACAGGAACCCGCCGCCCGACAGGTACGTCTTCAGGGCGGCCCGGGCCGTATCGCTCAGTTCCATCCGGTCGCGCCCGCACAGGTACGCGATGTCGGTTTCCTTCGCAATGGCCGCGCCGATGTCCACCGGCTCGGCTTCCCGCAGGCCCAGCCCGAGACGCGCGCGGGCGTCTTCGGCCAGAACCGCCCACGGGGCGTAATGCTCGTTGGAGTTCCATCGCCCGCCGTGCTTCAGCCGCGCCACGACCAGTTCCTTCCTCGTCGCGCGGCACGAGGGCTGCTCGGCGGCATACTTGGCGCCCAACCCCACCTGGCGGTGCGACCTGCGGTCGCGGAGCCGCGCCCGGTCCGTCGCATAGGCGTACAGGTTGTTGCCCACGTAGAACGACGCCGCATAACGCGTGACGGCCCGCGTCTGCCAGTAGCACGACACGTTCCGCGAGCTGTAGAAGACGAATGTCCGAATGCCGTCGCTCAGGCCGTCCAGCACGGGGCGACTGCCTGCGATTTCCAGGTCGCACGTCCACAGCGGATGCCCGTCGTCCAGTCGCTTCAGTTCCCACTCCGGCCAGACCTCGCGGCACAGCGTCTCGCAGAATGTCTTGCCGGCCGGATTGCCGCAACTGGCCTCCAGCAGCACCGTGCCCCCGGTGTCGGTGAAGCGGCGCAATGTGGCCTTGAATTCGGCGGGCAACTCCACCTTCTCCTCGGCCGTGATATACAGGATCGGCGACTCGTGCAACTCGTCCAGCGGCGACCGGGTCTCCACCACCTGCCAGAGCATCCGCTGCTCCTTGAGTTGCCCGACGTACTCGGCCAGGTTGGCGGCATCGCGGTTGTGAAGGTTCCACCGGCCGTCGTACTTCAGCTTGTTCATCAGGATCGGCCCGCGCCCCTTCATCAGAAAAAGCAGGCCGAAACACGTGTTGTGATAGTCGATCCACGCGCCGCTGCCGCTCTGGCTCTTGATCAGCGTCTCCGCCCCCTCGCGGTACCAGTCGTGGTCGCCGAAGTACTTCATTCCCGTCGCAATCCCCACGCGCTGACAACTGTACAGCCAGTAGGGATGGAGCGTCGTGCTGTTGTCCGGGTTGGTCGACGGCGAGAACTTTCCGCCCAGCCAGGCGATTCCGCGCTCAATCGCCCGATCCACCTGCGAGTTGCCCGACGCCTTCGAGCGGCTGCCGCTGCACGGGCACCCGCTCATGGGGTCCAGAATGTCGCGGATCACGATCAGGTTGGCCACGCCGGCGGCCGTCATCGACCCATAGCTGTGCGTGTTGCCGAACTGGGGATGGCCGTAATCCCACCCCCCGTCGTCGCGCTGCTTGTTCAGGTAGAGTTGGCCGGCCTTCTCGAACACCTCCGGCGCTATCTCCACGCCGCACTCCGCCGCAAGGCCCAGTGCCAGCACGGCCACCTGCGTGTTCGAGAAGTCGAAGAACTTGTCCGTGTCGCGCTTGGCGTAGTGCCAGCCGCCGTTGGCCAGTTGGATCGCCACCAGGGCCCTGGCGTCGCGGTCCATGGCCTTGCGCAGCTCTTCGCGCGTCTTCGTCTGGGCGTGTTTCCAGAACTCCGCCAACGCGATAATCCGGAAGCCCAGCGTGTATGTCTGCTCCAGCGGCAACTTCATGAAGACGTCCAGGCTCTTGGCCACCTCCGCCGACTCGGGCTTCGCGCCGCTGTAGGCCAGAACGCACATGCTCATCACCTCCGAGCCGCCGGGAAACGACGGGCTCGTGCCGTCCCTGGGCTTCGGGAAACTCGCCGGGTCCAGCTCCGTGAACATCCCGTTGTCGCGCTGCCTCGACCGCACGAGCTGCAAGCCCCTCTCGATGGCCCGATCCACCCGCTCCTCCAGGGTGTCCTGGGCCGAGCCCGTCGCGACGGTGAGCAGGGAAAGCAGTGTGGACGCTGCAAGCAGGTGCCGCGTGACCATCCTGGGGTCTCCAACAGGGGACAACGGTTCGGGTGGCGGCCTCGGCAGGGGGGGCATCCGGATCGAAGGCCGGCAGTCACATCCTGCCGCATTATAGTCAGTTACAGTTGCGCGTCCAGTGCGCAGAAAAAACGACGGCACAACGCCGCAAGGCGCTGTGCCGGAGTGGGTGATGCTGGTGGCTGCGGGTGGATTCGAACCACCGACCCGCGGCTTATGAATCCGCTGCTCTAACCAACTGAGCTACGCAGCCACGAACCGACACACTATAGCGATTCAGCCGCGATTGTCAAGTTTCGCCCCACCTTGTTTGCGCCCTCGTCGGCCTCTCGCCCCTGCCCGTAGCCAGGCGGGCCGCCTGCGCCTATAATGCCCCCATGAGCGGACACGGACGCAAGGTCGTTGTCGCGATGAGCGGCGGCGTGGACTCCAGCGTGGCGGCCCTGATGCTGGTGCGGCAGGGGTGGAGCGTCACCGGATTGTTCATGCGCAGCGGTCTGGTCACCGTTGCCTCCGACCCCGACGCACCGGCGGCTGCGGATGACGCGGGCGACGCTCGCCGTGTGGCCGACCACCTTGGCATTCCGTTGCACGTCCTGGACGTCGGCGACGGATTCCAGCGGCTCGTGGACTACTTTGTGGACGAGTACGGCCGCGGGCGCACGCCGAACCCGTGTGTCGTCTGCAACCGCGACTTGAAGTTCGGGCGGCTGCTCGATTGCGCCCTGGACCTCGGTGCCGAGGCCATTGCCACCGGCCACTACGCCCGCGTGGCCGACCGCGGCGGCGAGCCGGCGCTGCTGCGAAGCGCCGATCCGGACAAGGACCAGTCGTACGCCCTGTTCGCGATTCCCTGCGACCGTCTCGGCCGCATCGTGCTGCCGCTCGGTGAGCAGACCAAGGCTGCGAGCCGTCGCATGGCCGCCGAGAGCGGCCTGCCGGTGCACGACAAGGCCGAGAGCCAGGACGCCTGCTTCGTCGCAGGCGACTACGCCGACCTGATCCGCCAGCGGCGGCCGGACCTGCTCCGGCCCGGGCCGATTGTGGACGAGTTGGGCCGCGAGGTCGGCCGCCACCAGGGCATTGCCGCGTTCACGATCGGCCAGCGGCGCGGCGTGCGCGTAGCGTTTGGCCAGCCGCGGTATGTGGTGAGCCTGGATGCCGCGACGGCGACCGTTCACGTCGGGCCGCAGGAGCATCTGCTGGCCCGTGGGCTGCGGGTCGAGGACGCGAACTGGCTGACGGCCCGCCCGCCGCGCGACGGCGACGTGATCGAGGCCGACGTCCAGATTCGCTACAAGCACCGGGCGGCGCGTGGTCGGGTGGCTGTGCGTGGCGGCGGGGCGGACGTCCGATTCGACGAGCCGCAACGCGCCGTCACGCCCGGGCAGGCCGCCGTCTTCTACGTCGGGGACCGCGTCCTGGGCGGCGGCTGGATTGTCCGCGCCCTCGGGGCCGAGGACGCGTTGCCATGAGGTCCATCGTCCTTATCCACACCGGCGGCATCGGGGATTTCCTTCAGGTGTTTCCCCTGCTGGAGGGGCTGCGGCGGAAATGGCCGGCCGCCCATGTCGCGATCACCGGCCACCCCGAACGGGCCGAACTGGCCTGCCTGGGCGGCCTGGCGGACGAGGCGGTCGATTTCGAGACCAGCGGATGCCACCGACTCTTTGTGCCCGATGCCGCGCAGGCCGACGTTCCTCGTTTCATCGCCGAGGCGGATCTCGTTCTGAACTGCCTCCCGCACCAGGCATTTCAGACGAATCTCTCGCGAGGCACGTCGGCGCGCGTGCTGTCGATCCGCAGCTTCCCGCCTCGCGGCATCGCTCAAGGCACGCCGGTCGCCCGGTTCGTCTACGATCAGGTTTCCACATTTTTCGAGCTTCAAGCCACGGACGCCGTGCCGCGTCTTCGGCTAGAATGCAGGGAGAGGGGCGAGGACCGTCTGGTTGCGATCCATCCGGGCAGCGGCGCTGCCGAGAAGAACTGGCCGGCAGAACGGTTCCGCGACCTGGCGCGGCGTCTGTCGGGGCGAGGGATGGCCGTGCGATGGATCCTGGGGCCGGCCGAGACGGAGAGCGGCCCGTGGTGTGACGAGGGATCGTCGCCGCAGTGCCTTGCGGCCTGCCGCCTGAGCGAGTTGGCCCGGTTCCTGGCGTCGGTGCGACTGTACGTCGGCAACGACAGCGGCATCACGCACCTGGCCGCGGCGGTGAGAGCGCCGACGGTGGCCCTGTTCGGGCCGAGCGACGCGACCGTGTGGGGCCCGCGAGGCGAGAGGGTGCGCATTGTGAAATCCGTCACGAAGAGTATGGTCGATCTTCCGGCCGAGATGGTGGCAGAGGCCGTAGAGGCCGCCCTTCAGCGGATGCCTGTATAGGGAGTGATTCGTTTCAGGAACTGCGCCAGAGCGATGATCCTGGAGGGTCGAATGGTCAGCCCGGGCCGGTTGGGATCCGGCGGCGGCGCCCAGCCGCTGAAATATCGGTGAAACTCGTTGCGAACGATTTCTCCGCTTGGCGTTGTGACGGTTTTGGAATACACTTCCAGTAGAGAGGTACCGATAGGAATGGCCACCATGAGCACATCGTCCCGGCGACAGAATCAGTCCAATATACAGGGCCTCGTGTCTAGAGGCGTTAGACGCCAATGACAGAGGCCCTTGCGCTGGGATGGGCAATTGGATGCACTGACTGGTATGATTATGGACTGAACCAGGATTTCATGCAAGGGGTCAGCAGTCTAAAAAAGAGTCGGAGGGCGTGCGACGCCTCGTGGCGGTTGTGTTACCCGTTGCCGGGCATCATCTTGCGTATGAGCGTTATTTTTGCGGTGTTTTTCGGAAAATCTGCGGTTGCGACATACGGCTGTCAGTAGTTGAGCCAGGCCAACTTGGGCAGAATCGGGAGGTTACCATGGCGTCGACATCCAAACGTAGCATGATTCCGCTTCCCCAGCCGCACGTGGTCGCCCGCGTGCTTCAGGTGCTGGCTCTCGTGTGGCTCACCGTGACGGTGGCGGCCATGGCGTATGTGGCCCTCGAGCGCGGCAACGTGCCCGAGGCCATGATGACCGAGGACGTGGCCAGGGATCTGGCCTGGGCCAAGGTCCAGGAGTGCCTCGGCCTGGGGATGGTCGGCTTCTCGGTGGCCGCCGTGCTGTGGGCTCTTTCGATGATGGTTCGGTACCATTACAACACGGCGATCAATATCCGCCTGGCCGAGCGTCGGCATCTGGAGCGGGAGGCTGTGGCCGGAATCGATGCCTCGGGGGACGAGGCGGACCTGTCGCGGCAGACGGTGGCGCTGCTTCGGGACATCAACGAGAACACATTGCTGGACACCGAAGAGCGGGCGCGCAAGCGGGCTCGCCTGGCCGACCAGCGGCGAGACACGATGCAGGCCGAAATCCGGCAACTGATCAAGGCGACGAAGTGGCCGGCGGCGCGCCAACGCATCGACGACTACCGGGCCTCGTTCGGCGGCGGCGAAGAAGTGGCGAGCCTGTCGCGCCAGCTCGAGGCCGCCATGAAAGAGTATCGCGATGTGGACATCATGAGCACCAGCGAACAGATACGCTCGTACATGACCCTCGGTCTCTGGGACAAGGCGCGGCAGGCCTCCGAGCAACTGGCCGCCAAGTATCCCGACAATCCCGAGGCTCAGAAGATCGAGCACGTGGTGCTCATGGAAGAGGAGGAGCACAGAAAAGAGGATCGCCTGCGGCTGTACCGGGAGATCGAGCACCTGGTCAACCGCAAGCACTACCGGGACGCCAAGCGGACGGCGGAGGCGTTGCTGGATCGCTATCCTGAGAGCCCCGAGGCGGCAACGCTCCGGGGGCAGATGGACGAGCTGTCGCGAAACGCCGACATCGAGACGCGCCGCGAGATGGAAACGCAGATTATCGAGTACACCAAGCAGAACCGCCACCGCGAGGCCTACGAGCTGGCGGCCATGCTGATGGAACAGTATCCGGAGTCGCCGCAGGCCGTGGCCCTGGCCGATACGATCGACCGCCTCCGCGAGAAGGCCGGCATCAACTGACGGTCGTAGACGCCGTTGGCGTAGGCTACAGGAGGCGGTTCGCAGGCATGTCTCCACAGAAAACCGACACCCGGCTGCCTTGCGGTGGCCGGGTGTCGCTGTTGTGACGCATGGTTCGGTGGGCGGTGCCTCACTGTGGCGGCGGGGCCGGTTGCGGCTGGACGCCGAGTTGGCGTTCCATATTGGCCCTGAATCGGGCCATCTGACGCTGAGCGATGTCGTTGGTGAATTCCAGTATCCGGGCCTTCTCCTCCTCGGACATCCGTTCCTGGTTCATCTGCATGACTTCCATCCAAATGCGGCCGGGATTCTTGGGCTGCGCGGGCAGGCCCGCCGCCAGGCGCTCGGCCTCCATCCGCTTGCGAAACTCTTCGCCGGCCTTCCGCAGGTACTCGTCCCGCTTATCCTCCGGTTGGGCGAAGTAGCCGTCGATCATCGCCATCGACTCTTGCCGCAGCTTGTCGAAGGAGGCCTCCATATAGGCGCGTTCCCGCTCAGCGTCTGGGTCATCGGCCTCCTGGTTGGCCAACTGCTCGGCCGAGGCCCGGGCCCGCTCCGCGAGCATCTCCTCGGGCGTCTTCGGCGTTTCCGGGGCCGAGTCGGTCCCGGCGGCTGGTTCGATCGTGGCTTCCGGATTCGTCTCGGGCGCCGCTGGTTCCGCCGCAGGCTCTACGGCGACGATTTCCGGGCTCGGCTGCTCGGCCGCCATGACCGCCGGGGCCGCCGGCGACGACGCAAGGGTTGCCGACCGCTGCGACCACGTCCAGATGCCCCAGGCCACCGCGGCGAGGGCCAACGCCCCGGCCGCGCCGCTCAGCACCAGCATCGCCGAACTGAACCGTGAACGTCCCTGACTCATCGTCTTGTCTCCCTATCCCAGCGAGGCCCTGAGGCCGCTTCGGCCCCTGTGGCCGGACGGCCCTCGGCCGGGGCACTGGTCCCGCCGCTGCGCGGCCGGCTCAGCAGCGCCGACAGAGGCCACTCGAGGGCGGTCTTTCGCTCTCGTGCCCTCTCGCGTGCGGCAAACCGCCGACGCACATCATTTTACAACGGCCGCGGGTGTCCGCACAAGACGGCATTGTGGTTCGCTGCCGACCGAAGCCCTGTCCGTCACGCGCCCTCTCAGGGCTGACCGGTCGGCGGAGCGCTGGGCGGCGGGCCGCCGGGCGCATCCATCAGCGTCTTCATGCGATCCAGTTGCACCTTGACCATGTCCTGGATGTAGGCGTCGAGCTTCTGCCGCTCTTCGGCATTCATTCGCTCGCCGAGCATCTTCATGAACTCCTCGTTCACCTTCTGCGGATTGCGGATTTCTGCCGGCAGTTTGGCGGCCTTGCGATCGGCGAAGAGTTGGGTCATGAACTCCCGGTTCTTCTCCACCAGGTAATCGTACCGTCCCTCGGCCGGACACTCGAAGTAGCCGTCGATGGTGGCCATGATCATGGCCTTGTAGGCGTCGAAACGGTCGGCCCAGAAGGTGCGTTCGGCTTCGTCCTGTTCGGCGGCGCGGCTGGCCTCATCGGCCCGGCGCTGAACCGATTCCTCGGCCTTGCGGGTCAGAAGCTCTTCGGGCGTAAGGGGTTCCGGCGGAACGTCGGATGCGGCCGCTGGGGGCTCGCTCGCCGGGTCGGCGACGTCGGCAGTCATCGTGCCGGAGGTCGTCGGGGCGGCGTCGGGCTGGGGCTGTTTCGAGGCAGTGCCTCCGGCATCGGCGACCGGCGACGCCGGGACGTTCCCGGGCGGCGCTTCGACTGCTATGGGAGCAGGCGAGGGGCTCCCTCGCCCGCCAGCGTACCAGATGTGCCAGCCGCCCCATAGTGCTCCCTCGACGACCAGTACGCCCAGGGCCCCGAGCATCGCCCAGTGCCAACCACGCCACCCGGACTGTCTCGTGTCCATGTTGCGTCTCCCGCCTCAAGCCGCGTCTCCTGTCTGCGACGGTCGCAGTGCCGCATCGGGGAGTCAACGGTTGGGGCTTTCTTTGGCTTCCGCGGTTTTCGATACAGAAAACCGTCGGCCCGTGTGAGTTTGACTAAAGTCTACAGCATTTCCGTCCGACACTCCATAGGCGGCCGAATCCGTTCTCTGCACCGGCCCGCACGTCACCTCATGCTGGGGATATACGCATGCTGCGTCATCTGACCATGGCCGACTTCGTCCGCTTGCTGCTGGCCTGTGCCGCGCTGGTTACGGCCATTGCCGCTCACGGACTGGTCAAAGGGTTGTAGCGTCGCACCGCGAGAACATCGACTCACCGGCCAGGCCTACAGGATCAGGCACCGGGGGAGCTTGCAAGGAGGAAGCCCGTGCGGATCAGTCCGTGGCGGGCTTCTCTGTTTTCGGTGCATCGCCGGCGCCGCCGGCCGGTCCGGACGCCGCAGCGCCGCCGTCCAGTGCGGCCAGGGCGCGTGTCGCCTCGTCCGGAAAACCGAATTGCCGTTCCAACTCCGCCGCCCGGCCGAGTTCGTACCGGGCCGAGCTGACTTTCCTTTCCTGGGCGGCCTTCAGCCCGGCCTTCAGCGCCTGCTGCCACGCCTCCTTGCGCTCGGCCATGCGTTCGGCCCGGAGCATCGCCACGAAATTGAACGCCACCTCGGGACGGCTGTCGTGGCCGCTGTGAGGCAAGCGCTCGATGTTCAGATTCGTGAACTTCAGCGACTTGAAGTGCTTCTCGGCCGCATCGGTCTCGGCCAGAACGACGTCCAGATCGCGGTCGCCGATGACGATGGAGACGGGCATGTCTCGGGCTCGCCCGGGATTCGGCGGCAGCAGACGTCGGTCGAAGTTGCCCGAGCGGATGCAGATGCCGGCGTACCGTTGGGGATCGGCCAGTCCTGTGTAGTAGGCGATCCATGAGCCGCCGCTCGACCCGGTCAGGACGACGAGCTTCGGATCGACGGTGTACCGCGTTGAGAGGAGGGCGACGCTCTGGCGCACGGCCTCGGCGTCGGCCCGCAGGTCGGCCAGAATCTTGGCGGCGTCGCGGACGTAGTGCGGCACCTTCGTGTCGCCGGCGTCGCGCGACCAGGCGTCCATTTGTCGCCGGGCTTCGACGCGATCCTGCGGCGGGCCGCGAACGCCCCAGGTGTCGGGCGCCAGGACGATGAGGCCGCGTGCCTCGCCGAGCCGCCAGAGTTTCATGATGTTGCCGCGGCCCACGCCGGCCGCCGTGAAGTCCACCAGCAGCGGCATCGGCTGCCCGGCCTTGTAGGTGGTGGGGACATAGAAACTGATCGGGCGGCGTGTCTGCGGCTCGGTGGTGTGGACGATCTTGCCCACGATGGTCGAGTCGAGCGACGGCAGGTCCGCCTCGGGCGGCAGGTCTCCCTGGTCGTCCTGATCCTCGGCGGGGGCGGCCTGTGCAGGCGGAGCGGCCTCGGAGGGCGTCGCCGGGGCCGCGGGGGTTGCTGGTTCAGGGGGCGCAGCCGGCTGGGCGACCTCGGCGGCGGGCGCGCGCGGGGCCGGCGACGCAGGCGACGGATCGGCGAACGTTGTTGTGGCAGCGATGAAGGCGACAATCAGCGTCGCGATGGCGCATCGCATGGCAGGGGTTCCTCCTTGGTGTCTGTCCGAACCCATTGTATCCTACGGTTCGTTGACACCTTGGAGCAACAGAATTACAATGCGTGCGTTCACGGAACTCATTGGGGGCAGCGCACTTGAGAGGGATCATTGTCCTGACGGCGCTGGTGGTCGGATTCGGGGCCGATGCGTTGCTCGGCCAGGACGGCGAGTCGGAGGCGCCGCTGGTGAGCGAGGTGTCGCGGCCCGAGGGGCCGGCCGTGCCGCCGCGCGCGTCCGAACCGGCCCCGGCGGCGCCTGCCGTCGAACCGGCCGCCGGGACATCCGCTCCAGGGGCGACGGGCGACCTGGTGATTGACCGGCAGGGGCAGCGTCTGACGATTGCCGGGACGATCACCGGGACGACGGGGCTGATCGAACTGGGTGCGACGAGCAACGCGCGGCGGACGTTCCTGGCGGCCGTGAAGGTGTCGGCGCCGCCGAGTCGCATTGCCGAGGCCATGAAGGCGCTGGGGGTCGAGTCGGGGCAGGTGCCCGTGGCGGACGTGGCGTCGCAGACGGCGACGGAGCCCAAGGGCCGCCGGGTCCGGCTGATCCTTCATTGGGATGCCGAGGTCGATGGCGGCACGGTGCCGAGGCAGGCGCCGCTGGAGCACCTGTTCTGGAACCGGTCGCGCGGCGAGCCGCTGCCGGAGTCGTCTTGGGTGTATGCCGGCGGCTCGACCGTGGGGCGCGACGACCTGGGCGGGACGTTGTTTGTCGGCGACCTGTCGGGCAGCGTGGCGACGATCAACCGCATGGACACCAGCGCCCTGTTCTACTACGGCGGCCCGGTGGGTTCCGCGGCCTCGTGGTACGCCAACACGAACTTGACGGTCAAGGACGGCATGGCGTGCCGCCTGGAAGTGCTCGTTCTGCCTCCGGCGGCGGGTCGAGACGAGGCGCCGCCGCCCGACGGGGGGGCGGAGGAGCCCCCGGTTCCTGCATCCGAGGCGACGCCGCCTGCGCCCGGGGAGGATGCGGCCCCGGAGGCCGGGCGTGACAGCGCCGACGAGGCCGTCCCGTCGCCAGCGGGCGACGGCAAGCCGCCTGTGCCGGAGGCTGCGACCGAGGCGGAGCCTTTGCCGCCGTCGCAGGGGCCTGCCGCGGAGACCAAGCCTTCGGACGCGGCGCCGGTGGCGCCGGCGACACAGGGAGAATGACGATGGGGAGTTCCTGCCGCACGGCGCTCTATCCGGGGACGTTCGATCCGCCGACGTTCGGCCATGTGGACATCATCCGCCGCGGGGCGGCGATGTTCGATGAGCTGGTGGTGGCGGTGGGGGAGAATCCGGCGAAGAAGCCGCTGCTGACGGTGGCGGCGCGGATGGAGTTGCTGCGTGAGCTGGCCGGTGGGCTCGGCACGGTGCGCGTCGAGAGCTACGAAGGGTTGACGGTGGACTATGCGGCACGGTGCGGCGCGACGGTGCTGCTGCGAGGCCTGCGGTCGGTGACGGATTTCGATTACGAGTCGCGTCTGGCGTTGACGAACCGGGCCCTGACGGGGGTGGAAACAGTGTTCGTCCCGGCAGACGCCCAGTACGCGTTCATCTCGGGGAGCCTGGTGCGCGACGTGGCGCGGCTGGGCGGCGACATCACGTCGATGGTTCCCGCCTGCGTGGCCGAGGCGGTCCGGGCGGCGATGAAACGACGGTAGATGACCTGAATGCCGCGCCGCTCAGGCTTTGCGCCGGCGAAGCAGCACGGCCAACCCGCCCACGGCCATCAATCCCATCGATGCCGGTTCTGGAATAGTCGTGCCCGAGACTGTCACGTTGTCGAAGTGTACGGTGAATGCGGTGGTCGTCATATCGGTGGTTGTCGCGCGAATGGCGAAGGCGGCGTTGTTGTTGGCACTCGTGATGGCGGACAGGTCCAGAGTGAAGGTGTTGAAGATCTGGTTGCCGAAGGTGAAGTCCGCGGCGTCCACCCAGCCATCACCGGTATCATATTGCCATGTCCAGTGACGGCCGATGCCGAGGCCGTCGGGCCGGCGGATGTCGAGTGAAACAACGATATTCCGATACCTGCTTGTCGGCAGTTCCCAGTGGAGTCCACTGCCCAGGGCCCCATTGGATGTCACGCAGTAGTAGTCCTGAGAGACAAGGCCGGTGTAGGTGGCTCCACCGACGAGTGCCTGAGCACCCACGCCCGCGGTGGGTGTGGCCTTGATCTTCTGTTCTCCGGTGGGATAGGTCCAAGCCGTGATAACGTCGGCAGAGGCCGTCGACGCAGTCGCCAGAGCGGTTACCGCCAACACCAAGCTCATACGTGCCATCAAGATGATCGTCTTGTTCATTGTCTACCCCCCATTCTTCGCCTACAGGCCAGCGGCGCCGTCCATGACGGCCGTGCCGACTGCAGAATATACACTACGGCTGCACACAAAGCAACTCGATCCCCATTCATGAGTATTGCTATCAGGTTCACGGCGGGTCGTAGCCGCTGCCGCCGAACGGGTGGCATCGCATGATGCGCCAGAGGCCCTTGGCGGCGCCTCGCCACGGGCCGTACTTGCGGACGGCTTCGATAAAGTATTGGCTACACGTGGGTTGGAAGCGGCAGAAGCGTCCGAGGAAAGGCGACAGCGTCCATTGGTAGAGCCTGACGGCGGCAATCATGGCTGCGGCCGCGACGGCGCGGGTGCCGCGGCGGAGGGAGCGGGCCAGGGGCATCATGGGTCGGGTGTCCGGTTTTGCGGGGCGGCCGTTTTGCCGGCACTGTTGCGCTTCTGTTTGGCGTCGGCGCGGGCGATGGCGGTCCGGGCCACCTGGAGGAGCGACTCGCGCAGCCGCGTCAGAGACCACGCGGCAACGTTCCTCGGGACGACGATCAGGTCGTATCCTTCGGGCAACTCGTGCCGTGACAGGCGGAACGCCTCGCGCAGGAGCCGCTTGATGCGATTGCGGCAGACGCTGTTGCCGTGCTTGCGGCCGACGCTGAGGCCGATGCGGGTGATGGGTTGGCCGGTCCTGCGGGCGTAGACAACGATCCGCGGGTCGGCGGCGCTGGCGCGGAGGGCGTAGGTGGATCGGAAGTCGCCCTGTCGGACCAGGCGGCGCGTCTTGGGAAAGGTGAACCGCGGAGGTTGGGTGTCGCCGTGGGCAGGGGTCATTTCAGGCGTCTGCCGGCCTCTCGCCACAGGTCGGTGGTATCGGTGGGCCCGTGGTGCCGCGGCACGGGGCGGAATCGGCGCAGCACGAGGGCCACGACGACTACGAGGACAATCAGCCCGAGAGTCAGCATGAGGCCGTGCGTGGCCAGGGTCCGGACGAAGCTCTCGCGGGTCTTCTCGGAGGCTTGCGAAGGCCTGCCGTCGGAGTCGGCGTCGGAGGAGGCGGGTCGGGCGGCGGACTCGGCAGCCCTGAGCGTCGCGTTGTCGCGGCGATCGGGGGCTCCGTCATCGGACGTGTCGCCGCGGTCGGCCGCCTCGGCGCTGGACGGGGTCTCGCCGTCGCGGTCGGCATCGGAGGCGGACTCCTCGGCCTCGTCGGCAGCGGCATCGCGCACCGCTGCGGCCGCAACAGGTCGGGGAGAGAGGTTGCCGCTGAGATCCTGCACTTGGACCAGGGCGTAAATCATGCAGAACAGGCCGACGATGACCAGTGCGGCAGCGACGGCGATGCTGAGATGGTTTCGGCTCACCGATGCCTCCCTGTCCGTGGACCATGGCTCCGTCGCGATGGCGCGGCCCCGCCGCCGGCCTTCGCGGCACATCGAAGACGACCGCATTATAGACTCGCGTCGCGGGAAACTCAACCGGATGCCGGCGCCTCGGGCTCGGCGGCGCGCGCCCGCCACAGGTCGGCAATGCGCTGGGCGGTGCGGTCGGGCGACTCGTTCGGGGGCACGTCGATCCAGCGGACGAGGGCGAGCGACCGCAGGTGGGTCATCTGTCGCCGTGCGAAGAGGCGTGTGTTCTTCTTGATTTCGTCGGCGACACGTCCGTCGGGGAGCCTTCCCTGGAGGCAGTCGATCATCTCGCGGTAACCGACCGCGGCGGCGGCCTCGGAGGACATGCCCCGCGGATCGACGGTGAGGCGTCGGACCTCATCGGCCAGTCCGTGGGCGATCATGCGGTCCACGCGGTCGTCGATGCGTCGGTGGAGGTCGTCGCGCGTTCGCCGCAGGGCGGCCACCCATGGCCGCAGGTCGGGTCGGGGGGCGTCGAACTGGCGTTGCTGCGTGGAGATAGGTTGCCCGGTGAGCTCGTGGACTTCCAGGGCGCGGACGATGCGGCGGAGGTCGTTGGGGTGAATGCGTCGGGCGGCCTGAGGATCGACGTCGGCCAGCCGGGCGTGCAAGGCGACTGTGCCGTGGCGGTCGGCCTCGTCGGCCAGTCGGGCGCGGATTGCGGCGTCGGCGCCGGGGCCTTCGAACAGGCCGAACACGAGGGCCTTGAGGTAGAGCACCGTGCCGCCGGAAACGATGGGCAATCGGCCGCGCGAGACGATGTCGGCGACGGCGGCCTCGGCGGCCTGGGCCCATCGGGCGGCCGAAAAGCGTTCCCAGGGGTCCACGACGTTGAGCAGATGGTGCGGCACGCTGCGGCGGTCGGCCTCGGCGGCCTTGGCGGTGCCGATGTCCATGCCGCGGTAGACCTTCATGGAATCGCAACTGACGATTTCGCCGTCGAGTTGGCGCGCCAGGGCCAGGGCGACGCGCTCTTTGCCCGAGGCGGTCTGGCCGAGGACGACGAGGAACTCCGGTGCGGCAGCGGTCATGGGGGTGTTCTAGTCGTGGGGAGCGGCAAAGTCAAGGGGAGGGTTGGGGTTGTGGGGAGGGTTGGGTTGTGGTGAGCAGCGGACGTCGTGTCGCGGGTTCGAGGGGCGCGGTGTAAGGAGGGCCTCCGCTCGACCCTCACCGCCCCTCGCTGAAAGCTCGGGGCACCTCCCCCTGGAAGGGGGAGGGGGCGGCTGGGAGGTTTCTTCGTACGGGGGGCGGCGCGGCGGGGGAGGCTTGAATCCCTGTGGGTTTGTGGCTACAGTGGTGGGCGTTGCAGGACGCGAAAGGAGCGGGCCATGAGGCATTGGGCTTGGGCGTGTGCGATGGTAGTGCTGGGCGGGGCGCTGGCGGCCGGGTGCGTGCAGGTGAAGGAGCCGCTGGTGAACTTCGACACGAGCGGCAACGGCGGCTCGCGGCCGGATACGCAGGTCCGATCGACCGACAGCGAGGAAGTTCAGTCGCTGAAGCAGCGCGTGGTGGAACTGGAGAAGCAGTTGTCCGACGCGCGGCAGAAGGCCGAGGAGGAGAAGGGCCGCCGCAAGGTGTCCGAGAAGCGGGTGGACCAGCTCGAAGACCAGGTCGAGGACATGCAGAAGCAGATCGGAAGCCTGCGCGAGCAGTTGCGGAAATCCTACGGCGGATAGGCATCAAGGGGGGGAGCACGTCATGCCGCTGATCACGTTGCTGACGGACTTCGGCCAGGAGTCGGTGTTCCCGGCGGCCATGAAGGGCGTCATCCTGGGCCTCTGTCCTGAGGCCCGGATCGTGGACATCACGCACGCGGTGCCGGAGCACGACATTGTGGCCGGCAGCTACGCGCTGTATGCCGTTCATGATCGTTTTCCGGCCGGGACGATTCACGTGGCCGTGGTGGACCCCGGGGTGGGGACGGTGCGTCGGATTCTGGCCGTGGAGATGGAGGGCCGGGTGTACCTGGTACCGGACAACGGGTTGATGTCGTTCATCCTGAAGGCGTCAGCGCCGGACCGGGTGTTTGCGGTGGAGAACCGCCGCCTGATGGCCTCGCATATCTCGCCGACATTTCATGGCCGCGACGTGTTTGCGCCCGTGGCGGCGCATCTGGCCAGCGGCACGGCGATCGAGGAGGTGGGGCCTCGCGTCCATTCGATTGTGCGTCTGGACATCTCGTCGCCTCGTCGCACGGAGGACGGCATCGCCGGCGAGATCATCGCGGTGGACCGTTTCGGGAACCTGGTGACGAATGTTCCGGAGAGCATGCTGCCGCCGGAGGGGCCGATGCGTGCGGCCATGGCCCTGAGGATTTCGGGGACGACCATCGAGGGGCTTCACCGGACGTACGCGGAGGTGCCGCTGGGGCGGCTGGTCAACTATATCGGCAGCGCTGGACTGTTGGAGATCGGCCGGAACCGGGCCTCGGCCCGCGACGTGCTCGGGGCCGGCGTGGGGCATCCCCTGAAGATTGTCTTTGGAGCGCAGCATGGCGGATGACCCGTTGCTCGGGCACTCGCTGGACGACCTGCGGCGACTGGACGCCGCCTTCGTCTGGCACCCGTTCACCCAGATGGCCGAGTACGCCGACCCGCTCGTGATCGTGGCCGGCGAGGGCAACTATCTGATCGACGCCCGGGGCCGGCGGTACCTGGACGGCGTGTCGAGCCTGTGGTGTAACGTTCACGGGCACCGGCGGCCGGAAATCGACGCGGCCATCGGCGCGCAACTCGGTCGCGTGGCTCACACGACGTTGCTGGGGCTGTCGAGCCCGCCGTCGATTGAGCTGGCGCGGCGTCTGGCGGCCCTGACGCCCGGCGACCTGAACCACGTGTTCTACAGCGACAGCGGCTCGACGGCCGTCGAGGCCGCGCTGAAGATCGCTTACCAGTATCACCAGCAGAAGCGCGAGGCCGAGCCCGAACGGCGGCGGTTTGCGGCACTGGCCAACGCCTATCACGGGGACACGCTCGGATCGGTGTCGGTCGGCGGGATCGACCTGTTCCACCAGGTGTATCGGCCGCTGCTGCTGGACGTGGTGCGCGTGCCGTCGCCGCACTGTTACCGTTGCCCGCTGGGGCTGGACCGTGCGACGTGCGGCCTGGCGTGCGCCGACGCGATGGACCGGGTGCTGGACACTCACGCCGGCGAGCTGGCGGCGGTTGTGGTGGAGCCGCTGGTGCAGGGGGCGGCAGGCATCCTGGTGCATCCCGAGGGGTACCTGGCCCGTGTGCGTCGGGCGTGCGACCGGGTGGGATGCCTGATGATCGCCGACGAGGTGGCCGTGGGCTTTGGCCGCACGGGACGCATGTTCGCCTGCGAGCACGAGCAGGTGACGCCCGACCTGATGTGTCTGGCCAAGGGCATCACGGGCGGCTATCTGCCGCTGGCGGCGACGGTGGCGAGCGACGGGGTGTACGAGGCGTTTCTTGCGCCGCGGTCGGCGTGCCGCACGTTCTACCACGGGCACACGTATACGGGGAACGCCCTGGCGGCTTCGGCGGCGCTGGCGGGGCTGGACATTTTCGAGCGGGAGCGGGTGATCGAAGGGTTGGCGGCCAAGATAGGGCGGCTGGCCGACCGGCTGCGCGATGTGGCCGCCATGGGGCACGTGGGGCAGGTGCGTCAGCGCGGGCTGATGGTGGGCATCGAACTGGTGGCCGAGAAGACGACGAAAGAGCCGTATGCGTATGAGCGTGCCATCGGCGACAAGGTCTGCGCGGCGGTACGTTCGAAGGGCGTGATTCTGCGGCCGCTGGGCGACGTGGTGGTGCTGATGCCGCCGCTGTCGATGTCGGACGACGAGATCGACCTGCTGGTCGGTGCGGCGGCCGAGGCGATCCGGGAGGTGACGGAAGCGTGAGTCGCCAGGCACCGGGCATCTTCGTTACCGGAACGGACACGGACGTGGGCAAAACGGTCGTGGCGGCGGGGCTGGTCGCGGCCATGAAGCGGGCCGGGTACAACGTGGGCGTGATGAAGCCTGTGGCGACGGGGGGCGTGCGGCGGCGCGAGGGGCTCGTGAGCGAGGACGCCGAGTTCCTGGCCCACGTGTGCGACGCGCCGGAGCCGCTGCATGTCATTTCGCCGATCGTGTTGCGCGAGCCGCTGGCGCCGACGGTGGCCGCGCGGCGGGCGGGCGTGGCGATTGATCTGGAGCTTGTGTGGAAGGCGTGGGCCGAGATTCTTGCGGCCCACGACGTGACGGTGGTCGAGGGCATTGGCGGGCTGATGACGCCCATTGCCGAGGGCTATCGCGTGGCGGATCTGGCGGCGGCGCTCGCTCTTCCGCTGGTGGTGGTCGCGCGGCCGAACCTGGGGACGATCAACCACACGATCCTGACGGTCGAGGCGGCGCGGGCCAGGGGGCTTGCGGTCAAAGGCATCATCATCAACGGCCTGGACGCCGACACGGCGGGTGTTGCCGAAGAGACCTGCTCCGGCGAGCTGGCCCGCGAGACGGGCCTGCCGGTGCTGGCCATCGTGCCCAGGGACAGCGAGACCGATCCGCGCAAGCCGTCGCTCGGGGAGGCGGTGGTGGAGGCGTGCGCGACGATCAACTTCCGGACGTTGCTGCGGGGGTAGGTGCGCGGTAACGAGGGAGTGCGAATAACAGCACACATGTGGGAGGCGTCATGCGAGCGTGCTTCGAATCGTTACGTGACGGCTTCCTCGCTCTCCCACTGTGGACGCAGGTGCTGATTGGCTGTTGGGTCGGGGTGGTGGCGGTTGTCGTCGGCTTGATTGTACGTCACTATCGCAGACGTGCCCGGAGTCGTCGGCTGCGACGCAAGGCTCGATTGCTGGTTCTGGAAGGCAAGATCTCGACGGCACTTGAGACCTACGTGGAGGCCGAGATGCTGTGGGCTATCGGAACGCCCTATGATCACGGTCGCGAAGACGACATGCGTGATGTGCTGGTTGGCATGTGGTTGGAAATAAGCGGAGTATGTGATTCCATGGACGTCAACGAAGGCGTCAAGGAACTGAGTCTGAGCCTTTCGGGCTTGGACGCGATCGACGCTATACCTATGGGGCCTTTTCAAGGCACCCGGGGCAAGAGACTCTGGGTTGGCCAAGAGGCGGTTCGCCTTGACAAGGCGGTCGCCGACGTGAGATCCAGGCTGCGCGAGAGGGTCATGCAGGTGGCTCGCGACATGGCTGCCCCTTGATGAGGCTCGGGAACTGCGTCAAGCGGCCATGGCACCGGGCCGCAGTGACGGGGAAGCGCTGAGCATCGGGAGGAATCGCCCGTGGCGCTGGAGTTCGACGGCAACAAGTACCGCCAGGCGTCGGCGCATCAGAAGGAGTGGGGTGCGCGGCTGATCGACGAATTGGAGCTTCGCGGCGCCGAGCGCATCCTCGACCTAGGCTGTGGCGACGGCGTGCTGACCGCTCGCCTGGCCGACCTTGTGCCTCGCGGATCGGTTCTGGGCATCGATGCCTCGGCCGGCATGATCGAGGCGGCGCGGGAGCATTGCAAGGCGAACCTGGCGTTTGAACGGAAGGATATCGACGACATCGACTTCGCGAACGAGTTCGACGTCGTCTTCTCGAACGCCACGTTGCACTGGGTGAAGGATCATCGGCACCTATTGGCCAACGTTGTGCAGGCGCTGCGTGGCGGCGGGGTGGCTCGATTCAACTTCGCCGGCGACGGCAACTGTGGGCATTTTGTCGCCGTGGTCCGCGAGGTGATGGCTCGCGAGGTGTTCGCCAAGTTGTTTCGCCGTTTCGCGTGGCCGTGGTACATGCCGCCGGTGGCCGATTACGAGCGGCTGGTTGCGGAGTGCGGCTTTGCGGAGGCACGTGTCTGGGGCGAAAATGCGGACCGGCATTTCGCGGACGCGGCGGCCATGGTCGCGTGGATCGATCAGCCGAGTATCGTGCCGTTTCTGGCGCACTTGCCGGAGGCGCTGCGGCAAGAGTTTCGCGATGCCGTGGTGGACGGCATGATCGCGGCATCGCGGCAAGCCGACGGTCGCTGCTTCGAGACGTTTCGTAGCGTGAACCTTGTGGCACGAAAGGCTGTCAATCGAACGTGACGGCGAAGGAGGCTTCGTCGGGCAGTGAGGGCAAGGGGATGGGGCGGAGGCCGTCGGCGACGTGGCGGCGGAGGGTGAGGAGCCAGACGGTTCGCGGGGCGGGGCGGCCGCCGAGGGCTTCGTAGCTCAGGCCGAGGGCCAGGCGTCCGTCCCGGGTCAGCCGCGACCAGAGCGGAGTGCGGCGAATCCAGACCGGGGCGGTCGGCGTGACCAGGAGCGGCTGCTCGGGCGGCGACCGGTCCATGAGCGGTTCGGCGAGCAGCGTGCGTCCGTCGCCGTCGATGTCGATGGTGAGCCACAGGCCCTCTGCCGTCTCGGCATCGAGCAGAATGTAGAGGCGGTTGTCGGCCTCGCGGAATTCCAGTTGCACGCCTCCCAGGTCCAGGGTTCGCTGGCTGCCGTCGTCGGCCTCGTCGCCGGTCTCCTCGCCGTCCTCATGCTGGTCCGCCGCGGTGCCGTTCTTCTCGCCCTTCTCTTCCTTCTTGTCCTTGCCTTTCCTGTCACCGCCCTTGTTGGCCTGCGCGTCGCCGTCCTTGCCGGTCTTCGGTTGCGGGGCGTCGGGGCGGACCGGGTAGACAATCTGCGTGCGGGAGCCGCTGAGGCGAACAACGGCGACAGGCGGCCGGTCGGGGCGGTCGGCCTGGGACCATCGGGCCAGGGCGACGAGCCGCCGGACGGTGGGGTCGGGCGAGTCGGCCAGTTGTCCGTGCAGGGCGATGGCCTCGGCGGGCTCGATGCCGCGGGAGGTCTCGCGGTGACGCAGCCACTGGTGCGTCAGGCTGTCGTGGTCGAGGGCGGCGGGGGCCTGTTCCTGGATTTCCTTGCGGATGAGGTCGTAGGCGCCGGGGTTCATGGCGGGCGGGTCGCCCAGTTCGCGGCAGGCGGCCAGATCGAGCATCCAGGCCAGTTCGTGCAATCGTCGCGGGGGCCAGTCGCGGCTCAGGGCGGCGCTCAGTCGCGAGGCAGTCAGGGCCGACGGCAGGTTGCCGGCGACGGCGGCGCGGCGAGCGACGGCGCCGAGGGCGATCTGGCCGAGGTGCAGGGCCTGTCCGTGTCGATCCACGAACTCGGTCGCGCGGGGCAGGGCGGCGTCGAGGCGGCCCTGGTCGAGGTCGGCGCGGAAGAGCGGGTAGAACTCGCGAGCGGCGCGTTGCCATTCGGTGCGTTTCTGGAGTGCGATGGCCGCGACGGCCCCGATGTCGCGACGGCATGCGGCGTCGGCGCCGTCGAGGTCGGCGGCCAGGGCCAGGGCGGTGTCGTCGCCGAGTTCAGCGCCGACGCGCAGGTAGCCCAGGGCCTCGGCCATCGGCAAGGGACGTTCGAAGACCAACTGGGCGGCCATGTGGGCTCGGGCGGCGTGAAACGTGCCAAACGTCTCGCTGGGCGAGAGGGTGTTGACGGAGATGGGGAAGTCGCCACCGATGTCGGGCAAACGGTCGCCGGTGCGATTCATCGGATCGGCCTGCCAGAGTCGGCAGGCGGCGTCCTTGGCGGCGTCGGCCGCGGCGGCGCCGATCCATGCATCCTCGGCGTCGGGGCCGGCGGGTGCGGGCGCGAGCACGGCGGCGGGCTGCCATTGGCGGATGGCCTGGCGGACGAGATCGGCCAGGGGCGCAGGGTCGGTCGGGTTGAACGGCGCGCCGGGCAGGGGCGACTCGGCGGCGTCGAAGCCGGGCGGCCCGTCGATGCGCGAGGAGACAGCCGCCGGCAGGACCACGGCCTCGGCGGCGGCGAGCGTCCAGGCGGCGTCGCGGAGGCGTCGTTCGTGGACGATAAGCGGCTCGGCGAGCGGCTGCGTGGCGGTCCAGAGGAGGGAGCGATAGCCTCGGTCGGCGGCGAGCATGCCGACCAGCGGCCAGTCGGCGACGGAGCCGTAGGGCGCGACGACGCACAGTGCGGCGCGTCGAGGGGCGTTGTGGACGGGGGTCCATCGGGCGCCACCGTCGGTGGTGCGGTAGATGCTGCCGAAGGGGCCGGCGACCAGCCCGTTCCAGGCGTCTCGGAACCAGACGGCTCTGCGGGGGCCGGGGGGCAGGGGGCCGACGACGGACCACTTGAGTCCGGCGTTGCCGGTGAACTGAACTCCGGAGGGGCCGACGCCGGCGAGCCAGCCTTCGCCGGGCTCGTGGAAGGCGAAGGCCCTGACGCCGGCGCTGCCGGGCGTGCCGTCGAGGGCGACGCTCCGCCATGAGCGGCCGGCGTCGGCGGTGCGGACGAGCGGTCCGGTCTCCAGGGCGACGATCCATGTGCGGGGGTCGAAGACGTGTGCGGCGGTGATGCGTCCGGGCGGCGTCTGGGCGTCGAGGCGGGTCAGTCGCAGGGCGTCGAGGCGCCAGGCGGCGCCGTCGGCGGTCACGGCAACGGCTTCGCGGTCGGCGATCCATCGCAGGGTCACAACGGGGGCTGTGACGGCTCCCTGGGCGGCGTGCCACGACTTGCCTGTATCGTAGGAGACGAGTACGGCGGCAGGGTTGTGGGGAGAGGGTTCGCCCCAGGCGGCGATGGCCTTGCCTTGGGCGGCGAGACCCCAGAACCGGGCCGCGGGCGGGGTGTCGATTCTCTGCCACGAGCGGCCGCCGTCTGGCGTCTTCAGGAGCGCGCCGACGGAGTGGCCGCCGAAGCCGAGGTTCCATCCGCCGGCGACGAAGGCGAGGCGAGGGTCGATCATGGCGACGGCCATCAGGGGCAGGCCCGCGCCGCCGGAGAGAGTCTGCCAGGATCGGCCGGCGTCGTCGGTTCGCAGGACGAGGCCGGCCTCGCCGACGGCCAGGCCGGTGTTTTCGTCGGCGAAGGAGAAGGCGTTGACGGCGGCCTCGTCGGCCATGGAGGGGGCCTGGGCTCGGGCCGGCGCGTCGTCGGCCAGGGCGATAGCAGCGGCGATCGCGACGGCGGCGATGCATCGCACGCCGCGGGCAATGCGGCAATGGAATCGGGCGGCAGTCATGATGGGCGCCGGTGTCACGAGCAGTTCCTCGGGCCGACAAGGCCATTGGGGATTCTACCCGGCACAGGGCGAGGGCGGCAAGGTAAACCCCAACGTGGCGTTCCCCGCCGGCTGTTTGGAGGACCGGCCGCGCCGCGTGGCGGCAACGTGCCAGTCGTCGGCACAGCGAGCGAAGTGGGCGTACGATAGCCTGCCATTCAGCTACGGTTCTTTCGGACATTGCCGACAAGGCGACCTACCCGCCGCGACCCGTTGGTCACCAAGGAGTCTTCCTCGGGCGCACTTTCCTCCTGCTGCACGATGCACCGGGGCGACGTGCGAAGTGCTCGGTCCCGCCTTTCGCCGGGTGCCGGACCACCACCTTCGCCGATGGACGAACGCGTCGGGTGCAATGCGTCGTTGCCGGTCAGAGGCGGACGTGGTAAGATGCGCTGATCATGGCGTAGCGCGGGCACAGGCTGCCGGCGTGGACGACCGCGGCATTGGTGGGCGCGTGCATGAAGACACAGGGACAGGTCGAAGCCGAGATCAGCCAGGCGCTGATCACGTTCGAACGCGAGTACATGGGCCGTGGCCCTGAGGAGACGCGGAGCTATCTGCTGGGCGACATGATCCTGGTCCGGTTGCGAGGCGTGTTGACGCCAGCTGAGAAGGGGCTCGCCGAATCGCCGGACTATGCCGAAGGCGGCAAGCTGGTGAAGCAGGTGCGCATGCAATTGCTGGAGAAGGCGCGTCCGCTGCTGGAGGCGATTGTTCGCGACATCACCGGCCGACGGGTCATCAGCCTGCACACGGACATCAGCACCAGGACGGGCGAACGGGTGATCATCTGGACACTCGACGGCGTCGTCGAGTGTCGGACGAGCTAGATTGGAGCCATGAACAGATGAACAGGAGAATCCGAGTGTCTTCTTGACACCGTGAGGGGGAGGGAGTAAACTGACCGAGCTTTACAATTCGGGATTTGGCAGATTGACAGAGGGTCGCTGAGGCGACCTGCTGAAGAAATAGGCCAGCAAGCAGCGACGGTGCTGCGGCTGGCTTTTTTGTTTTTGTGCAGGAAGACCAGCGGAGTTCACGGGGTGTCAGAGAGAAGCAATGAACGCAAGCGATTTGATGGCAAACGCTGTCCTGCCAGAGTCTGTGGCGCACCTGCTGCGCAGTGCGCGATCTGTCACGGTGGCCCGGGGGATCCAGGATCTGGAGGACATGGCGTGCGGCCACATGTGAAGTATGCCATCCTGATTGCGGCCGTGGTCATCCAGATCTGCCTCGGCGGCATTTACGCCTGGAGCGCACTGGTCCCGGCGTTGGAGGATACGGCAGGTCTGAGCGCTGCTCAGACGCAGATCATCTTCGGATGTCTGTTCGGCGTATTCACGGGGTCGATGATCCTGGCCGGCAAGCTACTCGGCAGATTCGGCCCGCGGGCGGTGGCCGCCGTGGGCGGTCTGCTGTTCGGGGCCGGGTATCTCGTGGCCTCCTTTGCCGGCGGATCGTTCTGGATGCTGCTGCTGGGCATCTCGCTGCTGGCGGGTCTGGGAACCGGGGCAGGCTATGTCTGTCCGCTGACGACGTGCATGAAGTGGTTTCCCAATCACCGCGGCCTGGTGACGGGAATCTCCATGGCCGGCTTCGGGGGCGGCGCGGTCCTGCTGTCTGCTCTGGCGGAGGCGCTGCTTTCGGGCGGTGTGGACGTGCTGATGGTTTTCCGCTGGATTGGGATCGTCTACGGCCTGTCCATGTTGGTGGCGGCGGCCGTGCTGCGGTTTCCTGCCGGCGGACAGGTGGTTCGTAGGCGACCGACACCTCCGCTGAGGTTGCTCATACGCGATCTGTTCTTCCTGGCCTTGCTCCTGGGGATGTTCTGCGGCACGTTTGCAGGCATGCTCGTTGTTGGCAACCTGAAGCCGATCGGTCTGGCTCAGGGCATTCCCGGCGGCTGGGCGGCCGCGGCCATCAGTGTGTTTGCCGTCGGCAATGCCGCGGGGCGCATTGCCTGGGGATGGATTTCGGACCGCACCGATGAGCGGATGATCCCGGTGAAACTGATGTCCCTGGCGGCGCCGCTGGCGGTGCTGCCGTGGGCCACATCGCCGGCTTTCTTCCTGTTACTTTCGTTCGTCATCGGTTTCGGTTTTGGGGCGTGTTTTGTTGTCTATGCCGCCCGGGTGGCGTCACAGTACGGGCCGGCGCGGGTGGGCGGGGTATATCCTCTGATCTTCTTCTCCTATGGTGTGGCGGGCGTCCTCGGTCCGCCGCTTGGGGGGTGGCTTTACGACACGACCGCCAGCTACAGGCCGGGGATCATTCTCAGTTGCGGCGTCACAGTTATCGGACTGCTCGGCAGTCTGTGGCTTCTGAAAAGGGCAAGGGCGTCTCGCCTGTGGGCCTTTGCTCGGCAATCTCCGTCTGATCAACGCGGGCGCAGTGCTGACAGGGGAGGTGACCCCTTCCCCGTGAATTGATCCAGGCTTTGTGGGAGAATCCAGTCAACCGATTCTCTCACAAGACCTGGTATGAAGATCGGGAAGGGGTCAGTCCGGAAGGTACGCGGGTGTTAACCCGCGAGAGGGTGTAAACGAGAGAATCAGAGAATTTCGGTAGAGAATCTCGACGGGCGGGAGAGAACGTGTACGTTCCCGTTCGACGCCAGGCGGCGAGTTGCCGAAACAGAGAGCGCCGCGGCGGGCGGCGGGAACGCCCTAGGCCTTTGGCGGAGCGTAGTTACGACGAAAGCCCCGACCCGAGTGGATCGAGGCTTTCTGTTAACGGCAAGACCGCGATTGGTTCGCGGATTCTAGTTGGCTCCCCAGGAGCAACCCTAGCCGAACGACTCTCAGCATGAGCACGACCGGGCCGCCCGCAAAGGCTTTTCCGTAGCGTAAGGCCAGTCTATCCGCCACGCCTCCCCGCGTCCAGCAGATTCGCCGAGTTCAGCAGTTTCCGCTTGTGAACAGCGGCGAAATACGGATAATAGTCGCCGTGAACTGTGGGTTCGCCGATGCTGGGTGCCGTCCGTGGGTATTCGCGGCGACCGCATCGCTTGACGGCTGGCAAGATTCACCTGGCTAGAGGAACCGACTCGATGGCTGAAATGTACCTGATCGCCCCCTTGATCCTCCTTGTGGTCGTCGCGGTAGCGGCCCTGCTGGATCGTTGGAGTGTTCCGGTCATCCTGATCGCCCTTGGGGCTGGAATCCTGTTCGGTAGTGATGTGCTCGCCTGGTGGGACTTCAGCGATGTAGCCCTGACCAACCAGATGGCCAATCTGGCGCTGGTCTTCATTCTGTTTCAGGGCGGGTTCAGCACCCGGCGCGAACACTTCCGAGCGGTGGCCTTGCCAGCGGGCGGACTGGCAACGTGGGGCGTGATCCTCACGGCTGCTGTCACCTTCCTCGTGCTGCGGCTGGTGCTTCAGTGGCCGCTGGAAAAGGCCGTGTTGCTGGCAGTGGTCATCTCGTCGACGGACGCGGCGGCCACGTTTTCGATTCTCCGCCGCCAGTCGTTGCCCCCAAAGCTCTCTTCGACGGTGGAGATCGAAAGTGCGGCCAATGACCCGATGGCAATCCTATTGACCTTGGCCGCCGTCCAGGCCTTCACCATAGGAGATGCCCAGTGGCATGTTGTGCTTCTGACGTTTGTCTGGAAGTTCGCCACCGGCATTGGCATCGGTTGGCTGCTCGGTCATGCGGCAACCTGGATGTTCAATCGTCTGCGCCCCCAGGATCGTGGCCACTACTACATTCTGGCGTTCGCCGTGGTCCTGCTCATCTACGGCTTGGGAGAGATGGCTAGGAGCAGCTCCATGCTGGCGGTCTTCATCGCCGGATATGTAATGGGTAATCGGCCCTTTGTTCATAAGCAAGGCGCGGCGAACTTCGTGTCGGC
>JAAYDY010000106.1 GCA_012729015.1 Phycisphaerae bacterium | reverse complement strand
GGGGGGGGGGGGGGGGGGGGGGCGGAACCGCCGCCTACAGCCGCTCGAAGGGCTCGAACAGTTTGCGGTACTCGTCCTGGGCGAAACGGTCGGTCATCCCGGCCACATAGTCGCAAACGGCCCGCTTGGTGCCGAATTCCTCGGCATACCGCTGGTAGGTCGGCGGCAGTTGGCGGACGTCCTTCTCGTAGGCTTCCATCATCCGGGTGAGGAACCGCTGCGCCTTCAGGGTCATCCGCATGACGCGGTGGTTCCGGTAGACGCGGTCCATGAGGAACCGCTCTACCTCTCGGACCTTGGTCTCCAGATCATCACTGAAATGCATCAGCCGCCCGGGCGCGCTGCGAACGTCGTCGGGCGAGGCCGCGCCGCAAGCGGCCAGCTCGTCGGCCGCCACCGACAGCGCGTCGCGCACCAGCATGTCGATCAGCAGCTTGGCCACGCGGTGGACCTTCTGGTCGGGCGTCAGGCCGCTGACGTCGCGGGCGAAGTCCTCGGCCGCCTGCTTGAACAGGTCCAGTTCCACAAGCTCCTCGGCCTGGACCAGGTCCATAGCCAGCGAATCGTCGAGGTCGTGGCTGTCGTAGGCGATACGGTCGGCCACCTCGACCACCTGCCCCTCCAGCGGCGGATGGGCGCCGGGAAACTCCTTGTTGCATTGTGGCGAGTCGTGCACCGTGTGGTGCTTGGCGATGCTCTCCCGCACCTCGTAGCTGAGGTTCAGGCCGCGGAAGCCGGGGTAGGGGTGTTCCAGCACGTCCACCACGCGCAGGCCGTGGAGATTGTGCTCGAATCCGCCGCATTCCTTCATGAACTCGTTCAGCGCCGCTTCGCCGCTGTGGCCGAACGGCGTGTGGCCCAGGTCGTGGCCCAGGGCGACGGCTTCGGTGAGGTCCTCGTTCAGGTTGAGCGACCGGGCCAGCGTGCGGGCGATCTGAGCTACCTCCAGCGTGTGCGTCAGACGCGTGCGGTAATGGTCGCCTTCGTGGATGATGAAGACCTGCGTCTTGTACTCCAGGCGGCGGAACGCCGTCGAGTGAATCACGCGGTCGCGGTCCCGCTGATACACGGTGCGAAACGGGTGCTCGGGCTCGTCGTGAACGCGGCCGCGCGAACAGCCGCTGCGCACGGCGTAAGGAGCCAGCGACACATCCTCGCGGCGCTCGATGTCCTCGCGGGTCAACATGGGTTCAGCTTCCTTTCCGCGCATCCACGAGCAACTGCCGAAGGTCTTCCAGGGCCTGCGGAATGATCTTCACGTCGGCCAGGACCGGCATGAAGTTGGTGTCGCCGTTCCATCGCGGCACGATATGCACGTGCATGTGCCCGGGCAGTCCGGCGCCGGCGACGCGGCCGAAGTTCATCCCGACATTGAAGCCGTCGGGCCGCATGACCTTCTTCAGAAGCTCCATCGTCTCGTGGGTCGTCTGCATGAGCTCGCACATCTCCTCGCTCGCCAGTTCCCCCAGTCCGGCCTTGTGGGCGTTGGGGCAGACGAGGGTGTGACCGTTGTTGTACGGAAACCGGTTGAGCAGGACGAACGTGTGCGTGCGTCGGTCGATGATGAGACTGGCCGCATCGTCGTCGGCCTTCAGGGCGTCGCACAGGAAACAGCCGTCCGGGCTGCTCAGGCCGGTGATGTAGGTCATTCGCCAGGGGGCCCACAGTCGTTCCACGGCCGCACCTCCTCAGTCAAGGGTCTCGATGGCCACGCGCACCTGCCCGTCGGTCAGGTCCATGGTCGCAAACGTTCTGCCGTAGCCGCGCGGCCGCATCGCACTGCCGGGATTGATCACGT
The DNA here is from genome assembly GCA_012729015.1 of Phycisphaerae bacterium. Lineage (GTDB taxonomy): Bacteria > Planctomycetota > Phycisphaerae > FEN-1346 > JAACEH01 > JAAYDY01. The sequence continues at coordinate 2,244 of JAAYDY010000106.1, read as the reverse complement.
AGGCCTCGCGGCCATCGTCGAGCGTGGCCGTCTGCACGTCGGGGCAATGTGTGTGCCCGTGGACGACGGCGAGGGGGCGCCCGTGTCCGCCTAGCAAGCGGTCGATGGCAGCCCTGGCGCCACCGGGTATGTGCGGCAGGGCGTGCAGCACGAGGACGGCGCCGGCCGGCGTTTCGGCCACATGGAACTCAGGGAGCATGTCGACCAGGGCGCCGCGATCCATGTTGCCCGTCACCGCGGCGACTTCCGGCCCGATGGCCTTGACGGCGGCCAGGCCGGTCACGTCGCAGACGTCGCCGGCGTGGAGTATCAGGTCGCATGCACGTAGGCCGTCGATCAGCTTGGGCGGAAGAACCGGCCGTCCGGCGGTGATATGCGTGTCGCTGAGCAGGCCGATTCGCAAATGGCGTCTCCCACGTCCTAACCGTGACACCCGGAGCAACTGGACCGGGTGCACGAGCCGCAGCCGCTGCCGCCCGAGGCGCCCTCGCCGCCGGACGCGGAGGTGGCGAAGGTGCTGAACTTCTTGCGCACGTTGCCGCTGCCGCACTTGTCGCACGAAGGGCGCCGCCGTTCGGAAGCGCTTCGGAACAGCTCCTCGAAGTCAGCGCCGCAGTCGTCGCAATGGAACTCGTAGATCGGCATGGGGTGACGGCTCCTCACTTCACGAGACGGGTCGCCAGGCCCGCCACCTTCTCGAGCATCGCTTCGACCCAGCCGGCGTCGGCGGACTCGCCGATCATGCGGAAGATCGGCTCGGTGTTGCTGGCTCGCACGTGGACCCAGCCCTCGGGCCAGTCCATGCGGACGCCGTCCTGTGTGTCGATGCGCGCCTCGGCGAACTCCTCAGGCAGCACTTCCAGAAGCTTCTGGATGGCGGGCCGCGGGGCCTCGCGTTTGCGTTTGATCATCGTGTAGGCCGGCAACTCGGCCGCAATGGCGCTCAGCGGCTTGCCGCGCGAGGCCAGAAGCTCCAGGATCAGGCCGATGCCGGCCAGCGAATCGCGGATCGGGCTGACGCGCGGGTCGATCACGCCGCCGTTGCCTTCGCCGCCGATGACGCAGCCTTCGGCCACCATCTTGTCGGCCACGTGAACCTCGCCGACCGGCGTGCGGTGGCACACCTGGCCGTGGCGCGCGGCGACGTCGTCGATCATGCGGCTCGTGGAGAGGTTCGCGGCCACGGGACCGGCCTGCTGCTGAAGCCGGTGCATGGCGGCCAGGGCGAGCGTGTACTCCTCGCTGATGAAACGGCCGCGCTCGTCGATCAGGGCCAGCCGGTCGGCGTCGGGATCCTGCACGAGCCCGATGTCGGCGCCGACGGCGCGGACGGTGTCGCAGGTTTTGGTCAGGTTCTCAGCAATCGGTTCCGGCGGATGCTCGAACAGGCCGTCGGGCTGGCCGCCGATCACGGTCGTGACGCAGCCGAGTTCGCTCAGCAACTGCGGCGTGACGATGGCTCCGGCGCCGTGGCAGGCATCCAGAACCACCTTGGGCCTGCGTCGGGCGATCAGGCCGCGGTTCGTCGTCGCCAGCACGCGGGCCATGTGCCGTGAATGGACGGTGTCGTCGTGTTTCAACTGGCGGAAGCCGTCGCTGCCGACGTACTTGAAAATGCCGGACTGCCAGATGTCCTTCAGACGCGCTCCCTGGGCCGCAGCCAGGTCGATGCCGTCGGCACGGAAGAACTTGATGCCGTTCCAGGGCATCGGATTGTGGCTGGCCGTGATCATCACGCCGCCGTCGGCCTCCAGCTCGTCCACCATCACGGTGACGCCGGGAGTCGTGGCGATGCCCAGATCGATCACTTCGCAGCCCGTGAAGAGCAGGCCGGACGACACGGCGGCGGCGATCGCGCGGCCGCTGGTGCGGCTGTCGCGGCCGAGGACGATGCGGCCCGGACCCACGAGTGTGCCGAATGCCGCGGCAAACCGCGCCGCCACCTCCGCCGTCATGGTGTCGCCCACAATGCCCCGGATCCCGCTGACGCTGACCATGAGCTCTGCCATGCACGAAAACCTCCAGGACGGCGGACGATCCAACCGGCACAGAACCGCCACATTCTGACACAACCGGCCGACTCGGTCAAGTGAGCGTCGGCGAACGGCTGCGTCAGCGTTTGGGGGGCCGTACCATCTTGCCCGTGAGTGGCAGGGGCATCCTGCCAATACTGTCCGGGACGTTGGGGGGGTGGGGCGAGGGGGACGGCGTGTGGGGCGTCAGGGAGTCATGGGATGGGGGGGC
>JAAYDY010000105.1 GCA_012729015.1 Phycisphaerae bacterium | reverse complement strand
GCCCCCCCCATCCCATGACTCCCTGACGCCCCACACGCCGTCCCCCTCGCCCCACCCCCCCAACGTCCCGGACAGTATTGGCATCTTGCCCGTGAGTGCCAGGGGCATCCTGCCCCTGGCGGTTCGTTGTGTTCCGGTGGGTGCGATGCAGAGCCCGCCGTCTGCCGCCATGGCCGCGTGATACAGTTCCATTGCCCCGTGCCCCTCCGCAAATTCCCATTCCTGCAACGGCCGTTTTCTGATATCGTGTTGTCCGCTTCGCCTTCCGGGCGAGGCGGCGTTGGCTCAATACGTTCATCCGCGGGAGTGCAGGGGAGATTTCGATGAATCAGCAGGAGTTCCGTAATCCGGGGCCGCAGTACCGAGGCGTCACACTGTGGATGCTCAACGACAAGCTCGAGGTTGACGAGATCGTGCGCCAGTTCGACGGCATTCATGCCGCCGGCTGGGGTGCAGTCATCGGACGCACCTTCTACGGGCTGCTCACCGAGTACCTCGGCGAGGAGTGGATGGAGATCATCGAGGCCATCGTCCGCCAGGCCGGCAAGCACGACATGCGCGTCTGGCTCCAGGCCGGCTACATGCCTAGCGGCATCCCCAACCTCGATCCCAAGGACGTCGGCACGGGGCTCGCCTATCGCCCGAAGAACGCTGCCGGCAAAGACGGTGATGTCGTTCTGGCCGAGGACGACCAGTATGCCTATTGCGTCCGCTCGCTCGGATACGTCCTGGACCTGCTCGACCCGGACGCCGTGACCAGCTACCTCGACCTGGCCTACATCAAACCCTGGTACGGCCGCTTCGGCAAGGAGTTCGGCAAGACCATCGAAGCCATCTGGGTTGATGAGCCGCACTTCCGCCCGCCGCTGTTGCCCTGGTGCGAGCGGCTGCCCGAGGCTTTCCGCAAGCAGTGGGGCTACGACCTTTCCGACCATCTGCCGTCGCTGTTCCGGCCCGTCGGCGACTTCCGCAAGGTCCGGCACCAGTACTGGCGGACCGTCACCGGCATGTTCGTTGACGCCTACTTCGACGCCGTCGGACGCTGGTGCACGGAGCACAACGTCAAGTTCAGCGGCCACCTCATGGGCGAGGACACCCTCAACAACCAGATCGGCCTCACCGGTGCGTGCATGCCGTGCTACGGCAAGATGCACATCCCCGGCATCGACCACCTGACGATGAGCCTCAAGTGGCCCGCCAAGAAGAAGTTCATCCTCACCCCGAAACAGGCCGCCAGCGCCGCCGGCCAACTCGGTATCCCCGAGGTGCTCTGCGAAATGTACGGCGTCAGCAGCCAGGCCATCACGTTCGAGGACCGCAAGCAGATCGCTCAGTGGATGGCCGCCCTCGGCATCAACTACCGATGCTACCACGCCTCGTTCTACTCGCTTCGCGGCCGCCGCAAACGCCGCTACGCGCCGCACCTGTCCTATCAGCAGCCCTGGTGGGCCGACAGCCGCCTCGAAGCCGACCACTTCGCCCGCGTCAGCTACGCCCTGCGTCGCGGCGACACCCTGGCCGACGTCCTTGTGATTCACAGCGTCGAATCCGCCATGTGCATCTACGATCCCACCGTCATGGAACGTCCCCACGACCGCAGCGCCGAGCCCGCCGAAGTCAAGGCCATGGACGACGACCTCATGACTGTGGGCGACAACCTTCAGAGCATCCATCGTGGATGGGAGTTCGGCGACGAGACCATTCTCGCCGAACACGGCAGCGTCCAGGGCCGCGACATCCACGTCGGACGCATGGCCTACAAGGTCGTTGTTCTCCCGAGCATGCTGACAATTCGCCGATCCACGCTCCAACTGCTCTCGCAGTTTGTCGCCGCGGGCGGCACGATTCTTTCCGCAGGACAGTTGCCCACACGCATCGACGGCGCGCCGAGCGACGACCTCGCCGCGTTCCTCAAGAACGTCCGATCCGTGCAGAACACGCCCGGCGCGCTCCGCCAGGCGATCGATGCCGTCATCCCGCCGCAGGTGGAGCTGGTTGCCTCCGAGGGCAATCCTGCGGACGTGTGGGTCCACGCACGCCGCATCGACGAGGGAGTCCTCTATTACCTCGTCAACACCAACCGCGCCGCCGGGGTCCGCGGCACCCTCAAGCTGCGTTGCAAGGCCGCCCTGGAAACGTGGAACCTCGACACCGGCGATGTCGCTCCCGCCCCGCAGCACACCGACGGCGAGTACGTCACGACGCCCGTCGAGCTGGCCCGTGTCGGCTCGTGCCTGCTGGTCGCCCGCACCGACAAGCCCGCCGTCGAGACGCCCCACAGGCAGCTCCGTGAAGTCCGCGGCGTCAGCCTGTCCCAATCGCTCCGCCTGACCCGGCATCATCCCAACGCCATGACCCTCGACGTCTGCCGAGTGAAGAAGGCAGACAGCCCCTGGTCCGAGCCGACCCCCGTCATTGTGGCTCAGAAAGAGCTGGAGGACGCACAGTATCACGGCCCCGTCACGGCCGAGTTCCGCTTCAACGTCGCTGTGCGCCCGAAGAGCCTCTGCCTGGTTGTCGAGGACGCTGCCAAGTGGCGCATCGCCGTCAACGGCAAGCCTGCCACGTACGCCGGATTGCCCTACTACATGGACCGCTCGTTCCATCCCGTGGACATTGCCGACCTCGTCCGTGAGGGCGAGAATGTCGTCGAATTGTCCATCCAGTACGACGCCATTCCGCGGGCCGACTTCGACCTGGCCAGTCTCTTCAAGAAAGAAGATGGCACCGAGCTGGAAGCCGTCTATCTGATCGGCGATTTCGCCGTCACAGGGCCGCTCTCCGCCGAGGAGCAGCAGCCGCGATGCGTCCGATATGTCCCGCAGCTCGCCATCGACAAAGAGCAGCCGACCGTCTCCGGCGACCTGACGGCCAACGGCTATCCGTTCTTCGCCGGCCGCGTCACCCTCAGCGACACCGTCCGGCTCACGCGACCGTCCGCCGGCGAGCGCGTTGTGCTGGAATTGCCCAATCTCGATGCCGCCGTCCTGGCCAAGGTCCGCGTCAACGGCAACCAGGCAGGCGCCATCCTGTGGCCGCCGTACGAACTCGACATCACCGACTCCGTCATCGACGGCGACAACCGGATCGACATTGAGTTGGTCAACGGACTGCGGAACCTGCTCGGACCGCACCACCGGTCCCAGGGCGAGCCCAACAACTGCTGGCGCACCGCCTGGAACCGCAACGACGATCCGACCAAGGTCGAGCACGCCGAGGAGGGCGAGTCTGTCTGGACCGACGACTACTTCTGCGTCCGGTTCGGGTTCCAGGGGCGAGTGCGCGTGAGGTACATGGCCTGACCGCCCGTCGAACCCGTGGGCTGATGCAATGAAGCGCCGCCAGTGCGGCCCAACACGACAACGCTGCATCGTGGCATGGGCATCCTGCCCATGCGTCCCACGGGCATCTTGCCCGTGGACGAACTTGGCGTGCAGGGCCAGGATGGCCCTGCGACTCACGGGCAAGATGCCCGTGCCACGGTGAAAAGGCCTCGTAGCGTTGTAGTACAAAGCGATGCGAACCGCCGCATCTTCGACAGATGCGGCCCGACTCCGGTCGGCCGGTGTTTACTCTCGCAAGGAGGTGAACCATGGTTCTGTCGCACAAGGTCGCACTGGCGGTTCTCTTGCTGTCATGCCTCGCGCCGGCCGCCGTCTCAGGCAAGGACTACTACGTCTCACCCACCGGCGACGACGCCCGCGCGGGGACTTCCGCCGAGGCCGCCTTCAGGTCCCTCGGCAAGGCTGCCGCCGGGGCCGCGCCCGGCGACGTCGTCCACATCGCCCCGGGCCGTTACGTCGAGAACGTCGTCGTTCCATCCTCCGGCACGAAGGAGGCCTCGATCACCTTCCGCCGCGACGGCTGGGGCGAAGTCGCCCTGACCAGTCCGCAGCCCGATCCGGCCGCATGGGACGACAAGTTCGTCTTTCGCGTCGACGGCAAGAGCCACATCGTCGTCGAGGGCATCACTTTCCGCGACTGCGCCGCCTGGATCCTCCTGCGCGACGCGAGCCACTGCGTCATCCGCAACTGCGTCTTCGACGGCGTGCGCATCTACAACGCCTTCCGCATCAACAGCGGCTCATTCAACCGTATCGAAGGCTGCGACTTCAAGCGGGCCATCCAACAGACCGGATTCCGTGAGCAGGAGCCCTGGATCCCCGTCCCTGGCGCCGACTACATCGAAATCTTCCGCGACAGCCACAACAACCTTGTCCAGGGATGCCGCTTCGGCCCCATCACCCACACGGCCGTCTCCGTGAGCGCCGTCGAACCGAAGAAGTTCGCTCCGTCCCACAACATCGTCCGCGGCAACACGTTCACCGACCCGCAGTGGAAATGCCTCTGGTTCCACGCCGGGCCGCACAACGTCTTCGAAGACAACGTCTGCTCCGGCGCCTCGGCCGGGTTCGTGCAACTCGAAGCGCCGCGGTCCATCATCCGCCGCAACGTTTTCCGCAACTACCGCGACAGCACCAAGGGCAATCCGCACATCGACCTCCGCGGCGTCATGCGGTTCCAGTATGAAGGCACCCAGGGCAACCGCATCTACAACAACCTCTTCGTCGACAACGAACGCACCCTCACGAACAACTCCTGGTCCGGCACCGTGACCGACAACCTGTTCAAGAACAACATCTTCTGCAACAACGCCCAGACCATCTTCCTCGGCTGGCCCGACTACGAGTCTCGCAACCGAAACGTGTTTCAGAACAACCTGATCCGCGGCACCGAGGCCGGTCTGAAGGTCGTCCAGATTCAGCGCGACAAGTCGTACACCCTCGCCGACGCCCAGAGACTCCTGCCGGCGCTCTTCGCCGACAACATCGAAGCCATGCCGCTGTTCGTCGATGCCGCCAAGGCCGACTATCGTCCCGCCACCACCTCGCCGACCATCGACGCCGGCGCCCCCCTCACGGTCGCGACCGCCGCAGGCAAGGGTGCCGTCGTGCCCGTCGAGGACCCGCTCTACTTCTGCGACGGATTCGGCCAGATCGACGGCGATATGGTCGCCGTGGGCGACAACGCGCCGGCCAGACTCGTCAAGGTCGATTACGAGGCCAGGACGCTCACCTTGGACCGCGAGGTGTCCTGGCAGGACAAGGCGCCGGTCACGCTCGCTTTCCAAGGCAAGGCCCCCGACCTCGGTCCCTTCGAGGCCAGGCGCGAATGACCTGGCCGGCAATTCCCGGTCGCGTGCTCAGGGATAGCAGTTGACCTTGCCTGCCCCGTCAAGTATGAACAGATGCCATGCGCCGGGGGCCATGCCCGCCCCGTCAGGCACGAGCAAATGTCCATGAACTACACGGTCGTCGGCATATAGGAGGCTCTCATGGAATCGTGGAAACGCAGGCTGCGGATGGGTATGGTCGGCGGAGGGCAGGGGGCGTTTATCGGGGCGGTCCATCGCATCGCCGCCGCGCTCGACCAGCAGATCGAACTCGTCGCCGGATGCTTCTCGCGCGACCCGGCCAACACGAAGCTGACTGGCGCGCAGCTCTATCTCGACCCGGCCCGATGCTACGACAGCTTCCAGGCGATGGCCGAAGCCGAAGCCCGGCTGCCCGCCGACAAGCGGATCGACTTCGTCGCCATCGTGACGCCCAACGCCGCACACTATCCCGCGGCCGTCGCCTTCCTGGACGCCGGCATCCACGTCGTCTGCGACAAGCCGATGACCTGCTCCATCGAGGAGGCCGAAGACCTCGTCACGCGCGTCGAGAAGACCGGACTGGTCTTCGCCCTGACGCACAACTACACCGCCCACCCACTCATCCGACACGCTCGCGAGCTGTTCCGCTCCGGCCGCATGGGAACCGTCCGCAAGGTCGTGGCCGAGTACCTCCAGGACTGGCTCGCCAGGCCCGTCGAGCGCGACGGCTCCAAGCAGGCCGGATGGAGAACCGATCCCGCCCAGTCCGGCGTCGGCGGCGCGCTCGGCGACATCGGCTCACACGCCTTCAACCTGGCCGAGTATGTTACGGGAGAACGGGTCGTCGAACTCAGTTGCGACAAGACCACCTTCGTCCAGGGACGCCGCCTCGACGACGACGCCAACATCCTCCTGCGGTTCGCCGGCGGCGCCAAAGGCATCCTCACGTGCAGTCAGATCGCCACCGGCGAGGAGAATGCTCTCAAGCTGCGCGTCTACGCGGCCGAAGGAGGCATCGCCTGGGAGCAGGAGAACCCGAACTACATGAAACTCTACCGCCTCGGCGAGCCCGTCCGCACCCTCGGCCGCGGCCACTGCGACTACCTGACGCCCGAAGCCATGGCCGTCACCCGCACCCCGGCAGGCCACCCCGAGGGGTATCTCGAGGCCTTCGCCACCCTCTACGTCGGCGCCGTCGAAGCCATTCGTCGCCACATCGACGGCAAGCCCATGCCGACCGCCGACTACCGATTCCCCACCGTCCACGACGGCCTGCGCGGCGTCAAGTTCATACACCGTGCCGTCGAGTCGGCACAGAAGGGCGGCGTCTGGGTGACACTGTAAGAGACTACCTCGGAATGTGTGGCCCGGCCGCCCTCGGCCGCGGAATGCGGAGATGGCCGCACAGCCGAGGGCGGCTGTGCCACAAGAGGCGATTTCAAGAGAGTCTCCAAGTGGCACGGCCGCATGCCCGCGGAGGCCCTGGAAACACCAGGGGCACGAGCGGGTCTAGCAGGGACCACCAACTCGTGCCCGACTCCACCGGGTGCTGGGATCGGCGGAGTGTCTGGTGAAAAGGGGTAGTTTCAACCAGTCCCTCAGCCCTGAACCACCTCCATGGAAAGTCCAGTTCAGACCTTTCTCTCACCTCTACTGTACCGGCAAAGCCTGTGCCAACTCAATGACCACGGCATGCCAATTCCATAACACGTTATGTTGCAAGGGACTACGATGACGCACGCGCCGGGGCGGCCGATGGACGCCTGGTGTCGCGGTGCACTGACACTGGCCAGGGGCTGCCTCACGATTATGCATCGCGAGCGTCAAACCCGAATTCCCGCAGCTTGTTGCGAAGGGTGTTGCGGTGCAGCCCAAGCCTCGCTGCCGCCGCGGACTGGTTCCCGTTGCAGGCTGCCAGCGTGCGTTGGATCAGAACACGCTCCAGCGGCTCCAGGGCGGCCTGGTAGAGGTTCTCCTCTCCGGCGCAGGCCAGCGACAGGTACCGGTCGATGGCCTTCTCGATGTCGCTTGCTGCGCGGGCGGCCGACCGCGAGTCCCCCCGGCGCACCGATTCCGGCAAGTGCCCCGGCAGGATTGGCCCCTGGCCCGACATCAGCGCCGCATGCTCGATCGCGTTACGCAGTTCCCGGACGTTCCCAGGCCACCGATACCGGCACAACGCCTCCGACGCTTCCGGACTCACCGCCGCCGGCGCCTCGCCCGCGGCGGCCAGTTGCCCCAGAAAATGCTGCGCCAACGGCAGAATGTCTTCCCGCCGTTGCGACAGCGGCGGCAACGTAATACGTATCACCGCCAGCCTGTAGAACAGATCCTGGCGGAACTGCCCCTGCTCGATCGCCTGCGTCAGATCGCGGTTCGTCGCCGCGATGATCCGCACGTTCAACTCCTTCGACTTCACCGACCCCAGCCGCTCAATCGTGTGCGAGTCCAGAAACCGAAGCAGCTTCACTTGCACCGCCAGAGGCAGGTCGCCGATCTCGTCCAGCATCAGCGTCCCGCCGTCGGCCGACTCGAACCGGCCCGGCTTGTCCGCGTCGGCCCCGCTGAAGGCGCCCCGGACGTATCCGAACAACTCGCTCTCCACCAGGCTCTCGGGCAACGCGCCGCAATTGACCGCTACGAACGGCTTGTCGCGGCGCGGGCTGTGATCGTGTATCGCCCGCGCCACCATCTCTTTGCCCGTCCCCGTGTCGCCCAGGATCAGCACCGTCGAATCCACCAGTGCCGCCCGGCCGATCCGCTTGTACACCTCCTGCATCACCGAGGACGAGCCCACCAGTTGCGGCTCCGCGACGGCGACCGCCGCTTCCCCCGTCTCCGCGCGGCAACCCGTCAGCGCCGCTCGCTGGGCCAACGCCTGACCCACCAGGTCCGCCGCATGGTCCAGGTCCAGCGGCTTGACGAGATAGTCGAACGCCTTGTTCCGAATGGCTCGAGTCACCGTCTCCAGCGACCCGTAAGCCGTGATCACGATGACCATCGACTGGTTGTCCCGGCGCCGCAACTCCTCCAGCACGTCCAGGCCGCTCATGTCGCCGAGCCGCACGTCCAGAAACACCACGTCTGGGGCCACCTCGCCGTAACGCGCGATACCCTCGGACCCCGTCCGGGCCACGGTCACCGCGAAACCGCGGCTCTCGAAATAGCGCCGAAACGCGAAACAAATCGATTCCTCGTCATCGATCACCAGAATCCGCTTGGGATCGCTCATTCCTTGGCTCCCGGCAAAACCACCCAGAACGTGCTTCCGCCTTCCGACGACCTGTAACCGATCCGCCCGGCATGACGCTCCACGATGGTCCGGCAGACGTGAAGGCCCAGGCCCGTCCCTCCCCGTTTGCTCGACACGAACGGCTCGAACACGTCCGTACCGTCCGGCACGCGCACGCCGGCCCCCGTGTCGCTCACGCTCAGACGCACGCCGTCCTCGCACGGTTCAACGTGCAGCCCAAGCCGGCCGCCCGACGGCATCGCCTCGATCGCATTCAGCGCCAGGTTCAGGATGACCTGCCGCAGCCGCGCGGCATCGCCCCAGGCCGGCACCGCACCATGTTCGTACTCTCGCTCCACCGCTATTGACGCCTGGCGGCAACGGCTCTCCAGAAGAGATACGACCGAATCCGCCAGTTCGTCAAGCCTCACCGCCGAACGGCGGTCGGGCGCCTCCGCCGGCGCCTCCTGACGCGACGCCAGGCTCAGAAGCTCGTTCAGGTACGCCTCCATACGGTCGATCTCGCGACGCATGATGTCCAGGCTCTCGTCATGGATCCCGTGCCGAGCCAACTCGTCGGCCAGCACCCGGGCGTTCATCTTGATGCCGCTCAGGGGATTTCGCAGTTCATGAGCCACCGAGGCCGACATCTGCCCCAGCGTGGCCATCCGCGCCGACCGCGCCAAGCGGTTCCGCGCCTCCGCCAACTGGCCCATCAGCCCTTCATACGACTCCGTCAACTTTGCCACTTCCTGCGGACCGCGCGGCGACTTGCCACCAGTACCCGACGGCGACAACTCCGACGCCAACAACGCGTCCAGATCCACGTCCTCGGCCACGCGGCTCAGCCGGTCCATCCGGGCCGCCAGCTGCCGCAGCGGTCGAGTGATCGTGTGCGACCACCAGACCGACACCACCGTCGCCAACGCCACCGCCGCGGCCGTTGCCAACGCAATCGTCCGGGCCGCACGCGCCTTGGCCGACTGGATGCGCTCCACGGGGACCAGCAGGCACAGACGCATCGACTCTTCCGATGCGGCCGAATCCTTCTGCATGATGGCCGCTACGGCCATCCGGTACCGGCGCCCGCTCAGCATCACGTCCCGGGGCAGGGGGGTCCGTGCCACTTGCGACAACAACTCTCCCCGCCGCCGCGCATCCAGGCTCGATGCCGCGATCTCCGCACGGTTCGCCGGCCCCGTCGCGGTCTCGTCCCCGAGCATCTGGCTTACCTTCTGGAGCAGGTCGTCCGTCAGCGGCCACCGGTTCGAGCCGATTTGCCCGGCCACGTGCAACGCCACTTCGTCCACAAGCTTCCGCTCAGTCTCGCGGCCCGCCACCTGGACCCCGAGCCACCCGACGGCCAGCCCAAGGCCCGCCACCAGCAGATTCGTCGCCACCAGCATTCGCGTGCGTATCGACCACCGCATGCCGACCGTCCTTATCCACAACCATGCCGCTTCAGAAACGGCTATGAGTCTCGCGAAAATGCGGCGGCTACGCCACTGAAAAATGGGCCCATCTTGACTTACCCTCAACCTTGGGCTAACATTCCCTGCCGGCTTGACTTGCCCAAGGCCGGCGACCCTCTGTTTGCGGCAGGGTCGCCGCGGGCCGGCCGCTGGGGATCAAGGGGGCCTTCGTAAGGTAGTCTCTGCCTATGGATCACGCGACCGCCACGTTGAAGATCCCGTCCGAAGTGGACGACATCAGGATCGTGCAGGACACCATCATGGAACGCATGCACGACGCCGGGTTCAACGGCGATTCCTGTTTCGCCGTCAAGCTCGCCCTCGAAGAATCCCTCGTCAACGCCGTCAAGCACGGCAACCAATTCGATCCCAAACGATCCGTCACCATCCAATACGCAATCACCCCCGACTGCGTCCGTATCAGCGTCAAGGACGAAGGCGCGGGATTCGATCCGCAGAAGGTGCCCGATCCGACCGCCGTCGAAAACCTGACCAAGCCCAGCGGACGCGGCATCATGCTTATGCGGGCCTACATGGATGAGGTCACCTACGGCGACGGCGGTCGCAGTGTCACTCTCGTCAAGAAGAAACGTTGACGGCTTCTCCAGGCAGGGGGACCCTATGGAAATCCGTTCCCGGAATGCCGATCAGGCCGTAGTGCTCCAGTTTGTCGGCGACGCCGACGTGTTCAGCGTCGCAGAGGTGCGCCAGGCCCTCGACGAAGCCCTCGCAGATTCCCACTCACACGTCGTCTGCGACCTCTCGCAACTGGAGTTCGTCTGTAGCGACGCCCTCGGCTGCCTCATCAGCGCCAGGCACGAGGCCGAACAGGCCGGCGGATTCCTCCACTTGGCCGGACCCCAGCGACGCATCGCGGAGGTGCTTGAGACCACTCAGCTCAACCACCTCTTCGCCATCTACCCGACCGTCAAGGACGCCTTGACCCGATAGGGAACGGACTCGCCTCACTCCTCGCGGTACAACTCCGGCGGCCCCAACTCATCGGCATACGCCCCCGCCTCCAGCAGAAAACGACGCGCCGACATACACAGGTGACACTTGTCCGCGTAGCCTCCGGGGTCGTCCTTGTAGCCCTTCCGTGCCGCCAGCGACCGCAACCCCCACGGGCCTTCGGACACCAGAATCCGCCACATCGGCCCCCGCGACGCAGCCAGTACCGCATCGAGCGGCCGCCCACGGTCCGTTCGTCCCAGGATCAGGCCCGCGCAGGTTCCTGGAAAAACGTACCCCGCCGGATCGATGTGTACATGAGCGCTGTCCCGCAGCCCCTCCACGCACGTCTGGCCGCGCACCGCCTCGGCCGGCTGCCGCGCCACCAGCGGCGCTAGCTCTGTCGCCGCGCGCCCCGTCATCCGTTCCGCGTGCTGGGCCAGCGCCTCGCGATAGGCCGCCTGCCGTTGTGCCTCCGACGCCTCACGCAAATCCTGCGGCGACTTCAGGAACCGCCAACGGCGAGCCCGAACGCCTTCTGTGCCCAGTACCTCCGTCGCCACCCGCCACAGTCGCACCACGCACTGCGGATCCACGAACGTCTGGTGATACACGTCGGCCGACAGACTGAGTTGCCGCATCCCCGCCTCGCGCAGCGCCCCGAGGCGCTCCCGCACCACGGCTTCGTCTGTCGCCCAATACCCGTTAGTCTCCACGTACCCCACGCCAGCCAGGCCGGCCTGCCGCGCCGCCCGGACGATCTCCACCAGACGCCCGAAATCCCCGAATGGCTCCCCGCCGCCCAGGTGCACTCCCGCCGGCTCCATGCCCAACCGCACCATCGCCTGGAAATGCCGCAGCGCCGCGTCGGCCGACATCCACCCCTGCCGCCGCGGCCCCGACAACTCGTAGCAATGGGCGCAGCGCGCGTTGCACCAGTACGTGACCAGCAGTCCGGCCGCCGAAATCCGAATGGTCTCGTCACCTTCGCCCATGCCGGTCATTCTAGCAACCGCCCTCGCGAAGGCTTAACAGGAATCCTTCTATCCCGTCACGGACCACGCCCCACAGTCGCCCCGACCCAACGGCCACTCGAATCGTAACATAGGCTGGCAGCGTTGGATAAGATTCAGTGGAGCCACCCTGGACATTGTCTCAAGTTGACAACAGGCTGGGCCGATATTAGCATTGTAAAAATGGGGAAGCTGGGCAAGCTGTCTCCAATTGCTCATGCAGTGGGCCGCCTCGACGCCATCGGGGCGGGGCAATTGACCTTATGTGAAAGGGCCAGACCATGAAAGAGGTCTTCAGCACGGGAGAAGCCGCGAAGATCTGCCGCGTGTCGCAACAGACGATCATTCGCTGTTTCGACGCCGGTCGCCTCAAGGGCTTCTACGTTCCGGGCAGCCGGTTTCGCCGAATTCCCAGGGAGTCGCTCGTGCAGTTCATGAAGGAAAACAGCATTCCGCTCAGCAACCTCGACAGCGGCAAGAAGAAGATTCTGATCGTGGACGACGACCCCGAGGTCGTGGACCTGTTTGTCGAGGTTCTCGATCGGGACGGGCGGTTCGAGGTCCGCACGGCCAGTTGCGGGTACGATGCCGGCATTCTGACGCAGCAGTTTCATCCCGACCTGATTGTCCTGGATTTCATGTTGCCCGACATCAACGGCAAGGTGGTCTGCGAGACTATCCGCAGCAACCCGGATCTCCATGACACGCGGATCATCGGCATCAGCGGCCTCATCGAGCAGGACAAGATCCAGGAGCTCTACAACGCCGGGATCGATGAGTTTATTCAGAAACCGTTCCGCATCAGCGAACTGGTGACGCGGATCGGCGAGATGCTGAACGTGTGAACCATCGCCGTCGGCGGCCGCGGGACGATGCCCGCGACGGCCGACCCGTAAGGGTGCGACGCCGCGCCCTGCGGACAGGTTGTCGGCCGACGCACGGGGGAGGCGGCGCCGACGACGATAGCGCTACGACCCCTGGCGACGGATGCCGGGCGGCCCCCGATCAAGGATGGAAGCGCGATGGATGTGAAGGTCCGAAAGGTGCAGTTGATCGTCGACCAGGTGGACAGCCTGCCGACGCTCCCCGTGGTGGCCACTCGCGTGCTGGCCCTGGCCACGAGCGATCAGACCTCGGTGCGCGACCTGTCGGACATCATCGAAAGCGATCCGTCTCTCACCAGCCGCATCCTCGCCCTGGTCAACAGCGCCAGCTTCGGCGGCGTCCGGGCCCAGGTCTCCACCGTCAGCCGGGCCTGCTCGCTCCTGGGCTTCGAGGCCATTCGCAACAGCGTCCTGTCGCTGAAGGTCTTCGACCTTTTCAGCCGCAAGGGCCACAATGCGTACCGCACCTCGTTCGACCGTCGCGCTTTCTGGAAACACTCGCTGGCCGTCGCGGCGGCAAGCCAGTTGATCGCCCGGACGGTTCGCGGCGTGAATCCGGACGAGGCCTTCGTGGCCGGGCTGCTGCACGACATCGGCAAGGTCGCTCTCGATTTCGTCCTGCCTAAAACCTTCGACCAGGTGGTCCGCCGCGTCAAGTCGCACTGCACGACCTTTGCGGACGCCGAGAACCGCATTCTGGGCGTCGACCACACGGTCATCGGCAAGCGGCTCACGGAGAACTGGGACTTCCCCGAGAAGCTCATCAACGTGATCTGGCTACACCACCAGGAGGCCGCCCATCTGCCGGGCAACCTCCAGGGGCGAGAGCTGGTCCGGGTCGTCGGCCTGGCCGACCTGCTGGCACGCGAGCAGCGGATCGGCATGGGCAGCCCCATGTCCTCGGCGGAAGCCGCCGCCACGCTGGCCGACCAACTCGGCATCGCACCGTCGCACCTGGAGACCATCGGCAAGAAGCTCCATGCCGCCGTCGCCGAGCACGTGCGGATCATGGGGCTCGAGAACAGCGACGAACAGACCCTGTTCTACGAAAGCGTCCAGAACGCCAACGCCGAGCTTGGCGTCGTGAACGATCGTCTTATGGCCGCTACGAGGCATCTGCACCGCCAGAAACGTCATGCGGACCTTCTGCTTCGCATGGGGCGGAGCCTCGCAGAGGCTCGGTCCATGCGGCACCTGCTCGACGACCTCTGTCGCACCATGGCCGAGTGGGTCCAGACCGAAGTCTGCGCCGTGTACGTCCTCGGCGACGGTCGGGGCTTCATTGAAGGAACACTCCGGACGCCGCAAGGGCGGCCGGCCGAGCATTTCGTCTTTGAGAACGACGTGGGCGAAGCGTTGCCCCTGAGGCCGATGTCGTCGCCGCACGAGCACTTCGGCCTCGCCCGGGCCGAGCGCGACGAGGCATGGCTCTTCGAACGGTTCGGCACGGTCATGGGCGAGGGGCCGTTCTTCACGCTTCCGATCTTCGCACACGACGAGCGGCTCGGGGCCTTCGTCTTCAGTTGGCCCGATCCGAAGACTCCGCCGCGGGACCAGGATTGCCGCGACCTGGAGATCCTGGCCGGCGCCGCCGGTCTGAACATCTCGCTGCTCTACCAGCGGGAACAGACCGTCCGGATGCTCGAGAGCCTGGCCGAGGCCAGCCGTCAGGCGTCGGAGGCCCGCGAGGAACTCCTGCGCAAGCGCAACCTGGCCAGTGTCGGCGCCATGGCGGCCGGGGCGGCCCACGAAATCAACAATCCTCTGGCCGTCATCAGCGGCCGCGCGCAGATTCTCGCCGAGACCGAGGACGACCCCAAGAAGCGGCGAGCCCTGGACATCATCGCCGAGCAGGCCCAGCGGGCCAGCGACATCATCAGCGACCTGATGTCGTTCGCCCGGCCGCCCTCGGCCAAGCGCCGTCCCACGGATCTGGCGGTCGTGGTCCGCAAAGTGGTCGCAACTCAGGCCGACCGTCTGGCCGATAAGAATGTGGCCGTCGAGGCCCTCGGGTGCGACGAGCCCCTGGTCGTCGATATCGACGGCGAGCAGTTGAGCTGGGCCATCGAGGAGCTGGTGACCAATGCGGCCTACGCCTGCCAGGCCGGCGGGAGGATCACGGTGGCCCTGGAGCCCGACCGCGACAACGACCGGCTTGGCCTTGCCGTGACCGATACCGGCGAAGGCATGGACCACGAGACCCTGTCGAAAGCCTGCAATCCGTTCTTCAGCGGACGCTCGGCGGGCCGTGGCAGGGGGCTCGGGTTGCCGAAGGTCCAGCGGATCGCCGAGGCTCACGGGGCCTCGCTCAGGCTCGACAGCGCGACCGGGCAGGGCACGTCCGTGCGGCTGCTGTTCGACTGGCCCGCCGGTGGCGCCGAGACGCCTTCGGCCGCGACGTCCGAAGCATACTGACGAACGCCGCCCCCGTCTGGAGCCTTTCCGCGAGGGCGATGGTGCAGCATCCGACGCGCTGGAGACGACCCATGGCTGAAGCCAGAATTCTCGTGGTGGACGACGAGGCCGACGTCTGTGAGCTGGTCGCCGACTGGCTCGCCGAGGAGGCCGAGTGGACCGTGGACTACACCACGGAGCCCCTCCGGGCTCTCGAACAGATCGGTCAGGCCAGCTACGATCTTATGGTGACCGATCTGCGCATGCCGCAGATGCACGGGCTCGATCTGGCCCGACAGGCCCGCAGCCTGCGACCCGGCCTGAGCGTCATCGGCATCACCGGCTTCGCCAGCCTCGATTCCAGCGTGGACGCCCTCCGCCAGGGATTCGTCGACTACATTCAAAAACCGTTTCGCGTGGACGACCTGCGCGCTGCTGTGTGCAGGGCGCTGTCGCAGCGCGCCCAGGGCGAGCCCGGCGAGGCCGCCGCCGACGAAGTGACCCACGACAACGCCGTCCTGGCCGCCGCCAATGAGGATCTCAGCAAACGACTCGAACTGGTCAGCCGCGAACTGACCACCATGCAGCAGCGACTGGCCGGCCAGGTGGCCAACCTCGAAATCCGCTGTGAGGCTGCCGACCAGCTCGACGGCCAGCGCGACCCGCAACAGATTCTCGGCATGGGCCTCGTGATGCTTCGCCGCCAGCTTCCCGCCGACGAGCACGCGATCGTGCTCATCCAGAAGCAGCCGCCGCAGATGACCGCCCTGGCGACTATCGAGAACGACGAGATCGTCATCCGCCGCCAGCAGCAGAACCTCGAACGCGGCGTCCTGAGGGCCGTCATCAAACGCGGCATGCCCGCACTCATCGAAGACTTGTCCGACTCGCCGTTGCTGGGCGACGTCGAGCATTGGATCGAGCTTCACGGCTCGCTGCTGCTGGTGCCGCTCATCGGAAACAGTCGCACGCAGGCCATTGCCATGGTCCGGCGGCAGGACACCGGCACTGCTTTCTCTGTTGTCGAGACGCGCCGCGCGATGGCTGTCTGCGCCGAAATCGGCAAGGCCATTGAGATCGCCAAGACGATCGGTCACCAGCAGACCGAGGTGTTCGAGTTCCTCAAGCAGATGGCCGACAGCGCCGACGGCGAGGGCCCCATGTCCGGTCACAGCCGCCGCGTCACCCTGCTGGTCCGCGACATGGCCCGGCGGCTCGGCCTCGACGAAGGCCGCGTGCAGAACCTTGAGGTGGCCGCGAGGCTCCACGACATCGGCAAGACGCTTCTGCCCGTCGATCTGCGCGGCCGACGTGGACGCCTGAACGAGCAGGACATGCGACTCTGGCAGACCCACGCCGAGAGAGCATGGGCCATGCTCGAACCCCTGGGATTTCTTGACGACGCCGTCGATCTGATCCGCTACCACCACAATCCCGAGCTCTGGGGCGACGATCCGGCCGCCGAGCAGCAGATTCTTGCCGCATGCGAGGCCTACGACGAACTGACCCACGACGGTGTCCACGGCGCCGGCCTGGCCCACGACGACGCCATGGCCGCCGTAAAAGCCCTGTTCGACGATTCTGTCGGCGCCGATATGCTCGAGTGCCTCAGCCACTGCGCCGCATTCAGTCAGTGACGGCAACACGTATCGACGCCGTGCCCGCCTTAGCGTGGCACGGGGCATCAGACAGAAGTGGCATCCTCCCGCGCACCCCTTGGCGCCGCTTGCGGCGTCGCTCCGATGAGGGACCTTTCTACGCGCAGACGCGGCTTACCCCCACCCCGCACGCCACGGAGGCGTGCAAAAGCCTTGCATGGGGAGCGTGCGAAGTGCTAGAATCGCTCGAATCTGTTGCCTTGCGGCCACACGGTCGGCGAGGCGCTGCTCCGCACGGTCCCAGAGGCGAAGGAATTCCATGACGGTTGTGAATGGTCGACCTGTCACAGACAGTCACGTGACCCACAGCGGATGCCGGGTGCCGGCGTTGAAGCGGGGGTTGCCCAAGACGGTGGTGAGCCTGTGCCCGGAGTGCCGGCGGCGGGTGGATGCGGAGCTGCGCGACGTGGACGGCCAGGTGCGGATGCTCAAGACGTGTCCGGAGCACGGCAGCTTCGAGGACATCTACTGGTCGGACACGCGGCTGTACCTGACGGCGGAGGAGTTCTTCTACGGGGACGGGCAGGGGCTGGAGAATCCTCAGACAGAGGCGGGCGAGAGCGATTGTCCGAACGGGTGCGGGTTGTGCGGACACCACGCGAGCCACCTGGCCTTGGGCAACATCGACCTGACGAACCGGTGCAATCTGCGGTGTCCGGTGTGCTTCGCGAACGCCGACGCGCAGGGGTACGTGTACGAGCCGACGTACGAGCAGGTGCTGGAGATGCTCCGGACGTTCCGGGAGATGCAGCCGGTGGCGGGTCGCGTGGTTCAGTACAGCGGCGGCGAGCCGACGTTGCACCCGCGGTTTCTGGATTGCCTGAGTGCGGCTCGGGAGATGGGTTTCTCGCATATTCAGATTGCGACGAACGGCCTGCGGTTCGCCCAGGAAGAGGACTTTGCCCGGCGCTGCGAGGATGCGGGGCTGCACGACCTCTATCTGCAATTCGACGGGACGAACGACGAGGCGTACCTGCACACGCGGAACCGGCGGCTGTGGGATCTGAAGCAGAAGGCGATCGAGAACGTCAGCAAGACGGACATGAAGATCGTGCTGGTGCCGACAATCGTCAAGGGCGTCAACGACGACCAGGTGGGGCCGATCACCGAGTTCGCCCTGGCGCACGTGAACACGGTGGCGGGGATTTCGTTCCAGCCGGTGGCGTTCTGCGGGCGGATCAGCACGGCCGAGCGGATGGCCCAGCGATACACGCTGGCCGACATGGCGCACGACGTGTGCCGCCAGACGGGCATCGGCGATCCGTACCGCGACTTCCTGCCGCTGTCGTGCGTGCAGCCGTTCACGCGGCTGGTCAACGCGCTGCGCGACGAGCCGACGATCAACATGACCTGCCACCCGCACTGTGCGCTGGGCACGTACCTGTTCGTCGGGACCGACGGCAAGGCGGTGCCGCTACCGGCGTTCATCGATCTGCCGAACTTCCTGGCGGACATGATGCGGCTGAGCGAGAAGACCGAGCGCGGCAGCAGCCGGCTGCTGGCGAAGGCGACGGTATTCCAGAAGCTGCACAAACACTGGCGCGGCAAGAACGCTCCAAAGGGAATGGGCTTCACGGATTTGCTGCACACGCTGAACGGCATGATCGACAAGAAGGTGGGCCGCGGCGAGGGCGGCAAGAAGACGTTCCGCACGCTGATGGTGGCGGGCATGCATTTCATGGACTGCTACAACTACGAGGTGGATCGCGCGCGGCGGTGCGTGATTCATTACTCGACGCCGGACAAGCGGCTGTACTCGTTCTGCACGTACAACGCCGGGCCGGTCTATCGCGAAGCGACCGAGCATCGCTATGCCATGACGCCGGAGGCGTATCGGCTGCGGGAGAAGGGACATGGGGACACCCGATGACCCTGCCTCGGCATTGGCACCGCCCGTGGAGCACCGTCACGCCCGTGACGATGAGGTGGCCGACAGTCGGCGCAGGTTCTGGATCCCCGTCGGGCAACACCC
The DNA here is from genome assembly GCA_012729015.1 of Phycisphaerae bacterium. Lineage (GTDB taxonomy): Bacteria > Planctomycetota > Phycisphaerae > FEN-1346 > JAACEH01 > JAAYDY01. The sequence goes on along the minus strand of JAAYDY010000105.1, from coordinate 169,119 downwards.
CATGGCGATTATTGCCGGATACCTGGGGCTGCTTAGCTTCATGCCGCTTGTCGGTGTCGTTCTGGGACCAACCGCAGTTGCCGTAGCAATAATGGCTCACCGCCGCATCCATCGCGACCCCGGCCTGGGGGGCAAGTATCGCATTGTCTTCGCCTGCGTCGCCGGAGCCCTCGGAACCATTCTGTCTGTGATCGAGTTCATACCCATTGTGATCGTGCTTTACATACTGGTGATGACGTACTATGTGGCCTAGCATGTAGGTCGGGTCAACAGACCCGACGGATTCGTTGCCTGATGCCCGCTTCGGGTGTCGGGTCTGTTGACCCGACCTACGCGCCTATGGTAGGCTATGGACCTTGTCGAGGTCTCTTTGTGCCTCGGACCTGTGTCGTTCAGAATCCACTCTCCGGGAAAGGACATAACACATGATGCACCGTAGCTGGGCAGTTGCGGCGGTACTGGCGGCGATGCTTGTCGTCGGCGGGTGCGAGAGTTTCAAGGACGCCCAGGGTCGCGGCGTGAGTTTTCGGGCTTACGATTCGGTCCGTATTGAGCAGGTGAGCATCGATCCGGCGGCGCCGCAGCAGCAGATTCGCGACCTGACGGAAGGGTTCCTCCAGTACAACCTGTTGGTCAGCGACCTGTGGCTGCGCGGCGACGAATGGAATCCGGACGACTTTGCGGCATACCTGGAGGAGTTCGTGACCACGGCGGGCACGCTGGAGGGCAAGCAGCTGAAGCCGGCCATGACGCAGGAGCAGTATGACAAGAGAAGCGCCGAGCGGGACGCGAAGCTGGCCCCGCACCTGGGCAAGGCCCGCGGCAGCCGGCCCCTGAATCTGCGGGTTCACATTACGAAGGTGGAGTTCCCGTCGGGCGTGGGGCAGATTGTCCTCGGCAACAAGGCCGAGGTCCGGGCTACGGTGACGGCGTTCGACCCGGGGCGCCCGGAGCCGATCGGCACGGCCGAGATCAAGTCGATCCAGGGGATTCCCGGCGTGCCGCTGCTGCCGTACTCGATGGCGACACGGGCGGCGCTGAACGCGGTGTTCGATCAGTACACGCGGAAGCACGTGATGGAACTGGCGCAAAACCTGAGCCGCGAGATTGCCGACAAGCTGGCAGAGGCGAAGAAGAAATAGAGGCCAGGCAGGACCTTGTCCAGGCCCCTGCGCCCGGGGAGACGTTGCTTGACATCCGCCTCGGCAAACATGCGGCCGCTCTCGGCCGACGAGGTTCTGGCCATCGTCATCCGGATGCTGACGCGCTATCGCGACGAGCCGACCGAGTTGACGGCGGCGACGACAATCGCCTCGGTGTTGGATCTCTGCCTGACGCGATACGGACGGTTTCTCTGTCGGCCACGGCGACACCTGGAGGAGTTCTGTGACGGCCTGAACGAGTTCTTCGCCGTCGCGATCTCTCAGGACCAATACGACCGGGCCCTCTACCCGATCACGGAACGGACTCTGGGCGACCTGTGCGCGATTATCGCCACGCAGGCCACGGTGCCGGTGATCGACCCGCCTGAGCCGGAGCAGGTGTTCCATGCCCTTCGCGGGGCACTGGCCGACGCCGGAGCCAACGTCGCGGACCTGACGCCCTCGACCCCGGTGTCGCGCTACGCGGTTCGCCGTTGGCGCGCCGTTGACGCCATGCTGCTGAGGATCACGGCCGGCACGATTCCCATAATGAAAATGGAAGTCGTCGGCCGGGCCAGAACGTTCGTCCGCTGGATGGGCATCGGTTTTGTTGCCTCCTGGATTCTCGGATTTGCGTGTTTCGTTCCGATGTTGGCAGGGCTGCCGTTCGGCGTTCCCTGGCCATTCGTCGCGTTTGTGGCGGCGGGCGTCCTGTGTCTCGCGCTTCTCATTCCTGCCTTGATTGTTGGCGGGCCGATGAGCCTTCAGCCGCAGAATCTGTCCACATTCGACGACCTCTGCCGCTATGTTGTGCCGTACCTGTCGCGGCCGGGGTCATCGCAGGAGTGAGCGGCCGCACACGGGCCTTGCTATTGCGGTCCGACGGCATTATCCTATCCGCCTTCTTCGTGACGGAGTCTACCCGATAGGAGGAAGGCCGTGATGAGCAATAGAGAACCAGCGACTCAGCGCAGCGCAGTCGATGACGTTCAGGAATCTCTGGTTGCCGAGAAGTACGCGCACAAGCTGATCCGGAAGTTGCGGATTCGGCTGGAGGATCGTCCGGGGAAGCTCGCCGAGGTGGCGACGGCAATCGGGGCCGAGGGCGGCCTGATCGGCGACATCGAAAGCCTGGCGATCAACTCGCAGTCGATCCTCCGCAACGTGACCGTGTACGTGGACGACGCGGCGCACCTGGATCGGCTGCTTCAGCGGCTGACGGCGCTGCCGGGCATCACGGTGGAGCGTGTGGTGGACGACGTGCTGGCGATTCACGAGGGCGGCAAGCTGCGCGTCGCGTCTCAGTCGGAGATCAACTCGCTTCGCGACCTTCAGATGATCTACACGCCGGGCGTGGCGAGCGTGTGCCTGACGATCGCCCGCGACGAGGCGGCGTACCGGCGCTACACGTGGGTGTCGAACACGGTGGCCATTGTGACGGACGGGTCGGCGGTGCTGGGCCTGGGGGACATCGGGCCGAAGGCGGGGCTGCCGGTGATGGAAGGCAAGGCGGTGATCCTGGACCGTCTGGCCGGGGTGGGTTGCGTGCCGATTCTGCTGTCGCGCGGGATGAGCATCGACGAGATGGTGCGGACGGTGGAATCCATCGCGACGGGGTTCGGCGTGATCATGCTGGAGGACATTGCGGCGCCGAAGTGCTTCGAGATCGAGGCGAAGCTGAGCGAGCGGCTGCCGATCCCGGTGTTCCACGACGATCAGCACGGGACGGCGGTGATTGTGCTGGCGGCGTTGATCAGCGCGTGCCGCCGATTCGGCGCTGAGTTGGAACCGCTTCGCGTGGTGATTGCCGGCAGCGGCGCGGCCGGCAGCGCGACGGCGCGCCTGCTTCTGGCGGCGGGCGTCAAGGACGTCATCTGTTGCGACCGGACCGGCGCGCTCTACAAGGGGCGCAGCGAGCACATGAATCCGTCGAAAGACGCCCTGGCGGCGGCCACGAATCCGAACGGGTTGAAGGGATCGTTGGCCGAGGTGATGGCCGGGGCGAACGTGTTCGTGGGGCTGTCGAGCGCGGGGCTGGTGTCGCGGGACATGGTGTCGTCGATGGCCGAGCCGCGGTTCGTGCTGGCGCTGGCGAATCCGACGCCTGAGATTTCGCCGCGCGAGGCCATGGCCGCAGGGGCCTCCGTGGCGCTGGACGGTCGCACGGTGAACAACGCCCTGGTGTTCCCGGGGCTGATTCGCGGCGCACTGGACAGCGGCGCAAAGCGGATCACCGAGGGCATGAAACTGGCAGCGGCCAAAGCCATAGCGGACCTGACGCCGGAGGGGCTCATTCTGCCGTCGATCCTCAACCGCGGGGTGCACAAGGCGGTGGCCGAGGCCGTACACAAGGCGTGGTACGACCGGAGTTGAGCGGGGCAGGCACCCGCCACCTGGACACGCCAGGGCAGGGGCATGGCCGCACCTCGACGGCGATCGGGGACTGCGTCAAGCGGCCATGACGCCGGGTTGCACCGCACAGCCGATGGCGGCTGTTTCACAAAACATGGCGAAGGTCGAAACAAGCGGCCGCCGGAGTGATATCCGGCGGCCGTTGACGTTTTGTGGTACGACATGCTGCGGCGGCGGGCGGCTATGGGATGGGCGTAACGTGGCCGCCGACGACGTCACCCTGGATGTCCAGGGCTCCATCGCAGTAGAGATCGAGGCCGCCGAGGTGCAGGACACTGCCAGGGGCGACGATGAGGTTGTGGACGTAGAGGGCCTCGGGCGCGTCGGGAGAGCGATTGCCGTTGTCGATGCAATCCCGCAGGACGACGCGGGCCGGGGCGTCGCCGCCTACGATCAGGGCATCGAGGGCGAAGTTGCCGAGGAAGCCGGCGGCGTCGGGGCCGAGGTCGGTTCCTGCAACCTCATAGGAGCTCCAACCCCAGCAGCGTCCGCGTCCGTCGAAGACCACGGCGAGGGCGTCCATGCCGGCCAGGGCGTATTCGTCGGTGGCCAGATTGATGACGGAGCCACCGGCCATGACGATGGTCGAGCCACAGGCGGCAGTGAGGTAGGCGTCGGGGCCGAAGACGAGTGCGTCCTCGACGGTGATGGCAGCGTCGGCGTCGGCGATGTCGAACATGGCCATGCCGCCTCGTGTGCCGATGCAGAGGTTGCGGGCGAGAAGCTCGCCGCCAAGGATGGAAACCATGGCGAAGGAATCGGCGGCGCCACCGACTGCCATAGACTGCCGTACGGTGTGAACGCCTCCGGTCTGGGCGAAGATGGCGGTGCCGTCGGCGGCAATCACTTCGCATCCGGCGACATCGAGGCGGCCGCCGCCGAGGGTGACCGTGCCGGTGGCGTCGGCCGCTTCGCCGAGGAGGAAGGATCCGGCGATGAGCATGCGTCCGTCAAGGACCTCGACGGAGGCGAGTCCTTGTCGTCCGGCCGTCACGGGGCCGCAGACCCACAACTCGCCGCCAGCCAGCGTGTAGGCGCCCTGGCTGTCGAGGCCGTCGGCCAGAGTGACGCCGCCCCACCAGACGGCATGGATTCCGCCACCCTGGTAGAAGGCGCCGATGCCCTGATCGCCGATGATTTCGTCGCGGCTGACGCTGAGGGCGCCGCCGTCCATGGCGTAGGATCCGAAGCTGGTCGCCTCGGCGGCGATGGTGAGGCCTGCGGCGGCCGTGTTGCAGCCGGCTGCCTGGTAGAACGATCCGATGCCGGCCACGCCGATGGTCTGGCCTTGGGCGTAGAGGATGCCATCGTCCATGGCATACGTGCCGGAGGCTGTGTCGGCGATGCCCAGGAGGAGCTCGCCACAGAAGAGGCGGTTCTCGCCGCCGATCTGGAGGATGGTGCCGTCGGCGGCGATGCCAACGAGTTGGTCGCCACAGGTGGCCAGGGCGGCGCCGGGGTGGATGACCACGGTTCCGCCGGACAGGTCCGCGTAGCCGAGCTGCAATTCGTCGGCGAAGGCGGCGGGGGCGAGGACATTGGCGGTGCCCCAGTTGTCGATGCGGGCGATCCTGCGGAAGGTCGGGACGCCGTTGTCCCAGTTCTCGTCAACGGACCAGTCGTTGTCGTCGGCGAGCCATTCGGTAAGGCCTGCCTCGCAGCACCAGCCACCCTGACCGCCGCCCCAGTGGCCGCCTCCGCCGCCATGCGTGGGGCCGCACGCGGCAACAGGTCGGGCAGCCAGGAAGATCGTCGCCGCGGCGGCGAGGAGGAGGGCCGATCCAACGGCCAGGAACCTCCGTGTTCCAGTGGGGTGCGTCTTCATGGGGCGTCTCCTTTCGTTGATTCCACGAGTTGGCAGCCGGACAGAGCGGCACGATTGTCGCATGTGGTATGGGATATGACAATAGGCAATTGTCAGCAGTGGACATCGCACGCAAGGACGGCGAGCGGCATTCGGCTACGGGGCAGCGGGCTCGTGGTCGTTCTTCGGTTCGGCGTCCTTGTCCTGCGGCTTGGCTCCTGCCTTGGCCTTCTTCTTGTCGGGCTTCGAGGTTGCGGCAGCTTTGACGACGAAATCGATGGCGGCGACGGTATCGTCGTAGCTGGTGCTGTGGCCGGTGTTCTCGCGGTCGATCATGAGGAGATCCTTCTTGCCGGCCTTCTGGAGCTGCGCATAGAGCCGCCGCACGCTGTCGGGGGGCACGTCCTTGTCCTTGCCGCCGACCGTGAGGGCCAGAGGCATCGTGAAACGCTTCCAGGCGAGTTCGGGGCTGCGCTTCTTGTACTCGTCGGGGACGGTCTTCTTGTCGCCGCCGTAGGATCTGGCGATGGCGTCCTGGAAGTTCTCGTACTCGATCATGTTGGCGGTGCCGTTGCTGGAGATCACGGCGTCGACCAGATCACTGTGCAGGGCGGCGAAGATGAGGCTTGAGGTGCCACCCATGGAGGCGCCGACGAGGAAGACGCGGCGGACTCTATGCTTCTTGCGGAGCAGGCCGATCAGTTGAACCATGTCGGCCTCTGCGGCAGGCCCCATCCACGACGTGCTGGCGCGGTAGTCGGGCGAGACGAAGATCATGTTGTGCCGGGCCGCCATGTCGCGGGCGCCCCTGCATTCGCCGCGAGCCTGGTTGACGTATTGCCACCGGTCAGACCCGTGGCCGTGCAGGGCGATCATGAGGTCGTGCGGCTTCTTGGCGTCGAACTGCCTGGGCAGCATCTCGACGTACTTCTGGACGGTCTTGTCGAGGTCGGCTTTGAATTCCACATCCACGGGCGCGGCCCAGAAGGCCTCTGTCGGAGCGACGGGTTTGGTCACGGGATCCTCCCCAGCGGCCTGGGCCGTTACGGCGGCAATCAGCCAGACGGCCACAGAGATCGTTCGTGCCATGTAGCAACGCTCCTCTCGGTCGGCGTCACTTCTTCATGCCCGCGCGGGCGGTCCTGACGACCTCGACGTACTTGGCTGCCTCGGCGCGGATCCAGTCCATGTCGCCGCGGGCGAGGGCGTCCTTGCTGACGAGGTTGCTGCCGACGCCGAGGAACTCGGCCCCTGCGCGGATGAAGTCTGACGCGGTATTCAGGTCCACGCCGCCGGTCGGAGTGAGCTTGACCTGGGGCAGGGGACCCTTGACGGCCTTGAAGTAGGACGGCCCGCCCACGCTGGCCGGGAAGACCTTGACGACGTCGGCGCCGGCCGTCCAGGCGGCCAGAATCTCGGTGGGCGTATAGGCGCCCGGCACCACAGGCTTGTCGTAGCGGTGGGCCATCTGAATCGTGGCCACGTCGAGCACGGGGCTGACCACGTACTGGGCGCCGGCCAGGATGGCGGCCCGGGCGGTCTCGCTGTCCAGGACGCTGCCGACGCCGACGATGACCTCGTCGCGCAGTTCGCGGCTGACGGCCTTGATTACGTCGAGGGCATTGGGCGTCGTCATCGTGATTTCGACCGCGATGATCCCGCCCGCGGCCAGGGCCCGCGACACGTCCACCAACTGCTCGCTCGACGGGGCGCGCACCACGGCAACGCATCCGGACTCGGCGATTCGGGCCACGATTTCGTTTCGGCTCATCGAAGGATTCCTTTCTCTGACCAACCTGTCCGCCACAAGGGCACTTTCTGTCGCCACAGTGTAGATGAACTCGCCGGGCTGCGGCAAGTGACGGCGAACATCATACCAAAGGTTCGCCGCGGATGCGATACCGCAAAACGCGACCGGTGCCTTGGGGGGCGCAGGGGCAGGATGCCAATACTGTCCGGTAACCGTATCGTCACACTTCTGTGGCAGAACCTTAACTTGCGCCAGGGCCTAGAGCTTCTCGAGCGGCGTGGGATGATGGCCGCGTTTGACGACCGCGGTGCCGCTCGGTGCGGCCCATCGGACGGCGTTGGTCAGCACCTTGCGAATGGTCTGGTCGTAGTAGATGTTGAAGGTTTCGTGACCTGGCCGGAAGTAGAAGATCTTGCCTTTGCTGCGATGCCAGCAGCAGCCGCTGCGGAAGACCTCGCCGCCGGCGAACCAACTGATGAAGACGAGCTGATCGGGCTGGGGAATGTCGAAGTGCTCACCGTACATCTCGGTGTGAGGCAGCTCGAAGTACTCGGGCAGTCCGTCGGCGATGGGGTGCGCGGGATCGACGACCCAGAGGCGTTCCTTCTCGGCGGCCTCGCGCCACTTGAGGTCGCATCCGGTGCCCATGAGGCGTTTGAAGATCTTGGAGAAGTGGGCCGAGTGCAGGCAGATGAGGCCCATGCCGTCGAGAACGCGTTTGTGGACGCGGTCCACGACAGCGTCGGCGACCTGTCCGTGGCCCATGTGGGCCCACCAGAGCAGAACATCGGTTTCGGCGAGGATCTGATCGGTGAGGCCGTGCTCGGGCTGTTCGAGCGTGGCGGTGCGGACGGTCATGTCGGGATTGGCCGACAGCGCCTCGGCGATGACGGCATGGATGCCGTTGGGATAGACCTGGCGAACGGCCTCGTGCTTCTTCTCGTGAAGAAACTCGTTCCAGACTGTGACGTGAATCCGATTGCCCATCGGGGATTCCTTTCAGCAAGACCCATCCAGCGTATCCGAACCTCGGACGAGAGCGTCGCGGAGGTCGGCGGCCTGTCCGCTGCGGTCACGCGTCCGCAGGCAGGTCGCAGGGCAGGGTGTATCACCTCGGCCGGTGGAAGTCAAGGGGGCTGTGTGCGGCGGATTGTGCTTGAGCGGGGCCGCGGCGGCGCATAGACTGTGGTCGTTCACGGTGGCATTCCTTTCGACAGAGGAGGCGGGCAATGGCGATCCAGTTCACGTGTCCTTCGTGTCATCAGGCCATGACGGTCAGCGAGCAATATGCGGGTCGGGAGGTGTTCTGCCCGACGTGCCGCGCGCAACTGACCGTGCCGCAGCAGAGCGGGGGTCAGTCGGAGATGATCCGTGGCGGGGTGGTCGGGGCGCAGGGGTCTCCTGCGGCGGGGACGCAGTCGGTGGCCGGGGCGACGTACGGTCCGGGCGCGGCGGCGGCCGGCGTGGCGCCGATGCTCGCGGCTCCGCGAAGCTGCGGCATGGCCACGGCGTCGCTGGTTCTGTCGATTGTGAGTTGGATCTGTTGCGTGGGTCCGATTGGCTCGCTTCCGGGGTTCATCCTGGGTCTTGCGGCGCGCGGCAAGGTCAAGCGGAGCGGAGGCACGCTGACGGGCAAGGGCAGGGCGACGGCTGGGGTCATTATCAGTCTGCTGAATCTGCTGCTCATCGGCGGAACCCTGATCGCCTTTGTCAGTGTGCCGGTGTTGCGCAACTCGGCCGTGAGCGGGTATCGTCTGGGAGTCCTGAACCAGGCATGCACGGTCTACACGATGTCGCACGGGACGATGCCGCCGGACCTTCAGACGCTGGTGGATCAGGGAATGCTGTCGGACACGAGAGCCATCACGTGCCCGTTGAGCGGGGAGGAATACGTCTACACGGCGGCAGGCATGTCGCAGATGGATCTGCATCGCGGGGTGGTGATTGCTTATTCGAAGGGGAAGCCGGTTGAGGGAATGCGTCTGGCCCTGTGCTGGGGAGGTCAGGTGGAACTCATGGAGGCGGCGGAGCTCAAGAGCCGTCTGAGGGCGCAAGGGACGCCGGAGGAGTTGATTCCGTAGGGTGTGCGGTGCGGCGGGGCGGTTTGTGGTGTTTGGCCCTCGGCCGTGCTCGGGGCCCCTCCCTGAAAGCAGGGCGAGGGGCTAGAGGAGCGCGCTTTGCACGCGGCGGGTTGACGTGACCGCGTGGCCGCGGAGCAGCCACCCTGCGGGTTGCCTCTGGGATGGGAAGCGGTTGCGGCCTGTGCTGTCGGGTCTGTTGACTCGACCTACGCACTGGCGGGCATCATCGTCTCGGCGATCAATATCGGACTGAGCCTTGTGGGCGGAATCGTTTACGCGATCTTTGTGGCCGCCATGGTGGCGTCTCATCCGTGAGGTAGCCTCGCGGCGCGGTCGTTCCTTGCGCGAACCTGCTACGGCGTTTTCGCCGCGGCGAAGGCCTTGACCTGTTCGGCGAAGGCTTCGAGGCGGACATCCAGGGCGCTGTCGCGTTGGCCGTCGTAGGCAACGGAGAGAATAGGCAGGTCGCCGAGGTCGCGTCGCAGTCGCTTGAGCATGGCGGCGACGATGTTGCCGGGCATGCACGTAAAGGGCATGACGTTGACGATGCCGGCGGCGCGCTGTCCGGTGCGCGGCCGGGCATGAGTGGCGGCCTCGACGGCCTTGCCGAGGCTCAGAACCGCTTCCCCCTCGAATGAATCGTGGACGTACGGGTGCCCCAGAGCGACGACGTGGGGCGTCTCGGTCTCGGCCGTCTCGCCGATGAGATCGGCCAGGGGCCCCTTGATGCGCCGCTCGTCGAAGCGCTGGACCTTCTCTTTGATCCAGGTGCCGAGCCAGAGGCGGTACTGCCGGCGTCCGCGCGTGCGGCGCTTGCGGGTCCAGTTGGTGTAGTAGATCCACTCGGCGAAGCTGGCCAGATCGACTTCGAGGCCGAGGGCTTCGAGACGTCGGACGACGTCCTGGTTGCTGAAGGCGTGGCTGCGGACGTAGATTTCGCCGACGAGGGAGACGAGGGGCCGCGAGCCGCGTGCGTCGGCGAGGGCGACGTTGCGGAACAGGTCGGCGGCGCGTCTCATGACGGGGGGCAGGTCGTCGCCGCGTTCGAGGGCCTGCTCGACGAGTGTGAGGGAGGCGACGTAGGCGGCATCGGCGGCGCCGGGGGTGCGTTCATACGGTCGGGTGGCGTGGAGGGCCTTGGTCAGTGCGTCCACGGCGACGATGCCGCACCATGCGGGGCGTGTGGGGTCGCGCTGGAGTTTCTTGAAGTCCTCGTAGAAACTCTCGCCCTGGTTGGGGCTGACGACGGGCACATCAGGGAAACCGGCCTCGCGCAGGATGAGGCGATGGAGCTTGCTGTACATGCCGAAGCGGCAGGGGCCGGTGCCGGAGGGCATGAAGAAGGCCATGTGTGACGGGTCGGCGCCGGGTCGCCGGAGTTCGCGGAGCATGTCTCCGGCGGTGACGATGCAGGGGAGGCACTCGCGGCCGCTGGTGTAGCGTCGGCCGAGAGCGAGGCTCTCGTCGTCACTGGGGGGAATGACCTGGGCCTTGAGTCCGCTTCCGCGGAACGCTGCGGCAAAAGCGAAGGCGTGGTCGCACATGTGCGGAATGAGGAGCGTGCGTCCGTTGGCGGCGTCGGCGGCAGGGAAGACCTGTCGGGGCGGTTCGGCGGCCTGGGGTCCTGCGCCGCGGAGGCTGTCGACGAAGGCCTCGAGCCGGGTGACAAGGCCTGCGGCGGCACTGTGCTCGTCGATTTCCAGGGACAGGAAGGCTCGGCGGCCCATGGCTTCCTGGAAGAAGCGTTTGATGAACGAGTCGGGGCCGCAGCCGAAGTTGGAGATGTAGACGGCGCCCAGGTCGGCGCGCTGGCGGATGACTTCGGCGGCACGGATGACGCGCTGGCCGTATTTCCAGTAGAGGTTGTCCCAGTCGTGCCCGAGGTCGAAGCGTCGGAGGTCGAGCATGTCCATGGGAACCGCCAGGAGTCCGACGGCGCGCATCCGTTGTGCGACGTCGAGGTTGATGCCGGCGTCGCAGGTGTTGTAGGGGCGTCCGACGAGGACGGCCAGCTGGGCCCCCTCGGGCGGATCGTCGAGGAGCCTCTGTCCGCAGTCGAGGCAATCGGTCTCGAAGCGGTCCTGGGCGGCTATGGCGGCGTCGAGGGCCTCGCTCATGTCAGCGGTGGCGATGTCCAGCGAGCGGCCCCATTGGGCGAGGGCGTCGCGCGCGGCGCCGTAACCGTCTTCCATGTCCACGATGGGTCGGAGCACCTTGACGCCGGCGGCGGTGAGGTCCAGGGCCGTCTCGATCTGGTAGGTGAAGGTCTGCACATAGGGGCAGAGATGGTTGTAGCGTTGGCTATCGTGGTCGCGCGGCAGGGCGAGGATGCTGGGCAGCAGGACGGCGTCGACGCCCTGGTCGGCGAGCCAGCGGACGTGTCCGTGGGCGACCTTGACGGGGAAGCACGTCTGCGACAGGACGCTCTCGACGCCGGCCTGGATGATGGCGGCGTCGGACGCGGGGGAGACGAGGACCTCGAAGCCGAGTTGTTCGAGGAGGGTTCGCCAGAAGGGGAGCATCTGGTGGAAGACCAGGGTGCGCGGGATGCCGACGGTTCCGCGTGCTGCGCCGCCGCGGTCGGATCGCAGGGCGCCGTCGCAGACGGCAGGCGAGGCGTCGGCGGGCAGCCCGAGGAGCAGCCGCTGTCGCTGGGCCGTCAGGTCGGGCCAGCGGTCGCTGGGGTGCGGGCCGTCGTGGGCCTTCTTGTTGTAGCGGTCGCACCGGCTGCCGTAGTGAAGGGGCGACTGGCCCTCGACGCGGACTTCGCGGATGTCGCAGTAGTTGGAGCACGCCTGGCAGGTGAAGCTGCGGACGGTGTAGGGCCGCTCGGCGAGGTCGAATCCGCGGAACTGGGTTGCGGCGAACTGGCCCTGGCGATGGGCGTCGCGAGCGAGCAGGGCGACGCCGAGGGCGCCGGTCACTTCGTGGTGCGGCGGCACGGTGATGGGGCGTCCGGTGAGTGCGGCGAAGGCGGCTGTGACGGCGCGGTTGAAGGCGGTTCCTCCCTGGAAGAGGATGTGGTCGCCGATGCCGCGCGTGCCGACGACGCGGTTGAGATAGTTGGCGGCGATGGAGTAGCTGAGTCCGGCCACCAGGTCGGGCAGCGCGGCGCCCTGCTGCTGGTGGTGCATGATGTCGCTCTCCATGAAGACAGTGCATCGTTCGCCGAGGCGGACGGGCGAGCGGCTGGAGAGGGCGAGTTCGGCGAACTGGCCCTTGATGTTGATGCCGAGTCGTTCGGCTTGCTCTTCGAGGAAGGAGCCGGTGCCGGCGGCGCAGACGTGGTTCATCTCGAAGTCGACGACGACGCCGTCGCGGAGACGGATGTACTTGGAGTCCTGGCCGCCGATTTCGAAGATGGTATCGACGCTCGGGTCGACGTGGGCGGCGCCGCGGGCCTGGGCGGTGATTTCGTTGCGGACGACGTCGGCGCCGATGATGTCGCCGGTGAGGTATCGGCCGGAGCCGGTCGTGGCGGCGCCGAGAATGCGGACGCGGTCGCCCCATTGGGCGGCGAACTGCTTGAGTCCGCCGCGGACGGCCTCGATGGGTCGGCCGGCGGTCATGAGGTAGAGCTTGTCGAAGAGGCGGCCCTCGGCGTCGATGAGGACGAGGTTGGTGGAAATGCTGCCGACGTCGATGCCGAGATAGGCGTCCACGGGGCCGTCGACGGGCGCCTGGGCGACGGCGGAGGGGCGGTATCCGTCGGGCTGGCACAGCGGGGGCATGCGCGATGCCGGGGCCTCGCGGTGGGCGGCCAGGGCGTCGAGGGCGGCGTGGTCCACCGCCAGGGGCGAGGCGTCGGCGAGGTCGGACCTGTCGCGCAGGACGAGCAGGGCGGCGCCGACGGCCGGGAGTCGGTCGTGGTGTTCGGGGACGGCGAAGTCGCCGTCGGCCAGTTCGAGGACTTCGCGGAAGGCGCGGACCATGCCGGCGTTGGAGGCGACGCCTCCGACCAGGGCGATGGGCGTCTTGAGGTCGCGGCCGCGTGCCAGGGTGGCCTTGAAGTTGCGGGCCATGCCGAAGCAGAGGCCAGCGACGATGTCGTAGTCGGGGACGGCCTGCTGCTGGAGGTGGATCATGTCGCTCTTGGCGAAGACGGAGCAGCGGCCGGCGACGCGCGGCGGCTTGTGGCTGCGCAGGGCCATGGCGCCGAATTCGTTCTCGATGCGCACGCCGAGCCGGCTGGCCTGCTGGTCGAGGAACGAGCCGGTGCCGGCGGCGCATTCGGTGTTCATGGCAAAATCGCGGAACGTGGCCGCGTCGGCCTGGTCGGCCAGTTCGATAATCTTGGCGCAGTCGCCGCCGACTTCGATGGCGGTGCGGAATCGGGGATGGAGTCGGCCCATGGCGGCGGCCAGAGCGACCACCTCGTTGAAGAAGGGAGCCGCAAGGGCCTGGCCCAGCGGTCGCGAGGCGGAGCCGGTGACGCCCAGGGCGACAACTCGGGGGCCGTGTGGACCGGCGAGGAGGTCTTGCAGCATCGCGGCGGCGACGACGAGGGGGCGGCCGTTGTGGCGGCGGTAGTCTGTGGCGGCGATCAGCCCGTCGGCGTCCACCAGGGCGCTCTTGACGGCGGTGCTGCCCAGGTCGAGTCCGAGAACAAGGGGTGTCGGCATGGCACGTCCGGAAGATGAGGGCATCGGTTGAATCACCGCCCGCGGCCCGGCGCCCAATGGTGGCGCGGGGAGGAGGTCGGTTGATTGACACAAGATCGATCGCGGCCCCGAGCCGCGGCGACAGGGAGAGTATAGGCAGAGGGCGGCCGGCGGTCAACGGTGGCGAGCCGGATGCACGTCATGTTTGTGGGTACGAAGGCTCTCGCACCGCAGTGCGTAGGTCGGGTCAACAGACCCGACGGCTTCCTTCTGTCCGCTCAACCGCGTGTCGGGTCTGTTGACCCGACCTACATGCTCCAGAGATGGCCCCCTTGCCCACACACATGACATGCCTCGTTCATCGATGGCGACGCTTTTCCCTTGCAACCAGCCCTGCGTTGCGGGAAAATCATTGTCCGTTGCCGCCTCAGGGCGTCGCGGAAGCCCGCTGTTTTCCTCGAATTTCTGACGCCGGCAGCCGTTCGCATCGGATATGAGCGCGCCGCACGCGACGACGCCTCATCGGCTACACCCCATCGCGCCACAGAATGCACGAAGGAGACTGTCCCATGATGAGGGTGACTCTGCTGCTTGCGAGCTGCGCGATGGCTGCCGTCCTGGCCGGCCACACATGGATCGCCCCTGTTGCGGCCCAGGAGGCCGCGACACCGGCCCCCGCCGCACAGGAAGCCGCTCCGGTTCCCGCGCCTGCAACGCCGCCAACGCCCGCCGCCGACGGTCACAAGGACGATGGGTGGCTCTCCAACCTCGATGAGGCCAAGAAGCAGGCCGCGGCCGCAGGAAAACCCATCTTCATCGACTTCTTTGCCGTCTGGTGCGGGCCGTGTAAGACGCTCGACGCCCAGACCTTCAGCGACGAGGGCGTCAAGGCCCTTCTGGCCAAGTTCGTCACCGTGCGCATCGACGTGGACAAGGACCAGGCCACGTCCCAGGCCTACAATATCAGTGCCATGCCGACCCTCGTTGCCGCCGATGCCGACGGCAAGGTCCTGGTGCGCCACACCGGGTTCATTCCTCCCTCCGGGATGAAGGAGATGCTGACCGACGTGCTCAAACTCTACGAGAGCATGGCGGCCTACAAGAAGGACGCCTCGAACACCGAGGCCTTGTTCCAGGTTGCCGAGCTGTGCTCGCGCATGGAGCTGTCCAAGGACGAGAAGCTGGGCTACATCGATGCCGCCACGAAAGCCGCCAAGCCGGAGGACACCGCGCGGCTCGCTAAGCTGAAACTGGCCCGCGGCCTCACGCTGGCCATGGCCGGCGACGCCCAGGAGCAGGCCACGCAGTCGCTCCAGGAAGCCGCCAAGCTCGACGCCGACAACGCCCAGGGCGTCCGTGAGCAGGCCGACTGGTATCTCGGGCTCCTCGATACCGGCGACGGCTCCGATCCGGCCAAATTCGCCAAGATCAGTGCCAAGTTCATGGCCGATTACCCGAAGGACAAGCTGAAGAATCCCGACCTGCGGCTCCAGGCCATGATGATGCACTTTCAGGCCTCTCACAGGCAGGGAGATCTCAAAGCGGCCATCGCCACGCTCGAGACCCTCAAGGCCGAGTTCTCCGAGAAACTTGGCGCTGACAAGATCGATCAGGCGCTGAACACACTGAAGGAGCAGTTGAAGCTCGAACAGCAGGAAGACGCCCCGGCGCCGAAGCCCGAGCCGGCTCAGCCTGACAAGGCTCCCGACGGCAATCCGCCCGCTGCGCCGACGCCGGCGCAGTGATCCGGTGCTACGATTGACTCTGGCTGAGTCAACGGCAGGGGCGGTCCGCGGCATGTTCCGCGTCTCGTCGAGGGGCAGGACGTCCTCACGGTCGCCTGGGTTTCACGGCTACCCGTGGGGCCGGGGCCAATGTGGGACGGCAATGGGTGGTGACAGTGTGTCCGCAGGGCCTGAGATGGGAAAAAGCCTTGACTTACATCTTGGCGCACACTAAGTTGGCGGTGTTCCGATGGTGCCGGGGGAACTCGGTTCTCGACTGTCGCGAACCTGTCGGGGTATCACCGCTGTATCGCACAACAGGCTGACCGGAGGACTCTTGATGAGCACGCGGACCATGGGGTTTGCATGGGGCCTTGTCGTACTGCTGGCGGTAGCTCCGTGCGTTTCGGCCCAGACGGACAACATCGTCGATCTGACGGGGAAGAAGGCCTTCACAAGCGATGACCAGGGCCGCCTGGACAAGGCCGTTGCGGGTCTGCTCGACACGCTGGTCACGGGGACGGACAATCGCCTGGTGGATGCCGCCCGCAAGCAACTGGTGGACATGGCCCAGTCGGGGAATGCGACGGCCGAGTTCCGGCAGTTGGCGGCGAAGACGATCGTCAGGCAGGCCGGCGCCAAGATGAGCAATCCGATCCTGGTCTACAAGAACCGGCTGGCGCTGACCATCGTTGTGGCACAGGTTCAGGATGCCGATGCGGTGCCGCTGCTGCTGAAGCTGATGGGCGGCGAAGGGGCCGACGGCGAGCGTTACGCCGGGGTGCGCTACTGGGCGGCGAAGGGCCTGGCGGGCAAGGCCGTCAGCGAGGCGATTGTGCAGGGGCGAGCGCCGGAGTCGATTCGCCGCGTCCTTGGAGACCTTGAGAAGGCGCTGATGCGCGAGAAGGACGGCATCTGCGTGGGCGCGATGGTCGAGGCCGTGGCGGCCCTGGGCACCGACGCTGCGACCGACCTGCTGACCCGCGTGTCGGCCGAGAAGGCCAAGACGCTGAACCTGGCCGACCACGACATCGCCGAAGCCATGCGCGTGGCCGTCGCGACGCTGGATCTGGCTTACAAGAACGACATCCGCCCCATTCCGGACGCCAAGCAGCCGATTGTCGCAGCCATGGCGCAGATTCTGGCTCGGACGCCGCCGCACGGCGACGGGCTCCTCCTGATCGCGGCGATTGACGATACGTTGGCCCGCCTCACCGGCGAGACGACGGGGCTGTCGCAGGCTGTCGCGGCTGGCCGCGGCCAGTCGGGGCGTCTGGATGCCAAGGCCATCGACGGCGTATGGCTGGAGCAACTCAACTGGATCGAGATTCTTCTGCGGCTCGACAAGCCCGGCAAGAAAGAGCTGCGGCTGAAGCAGCGTCCCGTGCTGCTCGACTGGTCGCCTGCGAAGTCGGCCGAGGTTGCCTCCGCGGGCGGCGCTCGCTGAGTCCGCGGCGACAGCAGTTCGGACCGACCCCGCGGCGGCAACCGGAGATGGCGATCGTATGTGGAAGTCCTCGTGGCGAGGCGCCGCAGCCCTTCTGATTCTCGGCCTCATTCCCGCATCGCTGGTAGTGGTCACACTGGACTTCGGGCACCGCAAGGCGGCTCTGCGATTCAGCCAGGGCCCCGAGGTGCCCACCCTCGATCCTCAGAAGATGCAGGATGTCAGCGGCGGACGGATTGCCGGGGCGCTCTTCGAGGGACTCGCCGTGTTCGATCCCGTCGCGGCAAGTCCGAAGCCCGGCGTGGCCCATCGCTGGGACATCTCCGATGACGGCCTGGTCTACACGTTTCATCTGCGCGACGACGCCCGCTGGAGCGACGGGTCGCAGCTCACCGCCGAGGACTTCCGGTACAGCTGGCGCCGGGCACTCGACGCACGTACCGGGTCGCCGTACAACTACCTTCTCTTCGCGATCAAGGGCAGCCGCGAGTATGTCGAAGCCACCACGGGGCTGGCCGAGATGTCCCCTGAGCAGGCGGACGCTGTCGTCGAAGCCGCCGCCGCGCGGCTTGGCATCGAGGCGGTGTCGCCCACGGTGCTGCGGGTGACACTGGAGCGGCCGACGAGAGCGTTCATCGACCTGGTGGCGTTTCACACGCTGCTTCCCGTCAAGCGAAGCTCCGTGGAGACCAGCCGTCGCGTTCGCGCGGGCGACGATCCCACCGATCCGGCGTGGACGCATCCCGGCCGGATCGTTTCGAATGGCCCCTACGTGCTCGACGAGTGGAAGCTGAAATACCGGATGCGCCTTGTCCGCAACGAGCACTACTGGAACCGCAAGCATGTGCGCGTGCCGACCATCGACGTCTACCCGGCCGAGAGCCCGGAGACGGTTTACCTGCAATACGAGCTGGGACAACTGGACCTGATCACCGACGTGCCGAACCTGGCCGCCGAGCAACTGCTCAAGGAACGCCGCGCCGGCCGTCGGCTCGACTTTCACGGGTTCCCCTACTGCGGCACCTACTTTCTGCGGTTCAATTGCACGAAACCGCCCCTCGACGATCGGCGGGTGAGGCTGGCTCTGTCGTTGGCGCTCGACAAGCAGGAGATCGTGGACCGGGCAGGGCGCCTGGGGCAGCCCGTGGCGCGCACCTTTGTGCCTGAGGGGCAGATTCCGTGGTACAAGGGGCCCGAAGGCCACGGCCGCGACGTGGAACGAGCCCGCCGGCTCCTGGCCGAAGCCGGATACCCCGGCGGCAAGGGGTTCCCGACGTTGCGGTATCTCTACAACACGAGCGAGGCGCACAAACGGATCGCCGAACTGGTTGCCGAGCAGTGGAGACGCGAGCTGGGCATCGTTCTGACGCTACAGAATATCGAGTGGAAGGTCTTCCTGGAGAAGGTGGGCACGCTGGACTACGATATCGCCCGGGCCGCCTGGATTGCCGATTACCTCGACCCAATGACCTTCCTCGACATGTTCGTGACCGGCGGCGGCAACAACGACACGGGGTGGTCGAATCCCGAGTACGACCGCTTGATTGGGGAAGCCGGCGACACGGTGGACATGGAGCGGCAGGCCGACATATTCCGTCGGGCCGAGGCGATTCTGATCGAAGAGGAGATGCCGGTGGCGCCCGTGTACTATTACGTGTCGGCGTCGCTGGTGCGAGACCGCGTGAAGGGATACGTTCCCAATCCGCTGAACCGGATTGCCTTTGAGGACCTATGGATCGACGCGGCGGAGGGCGGGCCATGACGCGATTTGTCGCCCTTCGGCTGCTGTGGTTCGTGCCGACCCTGCTGGCCATCTACACCGTATCGTTTGCCATGATGCGGGCGGCGCCGGGCAAACCATGGGAGACCGACAAGGAGATGTCCGACGAGGCCGTCGCCGACTTCAAGCATCGGTACTACCTGGATCGTCCGTGGGGCGAGGGCTATGTGCTGACCCTTCGCGATCTGGTCACGTTCCGCGGTCAGCCGTCGATGCACTATCGCGACTGGAACACGGTTCGCGAGATCCTCGGCCCGTCGTTCCTGGTGTCGGTGGCTCTGGGTACACTGGCCCTGTCGCTGAGCCTCGTGTTGGGAGTGCTGGTGGGCATCATCTCGGCCGTCAAGCGGTACACCGCGCTGGATCATCTGCTGACGGGAACAACTCTGCTGGGCATCTCCATTCCGAGCTTTGTCGTGGCATCGCTGCTACTGATGGTGTTCGCATTCTGGCTGCGGCTGATGCCCGCCGGCGGCTGGGGCTCGCCACAGCAGTTGATCCTCCCGGCGGTGGCGCTGGCGGCGTTTCCCTCGGCCTATGTCGCGCGGCTCATGCGGAACAGCATGCTCGACGTGCTGCCGGCCGAGTTTATGCGCGTCGCCCAGTGCAAGGGGCTCTCGCGAACGCGTGTGATCTTCTCCCACGGCCTGAAGAACGCGCTGCTCCCGGTGCTCAGTTACGTCGGGCCGGCCGCCGCGGGAATCTTCACCGGCAGCTTCGTCGTGGAGAAGGTCTTCAACATTCCGGGAGTGGGCTTCCACTTCGTAACCAGCGCCCTGAACCGCGACCATCCGATGATCCTGGCTTGTGTCATGCTCTACAGCGGGCTGCTCCTGGTGATGAACCTGCTGGTGGATGTCGGCTACGCCTGGCTCGACCCGAGGATCCGCTATGACTGATCGCATTGCGGAGTCGGCCATGGACGTTCCCTCGGCGGTAGTGAGCCGCAGCCCGCTGGCGCTCGGCATGCGCCGCTTCCGGGCGAACAAAGCCGCCATGGCCAGTGGCGCCGTCCTGGCGGCTGTGTTCGTGGCCTGCTCCTGCGTGTACGTCTACGGCCTGTCGGAGGGTCGCACCTGGACGGTCGGCCAGGAGGAAGACTCGCGCGTAGGACAACCGCATCCCTGGCCGCCATCGTGGCAGCACCCGTTCGGCACCGACACCAACGGCCGCGATCTGCTGATGCGGACGCTCCAGGGCGGAGCGGTCAGCCTGTTCGTCGGCCTGATCTCGGCGGCCATCAGCGTGGTCATCGGCACGGTCTACGGGGCCGTCGCGGGGCAGGCAGGCGGTGCCGTGGACCGGTGGATGATGCGCGTGGTGGACACGCTGTACGGGTTGCCCTATATCTTGCTGGTGATCCTGATACTCGTCTACGCCGAACAGAGCCTGATCGTGCTGTTCGTGGCCATCGGGTGCGTGATGTGGCTGACGATGGCGCGGATCATCCGCGGGCAGGTGCTGCGACTGAGGCAGGAGGAATTCGTGGTGGCGGCGCGGGCCCTCGGGGCAGGGCCGATGGCCATTCTGCTGCGGCACATGGTGCCTAACCTGTTGGGGCCCATCGTCGTGTGCGCCACGCTCACGGTCCCGGTGGCCATTCTCCAGGAATCGTTTCTGAGCTTCCTGGGCCTGGGCATCTCGGCGCCGTTGGCCAGCTGGGGCACCCTGGCCAGCGACGGCGTCCAGACGCTCAGCCCGATGGTCAACTACTGGTGGCTGCTGGTGTTCCCGTGTGCCATGCTGGCCCTGACGCTGCTGGCCCTGAATTTCATTGGCGACGGGCTCCGCGACGCCTTCGATCCGAAGCTGATTTCCGGCAAAGACTGACGGCGGCGAGGGGAAGGGCTGCGCAGGAACGGCCCAGGCTCGTATTGAGCTTGGCTTGCCTTTGCCGGGATGGTATAGTGCCGGGTCTGAACCCGGACGGAACGCCCCGCCGCGCGGCGGGATCACGATGTGATGGGGGTTGCCATGCACAAGAGTTGGCGTGCCAGTGATGTGGTGATTGTTCTCTTGCTCGGGGTGCTCATCCTCATCGGGTACATGCAGATCCAGTCCTCCGACCGCAACTATGAACGTCTGGAAAAGCTGATTGCCAACCTGAAGGCGGCTCCGACGACGGCGGCGCTCCCTCGCGTTCCGTCGGAGACGCCGGGCAACGCCGGCGGCACGGTCCAGGCAGAGGCGAACGACAAGCAGGGCGACTGGCTGGTGCGCCACTTCACGGCGGAGCCGCGGACGCTCAATCCGGTGACGTCCACCGACTACTATTCGCAGATGGTGCATGGGTACCTGTTCGATACGCTGATTGACGTTGATCCCGACACGCTGGAGTTCAAAGGCAAGCTCGCGGAATCGTGGACGATCTCCGAGGATCGCCTGACCATCACCTTCAAGCTGCGCAAGGGCATGGTGTGGAGCGACGGCAAGCCGATCACCACGGACGACATCCTGTTCTCCTACGAAACGATCAAGAACCCGGAAGTCGATGCGACTCGGACGCTGGGTTACTTCAAGGACGTCGAACACGTCAAGGCTCTGGACGATCTGACGGTGGAGTTCAAGTTCAGGAAGCCGTACTTCAAGAGCTTCGAGGTGGCCGGCGGAGGGTACATGACGATCATTCCGCGGCACGTCTACGAGTTCACGGACGCCGAGGCCTTCAATGCCATTCGGGACAAGCTGGTGGGTTCGGGTCCGTATGTCTTTGAGAGCTGGGAACCCGGGCAGCAGGTCGTGCTGAAGCGGAATCCGCTCTACTACGGTCGCCCGTACCACTTCGACAAGATCGTCTTCAAGATCGTGGTGGATGACACGGCGGCCTACCAGAAATGCAAGGCCCAGGAAATGGATTGGATGGCCATGTCTGCGGAGAAGTACGTCTTCGCTGAGGACGACAAGGACTTCGAGTCGCACTACAAGCGGCTCCAGTACAAGACGCCCTACAATGGGTACAGCTTCATCGGGTACAACCAGAACAATAAGTTGTTCCAGGACCGCCGTTTGCGCCTGGCGCTGACGCACCTTGTGCCGCGCGAGAGAATGAAGAAGGACATCCTGTACGATCTGGTGGACGTGGTCAGCGGCCCCTTCTGGATGGGTTCGGAGCTGGTCAAGGTGCCGATCCAGGCGGATCCGGCCATCGAGCCGTGGCCGTTTGATCCAGTGAAGGCGGTGCAGTTGCTGACGGAGGCCGGATGGCGCGACACCGACGGCGACGGCGTCCTGGACAAGGACGGCAAGCCCCTGAAGTTCACGCTGATGATGGGCCAGGGCGCGCCCACGCTGCTCGACATCGGCAGCATGGTCAAAGAAGAGATGGGCAGAGTCGGCGTGAAGATGGAGTTGACGCAACTGGAGTGGTCCGTCTTTGAGGAACGGTTGAACGAGCGTAAGTTTGAGGCGGTGATGCTGTCCTGGGGCGGGGGATCCATCGAGGGCGATCCGTACCAGATATGGCACTCCGACAGCATCGCGAACCGCGGCTCGAATTTCATCAGTTTCCGCAATGCCGAGGCTGATCGGCTGATCGAGGCGGCTCGGGTGGAGTTCGATCGCACGAAACGGAACGAAATCTACCACAAATTCCACCGCCTGCTGCACGAAGAGCAGCCGTACACGTTTCTCTTCGGGCGGCGGTCTCTGGCGGCGGTGCATCGGCGGTTCGAGGACGTGAGGATTCACGCCCTGGGGCTGGACGAGCGGGATTGGTGGACGCCGCAGGGCATGCGCCTGTACGGGCAGTAGTCCGGCGGAAGGGCGGCGGCCCCCGTCGCCGCGACGCACGCGAGTGTCCTCGATGACGAAGTGCCGGAGGCCGGACACGATGATTCGGACCGTCCTATGACCAAGTACGTGATCAAGCGCATCGCACTGATGCTTCCGACGCTGCTGGGCATCAGCTTCGTGGTGTTCGCGCTGATCCGTTTTGCCCCCGGCGACCCCATCAGTCTGAGTGTCCGGGGCGAAGGCGGCAACATGTCGGAGCAGGGCGGGGACCGCGACGCCCTGATCAAGTTACGCATGTCGCGGTACGGCCTCGACAAGCCCATTCCGGTCCAGTATGTCCAATGGCTTGCACGTATGGCCGGAGGGCTCTTCAGGGGGGATCTGGGCGACAGCATCACCGAGAAGCGCCCGGTGACGGAGATGATCGCCGAGCGGATCGGCATCACGATTCGACTGAACGCCGTGTCCCTGCTGCTGACCTATCTGCTGGCGATACCTATCGGACTGGTTGCGGCGAAGAACCGCTACGCCGACCCGCTGCGGCGTGCCGTCTTCGACACCGGCTCGGGCGTGGCGGTCCTGATCATGTACAGCATCCCGGCCATCGTGCTCGGGCTGATGCTGATCGTGGTGTTCTCCAAGGGGGGAGAGCTGGAGGGCTATCTTCGTGTGCATCACCCGGACTGGCTCTGGGTGATCATGCCCGTGGGCGGCATGCACGACGACCAGGCGGACCAGCTCTCCACGTGGGCCTACCTTGGCGACGGGGTGCGCCACATGATCCTGCCGGTCATCACGCTGACCGTCGGCAGCCTGGCGTACATGGCGAAACTGAGTCGCACGAGCCTGCTGGAGAATCTGCGGATGGATTACGTTCGCACGGCCCGCGCCAAGGGACTCCGCGAGCGCACAGTTGTCTACGTGCACGCCGTACGCAACAGCCTGCTGCCGATGATCACGGTCATGGCGTTCATTCTGCCGGCGTTGATCGGCGGCTCAATCATCGTGGAGACCATCTTCAATCTGAACGGCATGGGGCTTCTGTTCTACACCGCCGTCATCCGCCGCGACTACACCATGATCGAGGCGATCAGCCTCATCGGCGCCGTCCTGACGCTCGTCGCCATGCTGCTGGCCGACCTGCTGCTGGCGGCCGTGGACCCGAGGGTGCGCTATGACTGAGCCACAGGCAACTCAGGGCCCGTCGGCCTCCCTGGACGAACTGCCGGTCGTCAGCCGAAGCTACTGGCAGATCGTCTGGCGCCAGTTCCGCAGGCACAAGCCCGCCATGGTCGGACTGGCCATGGTGAGCCTGCTGTTCCTGATGTCGATCTTCGCGCCGCTCCTGGCGAACAAGTACCCATACTATTGGCACACGCCGTCCGAGGGCCTGACGTTCCCGCTCTTCAGGGCCATGACCAACATCGACCTGATCCTTTTCGCCGCCCTGGCCCTGTTTCTGCTGATTCCGGTGACGCGGCGGCTGCTGGCGCGGACGGACTGGACGTTCTGGCGATTGAACGACCTGCGGCGCGCCACGGCGGTCAACCTGCTGCTCTTTCTGCTCTTCGCCGCGGCAATGAGCAACACGTCGCTGAAGACGGTGGACCTGCCGCCGATGCGTGAACTGACGGCCTTCCACATCGGCCTGCTCCTGTTGCCCGTGGTTGCCATCATCGGCGCCGTGATGCACAGGTTCCTTGCCCGGACGCTGCGCGGCTCGCTGTCGGAAGTCGCCGGACTGCTCGGGTGGGGGCTGCCGCTGCTGCTCTATGTCGCCCTGGCGGCGGTTCTCATGGTGTTGAGGCCGGAGGCTGTTCCCGTGCCGGTTCTGGCGACCGTGTCGAAAACGCAGTTGCTCTGGGGCCTGGTTGCCGCAGTGCTCGCGTTGACGCCTGTGACCGCGCGGCTGCTGCGGCGAGTGGGCGTCGTGAGTCCCGCCCGGATGGCCTGGGCCCTCGGCGGACATGGCTATGCGGCCCTCCTGATCGTGCTGCTGCTGACGAACTGCCGGGTGGCGCCGGACCGTATCTTCCGCGAAGAGACGTTCGTGGCGAACGGCCAGACCCATACCATCCGCCTCGAGCGCGATTACCGGAAGGAAGTGGCCGCCGGCGTCGAGGCGTCGTGGCTGATGCCGCCCATTCCCTACGCGCCGACCGATACAGGGGTCGGGCAGAAGTATGAGATTCCCAACGCCCTGCACTTCCTCGGCACGGATCGGCTGGGACGCAGCAACGCTTCCCGGATCGTCTATGGCGCACGCATCGGACTGGCCGTCGGTTTCATCGCCGTGGGCATCAGCACCCTCATCGGCATCCTGATCGGCGGCATCAGCGCGTACTTCGGCGGCTGGGTGGATCTGCTGCTTCAGCGCGTGGTCGAGGTCTTCATCTGCTTCCCGACCTTCTTCCTACTGCTCACGATCATCGCCCTCTGGGGGCCGAAACTCTGGTACATCATGATCGCCATCGGGTTGACCAGTTGGACGGGCACCGCGCGGCTGATCCGCAGCGGGGTCCTCCAGGCCAAGGGCCTCGACTACATCACCGCGGCCCGGGCCAGCGGCCTCTCGTCGCTGTACATCATCCTGCGGCACGCGCTGCCGAACACGATTGCCCCTGTTCTCGTGGGCGCCACGTTCGGCATTGCCGGAGCCATCACCCTGGAGGCGACCCTGAGCTTTCTGAGCCTGGGCGATCCCGATTATCCAAGCTGGGGGCTGCTGCTTCAGCACGCTCGATCCGTGGCCACCGAGAGGCCGCAACTGGTCGTCGTTGCCGGAACGATCATTTTCCTTGCCGTTCTGGCGTACAATCTCGTGGGCGAAGGGTTGCGAGACGCCATTGACCCGCGTCTCAAGGAAGTGTAAGGACCGCCATGAGCATACCGTCCGGGATGATCCACGAAGACCAGGCCGCCGGTGACATCGGCGAGACGATCCTGAGCGTCCACGACCTGGAAACGGTCTTTCGGACCGAAGAGGGCGTCGCCCGCGCCGTAGGGGGCGTCAGTTTCGATGTCCGGCGCGGCGAGACGCTGGCCCTGGTCGGCGAGAGCGGCTGCGGCAAGAGCGTCACGTCGCTGTCGATTCTTCGCCTCGTGCCGCCGCCGGGGCGGATTGCCGCCGGGCAGATTCTCTACAAAGGGCAGGACATCCTGCACATGTCCGAGGACGAGGTGCGTCGCATCCGCGGCAAGGAGATCGCCATGATCTTCCAGGAGCCGATGACGAGCCTCAATCCGGTCTTCACGGTGGGCCGCCAGATCGCCGAGGCCCTGGAAGTCCACGAAGCGGTGACGCCCGAGCAGCTCTACGACCGCACGGTCGAGATGCTTCGCCTGGTGGGCATACCGGCGGCCGAGCAACGTGTCGAGGAATACCCGCACCAGCTTTCGGGCGGCATGCGACAGCGGGTGATGATCGCCATGGCCCTGATCTGCAATCCCTCGATCCTGATCGCCGACGAGCCGACAACGGCCCTGGACGTGACGATCCAGGCCCAGATTCTGAAACTGCTCAACCGCCTTCAGCGGGAATTGCGGATGAGCGTCATCCTGATCACGCACGATCTGGGCGTGGTGGCCCAGAATGCACATCGAGTGGCCGTCATGTACGCCGGCCGCATCGTGGAGTTCGCCGA
The DNA here is from genome assembly GCA_012729015.1 of Phycisphaerae bacterium. GTDB lineage: Bacteria > Planctomycetota > Phycisphaerae > FEN-1346 > JAACEH01 > JAAYDY01. The sequence continues at coordinate 143,002 of JAAYDY010000105.1, read as the reverse complement.
CGTGGACGAGCTGTTCGATCGGCCGCTGCACCCGTATACGGTCGGCCTGTTCGAGAGCCTGCCGAGCATGCACGAGAGAGGCAAACGCCTGAAAGTCATTCCCGGCAGGGTGCCCATGCCGGCCCGCATCCCGTCGGGGTGCGCGTTCCATCCTCGGTGCCCGATTGCCGACGCCTCCTGCGCCGCTCGCGTGCCGCAGTTGCAGGAACTGCGCACGGGCCATGGGGTGCGTTGCTGGAAGGCCCGGCCCGAGGGGACGTTGCCGTTCGATCGGGCCGTCAGCACGCCGGTGAGTCCGCCACAGGAGGAGAGTCGATGACAGCCGTGCAGTCCGGGCCGGTGCCGATGCGTCCCGCCGCGAAACCTCCGTTGCTGATGGTGGAGAACCTGAAGACGCATTTTCCCGTGCGTCGCGGGCTTTTTGGTGGTACGATCGGGTACGTCAAGGCGGTCGACGGCGTGTCGTTTTCGATTGCCCAGGGGCAGACGCTCGGCCTCGTCGGGGAGAGCGGATGCGGCAAAACGACCACAGGACGGACGATCCTGCGACTCATTCCGGCGACGGCCGGCTTGGTGCTGCTTGACGGCCAGGACGTGTTTGCCCAGTCGGAATCCGAGCTGCGCCGCCTGCGCCGCCACATGCAGATCATTTTCCAGGACCCCTATGGGTCGTTGAACCCGCGAATGACCGTCGGCAGCATCGTCGGGGAGGCCCTGACGGTTCACGGCCTGGCCGCGGGGGCCGAGCGGCAGGAGATTGTCGCAGACTTGTTAAGACGGGTGGGGCTGACGCCCGATTATATGAATCGGTACCCGCACGAGTTCAGCGGCGGTCAGCGGCAGCGCATCGGCATCGCCCGGGCCCTGGCCCTTCGTCCGCGGCTGATCGTGTGCGACGAGCCGGTCAGCGCGCTGGACGTCAGCATCCAGGCCCAGATTCTCAACCTGCTGGAGGACCTTCAGACTGAGCTCGGATTGACGTACCTGTTCATTGCTCACGACCTGTCGGTGGTGGCGCACATCGCCGACGAGGTGGCCGTCATGTACCTGGGGCGTATCGTCGAAAAGGCGCCCAGCGACGTGCTGTACGGTAACGCCAGGCATCCGTACACGTGGTGCCTGATGAGCGCGATCCCGCTGCCGGACCCGAAGCAGCGGCAGAAGTTCCTGGACATGCGGGAGGGCGAGCCGCCGAGCCCCATTCACCCGCCGTCGGGGTGCCCGTTTCACCCGCGGTGTCCGAAGGCGTTGAACCGCTGTTCGATAGAAACGCCAATGCTGAAGCCGGTGGACGGTCGGACCGACCACGTGGCGGCGTGTCACCTGTACGACTGAGGCGGACGAACTGTTTCGACCCTCGTGACTCTGAGGTGCGACATGAACCGTATGCGAATCTGGGCCATGGGTGTGATCGTCGTTGCGGCAGGGGCCGTCTGCGGACAGACGGGCCCGGGCGGGCCGACCGGGGAGACCGGCGGCGCGGGAACTCCTCCCGCCGGGCAGGCCCGGTCCACGGCCGACCTGCTGGCCGCCATGCCCGACCGCACGACCACGTTCCTTGTGCTCGCAGACCTCGGCGACGTGGCGGCCAAGAGTGTTCTGTTCGAGCAGAAGACCGGGCTGCGTCTGCCCATCCAGGACAGTTCCGTCACCGACATGATCAGCGTGAAAGTAGGAGTGCGCGGCGGCGTGGCCCAGCGCGGCGCCATGGGCATCGCGTACCTGGACCCGGTGGCCTACCGAGGGCGCAACGCCGTCTTCATGGTGCCGGTGGCCGGGCTCGAACAGTTCCTTGAATACAATGCGGCAGATGAGGTCGAGGACGGCCTGTACCAGATGACCGAGACGCGCGTGCCGCGGTTCTTCATTCATCGCAACGGCTACGCTCTCTTCACGGAGTCGCTGCGCACGTGCCGCGACATCCGGGACGGCACGTCAGGCATCGCGCCGCGGCTGACCGACGAGCAGCGGCAGGTCCTTGGGCAGAGCGACCTGTTCGTTCACGTGGACATGCGACGGACGCTGGAAAGCCGGCGCGAGGCGTCGGACCGGTTCCGCCGCTCGATGGCCACCAAAGTCATGGGCGACCCGACGCTGTACGCCTACAGCGACATGCTGTTGACGTACCTGGGGGCGATCGACGAACTTCTGGAGCAGCTCGATTCGTTTGATCTGGGCATCCGGCTGGGCGCCGACGATGTGGCCGTCTCCGCCCTGTGCCGGTTCGCCGAGGACGGGTCCATCTACCGGAACCTCCTCGACATGGGGGGCAGCAACAGTTCGCTGGTCGGCGATCTGCCGCTCGATCTGCCGCACGTGTCCGTCAGCGGCATCCAGGTGAATCCCGACATGCTGAAGGTGGCCCTGGCGACGGTCACGGATTTCATCATCCAGAACTCGCCTCAGGCGAGCCGCAAGGTGCAGCCGGACACTCGCGAGGCCCTGATGGACGCCGTGAGCGAGATGGCGGACCAGTTCACCGGCCAGTTCGAGATGATGACGTCCCTGCCCGACCCGGCCAGCGGCGCCACCGAGGCCAACGTGACGATCATGCGAATCAAGGACCGCGACATGTTCAACGATGCGGCCCAGGATTTCTTCGGCACGTTGCTCAAGGTGGGCGATCAGGCGGGCACGCGAGTGATCCTTCAGTACAAGCCGGCCGTGGAGGAGTATCGCGGAGTCAAGATATCGAGGCTCGAACCGAAGATCGAGTTCGAGAAGAAACGCTTCAAGGAGTTGTTCGAAGAGCGAGCCAGGCAGGTCTATGGGCCCGACGGCTACGTCTACCGCCTGGCGTATCTGAAAGACCGGGCGATTGTCAGCGCCGGCAGCGACCAGACGCTCTTCAAGGCGGCCATCGACATGGCCCTCGACGAGAAGGCCGGGACGCCGCCGAAGCAGATGGACGATGTGCGGCACTCCCTTCCCGACATGCGCAATGTGGAAATGTACTTGAGCCTTCCGGCTATGCTCGGGCGTTCGCTCGTCCTGGCCGGCCCTTCGGGCGGCGCGTCGCGCAAGCCCGTGGTGTTCGACGAGGAAGACCGCAAAGCGATCAGCGACCAGGGAGTGGTAGGACTCGTGCTTGGTCTGGACCGGGGACGGATCCGGCTCGACACGGGCCTGGGCTACGACCAGTTGAACAAGGCCGTAGCCTTTGCCGAGCGTTTCCTGCCGCCTTCGATGCCCGAGGAGACCACGCCCGAGCCGGGGCCCACTCCTGAGCCGACGCCGACGCCTGTCCCGGAGCCGGCCGATGAGGCAACGCCGCCGCCCGCAGGTGCCCCCGCCCCTGTGCCCGGTCCGACTCCTGAACCGGGAAGTGGCGAGACCACGCCGCCGCCGGCGACATGAGCCCGGCGTGCCCGGGCTGCCATTCCAAGCGACGTGCGACACGGCCGGCATCGCGCCCGGCCGTGGCTTTTTCCGTGGCCGCCGATTCTACGGGGTGCGGCCTGCCATGTGAGGCAGCAAGGCCATGCTCAGGCTCATGAGGTTGAAGACGCTGTGCATCACGACGCACGAGGCGAGGTTGCCCGTGCGGTAGAACGCGTACCCCATGGCCCAGCCGAAAATCGTCAGAGGGAGCACGCTCGTCGGCACCCCCATGTGTACCAGGCCGAACAGGACGCTGGCGATGGTGATGGCTGCCGTGGCGTTGCCGAGACGCATGAGCGTCGTCTGAAGGATGCCCCGGAAGAAGAGTTCCTCGAAGAACGGGATGAGTACGCCGGCCGTCAGGAAGAGCACGACGATGTGCATCGCCTGCGGGTGTTCGCCCAGGGACTGGAGGACGGGGTGAACCGGCGGGGGCTCCTCGACGATCCACGCGTGCAGTGCGGCGCCGGCCAGCAGCGTCGCGATGATCAGCGGCTCGGCAGCCAGAAGCAGCACCGCGCCTCGCCCCGCGGACCGGAGCAGGCGCCTTGGCGTCAGGCCGAACGTCTCGGCACGCGCCCTGCCGGTGGCGATGAGCCACCCGAGGACGAGCCCGCAAGCGACGATCCAGTGGGCGACCGTGACCAGGCTGAGTGTGGCCATGCGCCCGCCTGGGGACAGTGGAAGGTGTCCCTCGGGGCCCGTAAGCCACGCCGTGAGACCGCCGAAGGCCATGTGCAACGCGTTCTGGAGCACGAACACGATCAGGACGAAAAGCAAACCGCCCTGTTCGCGACCCCAGCCGACGGCGGGCCATGCCCCGGTCTCCGGCAGCCCAAGTCCCTGTGTCCTCAGGCGTCGCAGCGTCGCCACGAGCAGGGGCAGGCCGCCGATTGCCAGAAGGAGGCTCACCGCATAGGCCAGAATCTCGGGATCGAGAAGCTCGGTCAGTGGCATGGGGCCCGCCTATCGGCCAAGCACTTGAACATGCACGGTGCGCGAGCGCGGGCCGTCGAACTCGCAGAAGTAGATGCCCTGCCACGTGCCCAGGGCGAGGCGGCCGCCCGCGATCGGAATCGTGACGCTGGAGCCGACGAGCGAGGCCTTGATGTGGGCGTCGCTGTTGCCTTCGGCGTGAGCGTAGCCTTCGTCACGGGGAACCATGCGCGACGTCTTAGCCAGCATGTCGGCCACCACGCTCGGGTCGGCGTTCTCGTTGATGGTCACGGCGGCCGTCGTGTGCGGCACGAAGACGATGCAGACGCCCTCGTCCGGTCCGTCGCGAAGAGCGGCGGCCACCTGTCCGGTGATGTCGAGCAACTGCTCGCGACGGGCGGTGCGGACGGGGAACGTTTGCATTCCGGGCTCCTTGCGTTATGCTGTTACGGCCGCGATGATAGTGTGCGAGCGGGGCGGGGGGCAAGGTTTTTCCAGAGGGGACCATGAGTGATCTGCCTGACATTCTGAACCAGATTCTGAGGCACAAGCGCCAGGAGTTGGCGGCCGCCGAGTCGCGCGTGCCGCTGGACGAGTTGAAGAGTCGGGCGGCGGATTGTCCGCCGGCGTCAGCGATGGCTGCGGCCTTGCGCCGCGACAAGGACGGCCCGGTCCGACTGATTGCGGAGATCAAGCGGCGCAGCCCGTCGGCCGGCGATATTGTGGCCGAGTTTGACCCGCGAGGCATTGCCGCCCAGTATGCCACCGCAGGGGCCGACGCCATCAGCGTTCTGACCAACGAGCGGTACTTCGGCGGCAAGTTGGAGTATCTCGCACAGACAAAGTCCGTGTCGCCGGTGCCGGTGATGCGGAAGGACTTCATCGTGGCGCCGTACCAGGTGTGGGAGGCCAGGGCGTGGCTGGCCGACACGTTCCTGCTGATCTCCGACGCGCTGGAGGCGTCGCTCATGACCGACCTGGTCGGGCTCGGTCGCGAGCTGGGCATGGAGCCGCTCGTCGAGTCCCACGACGAAGAGGCCCTGGGCCGGGCTGTGGACGCCGGGGCGACGCTGCTGGGCGTCAACAACCGCGACCTGCGGACCTTCACGGTGGATCTGGGGACCACCGAGCGGCTGGCTCGTCACGTGCCCAAGGGGGCGGTGCTTGTCGCCGAGAGCGGCGTCACGACCGAGGGCGACGTTTCGCGGCTCCTGGCGGCAGGGGTCCAGGCCATCCTTGTCGGCGAGAGCCTGATGAGGGCCGGTGACAAGTCGGAGTTGGTGGCGAGATTCAAGGCGGCACGGTGAAGCCGTGCTTGGTGGACACCTGGTGTCCGCCCCATGCGGCGGCTGCGTCGAAGGTCCAGGCGTAACGCTCCGATGGCATGGCCGCCGCCGGCGTTCGGGCAGCAAGCAGGGCGTCGCCCGCTGACGGCGGACGGCGCCCTGAAGGCCTTCAGACGATTGAGCGTTACTGGGCCGCGGCGTCGAGGGCGGCCTTGAGGTCCGCCTTCTTGTTCACGCCGACGAACCGTTTCGCCACGTCGCCGTTGGCGAACAGGATGATGGTCGGAATGGCGCTGATGCCGTACCGCGACGGCGCATCGCGATGGGCGTCGGTGTCGAGCTTGCAGATCTTGGCCTTGCCCGCGTACTCGTCGGCCAACTCGTCAATGACGGGACCCATCATGCGGCACGGCGCGCACCAGTCTGCATAGAAATCGACCAGCACGGGCGTCTGGCTCTCCAGCACCTCGGCGTCGAAGCTGTCGTCGGTCAGCATCACCACATTCTGTCCTGCCATAGTCCAGTCTCCTCAAGGTTAGCGGATGGAACACCTTACTGAGCGATTGTAGATGAGCGCCGGTCCGGAGTCAATGTCGTCGCGCCCGCGTTGACGTTTCTACTTTGCGTTGACATGTCGTCGCACCCGCGTTCGGGTGTCTGGGGTGCATGTCACGTTCTCAGGCACGCTGGCTCTCGCACCGCAGAAACGGGGGGAAGCGACGTAGGGGTCGCTCGCGAGCGACCCGCGGGGGACAGGCACCGCCGGAGGGCGGCTCGCGAGCCGCCCCTACGGTCGGCGTTATTCCCAGACCAGTTGCTCGCCACAAACGTGACATGCACCCGGGTGTCTGCATCGGGCACCGGAACTCGCGGCTGGCAGAGCGCCGGCCGCCTATTCCTCCGCCTCGATGATGAGCTCCAGCTCGACGGGCGATCCCTTCGGCAGGGCCGCGGCCCCGAGGGCCAGGCGGGCGTGGCTGCCCCGCTCCGGGCCGAACAGCTTCAGGAAGACCTCGCTGGCAGCGTTTGTGACGGCGGCCTGCTCCGTGAAGTCCGGCGCACTGGCCACATGGCCGACCAGCCGCACCACGCGGCGCACCTGGTCCAGCGAGCCAAGCTCCGCCCGGACGATGGCCAGGGCGTTGAAGGCCGCCTGACGCATCTCTTCCTGGGCCTGCGCCTCGCTGACGGGGCCGCCCACGTGGCCGGTGATGCGGAGCTTGCCGTCGCGAAGGGGCAACTGGCCGCTGACGAACAGCAGGTTGCCCGTGCGAACCACGGGCACATAGGCGCCCAACGGCCCGGCGGCAGGCGGCAGCTTCCAGCCCAGTTCCGACAACCGATCTTCGATGCTCATGGTCTCACTCTTTCCTGGCCACCAGAATCAGGTCCTGGCTCGTCCGGGGATCGAACGGCGCCATGCCGTAGCCCCCGTACAGGTTGATCTTCCCGAAGCCCGCCTTCTCGGCCATGCCCACCAGGGACGCCTTGTCGAGCAGCAACAGCCGCTCGCTGAACACCGTACGGGTCCACGTTCCCGTGGCGCCGCTCTGGAGGACAATCAGGTCCATGTCGCACGTGGTGCCGGCCCGGCAGAAGCTCTTCAGGAAGATGTAATTCTGGCCGAGATGTTCGCGGGCCACCGGCTCGCCGTAGGTGTTCTTTCCAGGAGGGAACAGCTCGTAGTTGACCACGTGGAGGACGAGCACGCCGTGCGGCCGGGTGAGCCTGCCCATCTCGCCGATGGCGTCCTCGACCACCGACCGTTTCCCGGCCAGCGACAGGCTGTTGCCGGTGCACACCACGGCGTCGAAGGGATGCGAGAAGACGTTCGTCAGAGCGTCGTAGGAGATTTGGATGAACTCAACGGCTTGTCCCTGCGAGTCGGCCAGGTGGCGTGCCTTGCGAATCATCTCCTCCGAGAGGTCCGACCCGCTGACGTGCATGCCCCAGCGGGCGAACAGACAGGCGTGGTGTCCCAGGCCGCACGCACAGTCGAGCACGCTCTGGGCGTGGACCGACTGAAACGCACGCTGGAAGAACGCCGATTCGTTCGCCAGCCGCTTCTCCCAATCCACCATGATGTCGTAGTACGGCTCGGAACTGCTGAAAACGGACGGTTGTCCCGCCATACCCGGCCCTCCCGGCCTCTCCCCCGGCACACGGCACCCGTGACCGACAGGGCTGATTCTAGGCTATTGGCTGGGCAGGTTCAAGCGGCAAGCCGCTTTCGGGCCGCTTTCGGGAGGGGCCGGGGGGATCAGGCCGGGCCCAAGGTGCCGCGACGCTTGACCCTGTGCGCAGGTGGGTGTACAGTGCTGTCAGGGGGGAGGTTCTTTGTCAATCGGCGCGGGGACGCACGGAATCCCGAAAGGAGGTGCCACGAGGACCATCACGCACAGACGAGGCGTCGTAATCTTGTGAAGAACTGCTAGTGTCTTCTAAGGAGGGGCCATGGACAGGAAGAACAGGCACCCGATCCGCAAGTGCGGCAAGTGCAAGCTGAACCTGCGGACAGAATGCGGGTTGTTCGACAATCCGCGAGAGCAGTGGAACACTCACAGGAAATGCCCGGGGTACATGAGCGAGGCGCACTACGAGCGGTATCTGGCCAGGCAGCGCATGGAGGCCGAGCGCCGCGTGCAGAAACCCCGAACGTTTGTCCGCCAGGAGGAGGCCAGAATGGCCCGGACCGCGCAACATAACGACGGCGTGGTCAACATCGGAATCAAGGACACCGGCTGACGGAACCTGAGCCGGAGCCAATATCGCGGGCTGCATTCGATCTGCGTCGAGTGCAGCCCGTTTTCCTTCGCAGGGTCAGCACAGGGTGTACCCGCAGCCGTGACAGACGTGGCATCCCGACTCGTGCACCAGCGGGCCGCCGCACTCGGGGCACATCCGCGCATCGTCCTCGACCAGGCATTCGCGGCAAACCAGCGAGCGACCGTTGCTCTTCAACAGCACCTGCTCCTGTCGCGACGCGTCGCGGTAGATGGTGATGCCCTTGCACCCCAGTTGCCACGCGAGCCGGTACACACGATCCACGTCGGCCGGCCTCGCCGCGTGCGGCAGATTGACGGTCTTGGAAACGGCGTTGTCCACGTGTTCCTGGAACGCTGCCTGCATTCTCACGTGCCACTGGGGAGCCACCTGGTGGGCGGTCGCGAACAACCGCAGGACGTCCTCCGGCACGCGGGCCAGTGCGTCGGGGTCGCCCGAGGCCATCCGCTCCAGCAGATCATCGCTGTAGAAACCTCGCTGCCGGGCGATGCGCGCGAATGCGGGCTGGACCTCCAGCAGCCGCTCGCCGCCCAGCACGTTGCGTTCCGTGGCGATGCTGAAGATCGGTTCGATGCCGGCCGAGCAACCTGCGATCAGGCTCAGAGTTCCTGTCGGCGCCACGGTCGTGATCGTGGCGTTGCGCTGTGCGGGGCCGCCGGCGAAGAGGCTGCGTGAATGATTCGGGAACGGGCCCCGCTCCACGGCCAGATGCTGACTGGCGCGACGGCCCTCGGCCTGGATGAAGGCCATGACGCGGCGGGCCGTCTCCAGAGCCCGGTCGCTGTCATAAGGAATGCCCAGTTCAATCAGCAGGTCGGCCCAGCCCATGACGCCGAGGCCGATCTTGCGGTTGCCGCGGACGGTGGCGTCGATGGCTGCCAGCGGATACCGGGACATCTCGATGGCGTCGTCGAGGAATCGCACGGCCAGGTGGACCGTGTCGCGCAGGGCGGGCCAGTCGATGTCGCGGTCGGCCGCGAAATGCGACAGGTTGACGCTGCCCAGGTTGCAGGCCTCGTGGGGCAGCAGAGGCTGCTCGCCGCACGGATTGGTGCTCTCGATGGGGCCCAGGGCGGGTGTCGGCTGGTCGGCGTTGGCGCGGTCCACGAAGAACAGGCCCGGCTCGCCATTGGCCCAGGCGTGCCGCACGATCTCTGCCCAGAGCTCGGCCGCCGACACGGATCCGCGCTGGCCGCCGTCGCGAGGATTCACCAGCGGCATACTCTCATTCCGCTCCAGCCGCTCCATGAAATCGTTCGTGACGGCTACCGACAGGTTGAAGTTCTCGAACGCCCCTTCGGCTTCCTTGCAGCGGATGAAGTCGCGAATGTCCGGGTGGTCGATCCGCAAAATGCCCATGTTCGCGCCGCGGCGGAATCCGCCCTGGCTGATCGCCCGGGTGGCTTCGTTGAACACGCGCATGAAACTGATCGGGCCGGAAGCCTGGCCCCGGCTGGTGCTGACCATGTCGCCCGACGGACGCAGACGGGAGAACGAGAACCCTGTGCCGCCCCCGGACTGGTGAATCAGGGCCGCGGCCTTGACGGCATCGAAGATGCCCTCAATGGAATCCTCCACCGGCAGCACGAAACAGGCGGCCAACTGCTGCAACTGACGACCGGCGTTCATCAGCGTCGGGCTGTTCGGCAGGAAGTCCAGGCTTTCCATGGCCGAGAGGAAGGCCCCCCGCGCGGCGTCTCTCAGATCGGAACATCCCAACCGCACCTCGGCTTCCGCGATGTTGTCGGCGACCCGAGCGAACATCGCGGGTGGGTCTTCGATGGGTCGGCCTGCGGCATTCTTGAGCAGATACCGGCGCTGGAGCACCAGGCGGGCATTGGGCGTCAGGCTGCCCGGGGGCCTGCGACGAATGCGGTCGAAGATGGCAGACCAGCAAATGGGTTCCATAGACTCCCGCGGACGCCCACGGAAAGGGGGCCTGCGTGGATTATATCCAAGGTATTGTGGGGTGCCAATGGGCGACTTGGGTTTGGTTGCATCAGCGTTTTGGGGACCGTACCGTGGCATGGGCATCCTGCCCATGAGTGGCAGGGGCATCTTGCCCCTGCTTCCCCAAAACCTTAATGCACCCCTTTGGCTTGCACTCAGGCCGGATCCCCGCTGGCGGCAGGGGGAGCGTCCGGTTTCGGCGTAGGGGGCAACTCGGCCTCGGGTGCGGCGTCCTCGCCGGCGGGGGCTGCCGGGCTCTCTTCGGAAACTGGGGAATCCGTCGCAGACGGGGTGGCGGACTGCTGATCGGCCGATCCGTCGGTCTTGCGGCCGAGAAGCTCGTCGTCGGAGTAAATGGGCTTGAACGTCTCCACGTCGGGAACGGCGATGGCGTCGAGTTCCTCGTCGAATTCGGTCTTCTGCGCGTCTTCGGCCAGGATCTCGTCCTTCAGGCGACCCTCGTGGTGCTCGAAGTTCTCGGCCTTGCGGGCCTCCTGCCGCGAACTGACGGCCGGCTCCGATCGCATCGCCGCCTGGTCCAGGGAGTCCAGCGTCTCGTTGCCCTCGCGCCAGAAGAGCCGCAGATCGGCGAAGTCCCTGTCCTGCTGAATGGCCAGCAGCCGCTGACGGATGCACTCGAGAATGGCCAGCAGTGCGCTGACGACGTGGCTGCGGCCGACCTGCTCGTGGCCCTCGAAGAGCCCAAGAAACAAGTCCGAGAACAGCATGGTCTTGCGCTCGGACATGACGCCGACAATCTGCTCGGCAATGCGTTCGATCGGCGTGTCGTCGTAGACGATTTCGGTCGGAGCGATGTTGATGCTGCGCATCACGCGGGCGAAGGCGTTCAGCAGATCCCACAGCTCCACGCTCTGCATCATCTGGTCCAGGGCGTATCGCTGTTCCTCGGGGCCGGCCACCAGCTCGGGAGTCGGGCGGCCGTACCGGCGTGCCTGTTCGCCGCTGAGTGTTTCCAGATCCTGCGCTGCCTCTTTGAAACGTTTGTACTCCAGCAGTTGACGCACCAGTTCCTGACGCGGGTCCTCCTCGTCCTCGGGCGCCTCGCCCGCGTCCGCGTCCAGCTCGGGACGAGGCAGGAGCATGCGGCTCTTGATCTCCATGAGCGTCGCCGCCATCACGAGGAAGTCCCCCGCGATGTTGATGTCCATCGACTCCATCAGGTCCAGGTACGCCATGTACTGTTCCGTCACCCGCATGATCGGAATGTCGGCAATCTCGACCTCCTCCTTGCGGATCAGGTACAGCAGCAGGTCCAGCGGACCGTTGTAGATGTCGAGTTCGACTCGGTAGGTCATGGGCAGACGCTCGTGGCCTGGATCTTGGAACCCGCCGCCGCACGGAACGGCCGTTGCGGCAGGACGCGCTAACGGGCATGCAACACGACGGCAGTCTAATGCGCCGTCGCGTCAAAGTCAACGCACTGCCGCCCGAGGCATCGCCAGGGCGCTGGAGGGATGCCCATCGGGGCAGTCGCAAGCAGCTTGTGGCGGCGAATTGTCAGGGTGTATGTCACGTTTGCAGGTAGGAAGGCTCTCGCACCGCAGCAACGGGGGGTGCCACACTTTGGAGGCCGGACGGAGTCCGGACCAAAGTGTGCGTCGTGTGACGGAGCCCAAGCCGAAAGGGCATCCCGTGGCGCACACTTTGCCGCCGCTTACGGCGTCGCTCCGAAGTGTGCCACCCCTAGCCACACACATGACGTGCACCTGAATTGCCATGCCCGGGTTGATCCGTGTTGACGGGGCGCGCGGAAAGTGAGAAGATGCTCGAAAAGAACGAATCCGTGAGCTTCGGGCTGCCGATAACGTGTGGGGCAGTCCGTTCGGACTTGCCGAGTCACCATCCAGAATATGAATGTGCGTGTGGAAGGAGCCAGCCGTGCCGAGCCTGTTGTTCGGTGATGATTCCAGTCGCAGGAAGTCCTCGGGCAGCCGCCGCACTCGCATGATCGCCGGCCTCGTGGCAGCCGTGGTTGGCCTTGCCGTGGTCGTCTGGGGTGCCGTGCGCTTGTTCGGATGGCTCTCCGAGGACGGCGGCTCGTCTGGAGTGGTCGCCGAGACGTCGTCCGACGCGACGGAAGTCCAGACGCCCTACGGGCTTGGCGCGCAGACGCCGGTCGGTGCCGATTCGGGCGAGGCCGACGACGGCGAGCCGATGCCGATGACGCCGGAGATCGCAGGGGCGAGCGGCAATCAGACGCCGGTTGCCGCAGAGGCCCCCACGTCGCCAGTCGGTACGGAGACGCCCCCTTCGCCGGTCAATGGCGCGGCGACGGGCGGCGAAGCGTCGGCGTCAGCCCAGGTGCTTCTGGCCGAAGGGCGTCGCCTGGAGCGTGAAGGCAAGCTCGTGGCGGCGCGAGGGCAGTATGCCAAGGCGTTGGCCGCCGGGCCGAATCCTGCCCAATACGCCGAGATCGCCGGGTGCCTGGCTTCGGTGAGCGAACGGACCATCCTGGGCAAGAAACTCGCCGAGGGCGAGACTGAGGCGGAGCTGTACGAAGTGCAGAGCGGGGACTATCTGTCCACGATCGGGCGGCGATACGCGATTCCGTATCGCCTGGTGCAGCGGATTAACGGCCTTCCGTCGGACTCCATCTACGCCGGCCAGAAGCTGAAGGTGGTCAGGGGACCGTTCCGCGTGCGGGTGGTCAAGAGCGACGTGGTGCTGGAGCTGTGGCTGCGGGACGTGTTGGTGAAGACCTACCGCGTCGCCATCGGTCGGGGCGACTCGACGCCGGCGGGGCAGTACGTTGTGCTGAAGAAACTGGAGAATCCTGCATTCAGCCCACCTCCGAGCCAGAGAGGCATCATGAAACCGATGCCCGGGGGCGACCCCCAGAACCCACTGGGGACCCGCTGGATTGACTTCGGCGACCACCTGGGCATCCACGGCACGAACGAACCCGAGAGCATCAGCCAGCGCGTGTCGCTGGGCTGCATCCGGATGCTTAACTCGGACGTGGAAGAGCTTTACGACTTCATGACGCCGGAGATGAGCACGGTCGAGATCGTAGAAACCCGGCCGTAGCAGCCTGTCGGCGCCCGCCGACGGCCGCCTGCATCCTATCGGAGGCGGGGAGGGGCTGTCATTTGGCCGTGTCACCTTCCGGCTCCAAAGACCATCGTCAGGCATCTCCGCCGCGATGGCGGAAACGCCTCTGTCGGCGCCGCCCGTTGTCCGCAAGCGTTCTGCCTGCTGGAATGACGCTGGTTCGGCCCCCGGATTACCCGCAAGTTTCTCTCCGTGGATTGTCCTGAGTCGGCGAATCTGGGGTATAATAGCGGTGAGGTTCTCACGGAACCTCCACTTTCCGGCGCTGCGCGTGGGCGGCTGCGAACCATTTCGAAATCCGTTGAGAGGGCGAGAGCCATGACACTGTGGGCACTCCGGGCGACCGTGTTGGCTGCCGTGCTGTCGGTTGCCTTCCCGGCGTGGGCAGGAACGCAGACCTATGCGGTTTTCTGCTCACGGGACGACACTTACTCCAGCGGGACCGACAACAACTACACCTTGAGTACGGTAGGCGTGCCGTACAGCAATGCGGCGGCCAGAACATTCTTCCGCTGGCAGGTCCACGTGCCCAAGCAGGCGACGATCACGTCGGCGTATATCCGGATGGTGGCCAACACGGCCGGCACGGGTACATCGAACGCCGACATCCGCCTCGTCGACCAGGACGACTGTGCGTCGTTTGTCTATGTCCCGTACGATCTTCCGGTGACGGCGACGGTGGTGAACTGGACCAGCGGGGTCTGGACGCCCGGGGCCTGGGTGCAGTCGGCCGACGTCAAGGCTCTGGTCCGGGAGTTCATCAATCGTCCCGGGTACGAATACGGCAACGTGCTTGGCCTGCGTATCTCGAACGATGGCGGCAACGAGCGGCGGTGCTACACGTGGGACAACGGCGATCACAGCTACGCGCCAATTCTTGAGGTCAACTACACGGGAGGGCAGGCCTACCTGGAACTGTGGATGGCCGAGCCGCACATTCGCATTGCTCAGAAGGTGTATTGCCAGATCGACAACGTGTCGCCGACGGACAAGCTGGTGGCCAGGCTGGACGGCGCCGTGATTCATGAGAAGGTGGGGGAACTGGAGGCCGAGGAGGTGTTCACGGCCGATTACCGGCAACTGCTTGCCGGGGAGCATACGCTGCTGGTGGAGATTCGGGACGCGTCGGACGCCGTGCGCGGCACGGCGAGCAAGACCTGGATCAAGGTCGAGGACGGCATTGCGGCGGTGGGCATCGACGAGAACAACGCGCTGTGCCGCAACGGGCAGCCGTTCTTCCCGGTGACGCCGTGGGGCCTGGACACGAACTACTTCGCCCAGTGGCAGCCGTACATTAACTGCCTTCACGGGCAGGGCTGGAATGTGCCGGACAATCCGACGGGCTGGATCAACTACGTGGCCAGCGCCTCGTCGGTGGGGCTGCCGGTGATCGGCCCGGCCCAGGGCAACTACTGGCCCGGCGGCCGCACGAGCAACATCTATGAGGATCCGCCCGGCAGCGGCATCTGGGTTCACGCTACGGCCGTGGACATCGACCAACTGGGCGTGTATGTCAACTCGACGAAGGATCATCCGGCCATGTTCATGTGGAACTGGAAAGACGAGCCGGATCTTGGCGGCGCAACGGAGTATATCCCGGCGACCGAGGTGAAGCGGTGGACCGACAAGTGCCACGAACTGGACGGCAACCACCCGCACTTGGTGAATATCGTCGGCTACAGCTTCACCCACGGCCCGGAGCCGAACTGGAACCAGGAGCGTGCCCAGAGCTACTGCTTCCTGTACAGCGATCGTCACAATGTCACGATGGGGACCAACCTGCCGTTCGACCGGAAGACCTGCTGCGCCGACGTCATGGCGTTCGACTACTACCCGTACGAGTACGCCACGAGGTACACATGGTGCTCGCTGGAGGATTCGCTGCTGGCCGTGGATCGGCTGCGCGGGTGGAACTACAACCTGATTCCGACGATGACGTGGATCGAGACCTGCGACATTCGTTCCGCCCCGGACTACCCATGGACGCCTGCGCCGACGCCGACCGAGTTAAGGAACATGTGCTGGACGAATGTTATCCACGGCGTCAAGGGCATCCAGTGGTTCCACTACTTCGAGCCGACGCCGAGCGAGAACTACGCGGTGATGGCTCAGTTCAAGACTCAGATTACGGAGCTGACGCCCGTGGTTCTGGGTCCGGAGGAGTGCGACACGGAAGTGACCGACGTTGAAGCGGGCGGGGGGCGTGTGGACATCATGACCCGCGAATACAACGGCCAACTCTATGTCTTTGCCGCAGAGATTCGGGCCCAGACCGAGGTGGTGCGTTTCAACGTCGATCAATTGGCTCTCGGCACACAGATTGCCGTGTACGGCGAGGGGCGGACGCTTCTCTCCGAGAGCGGCTATTTCGAGGACAGTTTCAGCCCCCTGGCTGTACACATCTACGTCGTAGAGAAACCCGGCCCGGGAGAAGTCGAGGAGTGGACCATCGCGAGCACGCACGGTGGCACGACATACGAGATAGCCTATGCCGATGGGTATGTTCACAGCCCGATGGCGGGCGTGACGCAGATGAAGCTGCGGTTCAGCAAGGCGGTGGCCCCGGGGACGGTGTCGCCGGCGGCCTTCACCGTGGTCGGCCAGGCGGGAGGCGACGTGTCGGCGCAGATTGTCTCCACGGTTGTGTCCGGAGACTACCGCACGGTGACGGTCACGTTCGCATCGGCGCTGCCGGATGCGGATCGGTACACCATGACGATGCTCGATTCGGTGAAGGATACTGCGGGCAACCCGTTCGGCGGCGCGACCGTGCGGCAGTTCACCTGCCTGGCAGGCGACGTTGACGGGTCGGGGGCGGTGACGGCAGCGGACGTTCTGGCGGCTCGGGGCAGCGCCGGAGCCACGATGAGCTCCGTGCGGGTGCGATTTGACGTGGACGGATCGGGCACCCTGACGGCATCCGACATGATGGCCGTGCGCCGACTGCTGGGGCACACGTTGCCGTGAGGCCCGGTCAGGCGCCTTCGCCGTGCCAGGGGGGACAAGGGGCACCGCCGGGGCCGGCGTCGTCCGGTTTGAGAACTTAATGACTCACCCGATGGTTTCAGTCAGGGGATGTCTTCGCCTGCATCTGAAGTCCCTGGGGATCGAGTTTCCTTGCCCATGTCAGGACTTCGGGTGCGAGATCGTGAAGCCGATTGTGAGCCAAGGAAAGCCGGGTGAGCTTTCTTAAGGACGCTATTTCGACTGGGAGCGACTCAAGGTCGTTCTGATTGATCAGAAGCTCTCGCAATTCGACGCACTTGCCGATTTCGGGAGAGATGCTCTTCAACAGAGGATAAGGTTGCTTAGGGTCTCCATAGAGGAAGAGCGACCGCAGCGATGTGAGCTTGCCGATGGCGTCCGGAAGGTGCGTGATTCCCACCTCATTCAGCACGAGCTTGGCAACCCGCCCGTCTTGCACCTCTGCGACGTCCTCGAAGGGCAGCTTGGTCAGTCCGTTGGCATCGAGGATGGCTCTGACGGCCACCACGTCCGGATGATTGGCGGGAAGCGTCGCGGCCCTCTTCTTGTCGGACCCTTCGTCCTTCCTGGAGGATGCGGCGCGGGCTCGGCTGTCCTGTCGGATGGCGTCACGAAGGATCAGCAGGAATCCCTTGGCCATGGCGATCTCGCCTGCCGGCAGGTTCGGATGCACTTCGGCGGGGTCCTTGCTGTATTCCGGGCAGTACATGTGGCCGACGCGGAAATCGTCCGAGAGCACGGCCTCGATATCGTAGAGCGGAACCTTTCCCTTGTACCGCTGCCGCACCAGTTCGCTGAAGGCGTGCGACTTTTCGTTCTGTTCTTCCCACTTCTTGCCCTGGACGCCGGCGGTCATGTAGATGATGTGCGTCTTGGGGAAGTCGGCCCGGAGGTCGTCCAGTGGGGTCACCGAAGCCTCGAAGTCCTTGGGGCTTGTGGTCGTATCGGGCATGACGACAACCACATCCACTACGTTTCCGAATCGATGCGGCGGCTCGCACATGAGCGCGACCAGTTCCTCAAAACGCTTGGTTGGAGGCCAGGCGCTGGCCAGGAAATGCACGAAGTTCTTGCTCTTGAAGATGTCGGGCGGAATTGCCCCCACGCCTCCACCGGTGCGGACGTCAAACCGCTCATAGGAGGACAGCATCTCGTACTTCTTGTCCTCCTTGGCCAACTGGTTGAGGCCCGCGCGGATGTTGAGCCCGAAAGAACGGCTCAGGAAGAGTATCTTCTTGCTCCGGAGCAGATCCATGTCCTCGGACGTGATAGTGTCAAACCGCTCGCGTACGGCCTTGGCGTCGACAAAGGGGGCATCCTTTGACGGCCCGCGGCCATGTGCCCGAACGGTGGTCATCAGCAGCACGCCCGGCGCTGTCAGCAGCAACGCTGCCAGAAGGACTCCTCGGCGGTCTCTGGCACTACAGTTCGAAGGTGCTTGTCTCGTAGTCATTCCAGATGGCCTTCCTGTTTTAGAGTGCTCCCTTGGTGGACGGAATGCCTGTGGCCCGCGGGTCGGGTTCGACGGCCTGCCTCAGGGCCCGGGCGAGCGCCTTGAAGACGCCTTCGGCGATGTGGTGGGCGTTGACGCCGTAGGGCACGTGGATGTGCAGGTTCATTTTCGCGTTGTTCGCCAGCGCGATGAGAAATTCGCGAATCAACTCCACGTCGAATTCGCCCACGCGATCGACAGGATAGCGGGCGTCGTACACCAGGTACGCTCGTCCGCCCAGGTCGAGGGCGGCCGTGGCGAGCGTCTCGTCCATGGGGACGGTGGCGGCCCCGTAGCGTGCGATGCCCGAGCGGTTGCCGAGGGCCTTGTCCAGCGCCTGGCCGATCACAATGCCGATGTCCTCGACGGTGTGGTGCCCGTCCACGTGCAGGTCGCCGGCGGCCTTGACGCTCATGTCGATCAGGCTGTGCCGAGCCAGCAGCGTCAGCATGTGATCGAAGAACCCCAGCCCCGTGCCGACGTCGGCCTTGCCGGCGCCGTCCAGGTTCAGCCACACAGTAATGTCGGTCTCGCCGGTCGTTCGCTTGACCTCGGCGGTTCGCTGTTCTGCCATAGCTCGGGTCCTCGTCTTCCTCATGTCAGAGACTTCACGGCGGCCATCAGGGCATCCGTTTCTTCGGGGGCGCCGACTGTGACGCGAACGAATCGGTCAATGCGCGGCCTGTTAAAGTATCGGACGAGGATGCCTCGTTCCTTCAGTTTCCGATAAAGCCCCTCGGCGTCGCCGTCGGGCGGTCCGGCCATGACGAAGTTCGCACGACTGTCGAGGACCGTGAAGCCGAGGCTGCGGAGATCGGCAGTAAGACGCGACCGCTCGGTCTTGATGCGATCGACATTCCGCTTCATCCATGCCTGATCGTCGAGGGCGGCACGAGCGGCGGCAATGGCCAGTGCATCGCAGTTGTACGAGTCCTTGACCTTCATGAGGCCATGGATCAACTCGGCCGAGCCGACGGCGTAGCCGAATCGCAGGCCGGCCAGGCTGTAGGATTTCGAGAGGGTCCGCATGACAAGCACATTGGGTTCGCTCGTGGCCAGCGGCATGGCCGTGGCGTCGGCGAAGTCGGCATAGGCCTCGTCCACGACGAGCACTCCGCGGATGCTCCGGGCGATGCGGCGGAAGTCGTCCATGGATACGGCTAGGCCGGTCGGGGCATTCGGGTTCGCGACAATGACCAGCTGCGACACAGAAGCCGCGAGCCGCGCCACGGGCAGGGCGAAATCGTCGTCGCAGGGCAGCACGTCGAGGCGGGCGTCCTGGATGCCGGCCAGGGTCTCATAGAGGGAGTAGGTCGGGTCGGTGACCGTGACGGCGTCGGCGGGCCCGAGGGTCGCCGTGAAAATCATCCGCAGGAGGTCGTCCGAGCCGTTGCCGCAGACGACGTTGTCGCGCGTGACGCGGAACATGGCGGCCACGGTGTCGCGGACGGCGTCGGCCGTCGGGTGCGGGTACTTGCGCAGGGCGTCCTCGCTCGTTTCGCGGACGGCCTCCATCACCCGGGGTGACGGCGGATAGGGGTTCTCGTTCGTGTTGAGCTTGATGAAGCGAGTGCCCTGGGGCTGTTCGCCTGGAACGTAGCCGCTCATGGCCTCGATGTTGTCGCGATAGTAACCCATGGATACGCTTTCTGTGAGTTCCGGTGCAGTCTGCTACGGTTTCTTCAGCCGGGCGGTCACGCTGCGCGCGTGGGCCTCGAGCCGTTCGAGTTCGGCCAGGGCGACGATGTGCGGCGCGTCTTCGGCCAGCGCCTCGGCGGTGTACTCAATGACGCTCATTCGCTTGCGGAAATCGTTGGCCGACAAGCCCGAGGCGAAACGCGCCGTGCCGCCGGTGGGCAGCGTGTGGCTCGGCCCGGCGATGTAGTCGCCCACGGCGACGGGCGTTGACGATCCGAGAAACACGGCACCGGCGGCCGTGATCTTCGGCAGCAGGCTCCGCGGCGACGCCGTTACGATCTGAAGGTGCTCGGGGGCCAGGTAGTTGCTGACGCGGCAGGCCTCGTCCATGTCACGGACGAGAATCATGGCGCTGAATCGGTCCAGCGCGCGGGCGACCACGTCGCCCTGGGCCAATTGGCGCACCTGAACGTCAATCTCCGCCTCGATCCGCCGGCGAAGCCCCTCGTCGTCGGTCACCAGGATGCAGCAGCCGGGATTGTGCTCGGCCTGGCTGAGCAGATCGAGGGCAATGCACCGGGCGTCGGCGGACTCGTCGGCGATGACGAGCACCTCCGACGGTCCGGCAAAGCTGTCGATGTCCACCGTACCCTGGACTTCCTTCTTGGCGAGTTGGATGAACTGGTTGCCCGGGCCGACGATCTTGTCCACGGGGCGGATCGTCTCGGTTCCATAGGCCAGGGCGGCAATGCCGGCCACCCCCTGGAGGCGATACACTTCGCGGATGCCGGCGACGGCGCAGGCGGCGAGGATCGGCGTGCGAATCTGTCCGTCCTGCGTCGGGGGACTGAGAACGACGACCTCTTCGACACCTGCCACCTGTGCCGGCACGGCGGCCATCAGGACGCTCGACGGGTAGGCCGTGGCGCCGCCCGGGACATAAACGCCGACGCGGCGCAGCGTCCGGTACGCCATGCTCAAGCGCCGTCCTCCGACGACGACGTCGGCCGGATCGCAGGCCATGGTCTTTCCCTGGTAGCGACGGATGTTCTCGATGGCCCGCTTCATGGCCTCGATGACGTTGGCGGGCATCGTCCGGGCAGCGGCGTCCATGTCGGCCTGTGCCACGCGGAACTGCGCGGGCGACAGCTGCACCTTGTCGAAGCGCTCGGTGTATTCCGTGACCGCGGCGTCGCCGCGCGTGCGCACGGCGTGGAGCACCTCGCGCACGGTCTCCAGGGGCGAACGGGTGTTGGCGATGGCTTTCTGCCAGTCGGCGACCAGCCCCTGTTCCAGTCCCAGGGCGGCGCGCAGATCGGCCAGTTGCCGGTCGGCGTCCACGTCGGTCATGCGAATGGTTCTCACGGCGGTTCTCCTCGCCGCATTGCGGCTTGAGGTGACGATTATACCCGAGGCGGCACGTTCTGCAACCGACTGCTTCAGGGGGTGGGCACACGTGGGAACATATAGGCAGCGTGAGGATGGCATTTTCGTTGCCTCGGTGCGGCTTTGCAGATAATGTCATCAGTCGGGGGGCACCCTGGCGGCCGTGTGTGCGATAATGGTTTTCTTGCCGGTTGCTAACGCCAGGCTAACACACGAGGCATACAGTTCTTAGGGGAGAAGCCTCAGGCCTTGTGTTGGATGGGAGCCCATGAGCAAACAGCGAATCCTGGCCGTGGACGACGAAGAAGACATTCTGGAACTGCTCAAGTACAACTTGAGCCGCGACGGGTTCAGCGTGCGATGTGCGACTCGCGGGGAAGAGGCCCTTCGGGCCGTGCGGGAGGAGAAGCCGGACCTCGTCCTGCTGGACCTGATGCTTCCGGGGACCGACGGGCTGGAGGTCTGCCGCTCGCTCAAGGACAACCCCGAGACCCGTGCGATTCCGGTGGTGATGCTGACGGCCAAAGGTGAGGAGGCCGACATCGTGGCGGGCCTGGAACTGGGCGCCGATGACTACATCACCAAGCCGTTCAGCCCGCGTGTGCTGATGGCCCGTATCAAGGCGGTGCTGAGGCGTCCTCGCGACGGGGCTGCCGACGAGGTGACGCCGATGACCATCGGCAGGCTGACGATTGATCCGAGGCGGCACGAGGTCAAGGTGAAGGGCAAATCCATCGATGTGACGCACACGGAATTCCGCATTCTTCACTTCATGGCGCGTCGGCCGGGGTGGGTCTTCACGCGGTACCAGATTGTTGACGGGTCACAGGGCGGGGACGTTGCCGTCACGGACCGTTCGGTGGACGTGCACATGGTCAACCTGCGGAAGAAACTCGGTCCGTGCAGCGAGTACATAGAAACCGTTCGGGGAGTGGGCTACCGGTTCAAGGATGTCTAGCCATGCCGACGAAACGGCTGCTGTCGCAGCTCTACATCAGCTACCTTCTGGTCATTCTCATCTGCACGCTGGCCGTGGGGGGCAACGCCCTGGGCTGGTTCGACGTTCTCTACTATCCCCTGAAAGAGCGCGAGCTGCTTGAGAAGGCGCACCTGGTGCGGTCACAGGTCATTGCAGGCTTGGCGGCGGGCGGGGATGTCGTCGGTCAACGAGCCGCCATCGATCCTTTGTGCAAGATGTGGGGGCAGGATACGGCTACGCGGTTCACCGTGGTGACGCCGGACGGCGTGGTGGTGGGCGACTCCAAGGAAGACCCGGCCGTGATGGACGATCACAGCATGCGGCCTGAGGTTCGCTCGGCACTGGCGGGCCGCTTGGCATCGCATCAGCACGACAGCCCGACGCTGGGGATACGGATGATGTACGTGGCGGTGCCGCTGGAGGCCGACGGGCGAGTTGTGGGCGCCCTGCGAACGAGTCTGGCCCTGACGGAGATCAGGAAGGCGACGCGCGACGTGGGATTGCGGATCCTCGGCGGCGCAGTGGTGGTTGTCGCCCTGACCAGTGCGTTGGCGCTGCTGATCTCCCGCCGCCTGGCCCGACCGCTTGTCGAGATGCGGCAGGGGGCCGATCGCTTCGCCCAAGGCGACTTCGAGCGGAAGCTGGCCGTGTCCGACACGGAGGAGATTGGCGGTCTGGCGGCGGCGTTGAACAGCATGGCGCGACAACTCGACCGACGCATCAAGACCATCACACGGCAGCAACGGGAGCTTGCCGCCGTGCTGTCCAGCATGACCGAGGGGGTGCTGGCGATCGACGACCGCGGGCGGGTGATGAGCATCAACCGGGCGGCTGCGGAGATGCTGGGCGTGGATGCGGCCGCTGTTGTGGGACACCCCGTGAGCGAGGTGGTGCGCAACCCCGACATGCACGAGTTCGTGACAGGTGTGCGAGATACCCGGCGCGAGGCTGACCAGGAGCTTTCGTTCCGTCGCGAGGGCGGGAACCTGCAACTTCAGGTGCATGGCAGCTCCATGCACGATGAGGATGGGGAGCATCGCGGCACCCTTGTGGTGCTGCGCGACGTGACACGGCTGCGGCGGCTGGAACGGATGCGCAGCGACTTCGTGGCCAACGTCAGTCACGAGCTGAAGACGCCCATCACGTCCATCCAGGGCTTCGTCGAGACCCTGACGGAAGGGGCCATCGAGGACGTCCCCACGGCTCGCCACTTCCTGTCGATCATTGCGCGCCAGGCGGAGCGGCTGAACGCCATCGTGGACGACCTCTTAAGCCTGTCGGCCATTGAGCAGGACGCCGAGCGCGGCCGCGTAACGATGGCGCCGACCAGCCTGTCCGAGCCGGTGCAGGCTGCGGTGGCGAGTTGCCGCGCCAAGGCAGACGAGAACCGAATCGGCATCGACGTGGCGTGTCCGGAGACGATCGAGGCCACAATCAGCAGCCACCTGGTGGAGCAGGCCGTCCGTAATCTGCTTGATAATGCGATCCGATACAGTGACCC
This sequence comes from Phycisphaerae bacterium, assembly GCA_012729015.1. Taxonomy (GTDB): domain Bacteria; phylum Planctomycetota; class Phycisphaerae; order FEN-1346; family JAACEH01; genus JAAYDY01. The sequence goes on along the minus strand of JAAYDY010000105.1, from coordinate 119,612 downwards.
CGGCAGCCAGGTGCAGGTCTCGGTCGAGCGCGACGAGCGGGAGGTCCGTGTCGTGGTGCAGGATCACGGCTGCGGTATCGCCGCGGAGCATCTGCCGCGGATCTTCGAGCGGTTTTTCTGCGTGGACAAGGCCCGCAGTCGCAAGCTCGGCGGCACCGGCCTCGGTCTGGCCATTGTGAAGCACATTCTTCAGGCTCACGGCGGTCGCGTAAGCGTTCAGAGCGCGCTTCGCAAGGGATCCGTCTTCACGCTTCACCTGCCCACGGGCAGCAGTTCCGGTTCGACGGGGGAGCGCGTTGCGCAGGATCCTGCCGGGGCGGCCTTCGATTCATAGTGCCTGGGTCGCCGCGGCGGGCGGCCTTAGCGCACAATTAACCCGACGTTTGCACCACACTCGTATTGCCAGTCTATCCTGAATCCGACTCAGATGTCCCTGAAGTCACGATGTTGTCTGTCAGAGGTTTCTCTGCAAGCGTGGCCGGTGCATTGAGTGGATGTCCGGCCTTACCACGGCATAGACAGTCTGAAGGGAAAGGAGACGGTATGGTCAAGTGCAGGAGTGTGATGGCGTTTGCGGCGGCGACGGCGGTGTTCGCTGCGGCAGCGCCGGCCGCCAGGGCGCAGCAGGATGTGCAGAAGCAGATCGAGGAGCTACACCGGATCATTCAGTATCAGCAGAAGGAGATCGGGGACCTGAAGCAGAAGGTGCAAGGGGAGTCGGGCGGTAGCCTGTCGGACGCCGACCGGGCACGCCTGGCAGAGCTGGTCAAGGAAGAGGTGGAGCGTGCGACGGCCGACTCGTGGTTCAGCAAGTGGACCCTGAAGGGCGACCTGCGTTACCGGCACGAATGGATCAACGATGGGACGGCCAATGATCGTCGTCGGCCTCGCGTGAGGCATCGGGTTCGGACGCGTGTTGGAGCGTTTGCCGAGGTTAACGACGAGTGGGATGTCGGCGTGCAGATTGCCACCGGCGGCGGGGAGCCGACCTCGACCAATCAGACGCTCGACAACTGGTTCGCGCAGAAACAGGTGTGGTGGGATCTGATGTACGCCAGGTACCGGCCGAAGCAGGTCAAGAATCTGGAGGTGATCTTCGGCAGGATGAAGCTACCGTTCTACAAGGCAGGTGGCAGCGACCTCATCTTCGACAGCGACGTGAACCCTGAAGGCATCGCCTTCAACTACAAGACCAAACCGATGGAGAACCTGACCGTGTTCTTCAACGGCGGCGGTTTCTGGGTCGATGAGCGCAATTTCGACGCCCTCCAGAACAGCATCAACGACGGGAGCCTGTGGGCCGGGCAGGTGTATGCCCAACTGGACTTGCCGCAGATCGCCAAGGACGTCTATGTGCGGTCCGGCGTGTCCTACTACAACTACGGGAACATCGAAGGGTACCCCGTGGAGCCGTTCGCCGGCCTGGCCGGCAACACGGGCGACATCGCTCGCGGCCTGAACAACCGTTACGGGATGGACTACGATATCTGGAACCCGTTCGTCGAGGTCGGCTTCCCGGTGGCGAAGCTGCCCGTGAAGCTTCACGCAGACCTTGCGATCAACTCCGAGGCCGAGAGCCCGAACCGCTTGCCGGTAACGCCGGGGCAGGTGGCGCCGACGCTGTTCGCCGACGAGAACAACTTCGGCTGGATGGTGGGCTTCCAGGTGGGCAAGGCTTCCAAGCCCGGGCAGTGGCAGGTGAGCTACGACTATCGCGACTTGCAGCCGGATGCCGTTCTCGGGGCCCTGACGGATGCCGATTTCGGCGGCGGCGGCACGGACGCCAAGGGGCATAAGGTGTCTCTGGCGTACTGCCTGTCGAAGAATGTCACGCTGGGCGCCACGTTCTTCTGCGACAAGCAGGACATTCATACCCATGCGACGGGCAACGACTTCTACCACCGCCTGCAACTGGATCTGATGGTCAAGTTCTGAGGCGAATTGTGCGATTAACCGATTCCTAACGCGACGCTAACGAGACATAACCATGGAGCCGTACAATTCAGGCAGAGGAAAGGAGAGAGTCATGATGGAGCGCAAGAGCATATCGAAGATCGCTGTGGCGGGTCTGGTGACCGTACTGGCTGTGGAGGCGGCCTTCGTCGTGAGGACGATGGCGGCCGACGACGCCAAGGGCAGCGGTAAGATCGTGATCGACGGGTCCACGACGGTCGGGCCGATTGCCAAGGCGTTCGCCGAGTACTACATGTCGGTGAATCCGGGCGTGACAATCAGCGTGAGCGAGTCGGGCAGTGGCAACGGAGCCAAGTCGCTGATTGCGGGCAGTTGCGACATCGCGTCGATGTCGCGTTTCATGAAAGACGCCGAGTTCAAGGCGGCCACCGACAAGGGCGTCTTCCCGGTCGCGCACGTGGTGGCGATGGACGGCATCGCCATTGCGGTGCATCCGAGCAATCCGATTGCCGGCCGCGGGCTGACGGTCAAGCAGGTGCGCGACATCTACACGGGCAAGATCAACAACTGGAGCGAACTGGGCGGCCCGGATCTGAAGATCGTCCGCATCAGCCGCGACACCAGCAGCGGCACGTATGAGACCTTCGAGGGGCTGGTGATGAAGAACGAGAAACTGGCCGCGGACACCGAGTACGTGGGAGCGCAGGCCGCGATGCGGGAGCGGATCAAATCCACCGCGTCGGCAATCGGCTACGTCGGCCTGGGCTTCCTGGACGACTCCATCCGGGCGCTGGAGATCGACGGCGTGTATCCGGACAACAACACCGTCTCCTCGGGGCGCTACCCGGTGGCGCGGCCGCTGTTCCTGTTCACCAACGGCTACCCGGCCCTTGGCGGCCATGTTCACGCCTTCGTCACGCTGCACCTGAGTCGCAAGGGGCAGGAGATGGTCGAACAGATCGGCTATGTCCCGGTGACGAAGTACTAGTCGAAGCACCGTGCCGCAGTCGCAGGCTTGGGCGGGTCGGATGGCGCAGAACCTGGACGGAGTGAGAATGGAAGTGCAGAGCACCACAGGCAGTCGCGTCCGACGTCGAGCGGAAACGAAGCTGTGCCTGAGTCGTCGCCAGAGCCTCGTTCGAGGCATCCTGGGTCGGCTCGGGCACGGCCTGCTGTTCGTCATGGCCTCCAGCAGCCTGCTGGCCGTCCTGTTCATCTTCGCCTTCATCATCCGCGACGCCGTGCCGTTCTTCCGGCTTCGCGGGTTCAGCGAGTTCTTCACCAGCCCTCACTGGCATCCGGCGTCTGCGGACAGTCCGGAGTTCGGGGCCCTGGCCATCCTCTTCGATCACGCCCTGGTGACGCTCTGTGCGGCGATGTTCACGGTTCCCCTGGGCATCGTTGCGGCGGTCTGCCTCAGCGACGTGCTTCCCTTTGCGATACGGCAGATTGTCAAGCCGATCATCGAAATCCTGGCCGCTATTCCGTCGGTGGCCTTCGGCTTTTTCGCCCTGGTGATTCTGACGCCCCTGTTTCAGAACCACGGGGGCAATGTGCTGGCCGGCGCGCTCTGGGCGGTCGGCATCCCTGTGATGCTGATCGTGACCTGGGTGCTGTCGGACATCCTCTCGTCCAAGTTCAAGGTCGGCGCACGAAAGGCCGCACGGTGGACGGTGGCCGCGGTCCTGGCGGGCATTCAGGTAGCGCTGCTCGTGTACCTTGGCGGGAAGCTCTCGTCGCTGGTCATTGTCAGCGGCACCAACGCGCTGAACGTGTCGCTGGTCCTCGGGATCATGGCGCTTCCAACCGTGGTAAGCGTGTCGGAGGACGCTTTGACGGCGGTTGGGCGGGAACTACGCGAAGGCAGCTACGCCCTCGGCGCCACACGGGCGGAGACGCTGGTCAAGGTGGTCATGCCTGCGGCCGGCAGCGGCCTGTTTGCGGCAGCCATTCTGGGCATTATGAGGGCCTTCGGCGAAACCATGGTGGTCTGGATGGCGGCGGGCAACTCTGCGAGAATCCCCAGCCCCTGGTACAACATCCTTCAGCCGGTGCGGACCCTGACGGCCACGATCGCCGGCGAAATGGGCGAGACGGACCAGACCTACGGCGCAGCGCATTATCACTCGCTCTTTGCCATGGCTCTGTGCCTGTTGATCGTGTCGTTCCTGTGCAATTTCGCAGCCGAGTGGTTCGTCCGACGCACTCATAAGAGGATGGGCAAACTGGCCAAGTAAGACCGACCATGGACATGTCGTCACGGAAAATCCTCGACCGCGGCTTCACCTCGCTCGGCATCTTCTCCGTGGTGCTGATGGCGGTCACGCTGGCGGTGCTCCTGACGCCCATTATTATCCGCGGCGCCGGGGCGTTCGTCTTCCGCGAGACGGTCGAGAATCGGCGGTTCACGTTCGACGTCTTCGGCCGCGGCGATGAGGCCGCGCTGGAGGTCGAGGTGGCCGACGCGGCGAAGGCGCGCAAGCCGGTCTACGACATGGTCGCGGAGTTCCGGGCCGAAGTGGGCCAGATGAGCGGCCGCAGAAAACGCGACATGCAAGGTCAGTTGAGGACCGTCGAGAACCTGTTGCGGGAGTTGCTGGGACCGTTCCCGGGCGAACCGCGTCCGGTGATGCCTCGCAGCCGCTACGGCAAGCCGCGGTGGGACCGCGCCGAGGTGGCCCTCGGCCGTTTGCTGACCGTCGAAGACTACGACTACAGCGACCCGACGCAGTTGGGCAAGAAGGTTCTGACGCCGCGCGTCGAGAAGTTCCGCGGCACGAAGCTCGAGGAACTCTTCGATTACCTGCCGGCCCATGCCGAGGCGATGTTGCGGCCGGAATGGACGCTGAACTGGCGGTTCCTGACCGACGAACCGGTGGACGCCAACATCTTCGGCGGCATCTGGCCCGCACTGCTGGGAACGATCTACCTGACCGTCGGGGCCATGCTCTTCGCCGTGCCCATGGGCGTCGTCACGGCCATCTACCTGGTCGAATACGCCGGCAGCAGCCGCATCGTCAGCCTGCTGCGGACCTTTGTCAGCACGCTCGCCGGCGTGCCGAGCATCGTCTTCGGCCTGTTCGGCCTGGCGTTCTTTCTGAACACGTTGTTCGACCTGCACCTGTTCAACCAGGTGCTCGGCATCTCGCGCAGCAAGACGGTGCTGGCGGGCTCACTGACGCTGGCGCTGCTGGTGCTGCCGACGATCATCCGGGCGGCGGAGGAGGCGATTCGGGCCGTGCCGCACTCGTACAAGGAGGCGGCGCTGAGCCTTGGGGCGACGCGATGGCGCACCGTGGTCACGGTGATTCTGCCTGCGTCGCTGCCGGGCATTCTTACGGGGATCATCATCAGCATGGGTCGGGCCGCAGGGGAGACGGCCCCGATCATCTTCACAGCGGCGGTGGCCCTGGGCAAGGTGCCGTCGCTGACGGAACTTCATCAGCAGCCGACGCCGGCGCTGCCGTGGAACATCTACAACCTCTGTTCGGAGAACCAGGCGATCGAGGAAATCCGGCATGTGCAGTACGGCATGGTGCTGGTGCTGGTGGGCCTGGTGCTCTTGTTGAATGTCGCGGCGATTCTGCTTCGAGCCAGAATCTCGCGCAAGCTCAGGGGATAGGAGGAGGACGATCCGGTGGACGCATTCACCCTGCAACGACCGATGGGCAGCACCAGACAGGACGGACCGGGCAGGCGCGACGCGCCACGTGCCGCCGACGCAGCGATCCCGGGGCAGGGGGCCTCCGCCGCCCACGTGACGGCCGAGGAGTTCTCGATCTATTACGGGCAGAACCAGGCCGTGAAGAATGTCTGCATCGCCATTCCCACGGGGCAGGTCACGGCGATCATCGGGCCGAGCGGCTGCGGCAAGAGCACCTTCCTGCGTGCGATCAACCGCATGAACGACCTGATTCCTGGGTGCAGAGCCGAGGGGCTGCTCACCCTGGACGGTCAGGACGTGTACGCCCCGCGGCTGGACGTGGTGGCCCTCAGGACGCGGGTGGGCATGGTGTTTCAGCGCCCCAATCCGTTCCCCAAGAGCATCTTCGACAACGTGGCCTACGGACCGCGGCTCCAGGGCATTCGGGACCGCGCGCGGCTCCAGGGGATCGTCGAGCACAGCCTCACGGCGGCAGCCTTGTGGGACGAGGTCAAGGATCGTCTCGGTGACAATGCCGTGGGCCTGTCGGGCGGCCAGCAGCAGCGGCTATGCCTGGCGCGGGCCCTGGCCGTCGAGCCGGAGGTGATCCTCATGGACGAGCCGTGCTCGGCCCTGGACCCGCGATCCACGGCCCGCATCGAGGATCTGATCGAGGAACTCCGGGGCGACTACACGATTGTCATCGTGACGCACAACATGCAGCAGGCGGCGCGTGTGTCTGACATGACGGCCTTCTTCTACGAGGGGGCCCTGATCGAGTTCGGGTCCACGCGCGACGTGTTCACGAATCCATCGGAGAAGCGGACGGAAGACTATATTACGGGAAGGTTTGGGTAGGCCGTCGGCGGGCCGCCCGATGCGAGAGGAGCCAAGAGGATGACTGTCCATTTCCAGCGTGAGGTCGAGAAGCTGAAGGACAAACTCCTGCACCTGTGCGGCATGGTGGAGGAGAGCCTGAGCCGCGCGGCCACAGCGTTCGCCACGGGTGACACCGAGATGGCCGCTGCGGTTATTGCCGACGACGAACGTATCGATCTGCTGGAGATCGACATCGAGGAAGAATGCCTGAAGATACTCGCCCTCCACCAGCCTGTGGCAGTCGACCTGCGGTTCATCGTGGTGGCGTTAAAGATGAACAACGACCTGGAGCGTGTCGGCGACCTGGCGGCCAACATCGCGGAGCGGGCGATTTCGTGCCGCGACGAGAAATGCGGCGACGTGCCCGAGGAAATCCCCGAGATGGTGCGTCTGACGCAGGCCATGCTCACGCATGGGATCGATGCCCTGATCCGCATGGACGGCGACCTGGCGCGGCGCGTATGCGATGAAGATGACCGCGTGGACGCGCTGAACCGCCGGGTCTACGAGATCGTCCGAGCCGAGATTGTCGGCGAGGGCCGCCTGCCTCCGGGGCGGCTGAATGTCCTGGCCGTGGCGCGGCACCTGGAACGCATTGCCGACCATGCGACCAACATCGCCGAGGACGTCATTTACATGGTCGGCGGCAAGATCGCTCGTCACCAGGCGGCCAAGGAATCCAGGCCGCACTGAGGTCCCGGGGCCTCTCACATCATCAGCCCGGCTCACTCCGGCCTGTCCATGCGCCTTGACCGTCGCCCTCCCGGCGCTACAATGAAGAAAACGCTTCCGTGTCCGCGCCTGGCAGGGAGGGATGATGGAACGGCCCGATGCGATCGTTGTTTCACGCAGTGCGGATGGGAGCGGTGACATGCGCCGCTTCGAGGACGCCGTTATCCGGTGGCTCGGCGACAGAACCCGATGTCCCGTGCTCGTGGCGCCCCACCTCTACTATCTGACCCCCGATCACCCTGTCGCCAGGCGCATGGCGTCACTGGGCGGCCGTGTCGCTGTGGCCGCCTGGATGCACGCGCGTCCGGCCCGTTGGACCCTGGCGGCTCTGGGGTGCGACGTGGAGTGCGTCGGTCGCGTGGTCCGAGTGGATGAGCGACTGTCGCCGGAGGCCTTTGCCGAGTCGCTGGCCGAGGGAGCCATCGTTGAGCCGGGGACGGGCTCGAACGCGGTGGAATACATGGATGGCTTGGTTCCGTCGCGGTGGTATCCGGTGGTGGACTACTCGCGATGCGTCGGCTGTCGGCAGTGCCTGGATTTCTGCCTGTTCGGCGTCTACGAGCTTGGCCCCGGCGATCGGGTGGTGGCGGCCAACCCGGACCAGTGCAAGCCCGGTTGCCCGGCCTGTAGCCGCATATGCCCGGCCCAGGCGATCATGTTCCCGCACTATGAGGCCGATCCCGTGATCGCCGGAAGCGATGCGAGCCCAGAGACTCCGGAGCAGAAGACCCAAGACGATCATGGCGAGGCTGTCGGCGGTCTTGCCGCTGCCGAGGTCGAGCGTGCGGTATGTTCGCGGCAGGATGGCGGCGGGGACGAGTCCGAGGCACCCGACCCCGAGTTACGGAACTCAGCCCCGCATCCCGGCGAGCCTCGTGACGAGCTCGACAGGCTTATTGACCGGCTGGACCGGCTGGATAGTGTATGAGTGAACGCACGACGGTTACGGGGAAGGGCGGCGGCTGTGCGGCCGACGGAGGGGCATCGGCGGCGGACGACCTGTTCGGCCGCATGTCGGCGACGTATCGCTGCGCCGTGGAACGTTTGCTGGCGGAGCGTGCCGCGGATGGCTGTTGGCCCGGGCGGCTGTCCGACTCGGCGCTGTCGACGGCTGTAGCCGTCAGTGCCCTGTGTCTTGCGGCCCGTGACGCATCGACCTCGCGAATCCGGGCCGGAGCCGCGTGGCTCGTCGCCCACCAGAACAGCGACGGAGGCTGGGGCGACACCACCGATAGCCCGAGCAACCTTGCCACGACCATGCTCACCCGTGCCGCCCTCGCGCTGGCCGGTGCGGAGTGTGACGGAGCGGCCTCCGTGGCTCGCGCGGAAGCGTGGCTCGCGGAGCGGGCCGGGACGACCATGGCCGACCGGGCCCGCGCGGTCACCCGGTTCTACGGCAAGGACCGCACGTTCGCCGTGCCGATTCTTGTCAATTGCGCCCTGGCCGGGCAGGCCGAGTGGTCGGCCATTCCGCGGCTGCCGTTCGAGTTGGCGCGGTTGTCGCATCGCTGGCTGCGGCGGCTCCGGATTCATGTTGTCAGCTATGCCTTGCCCGCGCTCATCGCCATCGGCCAGTTGCTGCACGTGAAACGGCCCACAAGAAACCCGCTGCTCAGGGCCGTTCGCAACCGGGCCATGGCGCCGACCTTGCGTCGGCTGCAGGCCATACAACCCAGTTCCGGAGGCTTCATCGAGGCGGTTCCCCTGACGGCCTTCGTGGCGATGAGTCTGGCGGGGGCCGGACGCCCCGACCATCCTGTCACGGTCAAGGCGATCGAGTTTCTTGAGCGAACGGTCCGCGACAACGGTGCATGGCCCATCGACAGCAACCTGTCTCTGTGGCTGACGTCGCTGGCGATCAACGCGCTGCGGGCCGGGCCCGCAGGGGCAGGCGCGCCTGTCGAGGCGAGTCTCGAGTTTCTGGCACGCGGCCAGTGCCGTCAGGTGCATCCGTTCACCGAGTCGGCGCCTGGGGGGTGGCCGTGGACGAATCTGCCCGGAGGCGTCCCCGACGCCGACGACACGTCGGGCGCCCTTCTGGCTCTGGCCGGGTGGCAGTCGTCGCAGGCCGACGCGGCGGCAGAAGGCGGCCTGCGCTGGCTCATGGACCTTCAAAACGACGATGGCGGCTGGCCGACGTTCTGCCGCGGATGGGGCAAGCTGCCCTTCGACCGCAGCGGGGCGGACCTGACGGCACATGCGGTCCGGGCCCTTCACGCCTGGGAGGGCCGGATGCGCGAACTGCCGTACGACCGAGCCGTGCGGCGAGCGATGGCCCACCTGGCCAGTGTTCAGGGCGACGATGGGGCATGGACCGCCCTGTGGTTCGGCAACCAGGCGGTTCCCGATGGCTGCAACCGCGTTTACGGCACGGCCCGGGTTCTGGCCGCATACCGCGACCTCGGCATGTCCGACGCAGGGCCGGCGCGTCGCGGGGCAGCCTTCCTCGTGGCATCGCAGAACGACGACGGCGGCTGGGGAGGGCAACGCGGCGTGCCGTCGAGTGTGGAAGAGACGGCCCTTGCCGTCGAGGCGTTGTGCACGTGGGCGTCCGGAGCCGACGAATCGCGGGCGGTGCGTCGCGGCTGCGAGTTCCTGGTCCAGAGCGTCCAGCAGGGCGGCTTGGACCGGCCGGCGCCCATAGGCCTCTATTTCACGAGCCTTTGGTATTCGGAGCGCATTTATCCTATAATCTTTGTGGTGGCCGCCCTCGGTCGTGCGATGTCGCACTGGCCCGAAATGGCCCAAGGAACGACGGTCGTGCCGTACGGTTCAGGCAGTTGCCGCGGATGATCCCTATGGGACACACATTCGATGCAGCCTCAGGCGATCCGGGCGTTCGGACCGGCGGAAAGGGCCGCGGGCTTCCGGGCGATGAGGCCCTGCGGCGGCGGATCGAGGCCGCCGCACGCGACCTCGCTGCCGAAGCCGAGATGGAACGGTTGCCGGATCGCGCACGCCTGGAGAATCTGGCCGGCATCGTTCTGGAACGTCTTGGCCTGGACCGCGAGTGGCGTGATTTCGCCATGGTGGCCATCGGCACAGAGATATGCCGCGGCCCGTTTGCCGCGACGGCGTTCTCGCGGCGTCTGCTTCTGCTTCCTCACTGCCTGCGCCACGCGGACACCTGCACGGCCTCCTACGATGCCACAGGGCTGAAGTGCCGCCTGTGCGGATCCTGCTCCATCGGCAGGCTGCTTGCCGAGGCTCGGGCGCTGGGCTATCAGACGCTTGTGGCCGAAGGAACGCCGGCGGTGGTGCAGGCGCTTGCGGCCGGCCGCGTGGAAGCCATTCTCGGCGTCGCCTGTCTGGATTCGCTCGAGAAGTGCTTCCAGACGGTCTACCAGCTTGGCGTGCCGTATGCGGGGGTGCCGCTGCTCCGCGACGGCTGCCGCGACACGGTGGCCGACCTCGAGCGAATCCGCGAGATACTCTCGTTGCACGTCACAGATCACCAGTACACGGTTGCGGGCTATGTGACCGTGCTCCAGAAGGCGTCGGACCTGTTCCTGCCAGAGAGTCTGGATCGGCTGCTGTCGGCGGCAGGCTCGGGGCCGGAGATCGAAGACTTCTCGCAGCCCCGCGCAGAGAGTATCGCACGCAACTGGCTGGCCCGGGGCGGCAAGCGTTTCCGGCCGTTCATCACGCTGGCCGCCTACGCCGCCCTGCGCGGACTGGACGAGAAGGGCCTGAACCGGGCGGCCGTCGATGCCGTCGTGACTGAACCGGTGGCCTCCGTTGCGGTGGCGTTGGAGGCGTTTCACAAGGCGTCTCTGGTTCACGACGACGTGGAGGACCGGGACACATACCGCTACGGCGAGCCGACGCTGCACGCCCGCTACGGCGAGGCGACGGCCATCAACACGGGCGATTACCTTGTCGGCCTGGGTTATCGCCTCGTGGCGGCGCAGGCGGAGGCCCTTGGGGCTGAGTGTGTGGCCGATGTCCTTGCGGCACTGTCGTCGGCACACCTGAAACTCTGCCGGGGGCAGGGGACCGAACTCCTGCTGACGGGCGATCAGGCTCGCGGCGCCGACGCCGATCAGGTGCTCACCCTCTACGCCCTGAAGACGGTTCCGGCCTTTGCGGCTGCCATGTATGCCGGCATGCGGCTGGCGGGGCCCCTGGCCGGCGACGCGGCACTGGTGGATGCGTTCTGCCGCCATCTCGGTGTGGCGTATCAAGTGCTCGACGACCTGGACGATCTCAGTCCCAGCGACGACAACCATCGTCTGCCTGGGCAGGACATCGTCGCGCGGCGGCCGACCATTCTCCTGGCGTTTGCCTCGGCCGACGGGGTGGCCGACAGGCTGGAGGAACTGTTCCGTCCCGGCGATGCCCTCAGCCGGCGAGGCCTGGTGGACGAGGTGCGGCAGCTCTATCAGCAATGCGGCGCGACGGAGAAGGCCGGACGCCTGGCGGACAAGTGCCGCACCCGGGCGATGGAGATTGCCGATCAGGTGCGACGGCCGGCGCTGCGTCATCTGATGCGGTTCCTGACGCGCGTTGTCCTGAGAGATCACGAGTTCTGAGAGGCTGCCCTTCGGCGCGGAAGCGATGCCATGACCGAATCCGTCCGGCCCACCGAATCCAACCGCAGGCCGCCGCTCTCTGTCATGATCGACCAGCGGCTGCGTGCCGGAGCGGTGGCACTGGGCGGCTCCTTCTGTCGTCGGCATACGGACTACCTTCTCGCGGCACAGGGCCGCAGCGGAGGGTTTGCCGGTCCCGACGGTGAGGCCGATCCGTACTACACACGGTTTGCCCTGCATGCGCTGATGGTGTTGGGCCTTCCCCCGGCGGCTCCGGCGTGGGCATCGGCTGCGGGATGGTTGAAGGCGTGGCGCCGGCCTATGACGAGTGTGGTGGAGTGCCTGGACGTGTGGCAGAGTCTCCATTTTCTGGAAGCCGTCGGGCTTGTGCCCCTGGAGGAGTGCCGGAGGCGCTTGTGGCGGGATGAGGCGAGTGGTCTGCTGGCCGCGTGCCGCACGGCCGACGGGGCAGTGACTCTCGTGCCCGGGGGCGCGTCGAGTCCGTACTACGCCTTCCTGGCCTCCATGTGCTACGACCTGATCGGGCAGCCGATGCCCGACAGGGACAGGGCCGTTGACGCGGTGCGGGCCTGCTCGACGTCCGACGGCGGCTTCGCAGGGCACCCCGGGGCCCCGGTGGGGCAGGCCAGCCCCACGGCGGCCGCCATCTGCTTTCTGTCGGGCGCGGAGGCCATGGATGAGGCGACGGCCGGCGGCAGTGCCGCTTTTCTCGCTTCTCTTCAGCGGCCGGAGGGAGGCCTGGCGGCGCACCCGATCGCGGGGGCTGCCGATCTCCTTTCGACGTTCACGGGGCTCTATGCCTTGGCCACCATCGGGCGGACCGGGATGCTGAAGCTTGGACCGCTTGGGCGGTTCCTCCGGGGCGCGGAGGAGCCCGGAGGAGGCTTTCGCCCGGTGGCCGCCGGCGGCAGGGCCGACGTTGAGTACACGTTTTACGGCGTGGCCGCCCTGTCGCTGCTGGCAGACATGGTCGCTTCGATAAGGTGACCGCGCGGGATGACGTTTTGGGGGCCGTACCGTGGCAGGGGCATCTTGCCCGTGAGTGGCAGGGGCATCCTGCCCCTGCTTCCCCGAGACGTCCATGCGCGCGGGCCGCACGTTCCGAGGGGTTTGGGGAGCACGAGGGCCATGACAGATGCATCGACGGAAGCGGGCGTCCTGAGGGTCAGCCAGTTGTGCAAGACGTATTCGTCGCCGGCCGGGCCGCATGGCGTCCTGAGCGGCGTGGACCTCGGCGTGGAGCCCGGCGAGACCGTTGCCATTGTCGGGGCGTCCGGCTGCGGCAAGAGCACGCTGCTGAATATCATCGGCTCGCTGGACCGGCCGACGTCGGGAACGGTGCGATTGGGCGACGTGGACGTTGCCGCCCTCGAAGGCGACCGCCTGGCTGAATTTCGACGCAAGAGGGTGGGGTTCGTGTTTCAGGATCACCATCTGCTCCCGCAGTGTACTGCCATCGAGAATGTGGCCCTTCCGACCGTGGCTTCGAACGACGCCGTGAACGGATTGCGGCGGGCTGCCGATCTGCTGTCTCGTGTTGGACTGGAGGGGCGTGAGAACGACTTCCCGCAACGGCTGTCCGGCGGCGAGCGACAGCGCGTGGCCGTGGCGCGGGCCCTGGTCAACGATCCGTCGCTGCTCCTGTGCGACGAGCCGACGGGCAATCTGGATCGTGCCACGGCGTCGCCCGTGGCCGACCTGTTCTGCGAGGTGGCCGCCGAGCGTCACGTGATGCTGATTGTTGTAACGCATAATCTCGAACTGGCGAGGCGTTTCTCGCGATGCCTGGAGCTTCGCGACGGCCGCCTGTCCCCCGTTCATCAGCCGTGACATGCCGCATGGAGGTCTGCGCGTGACCCTGGCGAGGTTCCTTCTTCGCAGCCTTTGGCACTACCGCCGCACGCACGCCGCCGTCGTGGCCGGCGCGGCCGTGGGTGTGGCTGTGGTCATCGGGTCGCTCCTGGTGGGCGACTCGTTCACGGGCAGCCTTCGCCACCTGGCGTTGCGGCGCCTGGGGCGCGCCGACTTCGCGCTGACGGCTCCGGGCTTCTTCAGAGCCGCCCTGGCAGAGGATCTCCGTGCTCAGAATGGCTTCTCGGCGGAGTTCGGAGAGGTTGCAGCCGTACTGGCGCTGGACGCTGCTGCCACCACGCCGACGTCATCGGTGCGCCTGCCCCACGTTTCGGTCTGGGCTGTCAACCCTTCCGAGGCGCCGATGCTCGGTCGGGGGCCAGCGCTGGCCCTGGACGACCGACACGCCGCCGTGAATCAGACGCTCGCCGACGAGTTGTCCCTGCGAACGGGCGACACGCTCATCCTCAGCCTCGCCCGGGCGGCAACGGCGCCTTCGGCCAGCCTGTTCGGTCGTCGCAGCCTGAACGAGACCGTCGAACGGGTCAGCCTGGTGATCGCGCGGATCGTGCCCGACGAAGGGCTCGGCGGCTTCTCTCTGCGAAGCGACCGCCCGCGGCCGCGGAATGTGTATGTCGCCTACGACTGGTTCGCGCGCCGCATCGATCGGGCAGGGCAGGCCAATGTGCTGCTTGTCCACGCGAACAGCGGTCGCGGGGACGACGCGGAGGCCGGACGCCTGAGCGCCATGCTCGCCGGCGCTGTCACGCCCGAAGACTGCGGAGTACGCCTTGTGCAGCGGGCGGATCGTCACGTGATTTCAGTTGAAAGTCTCAACACGGTGCTTTCCTCGCGGCAGGTTGCCGCCGCGCGCGAGGCGGCGCGTGGCTGTGGCTATCGGGCTGCCCGAACCTCGATCTACCTCGCCAACACCATCGCCAAGGCTGATGCCGAATCCGACGAGGGCGGCATTCCGTACTCCACCATCGCCGCCCTTGCGGATGATGAGGACGGGGAAGCAGGTGGCATCGCGCTTGTGGGGGAAGACGGAGTCCCGGTTGACATGAACCTGGGGCCCGAGGGCATCCTGCTCAATACATGGGCGGCGGCCGATCTGGGAGCAAAGGCGGGTGATGCCGTCGCCATCAGCTTCTATCGCATCGGCGCCGATGCCACGCTCAACACCGACTCGCGCCGTTTCGTGGTCCGCGGGATCGTCGCCATGGTCGGTCCGGCGGCCGGCGACGACTTGATTCCGCAGTTCCAAGGCATCACCGATGCCACGTCGATGCGGCAATGGAAGCCTCCGTTTCCGTTGGACCTCGGGCGCATTCGGCCGAAGGACGAGGTGTACTGGCAGGAGCACGGTGCCGCGCCCAAGGCGTTCATCTCCCCGCAGACGGCGCAGGACCTGTGGAGCCGCACGGGGCAGGTCGAGTCGCCGTGGGTCACCTCGGTGCGGATTGCCGCCGACAGCCCGGAGCAGGGCGTCGCGCCCCTGGAGGTGTACGCGGCGGCCTTGCGGAGAGCCTTGAAGCCGCAGGACGTCGGCCTGACGTTTCGCCCGGTTCGCGCCGAGTCGCTGCGAGCGGCCGAGGGATCCAGCGATTTCGCGTCGCTCTTTCTGGGGCTGAGCAGTTTCCTGGTTCTGGCCGCCGGGTTGCTGGTGGGGTTGCTGCTGCGGCTCTCGGTCGAGACGCGGACCCGCGATGCCGGGATCATGCTGGCCACGGGATTTGCCCCTGGCACCGTGGCACGAACATTTCTGGCCGAGGGGGGCACTCTCGCCGTTGTCGCGGTGTTCGCGGGCATTCCACTGGCGGTGGCCTATGCGGCCGGAATCCTGTGGGCGCTGAGGACGCGGTGGGTCGGCCTGCTTGGGCCGTTTGCCCTGGAGCTGCACGTGACGGCGACGAGCCTGGTGATCGGCGCCGCCGTGGGACTGATCCTTGCCATGGCGGCCGTTGTGTGGGCTCTGTGGGTGCTTCGCCGCAAGACGGCCGTGTCGCTTCTCACTGGGTGGCGAGGGCTTCAGGCCGCTGAAAACCTGCGGCACGGACGCCGTGTGCCGATGCTCATCGCGTCGGTGGCCTTGGCCGCCGCGGCGGTCGTACTCTGCGTCGCCCTCTTCGGCAAGGCCATGGAGCCGCCGACCGCGTTTTTCGCGATCGGGGGGCTGATGCTCGTTGCGATGCTGGCAGGAACGGTGGCTCTGCTCGCCGGGGAGCGTCCGTCACACCCCCGCGCGGGCCAAGGTCTTTCGCTGGAGAGTCTTGCCCTGCGCGGGGCCAGACGCCGCAGGACTCGCAGTGCCCTGACAACCGCCCTGCTGGCCAGCGCCGCCTTCACCATCGTTACGGTAGCGGCCAACCGGATCGACCCAACGCAGCTCGACACGTCCTCACGTAGCGGCGGGGCGGGCGGCTTCGCGATCATGGCCGACACCGAGTTGCCGATCCACGTGGACCTTGCCACGGCGGCCGGCAGGCAGGCGGCGGGATTCGGCGACGAGGCCGCCTTCCAGGGGACCACCGTCCTGTCCTTCCGCGTGAGTGACGGTGACGACGCCAGTTGCCTGAACCTCCAGCAGCCGCAATCGCCGAGGATCGTGGGCTTGCCGCCCGCATTTATTGAGCGCGGCGGCTTTGCGTTCTCGCAAACCGTCCCGCACCACGGTGAAGGGGACCCCTGGCGGCTCCTCGATGGCACACTGGACGACGGTTCCGTGCCCGTCGTCGGCGACGAAGCCAGCGTCCGATGGATTCTCAAGTCAGGGCTCAACCGGACGATCACGGTGCCGGGGGCCAACGGTCCCGTGACTCTGCGTATCGTCGGCCTGCTCCGGGGAAGCCTGTGGCAGAGCGAGCTGCTGATGTCCGAGCGGAACCTGACGCGATTCTTCGGCGACGGCGGCGGCTACCGGCGTTTTCTTGTGGAGGCAGCTCCCCAACGGCAGGCGCATGTGATGGCCGCGCTCCGCGAGGGCCTGGAGGACGCGGGCATCGAGGTTCGCCGCACGGCTGACGTGCTGTCGGCTTATGCCGGCGTTCAGAATACGTACCTCGCGGCATTTCAGGCCCTTGGCGGCCTGGGGCTGGTACTCGGGACGTTCGCCGTCGCAACCGTGCTGCTCAGGAACATCGTCGAGCGTCGAGGCGAACTGGGCCTGATGCTTGCCCTGGGGTTCACGCGACGGCAGGTCGTGCGCCTCGTGGCGGCCGAGACCGTGGTGCTGATAGCCGCCGGTCTGGCCATCGGGACCGTGGCGGGTCTCCTCGCTGCCGCGCCGCACATGGTCCAGGCGAAGGCCGATGTGCCGTGGCTCCAGCTTGGCGGTACAATGGCCGGCATCATGGCCCTGGCGATTGCAGCCTGTGTTCTTGTCACGCAGCGGGCGGTGGGGCCCGACCTGCTGGCCGCGATACGTTCCGAGTAAGGAGGCCATCGTGAGCAACCCTCCGTCGCCTGAGCCCCAGCGACCTTCCTGCGGCCGCGCTTGTCCGTTGCGCGCCCACTGGTACGTCGGTCCGGTGTGTGTCATGCTCATCGTGCTGGCCATTCTTCTGGGGCACAGCGGAATCTCCCCGACGTCCGACAACGTGTCGTCCATTCCCGAGCCGGTGCTGCACCCGTACACGGGCCCCGAGTCGGTTCCCGCTGTGGGGGCTTGGCCGTGTTTTCGAGGAAACGCGGCTTGCACGGGCGTGGCCGAGTCGTCCCTGCCTCGGACGCTACACGTGGCATGGCGGAAGGATCTTGAGGGCCCGATCTCCTCGACCGCCGCAGTGGTGGACGGCCGCGTCTACGTCGGCACGGAGTGGGCCGGCCTCTACGCTCTCGCGCTTGACAGCGGCGAGATTCTGTGGCACTGTCGCGAGGCCGGAACGATCACGTCGTCGCCTCATGTCGTCGGCAATCGCGTGCTGGTGGGCAGCTACGAGGGCGACTTCCGCGCGTTCGACGCCGCCACGGGAGAGGTTCTGTGGTCGTTCCAGGCCGAGCAGCCGATTCAGTCGCCCGCCGCTGTGGTTGGCGACAGGGTGATCTTCGGATCATATGATCGGCGAGTCTATTGCCTCGCCATCGAGGACGGCGCGAAGCTCTGGGACTACGAGGTCGCCACGGAGGTGTTCTGCAGCCCCGTGGTGTCGGGTCGCGATGTCACTGTGCTCAGTTGCGGCAACGGCACCATCTACACCCTGGACGCCGAGGTGGGCGGGCCGGCCCTTGAGATCGCGACCGGCCAGATCGCCCTGGCCACGCCGGCACGGGTCGGCGCGTACCTTGTGGCGCCGACCTACATGGGCACGGTCCTGTGCATGGACCTCAACAGCGACGACACGCGGTGGGTGTTCGACGTCGGCAACCAGGCGGTCGTCTTCCACAGCTCGCCTGCCGTCACGGGCAAGCGCGTGGTGTTCGGCGGGCGCGATATGCGGTTGCGATGCCTGGATTTCGACAGCGGCGAGGAGCTGTGGCAGTTCAGGGCCAGGGACAGCATCGATTCGTCACCGGTGATCGTCGGCGACCGGGTGTTCGTCGGGAGCGACGACGGGAACCTGTACGCGGTGGCCCTGGAGACGGGCAAACTTCTGTGGCGATACGTAGGTGGCGAACCCATTTCGGCCTCACCGGCGGTCGCCTACGGGCGTCTCGTCATCGGCAACAGCGGCGGTGTCCTGGTCTGTTTCGCCGCGAAACCCTGACCCGTCCCTTGCGTTTACTCTGTGAGGGCTATCGGTCGCCGAAGGTGCTCTGGCGGGCTGTTTGCGACTACCCGCGCGGTGCCCTATAGTCTATAATTCATCGGTTCAACTCGTGCAGACGGAGAGTGCCTGCTTGAAGGTCCGCGTGCTGGTAGTTCTGACGCCCCTGGTCGCCGCCGTTGCTGCCGGCGCGGTGCTGGCGCGCTGGTACCAGTTGCCGCAGAACGTCACGGTGTCGATGCGTCTGCCCGGATTGGACGACCGGCCCGAGCCGGGCACCCAGGTCGAGCCGCCTCCGGCCAATCCCGGAACGCTCGTCCGGGGTAGCGGTCAGGCAGCATCCCTGGAGGGCTCGTGGCCGCAGTTTCGCGGTCCGGACCGCAATGGCATTGTGCCGCAGGGGGCCGTGGTGGCACGCTCTTGGCCCGAGGCCGGGCCTCCGGTGCTGTGGCGCGTTGCCGTCGGCGAGGGCCATGCCGGCGCCGCTGTCCACAGGGGCCGGGTCTTCGTCGTGGACTACGACCGCGACAAACGCGAGGACGCCATCCGCTGCCTGTCGGCGGCCGACGGGCAGGAGGTATGGCGGTATTCCTACTCCGTCACCGTCAAACGCAACCACGGCATGTCCCGCACGGTGGCCGCCGTCACGGACGAGTACCTGGTGGCCATGGGCCCGAAATGTCACGTGACGTGCCTGAGGGCCGACACGGGCGAGAAGGTCTGGGGCTTCGATCTCGTGAAGGAGTTCGGAACCACGGTGCCGCGATGGTACACGGGGCAGTGTCCGCTCATCGACGGGAACCTTGCCATTATCGCCCCCGGCGGCGATCCGGCCAGGGATGGGCCGCTGCTGATGGCCGTCGAGCTGGCCACCGGCAGAATCGTCTGGCGAACGCCCAACCCGGACCATTGGACCATGACCGAGTCGTCGGTGATGGTCTGCGAATTCGGCGGCGTGCGGCAATACGTCTACTGCTCGGGTGGCGGGGTTGTGTCGGTGGCTGCCGACGACGGTCGCGTATTGTGGAAATGGCCCGAATGGGTCATCAAGATCGCCAACAGCCCGTCACCGGTGGTCGTGGCGCCCGACCGCCTGTTCTTCACGGGCAGCTACGGCGTCGGATCCCAGATGGTCCGCGTCTGGACTGAGGGCGACCGGTTCAAGGTGGGGCAGGTGTTCCGCATCAAGCCGCAAGTGTTCAGTTGCGAGCAACAGACGCCCGTGCTTCACCAGAACCACCTGTACGGCGTGACCGAGAGCGGACAGCTGGCGTGCCTGGACCTGGCCGGCGAGTTGGTCTGGTCGAGTGGCCCGAAGGTGCAATTCGAGCTCGGGCCGTTCGTTCTGATCGACGGAGTGTTGTTCGTTGTCGGCGGACAGAGTGGCGAGCTTGTCATGGTGGAAGCCACCGCAGAGGGGTACAAGGAACTCGGTCGCGCGAAGATTCTTAATGGGCACGACGCCTGGGGCCCCATCGCGTACGCCGACGGCCGCATCTACTTCCGTGACTTGACCGAGACGGTCTGTGTACGAGTGGCTCCATAGCGTCTCGGGGGACAGAGGCCCGTGATGGCCACAGCGAATCGATGGATGATCCTCGTGGTTCTGGCCGCCATCTGCCTGGGCGGCTGCGCGGACGGGGCCGACCCGTCCTTGGGCAATGGCGACACGGCGGACGAGCCGGAGGCCACGGCCATGCCGTGGGCGTATCGCCTGGTTCTGAGGCGGACGCCGGCCGTTGAGGGGCTCAAGGGCATTGCTCTTGGCGACGATGGCCGCATCTACCTGGCCTCCGCCAGCGGCGTGACGGTGTTTGACGGCGACTGGGTGCAGATCGGTCACATGCCGACGCCCGGCCCGGTCACCGCCGTGGCCGTGGGCCCCGAGGGCCGCGTCTTTGCGACCGAGAAGGCGCGCGTCCACGTGTTCGGTTCCGACGGGACGCTCATTTCTTCCTGGGGTCGTGCCGGAGAAGGACATGGAGAGTTGGGATATGTCACGGGCATTGCTGTTCATGGCGTGGACGTGTGGCTGGCGGACGCTGGGAATCGTGCCTTGCACCATTTCGACGTGACGGGCGACCTGGTGGACAGCATTGCCGGTCGGGACGAGACGACGGGGCAGCCGCGGATTCTCTGTCCCAGTCCGTACATGGATGTGGCCGCAGGCACGGACGGCGAGGTGATGATCACAAATCCTGGCTATTGGCGCGTCGAGCGCTACAGCCGCGGCGGCGAGCGCCTTGGGTACTGGGGCGGGCAAGGGACGGCGCCGAACCGGTTCCCCGGGTGCTGCAACCCGACGAACCTGGCACTGTCGGCCGACGGTTACGTCGTCACTGCCGAAAAGGGCCGGTCGCCGCGCGTCAAAGTCAGCGACCGCCAGGGGCAGGCCCTGGGGATCATCGGCACGGAGTTCTTCGCCCCGGCCAGCGCCGGCATGGACCTGGCCGTTGACGCAGGAGGCCGAGTGTTCGTGGTCGATCCGGCGCAGGGGGCGGTGCTTGTGTTCGAGCGTATGGCGGAGGAAGGATGACGGCTCCTCGCGGCATCTTCCGTAGGCTCACGCGGCGCGACGTGCTGGTCAGCGCGGCCCGTTGGACGGGTCTGGCCCTGATCGGGGCTGCGGCGGTGCGGCTGGTCGCTCGTGGCCTGCGGCGGCCGATGGCCGGCGGACCGGCGACGGCACGGTGCACTCGTTGCGGAGCGTTCGAGTCGTGCCGCCTGCCCGAGGCCGAACAACAGCGGAGCAGGGGCCTGGGTCTGGTGACTCCGGTCCGCAGGTCCCGGTACGGCGAGGCCGGGCTACGGGACGCCCTGTGCGACCAGGGACGTCGCGCCTTCGACGCCGGTCCGAACGGCAGGATGGCCAACTGATGAGCGACGATCGCACAGCCAATCCGGCCCTGACGCGCCGCGGGTTCCTCGGCGGTATCGCTCGCGGCCTGCTCGGCGTCGGCGTTGCCGGCGTCGGTGTTGCCGCAGCCGGCAGGGTCCGCGCCAAGGACGACCTCTGGCAGATCGATCCCTTCAAGTGCATCCAGTGCGGGAACTGTCGCACGGCATGTGTCCTCGAAGACTCGGCGGTCAAGTGCGTACACGATTTCGCCATGTGCGGCTACTGCGACCTGTGTACCGGCTTCTTCCATCCAGAGCCCAACAGGCTGGAGACCGGGGCCGAGAACCAACTATGCCCGGCAGGCGCCATCATCCGCCGCTTCGTCGAGGAACCGTACTTCGAGTACCACATCGACGAGTTGCTGTGTACCGGTTGTGGCATCTGCGTCAAGGGCTGCACCGACTACGGCAACGGATCGCTCTACCTCCAGGTGCGCCAGGACCGCTGTCTGAACTGCAACCAGTGCGCCATCGCGGCCCAGTGCCCGTCCGACGCCTTCATGCGCGTACCGGCCGACCGCCCGTATGTCGTCAAGCATCTCGGACGGCAGAAGGAGGGCGGATGAGCTCTCGCCGACGCGTTGTCCTGGTGGCGATGGCGCTGCTGGCGGCGGCTGTGTGCGCCGCCGATGCGTGGGCCATCGAGCGGTTTCCGCCGCCGGACTTCTACTCGGGGCACCAGTTGCCCGAGCTCGACCAGCGGCCGTTGCGGTTGCCGCCGTGGATGGATAGGGTCCACGTGGCCGCACTGGCGACCGGGCTCGCCCTCAGCACATGGTTCTCTCTGCGCCTGCGAAGCCGCACCGCGATCCGCTGGCTGGCCGTGGCGTCGCTCGTCTACTTCGGCTTCTATCTCGGGGGTTGCGTGTGCCCGATCGGCTCGATTCAGAACGTAACGCTCGCGCTGGCCGACGCCGATTACACGCTGCCGGTCTCCGTGGTGTTCATCTTCGCGCTGCCCGTTGTCTTCGCCTTGCTCTTCGGCCGGGTGTTCTGCAGCGGCGTGTGTCCGCTCGGGGCCATCCAGGATCTGGTCCTCATCCGGCCGCTGCGCGTGCCCCTGTGGCTCCAGTCGGTCCTGGGCCTGGTCCCCTTCGTCTACCTCGGCGCGGCCATCCTCATGGCCGCCACCGACAGTTTCTTCATCGTGTGTCGCTGGGACCCCTTCGTCGGTTTCTTCCGGCTCGACGGCAATCTCCCGGTCATGATCCTCGGCGGCGTTCTGTTGATCGTCTCCACATTCGTGGGACGTCCCTACTGCCGGTTCCTGTGCCCGTACGGGGCACTCCTCGGCTTGTGCAGTCGCGTGGCCTGGAAGCACGTGACCATCACGCCCGACGAGTGCGTGAACTGCCGCCTCTGTGAAGACGCGTGTCCGTTCGGGGCGATCCGCCCGGCTACGACCGAGGAGGACGCGTGATCGTGAAGAGGGTCATGCGAATTCTTCTGGCGGCGTTGCCGCTGGTGCTGGCAGCAGCGGGCTGGATGGCCGGCCACGTGCCCGCGCGCAGCCACCGCACGGTGGCCTTGGCCGAGCTGGTCCTCGGTCCGGCGTCGGCGACGCCCGAAGCCGCCGACACGTTCGAGGTGCGCGCCTTTCGCATGCAGGGAGGTGACGAAGAGCTGTTGCGAAACGAGGCCACGGCCATCGTCCGGCGGTTCCGTATCGGCTGCGCCCTGCTCGGATTCTGGTGCGGCGTGGTGGCGGCGCTGAAGGCGGCGGCCATGGCACGTGTGCCGCTGCACAAGGGGTTCCAGATCGAACGAGGGATGTGCGTCAGTTGCGGACGATGCTTCGCGGCCTGTCCTCGCGAGCACCTGGCATGGAAGCAAGGGGCCACATGGTGGGCTCGCGGGATGTCTGGCCTGTCCCGATGGGCCGCCGGCGTGCGCCGACGTCCTTCCGCGCCGCTGATGCGTCCCATGCTTATGTCCCTGGGCATTCTGGCCGCTACGTTCTCGGCGATCATCCTGGCCACGATGTTGCGCAACTACACCTCGGCCTACGATCTCCTCTGGCAGAATCCGCCTCGCATGGCCGATCTTCAGCGACAGCTCGTCGAGTCGCCCGATGACGAACTCGTCATGGAGGCCATTCGCAACGAGGATGCCGCCCTTCGGCGTGACTTCTTCGCTCGCGGCCGGCAGATGGCCGTCGGGCGGTGGTTGCTGCTGGCGGGCGTGGTGCTTGCGGTCGTCTGTTTCCACGGGTATGTCTGGCTTGGCCATGGACCGGCGGGGCCGCCGCTGGACGCCGGTGCGGAAGAGCCCGACTGGGAGGTCGTGGCCCGTAGAAACTCGCGTGCCGTGACCTATGGCGCCGGCGTGCTCGCCGCGGCCGCGGTGGCCATGGCTCTCGTCGTCCCGACGGTCCGGCTGTCGAGCGACGCTGGGAGCGCCGACGGCGCCGGGGAGGATCCCGCCGCCGTCACGCTCACGTGGCCGCGATTCCGCGGACCCACGGGCTGCGGCCTTGTTCCCGACGGCCAGTGGCCCACGGAATGGGACGCCGCGACCGGCAACGGAATTCTCTGGGCGGTTCCCATCGGCGACCCCGACAAGGGCATCCCCGCCGACGGCAACAGTTCGCCCGTGGTCTGGGGCGACCACGTCTACCTGACCAGTGCCGACGCCGACCGCAATTGGCTTCACTGCTTCAGCCTCCTCGACGGAAGCGTGCTGTGGAGAACGCAGGTCAAGTCTCCGCCCAACAGTCCCATGGCCGGCAAGAAGGTGGAGGCGTTTCCCGACACCGGCCTGGCCGCTCCGACGGCAGCCGTGGATGCCCGCGGCGTCTACGTGACGTTCGCCAACGCCGATGTCGCCGCCGTCGGTCACGACGGCAGGCAGAAGTGGTCCATCAATCTCGGCGAGCCCGACACTCCCTACGGACTGGCCTCGTCGCTGGTTCCGTACAGGAACACGGTCATTCTTCAGTTTGACCAGGGCATCGAACCGACCGAGGAGAAGTCGTCCATCCTGGCCATGGACACCTCCACGGGACGCGTGATCTGGGAGACGGTGCGGCCGGTGCGCTCCGCATGGAGCACGCCCGTCATCGCCCGGGTCGGCGACCGGGACGAACTGATCACAGCGGCTGCGCCGCTCGTCATCGCGTATGCCCCGGCCACCGGAGCCGAACTGTGGCGAGCCGCTGTCATCGACGGCGAGGTCGGTCCGAGTCCGGTGGTCGCAGGCGGCGTCGTCTTCGTAGCCAACGAGTACAGCCGCGTGGCGGCCATCAGGGCAGGGGGTGCCGGCGACGTGACGGAAACCCATGTTCTCTGGAAGGACCAGACGGACCTGCCGAACATCGTCAGTCCGCTGGCCGACGAGCATCGCTATCTTCACGTCCACAACTACGGGGCGGCGGTCTGCTATGGGGCCACCGACGGCAGGATTCTCTGGCAGCACGACTTCCAGACGTCCATGACTCCGTCACCGTCGTTGGTCGGAGACACGGTGTACCTGCCCAGCCTCGAGGGCGACATGTTCCTCTTCGACTTCGCGGATGTCTTTGCGCTCAAAAGCACGTGCAAGGTGGGAGAGAGGACACACGCGTCACCGGCGTTTGTCGGGGGCCGGATTCTCATTCGCGGCGAGAAAAGGCTGTTCTGCATCGGCAAGTGACGAGGCGTTTGCATGACCAAGGCGAAACGACAACCCGTGGACGAGCCGATCGACCTGGCGGCGGTGGACAATATTGTGCGCCGGACGGGGACGACCGCCGACGCAGCGATACCGATTCTTCAGGCGATTCAGTCGCATTTCCGATATCTGCCGCAAGAGGCCCTGGAGCACGTCTGCCGTACGACGGAGATTACGGCGGCTCAGATCGCCGGCGTCTCGACGTTTTATAGCCAGTTCCGTCACAAGCCTGTCGGCCGGCACATGGTTCGCGTCTGTCACGGCACCGCCTGTCACGTGGCCGGGGCACCGCTGATTACCGAGGCGCTCCGCCGCCACCTGGGCATCGACGACGACCACGAAGACACCGACGCCGACCGGCTCTTCACCATCGAGAAGGTCCCTTGCCTCGGCTGCTGCTCGCTGGCGCCGTGCATGACGATTGACGATGTGACCTACGGCAAGCTCACGCCGCACAAGGCCACCATGATCATCGACAAGGTGCGGAAGGAGTCGGGCCGATGAGCGATCACAACGTCAAGGAGATTCGTGTCGGCCTGGCCACCTGCGGCATCGCCAGCGGCGGACGGCCGGTGCATGAAGCCGTGCATGAGGCCGCCCGTCGCCATGGTCTGCACGTTCCGGTGAAGGCCGTCGGATGCAGCGGCCTGTGCCACCAGGAGCCCATCGTCGAAGTGGTTTCCACGGACGGCCGTCGCCAAGTGTTCGGCGGCGTGAGGCCGGCCGAGGCGCGCCGCATCGTGCGCGACTGCGTGACGCCCAGGGGCATGGTGGGCAAAGCCATGGCCTGGGCGGGCCGCATGGCGGACCTGCTGCTGTCGGACGAGGCGTGGGTGTCGGTCAAGCCATTTGCGGCCCATCCAGAGTCCGCGACGGAAGCCGGACAAGCCGGCGAACAGAAACTCATCGTCCTCGAGAACTGCGGCCAGATCGACCCGCTGTGTATCGACGAGTACCTGGCCCGCGGAGGGTATGCGGCCCTGCGGCGGTGCGTTGCCGACATGACGCCGCAGCAGGTGATCGACGCCGTCACCCAGTCCGGCTTGCGCGGCCGCGGTGGCGGCGGGTATCCGACCGGCCTGAAGTGGGCCACCGCCCGGAGTCAGCAGGACTCGACGCGCTACGTCGTCTGCAACGCCGACGAGGGCGACCCCGGAGCGTTCATGGACCGGCTCGTCCTCGAAAGCGACCCGCAACGGGTCATCGAGGGCATGGCCATTGCCGCCTACGCTATCGGCGCCGCTGAAGGTTACATCTACATTCGCGCCGAGTACCCGCTGGCCGTCCGAGTGCTCCGCGAGGCGATCGCCCAGGCCGAGCGGGCCGGATACCTTGGACAGGGTATTCTTGGGACGGGGTTCTCGCTGCGGCTCCATGTCATGGAAGGGGCCGGGGCGTTTGTCTGTGGCGAGGAGACAGCCCTGATGGCCTCCATCATGGGCCGCCGCGGCATGCCGCGATTCCGTCCGCCCTATCCCGCCGAGAGCGGCCTGTGGGGCAAGCCCACGAGCGTCAACAACGTCGAGACGTTCGCCTGTGTGCCGTGGATCGTGCGCCATGGGTCCGCCGCCTTTGCGGCCATCGGCACCGAGCGCAGCAAAGGAACCAAGGTGTTCGCCCTGGCCGGCCGCATCCGGCGGGGCGGCCTCATCGAAGTTCCTATGGGCACGACGATTCGCGACGTGGTCGAGAACATCGGCGGCGGCATGCACGAGGGACGTCGCTTCAAGGCCGTCCAGATCGGCGGGCCTTCGGGTGGCTGCATTCCGGCCTCCATGGCCGACCTGCCTATCGACTACGAGGCGCTCACCCGCACTGGCGCCATCATGGGGTCCGGCGGCCTTGTCGTGCTCGATGATTCAGACTGCATGGTGGACATCGCCCGGTTCTTCCTCGAGTTCACCGAGAAGGAGTCCTGCGGCAAGTGTACGTTCTGCCGCGTTGGCACGCGGCGCATGCTTGACATCCTCGAGCGGCTGTGCGATGGCAAGGGGCACCCCGAGGATCTGGACGATCTGGAGATGCTGTGCGACCAGGTGCGACACACCAGCCTCTGCGGGCTGGGGCGGACGGCGCCGAATCCGGTGCTGACGACGCTGCGCTACTTCCGCGACGAGTACGAGGCCCATCTCCAGGGCCGCTGCCCGGCACGCAAATGCAAAGCCCTTATTGCCTATCGTGTCACGGACACGTGCATCGGCTGCACGCGCTGTGCCCAGCGATGCCCGGTCCAGGCCATTCAACCGACACCTTACGAGCAGCACACAATCGACGCCGAGAAGTGTATCCGTTGCGGCATGTGCAAGGCCGGATGCCCGGCAGACGCCATTGTGGTGGAGTGAACCGCGGTGCCGAGACTGACCATCGACAATCGCAGCATAGATGTGCCTCCGGGGACGACCGTTCTCGAAGCCGCGCGCCGCCTCGGCATCGACATTCCCACGTTGTGTCACCTCGACGGTCTCCAGCCGCACACGTCCTGCTTCATGTGCGTTGTCGAAATCGAAGGGCAGGCCGGTCTGAAACCGTCGTGCGCCATGCCTGTGGCCGAGGGGATGGTGGTGCGGACGCAGTCCGACGTCGTGATGCGAGCCCGTCGTACCGCTCTGGAACTTCTTCTCAGTGACCACCCGGGCGACTGCGTAGCCCCATGCTCTTTGGCGTGCCCCGCCCACCTCAAGGTGGCCGACTTCGTCGCTGCCATCGTGGCCGGTGACAACCGCCGCGCAGCCGGCATCGTCAGGCGGCGGCTTCCCCTGCCGGCATCCCTGGGCCGCGTGTGTCCACGATTCTGCGAGCGAGCATGTCGGCGCAAGGAACTGGACGAAGCCGTCAACATTCGCGACCTGCACCGCTGGGTGGCCGACAAGGATCTCGCTTCCAGCGATCCACACAGGCCCGATGGTGCGACCGAGTCGGGCAAGAGCGTCGCCGTGGTCGGCGCCG
Source organism: Phycisphaerae bacterium (assembly GCA_012729015.1). Classification (GTDB taxonomy): domain Bacteria; phylum Planctomycetota; class Phycisphaerae; order FEN-1346; family JAACEH01; genus JAAYDY01. The sequence goes on along the minus strand of JAAYDY010000105.1, from coordinate 91,842 downwards.
GGCCTGCGGGCCTTTCTGCCGCATACTACCTCCGACAGATGGGTCACGCCTGCACGCTGTACGAGGCGCAGCCACAGGCCGGTGGGCTGTATCGCTGCGGCATCGACGCCCGGCGGCTGCCGCGCGACGTGCTTGACGCCGAAATTGCTGCGATTCTGGGCCTCGGCGTGCAGCTGCGATCCGGCGTTCGCCTCGGGCGAGATGTCAGCCTGGACGACCTTCTCGCTCGCCACAATGCCGTCGTCCTAGCCATCGGCACCCAGACCGCGATGGACCAGGCGGCCTTCTATGCCGAGGGACGCCTGGCCGGCGGCGAGGTGCGGTACGACTTCTCGCTGCTCAACGCCCTGGGCCTCCAGCCCTCACGCCGAGGTGTGCAGGCGGACCGTGCGACGCTGGCTACGGGCCGCGCCGGTGTCTTTGCCGCCGGGAATGTGGTGACCGGCCCGAATTACGGCGTTCACGCCGTGGCGAGCGGCCGCCGCGCCGCCGTTGCCGTGGACCAGTTTCTCCGAGGCGCGGACGTTGTCGGAGACCCCGCGCATGTCAACGTGCTCATGCGCGATCTCAGCGGCGACGAGGTAGCGGTGCTGCGTGCCCATGCCGACCCTAGTCCCCGGGGCATGCCCGATTCCGGCAATCCAGCGGCCGCCGCGACGGCCAGCGACACAGAGGTCCGTGCTGAGGCCGGACGCTGCCTCGATTGCGACTGCGGCAAACGCGATACGTGTGCGTTGCGTCAATTGGCCGCTCGGTACGGTGCGTCGCCGACGCGGTACCATGGTCCTCGCCGGCCCTTCGAGCGCGACGCCACCCATCCTGACATCGTGTTTGAGTCGGGCAAGTGCATCCAATGCGGTCGGTGCGTGCGCATCGCCGAACAGGATCGAGAAACGCTCGGCCTCACGTTCATCGGTCGCGGCTTCAGCGTTCGCACGGCGGCGCCGTTCTCGTCGGAGTTGAGCGAGGCGCTTCGTCGCACGGCGCGACGATGTGTCGAGCATTGTCCGACCGGAGCCCTGAGCCTGAAGCGAGCCCTGCGAGACAGCGGAGGCTGAGTCGGGCATGAAGATTGTCTACCTCGCAGCCGGGGCGGCAGGGCAGTATTGCGGCGCATGCGCCCGCGATGCCGCACTGGCCCGCAGCCTCATCGCGCTCGGCCACGAGGTGACGATGCTTCCTCTGTACACGCCCCTGAGGCTTGACGGGCCCGATCCCAGCGACCGTCGCGTGTTCTACGGCGGCATCAGTGCCGTGCTCCAGCAGAAGTTCGCCCTCTTCCGACACACGCCCAAACTTCTCGACAGGCTGTTCGACAGCCGGTGGATCCTGCGGGCAGTCTCCCGATTGGCCATCGACACGCAGCCCGAGGACCTGGGGGCGATGACCGTCTCCGTGCTGCGCGGCAGCCAGGGCCGCCAGGCGAAGGAACTTCGCGCGTTGCTCGATTACCTGCACGGGCAGGGGAGTCCCGACGTCGTGAACCTGACGAACTCGCTGCTGGCCGGCCTGGCGCCCGCTATTCGCGAGCGGCTTGGCTGCCGGATCGTCTGCATGGTCCAGGGTGAGGAGGCGTTCGTTCGCGATCTGCCTCCGCCTTTTCGCGATGAAGCCATGGCCCTCGTGCGCCTGGCCGCCGAGGACATTGATCTGTTCATCGCACCGGCCGCCGGCTATGCCGACGAAGTCGCGGAGTTTCTTGGTGTCGGTCGAGACCGCATTCGCGTGGTCCACCCGGGCGTCGATGTCGGCGTGTTCCGACCGGCTGTGCGCAGCGAAGGTGGGCCAGTCCACGTGGGATACCTGTCGCGCATTGCGCCGGCCAAGGGGCTGGACATCCTGTGCCGCGCGGCGGCCATCGTCCATCGAGAGCGCCCGGGGCAGGTGCGGTTGAGCGTCGCCGGACAGCTCGCCCCGGCAGACCGTCGCTGGTGGCAATCCGTGCTGGACGAGACCGGTCTGCAACAGAACCGCGACGGTTTCGCCTTCCGCGGACAGGTGACGTTCGGCGGGAAACTCGACCTGTTTCAGAGCCTCGACGTGTTTGTGCGTCCGAGCCGGCAGCCGGAACGCCGGGCCGTGGCGGCGCTGGAGGCAATGGCCTGCGGCGCCGTGCTGGTTGCCCCTCGCAATGGCATCCTGGCGGAAATCGTCGAATCAACCGGAGGCGGGATGCTTGTGGACCCCTGCGGTGCCGAATCGCTGGCGGCGGCCCTGGTGTCTCTGGCGGATGACCGCCGCCGTCTCACCGATATGTCCGTCGCGGCGGCGCGTGGCGTCGAAACGCACTTCTCTTCGCGGACGATGGCCGAGACGACTCTGCGGATCTATGCGGATGTGCTGGGAGTGTGATTCCCGATCACGGCTTGCGGGGCATGAAACGCTCATCGTCGGCGCCCATGGCCGGCGTCCCGAAGATCACAAACTCGAGCGCCTTTCCCGTGTCCGCCTGAATCGCGTGCCCGGTGCCGCGAGGAATCACGACCACCGCGCCCGGACGCAGCGCATGGCTGCGCCCGGCCAGGGTGATGGTGCCTGTACCGGCCAGAACGTAGTATGTCTCGTCGTACCCCGTGTGGACGTGCGCGTTTCCTGCCGTGACCGTGACCACATGCACGTTGGCCACGCCCCCCAGGCCGCCAGTCACCACGCGGCGGACGTTGCCATACGGACAGTCCGTCGCAGGTGTCTCGTCGAGGTAGCGGATCACGGCTTCCGTCTGGATCATGGCATCTCCTTGGTGTGTTCCCGCACTGGCCCGCGTCGCACCGGACGCGCCGTACTCCTTACGCCTCGGCCGCGGCGATGATCTCCGGAACGCAGTGGTCCCAACCCAGCGTCATCAGGTGCGCCCCCTGGCAGCAGCTTTTCATCTGGCGGATCAGTTGCCCGCAGATCTCGATCGACACCTTCTGCCGATCCTCCTTCGACGCCTCGGTCAGTCGGGTGATGATCCACTCGGGAACCACCACGCCCGGCACCGACCGGTTCATGTACTTCGCCATGGCCGCCGATTTCAACATGACAATGCCGACCAGCACCGGCACCTTCAGCGACTCCACATTGCGCATGAACGCCTCGAAGGCGGCCGGATCGTACACTGCCTGCGTCTGAACGAACTGCGCTCCCGCGGCCACCTTCTTTTCGAGCTTGATGATCTGCGGGTCCACCACCTCCGCGCACGGTGTAACGCAGCACCCCTTGAAGAACCGCGGCGATCCGTCCAGTTGATTGGGGTTCCCTTTCATGTCCCGGCCCATGTCCGTGCCCGACTCCAGGCGCACGATGGCTTCAAGCAGGCCGACCGAATCCAGATCGTACACGGGCATGGACTGCGGATGGTCGCCCAGCGTCGTGTGGTCGCCGGTCAGGGCCAGCACATTGCGAATCCCCAGGATATGTGCTCCGAGCAAGTCGCTCTGGAGAGCCAGGCGGTTGCGGTCGCGGCACACCATCTGGAGCACCGGTTCCACCCCTGCGTCCAGCAGCAGCTTGCATCCGGCCACGGACGAGGCACGCATGACGGCCGTCTGAATGTCCGTCACGTTCACCGCCGCGCATCGCCCTTTCAGGCTGGCGACCGCCTCGTGAATCACAGGCTCGATATGCGTGCCCTTCGGCGGGCCGATCTCGCCCGTGAAAACGAATGTGCCCGCACGAAGGGCCGACTCCAGTTTGCTGACGGGCTCACTCATTGCCGCTCTCCTGGCTCTCGGCCATGTCCTTGAGCACAAGCCGCCTCACGCCGCCGCCGCGGTCCTTGCGATGGTCGCGAGCCGCCCGAAGCGTCCGGTAGTTGTCCAGTTGGCCGAGCGCCTTCAGCCGTTCGTAAATCCTCAGCCACCCGCACTCCATCTCCGGGTTGACCTCGCACTTGCCGTTGTTCGTGCCGCCGCACGTTCCGTTGATCAGGCTCTTGGAGCATTGCGTGATCGGGCAGATGCCGCCCGTCCACGCCAGCACGCAGTCGCCGCAGCCGCGACAGTACTCCTCCCAGACGCCGCCGGCCACGTTCGAGGCGAGAAACGTTGTGTTCATCCCCGGCAGAATCGGCACCTCGGGGTACAGTTCGCTCATGTACTGCACGCCGGCGCCGCAGGCGATGCTGAGCACGGCGTCGTAGGTGCGAGGATCCTCCGTGAGATTGTCGAAGAACTCTCGCTCGCACTGTCGCGTGATGCAGTCAAAGGCGGCCTCCAGCGTCCGGCCGGCCTGCCGCGCCGCCAGTCGCAGTTGCCCGGCCAGGAGCTCGGCCTGCTTCTCCCCGCCGGTCAGGCAGACCGTCACGCACCCGCCGCAACCCAGCACCAGCACCTTCCGGTGCGGCGCCAGCATGGCGACGATCTCGTCCATGGGTTTGCGTTCAGCTACGATCATTGACGCCTTCTCCCGCCGCAGCGCGCCCGACGTCCGCACGTCCGCGGTCTCAACATGCCGCAATCTTCCCCGTTGCTTCGACGATGGCCCGGCGCATCGCGTCGCGTCCCTCGTCCGCACAGTGGACCAGCTGAATACGCTCGGGGTTCATGCCGATTTCGCCCAGCATCGCCCGGAGCTGTTCGACGCGGCGAGCCATGCGTTCGCGCACCGTGGGGTAACGGTCGCCGCCCAGGTAGCCCGCCACCACCACGATCCCGTCCGCCCCGTTCTCGATGGCGCGAAGCATCTCGGCCACGCCCAGGCGGCTCACGCTTGGCAGCCAGACCTCCAGCACGCCGGGCAAGGCATCCTCTGCCGACGCGCCCCATGCGGCCGCGGGGGCATGGTACCCGTTGATGTAGGCCACCACCTTCGGCCCGGCACCCGCGCCGGCCAGCCGCGCGGCCGTGTTTCCGATCTCCTCCCGCGTGTCCCAGCTTCGCGACACGATGGCGTTGGCCGGGCACTCAACGATGCACATACCGCACGCCTGGCAGAGCGAGGACTCGATCCGCGCCACGTCCGTCACCACCGGAATGTCGAACGGGCACACGCGGAGGCACGTCAGGCACGCGGCGCACTTGTCGATCAGAACCTCGGCGCCTCCGCCGCACCCCATGCAGCGCTGTGCCTCGTGCATGGCCGCATCCGCCGTGAAGTTCGCGTCAATGGGCAGACTATCGCGCCGGCGTTCGTCCGCTGCGCGTTGCAGGACAGCGTTTCGCGGCGACTTCGATACCTTGGCCGCGGTGTCGGGGGCCATCTCGCCAATCACCGGAGGCAGCGCGTCGGCAAGCCGGATCGGCTTGCCGCTCAGGAACAGGTCCACGCCCTTCGCCGCACGCTGACCCGACGCGCAGGCCTCAACAACCGATCCCGGCGCGGTTACGATTTCGCCGCACGCAAAGATTGACGGATCGCTGGTCTGGTGCGTGGCCGAATCGTACGTCAGGCGTCCGCGGGTATCCTTGGCCAGAGGGCTCCCGGCGAGAAATCCCATGTCCGCCGTCTGCCCGATCGCCATGATCACCGTGTCGCACTCCACGCTCACGACATCGGCGTCGTCGTAACGCGGATCGAATCGGTGGTCGGCATCGAACACGCGAGTGACCTTCCGCGCCGCAACCGCAACGATCCGCCCGTCGCGAATCACGATATCGGTCGGTCCGCGGCGATGGATGAACCCGACGCCTTCCTCGGCCGCCTCGCTGCGCTCCCAGTCCCACGCCGGCATCTCGTCCTCGGCCTCAAGGCACATCGCCCGCACGCGAGTCGCACCCAGCCGCACCGCTGTCCGCGCTGCGTCCATCGCCACGTTGCCGCCGCCGATCACCACGACGTCCGAGCCGATCCGGGGCGCCCTGTCTGAGCACACCGCCGTCAGGAAATCCAGCACGGGATAGACTCGCTCGTGGTTCGCGCCCGGAATGGGCAACGTTCGCGAAAGCGCTAGGCCCGTGGCAATCACGATGGCTGCAAAGCCCTCGCTCTTCAGGTCCGCGAGCGTCTTGTCCTTGCCGATCTCAACGCCCGTGACCACAGTCACCCCGTGGGCGCAGATCCAGTCGATGTCCTGCTGAAGAACGTCGCGCGGCAGGCGATACGGAGGAATGGCCGTGGCCGGTATGCCCCCTGCGACGGCGAACTTCTCAAACACCGTCGGCCGATATCCCAGAAGCGCCAGATCGAGCGCCGCGGCCATGCCGGCAGGACCTGCGCCGACGATCGCCACCGGCGCCTTGTCCTGTACCACGCGGCGTACCGTTGCTCCCGAGGCGCCCTGTTGCTCGCTCACGAACCGCTTCACCTCGCGGATCGCCACGGCTTCGTCCACGCCCGCGCGACGGCAGTTGGCCTCGCACGGATGATGGCACACGCGCCCGCACACGGACGCAAATGGCAGACGTTCGCGGATCACGTCGATGGCCTCACGCCACCGACCCCGCGCGGCCAACTCGATGTACGACCGCACGTCCGCATGCACCGGGCAATGGTATCTGCACGGCGACCACTCCCGCTGCATCAGCATGCGGCTGTCACCGAGTCGCTTCAATTCGCCTGACGTCAGTTCGTCCACCGTCTGACCTCGTAGAGGATGGCCCCACACGGCCATCGCGTTGTCCGAGTCCCCGTCATACGCACCGCGTGTGATGCCGCCTCATGAGCGGGCACGTGCGTGGCGCCTCGTCACTGGTGCGAATTATAGACCTCCCAGCGCCGCTAATCAACCGACAGCAGCAACCGGACAATGAATCCAGAGGATACACCGCCGCCAGGCCAAGGTGGGTGATGCGTGTCACACCGGGCTTCGATTGCGACCCGGGTGTGTGGCGTGCGTCCAGCGGTCCCTTCCCATAAAGCCGTCGCTGGCTCACGGGAAACGCCGGAGGTCGGTCCTTGCGAACTCCCACTGTGGCGTATGAAGCCCCGAACCCATGTCGGCTGAGTACCACGGACTCAGCCAGCCGTCGTGCGGGTTCTTCAGAACATGCACATCCTGGGCCGGCATATAGCTTTGTGCCAGCAGGAACACCCTGTGCTGCGTCTCAGGGTGTATCGCGACGTCAACCACGATCACGGCATGGCCCGGAGAACCTCCTTGGATGAAGACGTCGCCGATCTGCACCTGCGAAGGGTCTGCCACCGGTGTCAATTGCCTGCGGAGAGACATTGTGCCCGCGTAGGTGAACACGGTCCGCAGGTACTGCCTGAACGCGGCATAGGAGTCGTCGGCCGCCGTCGATCGCGTCCACTGTACCCTGTTGCCGTGCACCGTTGGGCGAAAGCCGCGAGACCATTGCCGGAAACTCGCCTCGTCCCCGCTTGTGAAGTCGAACGACACCTGCTGGCCCATGCCCATGGCATAAAGGTACTCGCCACGGAGCCGAATCACCGCGTCTGCGCATTGTTGCAGGTCTCCGGTGCCGACATCGATGTCGATGACCGCCGCGTGGGCCTCCTGGTTCGATGCCGCCCGCCCGTCGTGCAGGCGGACGGCGGGAAGCCCCGGCTTCAGTGGAAGGCGCTGGAGCCAATAGCCGAAGCTCTCCGGCGGTGACTGTTGCCTCATGAAGCCATCGGGGGGAGCGATGCGGTTGGCCAGGATGTCCGCCTGGTGGAATGAGCCCAGCCACCGATACGCCGCCGGGTCGGCCGAACAGGGCCGTTCCCCATTCCCAGTCGCCAACGCCGCGGGCGGTGGCGGCGTGTCCTTGGTATGCGGAGAAGGCGGAGTGTCCTGACACGATGCGGCGACAAGACACGCCAACACAAGAACCGCAGCCAATGGCGCGGCGACGCAAGGCGTATCTGCCGTCGCCTCTCTCCGCCCCGATACGCTCTTCCGCCTCGCCATCGTCTTCTCCGGGGCGGGATCCCATCGCCCGCAACGCGCCCCCTCGGCAGACGACGATTGTACTGCTGTCCGCTCCGGCCCACAACATGCCGCACCCTCGTTGCCTCACTCTGCATCAGGCGAGGCATGGTTTTGTCTTGCTTTGGATAGGGGGCTTCAAGAGAATGATCCTGCGGCTTGCAAGGGGGCGCCATGTCACGTGATGCGGCACCAGTCGAACGTATACGGCCAAGGCTGCCGCACGCCGGACAAATCTGCGGTGAGTTCTCCCCGGTGCATCCGTCCGTGGCCGCGCGCGTTCGCCGTTACGCCATGGCCGATCCGTTGAATGCATGTTATGGAGATGTGGCGGAGGCGGTTCTCGATGCCATCACCGCCGAAGCCTTCCAATGAACCGTCCCACTCTGGCTCACGGCCTCGTCGCAATGGCCGGTCTGGCTGTCTGGCTGTTCCTCGTGGCCTCGCCCCTGGCGATCACGGCCGCAGTGACGGCCGATCACTGGGCCATGGCCGGGCGCGTCTATGCGCCGCAGACGCTCCACAGCCTGATCGCACGAAGCATCGGCCTGGCCGTCGCGGTGGCTTTTGGCGCCGTTGTCCTGGGGTACATTCCTGGCCGAGTCCTGGCAACTGCTGACCGAGGCCGAACGTGGCTGTTGTGGCTCATGCTGGTCCCGATCCTGTGGCCGCAGTACGTCACCTGCTATGCCTGGTCGCTGCTTCTTGGTCCCACGGCTCCCCTGGGCTGGCTCGTGGCTTCCCAATCTGCCGACGAGAATCAGGTTGTCCGCGCCGCCGTTGCGTGCTTTGTCCAGGTGCTCTGGTGCTGGCCCCTGGCGGCCCTGATCATCGCCCGAGGGAGACAGTGCGTCCGCAGTGATACGCCCGGGATTCAGGCCGCAGGCCAGCAGGGCAGGATGCCCACGCTTGCCGCGATCTGCCGCCCCCTCGGCCAATCCGTCGCAGTCGCCTTCGCCGTCTGCTTCGTTCTGGCGCTATGCCAGTACGACGCCTTCAGCATCGCGGGCGTCCGCACCTACGGAACCGAACTCGTCGCCATCTACAAGGCCACCGGCTCCACGGAATCCGTCGCCCGCGCGTCGTGGCCCCTCGTGGCCGTGGCGGTTGCCATGGCGATCGTGCTGCGGCGACGCACGTGGCTCATCGACGCCACATGCCATACCGCCGACGCACATTCCACGGTTTCTCGCATTCAGTGGGCAGCCCTCGCGACGGTGCTGATCCTCTCGTTGGCGGTTCCAGTCATGTTGTTGCTCATGGGCATCTGCAAGGGCGATTTGCCCGGGAGTTCCTGCCGTCCCGATCGCGCCGGGCTCGTCAACGCCCTCGCTGCCGCCGTCCTGGCAGCGGGGCTGGCGTTGTCCATGGCTGCCGCGGCTGTGGTCCTCGAACGCAGCGGGCGCTGGGCCGCCATCGTGTCGCGGCTCATGCAGGTCTCGCTGATTGCCGCAGCTTTCATTCCGGGCGCCCTCGTCGGCGTCGCACTCCTGGAGGCCGCGCCCGCCGCCCCGTCGATGGTCTGGCTTATGGACCGCTGGCCCGCCGTCGCCTTCGGGCAGGCCGTCAGATTCGCCGGGCTCGCCGTTCTGCTCTTCCTCGTCGCCCGATCGCAGATTGATCGTGGGCGGCTTGCCACGCCGTGCGACGACCCGGTCGGCACGGACGACTTCCCCCAGCGCCGGCCCTGGTGGCCGGTCGTGTGGCGAGCCTCTGCCAGCGTTCTCCTGCTCGTGGCCGCGCTCAGTGTCGTCGAACTCTCCGCCACGATGCTTCTGCGACCGCCCGGCGCGCCGCACTCCACACAGTGGCTGTTCAGCCTGATGCAGCGGCACCCCGACGGCCTCGCAAGCGTGTCATGCCTATTGCTCATGGTCGCCACGCTGCCGGTCAGCGGGCTGGTGGCGCTGCTGTGGCGATCCCCGCGGCCATAGCCGCTCGAACGACGCCCCGATGCGCCGCCGACAGTTGCCTGCCTCGCCGATCCCGTCGATCCGTCGCAATGAATGGCCCTGATATCCTGGGGCGCTCCCGCGCAGCAAACGACCGCGGCAGCGCGTGCCGCGGTCGATCCTCTGTGAATCAACGGATGGATGCTGTCCTGGCGTCGAATGCCCCTCGGCTCCCTCAAGCCGACGGACACGTGTCGCGCAGGGCGACTTCGCAACCAACTCCTACTTCTTCAGCTTCGTCTTCAGCAAAGCCAGAAGCTTGTCGTTCTCGATCGGCTTCTGGAACACGCCCGACAGTCCCAGGGCCGAGTAGTCGATCGAGCGGTTCAGGTCGTCGCCGACGCTGCTCAGCATGTAGATCGGCGCCTTGCAGCCGCGTGCCTTCAGCTCACGCACGAAGCTCGTCCCGGCATCGATCTCCTCCATCATCAGGTCCACAATGATCAGGTCCGGCGACACCTCCTCGTGCTTCTTCAGTCCCTGTTCGGCGCTGGAGGCCCCGGCGAACACATAGCCATTCGCCTCGAGGACCGTCTTCAGCACCAGCAGGATATCGTCGTCGTCATCGATGCAGAGGATCACGTACTTGCCGTCGCGCATTGCATTTCCCCTATTCAGGACTTGGCCGAGCCGCCTCGCGGCAGGTCTCCGTCGGCCCGAATCTCTTCGATCCTACCCGTTCTCAGTGCGGCCGCAAGGTACGTCGCTGCGGCCTCAAGATTCTCCACGGCCCGCTCAGACAGCCGCTCACCGAACTCGTTGAACTCGTAGCCGCGGATGCCCAGCAGGAATCCCTGCGGCTCAGAACGGAACAACTCGCGGGCCAGCGTCAGTACCGCGGCCGGCGTCACGCTGTGCGTGCTGAAACTCAACGTTCCTCCGCTCGGTCTCAGTCGCCGCACATAGAACGGCTCCGGCCCGCCCACATCCGCGTCGGCGAAGACCACCACGTCGTGCCGCGCCACCTCCGCCGCGTCCTCCACGGTCAACTGGTAGTCCGAGTCTACCGTCACGTTCGGCAGGTTCATCCCTTCGATCCGCGACGCCAGGGCAGGGCCCAGACCATCGTCCAACCGCCCAGGATTGCCGAACCCGATCACCAGGATGCCCGTCTTCGCCGCATCCATCACTTGCGCTTCCGGTCGATCACGGTTCCTGTGCTGTCGACCAGGATCACCTCGAGCGGCATCCGCCCCAGGGCGTGCGTCGCACACGACAGGCACGGGTCGTAGGCCCGGATGGCCACCTCAATGTGATTCAGCAGCCCTTCGGTGATCTCCGGCTTGCCGGAAATGTGATCCTGGGCCACCTTCTGGACCGCCCGGTTCATCGGCTCGTTGTTGCTCGTCGTCGAGACGATCAGGTTCGCCATGACCACCTGGTCGTCCTTGTTCACGCGGTAATGATGGAACAGCGTCCCGCGCGGCGCCTCGACAATGGCAATACCCTCGTCCCGACGATCCCCCTTGGTCACCAGGTCGGTGCCCTGGAGATCCTTGTCGTTCAGGAGATCGCGAATCTTCTCGCCCGAGTGCAGCAGCTCGATCATCCGCGCCCAATGGTAAGCCATCGTGATGTTGTTGGGCTTGCCGTCGGTCAGCTTCATGAACTCCTTGCGGGCGGCCTCGGCTTCGGGCGTGTCGATGAAGTCGCATGTATTGATGCGGGCCAGCGGGCCCACCCGGTACCAGCCGTCCTTCGGGCCGATGCTCTTGATGAACGGGAACTTCATGTACGACCACGGTCGCACTTCCTCGGCGATGACTTTGTAGTAGTCCTGCGGCGCGACCTGGTCCAGAATCTTCTTGCCCTGGGCGTCGATGGCGCGCAGGTTCCCGTCGTACAGGTCCATCGAGCCGTCCTTGCGGACGATCGACAGGTGATTCGAATCGAACGATCCGAACGGGGCCGCCGTCGCCAGGTTCGCCGTGGTGTAGTCCACGGCCACCTTCAGCGCGCCGCGGCACCACGTGAGCATCTGGTCGATGTCCTTCAGGAACACGTCACGCTCGGCGATTGACAGGTTCTTGTTGATGCCGCCCGGGATGGCGCCCGTGCCGTGGATCTTTTTGCCGGCCGTGGCCTTGATGATTTCCTGCCCGTACTTCCGCATCATCACGCCCTGGACGGCCAGGTCCGGGTACTTCGCCGCCACGCCGATCACATTGCGAATCGCCACGTCGGCGTCGAAGCCGAACAAGAGATCGGGCGAGGCCAGGTGGAAGAAGTGCAGCGCGTGGCTCTGGAACGTCTGGCCGTAATGCATCAGCCGTCGCATCTTCTCCGCCGTCGGCGTCAGCTTCTCCCCGCCGACGATCCAGTCCATGGCCTTTGCGGCGGCCAGGTGGTGGCTGACCGGGCAGATGCCGCACAGACGCTGCACCAGCACAGGCACTTCCCAGAACGGCCGCCCCTGGACGAACCGTTCGAAGCCGCGGAACTCGACGATGTGCAGCCGAGCCTGCGTCACGGTGTTCTTCTCGTCCAGCAGAATGCTGACCTTGCCGTGGCCCTCCACTCGGGTCACGGGCTCGATGATCACTCGCTTCTGTTTTGTGCTTGCCACGTGTTGGGCTCCAAAAACATGGGATCAGTCGTACTTGATCAGCTCGTACGGCAGCGCGACGGGCTTATCGGTCAGTAGGGCCACCAGGGCCTCCCACAGCGTGTCGGCCGACGGCGGGCACCCAGGCAGGTGGTAGTCGATCTTCACCACCTCATGGCACGGGTAGACGCGATTCAGCAGCAGCGGGATCTCGGGATCGTTCGGTATCTGTCCGCTCGGGTTATGCACGGTCGGGCCGTTCAGATACGCTTCGTCGAGGCACTCCTTGAGCGGGATAGTGTTCCGCATGGCCGGAATGCCGCCCATCGTCGCACAGTCGCCCACCGAGATCAGAATGTCGCAATGCTTGCGGAAGTCGCGAAGCACCCGGACGTTCTCCTCGTTGCAGCAGCCGCCCTCGATCAGGCCCACCGTGCATCGCTCAGTGAATTCCTTGATGTCGTTGATCGGCGACTTGTTGAAATCCACTAACTCCACGAGCTTCAGAATCCGGTCGTCGATGTCCAGGAGGGACATGTGGCAACCGAAACAGCCGCACAGCGAGGTCGTTGCAACTTTCGCTTTTGCCATGTGACAATAGCCCCTATTTCTTCGATGCAGCCTGTTCAATGTCCGAACCGATCGGCTTGTGGTCGTACCGGCGTCTGCCCACCGGAACGGCATAGCCTACCCGTTTCCTGAGAATGGCCCCGACCGGGCACACCTCGACGGCCTTGTCGCTCGTCTTCAGATCCGTGTCGGCCAGGTTCGCCTCCGCATTCACGGCCACACGCTTCTGCGGGCCGCGACCCACAAACTCGAACACGCCCTTGCCGTCCACGTCGCGTGACGCCCGAACGCACCGGCCGCACAGAACGCAACGGTTGCGATCAATGAAAATGTCCGGGTGAGTGGCGTCGATCTCCCGCTTCGGGAAAAGGTACGGATACTTCGGAGCGGCGATGCCGAACCGGTACGCCAACGCCTGAAGCTCGCAGTTGCCGCTCTTCTCGCAGAACATGCAGTAGTGGTTGCCCTCGACGAAGAGCATCTCGATGATGTCCCGTCGAATCGCCAGCAGCTTCTCGGTATCGTTCTCGACGACGATGCCGTCGGCCACCGGCTGCGTGCATGCCGCCTGCGCACGCCCGTTGACCATCACCGTGCAGACGCGGCAACTGCCGTGCGGCACGAGGCCTTCGAAGGCGCACAAACGTGGAATGTAGATGCCCGCGGCGTCGGCGGCCTGCATGATCGTCTGGCCCGGCTGGGCACTGACTTCCTTACCGTCGATTGTGAACGTGATCGTTTCGCTCATCGCCAGTTCGCCCCTTAGCAGACTCTAAAAGTGGACCGACTCGCGCCCGGTGATCGTTTTCGCATCCCCCAGGGCCGCACCTATGTCGAACGATGGCTGAAGGCCGTCCGGAGCCTCCTTCACCAGCGACTCATACGCCGAGCGGAAGCTCTTCAGTGTTGTCAGCACCGGGTTGGGCGACGTCTGGCCGAGCCCACACCGGGCGGCCGTCTTGATCGTCTGGCCAAGACGCTCCAGGTAGGGCAGATCCGAAGGCTCGCCCCTGCCGTCCAGAATCCGGTTGAGCCGTTCCAGCAGCAACACGTTCCCGACGCGACACGGGGTGCAGTAGCCACAGCTCTCCTCGATGAAGAACTCCAGGAATTTCCGCACGACCTTCAGCAGGTTCCGTTTCGGGCCGAACACCATGACCGAGCCGCCCGTGGCCAGATCGTCGTAGCAGATCGTCCGCCCGAACTCCGCCGGCGACACCATCGTGCCGCTCGGGCCGCCCACTTGCACCGCGGCGGCATCCTCCGCGCCGCAGAGCTTCAGCACGTCGCTCAGCTTGATGCCGAACGGCACCTCGTAGACCCCAGGCCGATGGCAGTCGCCGGAGATGCTCAGCACCTTGGTGCCGGGGCTCCCCTTCGACCCCATCTGCGCGAACCAGCCGGGGCCTTTCTCCAGGATCCGCGACACGCAGCAGAACGTCTCCACGTTGTTGACCGTCGTCGGGCACTGATGCAGGCCCTTCTGGGCGGGGAAGGGGGGGCGATTCTTCGGGTCGCCCCGCAACCCTTCGACGCTGCTGATCAGCGACGTTTCTTCGCCGCAAATGTACGCTCCGGCCCCCATCTGGATCCGGATGTCGAAATTGAAACCCTTCTTGCCGCAGATGTCTTTGCCCAGCAGGCCCTTGTTGCGGCGGTCGTGCAGCGCCTGCTCCAGGAACGAACGAAGATAGGCGTATTCCGCCCTCAGGTAGAGCACGCCCGTATCCGATCCAATGGCGTACCCGGCAATGGTCATGCCCTCAATCAGCACGTCCGGACGCTCGGTCAGAATGACCCGGTCCTTGAACGTGCCCGGCTCGCCCTCGTCGGCGTTGCACAGCACGTATCTCTGTGTGCCGGGGGCGTTCCGCGTAAACTCCCATTTCATTCCCGTAGGAAACCCTGCGCCGCCACGGCCGCGAAGCCGCGCCGTCTTCACGTCGCGAATCACCTCCGCCGGACTCATCGCCAGGGCGTTCTTCAGTGCCGCCCCCTCCGCCAGCGGCGCCAGCACCACCTCGCCCGACTGGCGGATGTTGTTATGCACCATGGATCGCACCAGATCGTGGCCGTTGTTGCCGTCGCCGAAACGCCCGACCAGTTTCTTCGGATCCATGTGCTCGCGGAGCGACCGCACCATGCTCCGCGCCGCATCCCCGGACAGGTAAGTGACCACTTCGTCATTCACCATCGCCGCCGGCGCCTGATCGCACATGCCGATGCACGGCGTGTGTTCGAGGGTGATGGCGCCGTCGGCCGTCGTCTCGCCGAAATCAATCCCCAGTTCGGTCTTCAGCGCCGCCGCCACCTGATCCGATCCCTTCATCTCGTCGATTACGTCGTCGCACAGGCGGATGACCACCTTGCCTTTGGGCCGCGTGGAGAGGAAGGCGTAGAACGAGACCACGCTCTCAACCTCAACCCGATGGCACGACACCTCCCGGGCGATCAGGTCCATCGCCTCGCCCGAAACGCATCCGCATTGCTCCTGGACGGATCGAACGATGTCCATCATCCTCGTTCGGTCGTTGCCGCAGGCTTTGCAGATCTTCTTGACGTCTGCTTCGAGTGACTTGCTCATGCAGTGCCCTCAATCGCATCGAAACCAGGGAACCGTTGAAACACGCCCCAAACCATCTTGCCAGCGCCCGGAGGTACTCGTCACCAACAGCGACTCATACTCATTGACACGGCGACCAACATTCCCTTGTGAACCATTTCACAATCAGGGGGTTACTTCGAAATCCTGCGCGCCTTGTGTTGTCAACAGGCGCCTCTCTGGACGAACTCGGATAGTTTTCCCGTTCTGCTGTTCCAGATCCCGTCGCCGCGGCAACGGGCGAATTGCGAAGTCGATCCCCAGGTACTGCTCGGAATTATACCGGGTCGCGCGCCCATGGCAACCCCCTTCATTGCATAATCACAAACAATTCCCACTGGCTGCAATAACGCAACACATCGACGCTGCCCGATCCAACGGCCGTTCGCGCCTGCCGTGCCGGCGTCTGTCCGCAGCACCACGCCGCGTGCCCGCATGCTGCACCTGCCATAGCAAGACCGGGTGGTTGGCTCACCAGATTCCCTCCCGGCTGTCCACGACGGCGGTGTCAGTGCGCTGCGGCGCGAGTTGCCGCACGCGTGCCTGTTCGCGTGGCCAGGATGTCTGGCAGGCCGTTAGGGACGCGAACGGACGTTGAGGGCTCACCTTGCAGCGGCCGCACAGCCGATGTCAGAGCGAGCTCCGTGCACCGAGTCGCACACCTTTAGACGACACTCTCACATTCATGGCACGTTCAGATTCAGACGTGACGGCCCACCAGGGCGAGTGCGTTCTGGGCAGTGACAGGAAGCGAATCGTCCGCCCCGCAGGAGCCCCGCTTGGAGAGGGCAGAGCCCCCTGGGATTTCCACCAAATGTCAAGAATGGGGCGAATTTTGGGTTGAAATCCGGGCCGAAAACCGATAATATGCTTGTGAAATGATTCACAGCGTGAGGCGCGTAACGGTGCTTGGCTGCCTGGCAACGAGGCCCCTATGATGACTCCCGAGCGAACCGTAGGACGGCTGAGCCTCTATCGAAGGCTCCTGGTTGCCATGCGCAACCGTGGCACAAGACACGTGTTCTCACATGAACTTGCGTCTGCCGCCGGCGTTACCGCTGCCCAGGTGCGTCGCGACATGATGACGGTCGGCTGTTCCGGGAGTCCGGCCAGGGGATATGACGTGCCCGAGCTCATTGAGCATATCGGGCTCTTCCTGGATGCTGACGAGCCGGAGGCGGTTGCCCTGGTGGGTGTCGGCAACATCGGCCGCGCGATGATGGCCTACTTCGAGGGCCGCCGGCCCAAGCTCAAGATGGTGGCTGCGTTCGATCAGGACGGCTCCAAGACCAATCGCGTGGTGCATGGATGTCGGTGCTATCCGATCGAAGACATGGCCTCGGTCGTCGACGACAGAGGCATTCGGGTGGCCATGGTGGCCGTTCCGGCCGAGGCCGCCCAGGACGTGGCCGATGTGCTTGTGCGGGCCGGCGTCCGTGGACTGCTCAACTTCGCTCCCGTGGCGATTCGCGTGCCGGAGCATGTGTATGTCGAAGATATCGATGTGACCACCTCTCTGGAGAAGGTGGCGTTCTTCGCTCGCCAGAAGCGAGCCCACAAGGTGTCGGTCAGTTAGGAAGGACTGCTGTGACAAAGGTCGACGTAGGCGGAATTCTCAAGGACTATGCCGGCGCCGGTCGCGATGCCCTCATTCCGATCCTGCAGAAGGTGCAGCAGGTCGAGGGCTACCTGTCGCGAGAATCGGTCGCCCGCGTAGGCGAGCATCTGGGGTTGCCGGCCAGCAAGGTCTATGGCGTGGCCACCTTTTACAACCAGTTCCGGTTTCAGCCGCAGGGACGCTTCCACATTCAGCTCTGCCGCGGCACGGCCTGCCACGTGAAGGGGTCGGCCGGCATTCTGGAAGCCGTGAAGCGCGAGCTGAAGCTCAAGCCGGGCGAAACGACCCGCGACGGCCTGTTCAGCCTGGAGGTCGTGGCTTGTATCGGGGCTTGCGGCCTGGCTCCGGTGATGTGCGTCAACGGCGAGTTTCATGCGAAACTGACGCCGGATTCGGTCAGGAAGATTCTGGATTCGTATCGAGGAAAGGCCTCTGCCGATGTCCACAGTAAGTGAACGAAATCAAGACAGAACACGCCGGCGCGTGGGCTCCGCCCCGTCGCCGGAGCTTCTTGCGTATATCGCCGGCGATCCCGTCCAGGACGAAGCCCTGCTGGCCTGCCTCCGCCGGGACGTGATTGAGCGTCCGTGCGTCTTCGTCGGGGCCGGCACGTGTGGCCTGGGTGCCGGCGCCGGCAAGACCCTCGAAGCCGTCCGGGCCCATCTGGCCGCCAAGGGCGTCGATGCCGACGTCGTCGAGGTCGGGTGCATTGGCCTTTGCGCCGTGGAACCCATGGTGGACGTGCAACTGCCCGGCCGCACGCGGTTGTCCTTCGGCGAGGTCACGTCCGACAAGGTGCCGGCCCTGCTGGACGCCGTGCTGGCGGGCAACGTGCCGCAGGAAGGCCTCATCGGCCAGCACCGCCACCCCACCCTGGAAAGTTGGTCGGGCGTGCCGTTCCTGGACGAGCACCCGTTCTTCGGCCCGCAGACGCGCTGGGTCCTCGTGGACATCGGCCGCATCGACCCGAAGAGCATCGAAGAGTACATCGCCCGCGGCGGGTACCGCGCCTTCGCCGACGCGCTTCGCGGCATGACGCGCGACGACCTCTGCGCGACGGTCGAGCGCAGCGGCCTGCGAGGCCGCGGCGGCGGCGGGTTCCCGACCGGCCGCAAGTGGCGGTTCGCTCTCCAGCAGCCCGCCGACCAGAAGTACCTGATCTGCAACGCCGACGAGGGCGACCCCGGTGCTTTCATGGACCGGGCCGTCATCGAGGGCGATCCGCATCGCCTGCTCGAGGGCATGGCCCTGGCCGCCTACGCCATCGGCGCCAACAAGGCCTACGTCTACATCCGCGCCGAGTATCCCCTGGCCATTGAGCGGTTGAACCAGGCCATCGCCCAGGCCAAGGCCTACGGCCTGCTCGGCCGCAATATCCTCGACAGCGGGTTCGACCTCGAAATCATGCTCAAGCAGGGTGCCGGCGCCTTCGTCTGCGGCGAGGAAACTGCCCTGATCAACAGCGTCGAGGGCAAACGCGGCATGCCGCGGCCGAGGCCGCCCTATCCGGCCGTCAGCGGCCTGTTCGGCAAGCCCACGGTCATCAACAACGTCGAGACCCTGGCCAACCTGCCGATGCTCGTCTCCAAGGGCGCCGACTGGTTCGCCGCCACGGGAACTCAGACCAGCAAGGGCACGAAGGTGTTCGCCCTCTCCGGCAAGGTGTCGCGCACGGGCCTGGTCGAAGTGGCCATGGGCACGCCCATCCGCCAGATCGTCCTGGACATCGGCGGCGGCATTCCCAACGGCAAGGCCTTCAAGGCCGTCCAGATCGGCGGCCCGTCGGGCGGCTGCATCCCGACCCAGCACCTGGGCATCCTGATCGACTACGAGTCCCTCAAGACCGTCGGCGCTATGATGGGCAGCGGCGGCCTCGTCGTCATGGACGAAGACACCTGCATGGTCGATGTGGCCAAGTTCTTCATGGACTTCATCCAGCGCGAAAGCTGCGGCAAGTGCATCCCGTGTCGCGAGGGCACGCGCCGCATGCTCGAAATCCTCCAACGCATCACACAGGGCTACCGCACCGAGAAGGGGCCCGCCGCCCTCGAACGCTTCAAGGGCGTGATGAACCTCGAACGGCTGGCCGAGGTCATTCGTGACGCCAGCCTCTGCGGCCTGGGGCAGACCGCCCCGAACCCCGTGCTGAGCACGCTCCGATGGTTCCGCGACGAGTACGAGGCTCACATCTACGAGCGTCGCTGCCCCGCGGGAGTCTGCACGGAACTGCTTGTGTACAAGATCGATCCGGACAAGTGCAAGGGGTGCACGCTCTGCGCTCGCCAGTGTCCCAGCGGCGCCATCATGGGCGCACCGAAGAGCCCACACTACATCGTTCCGGAAAAGTGCGTCGCTTGCGGCTCGTGTGTCGCGGCCTGTCGGTTCAATGCCATTACCGTGGAATAAGTCGGGAGTCATACTGTGGTTACCATTGAAGTCAATCATCGGACAGTGGAAGCCCAGCCGGGCGAAATGCTGCTGGACACGCTGAAACGAGCCGGCATCAAGGTGCCGACGCTCTGCCATATGGACGAGCTGTTTCCCAGCGGCGCGTGCCGCATGTGCGTCGTCGAGGTCGAAGGACAACGGGGCCTCGTCCCCAGTTGCGCATTCCCCGTGACTGCGGGCATGAAGGTTCAGACCCACTCGCCGCGCGTCCTCAGGGCCCGCAAGACGATCGTCGAACTGCTCCTGTCGAACCATCCGGACGACTGCCTCTTCTGCGTCCGCAGCGGCAGTTGCCAGCTCCAGTCGCTCGCCGAGGAGCTCGGCGTTCGCGAGCGACGATTCACCGGCGCCAAGAACGACGACAAGATGGACCTCTCCAGCCCGTCCATCGTGCGCGATCCGGCCAAGTGCATCCTGTGCGGCCGCTGCGTCCGCGTATGCGAGGAAATCCAGGGCGTCTCGGCCATTGATTTCGTCGGCCGAGGATGTCACACCCAGGTCACCACCGCCTTCAACGATGGGCTCAACGTGTCCAGTTGCATCAACTGCGGCCAGTGCATCATGGTCTGCCCGACCGGGGCGCTGCGAGAACAGAGTCACCTCAAGCTGGTGGTCGATGCGCTGAACGATCCCGACATGACGGTGGTCGTGCAGCACGCACCGGCAGTGTCCGTCACGGTGGCCGAGGAGTTCGGCCTGAAGCCCGGCATCGACATGGCCGGCACCCTCACGGCGGCCCTGCGAGCCCTTGGATTCGACCGTGTGTTCGACACCTCGTTCAGCGCCGACCTGACGATCATGGAAGAAGCCAGCGAGTTTGTCCAACGCGTCAAGACCGGCGGCCGGCTGCCGATGATGACCAGTTGCTCTCCGGGTTGGATCAAATTCGTCGAGCAGTTCTTCCCGGACTTCATCGAGAACCTGTCCACGTGCAAGAGCCCGCAGCAGATGCTCGGCGCAATCATCAAGACACATTTCGCCCAGCGTGCCGGGCTGGACCCGTCGCGCATCTTCAGCGTGGCGATCATGCCGTGCACAGCCAAGAAGTTCGAGGCCGGCCGCCCCGAGATGACCCAGAGCGGCAATCCCGACATCGACGCCGTCCTGACGACGCGCGAAGTGGCGCGCCTGATTCACATGCGAGGCATCGACCTGGCTTCGCTGGAGCCCGACTCCGCCGACACGCCGTTCGGCGAGCGGTCCAGCGCCGGCAAGCTCTTCGGTGCCAGCGGCGGCGTCATGGAGGCCGCCATCCGCACGGCGTACTGGCTGATCACCGGCCGCGAAATGGACGAACTGAAGGTCCAGGCCGTTCGCGGCGCCAAGGGCGTTAAAGAGGCCCGCCTCAATGTTGACGGGCTGGACGTGGGCGTCGCCGTCGTTAGTGGCCTGGCCAACGCCCGCCGGCTGCTCGAACAGATCCGCGCCGGACGCAACGACCTGCACTTCATCGAGGTCATGACCTGCCCCGGCGGGTGCATCGCCGGCGGCGGACAACCGTACCAGACGCAGCCCGAGCAGGTCCGTGCCCGAATGAGGGCCCTGTACAAGATCGACCGCGACGCCGCCCTCCGGACGTCGCACGCCAACAAGGAAGTCCAGCGGCTCTACGAGGAGTTCCTCGGCAAGCCCCTGGGCGAGAAGAGCCATCACCTGCTGCACACGCATTACGCACCGCGCGAAGTTGTCAAGTGAGGAACGTCGGTTGAAGCATGCACAGAACCTTCCTCTGGTCACGACGGTCAAGGAGCGCTGCCGCGTCTGCTATACGTGCGTGCGCGAATGCCCGGCCAAGGCCATCCGCATCGCCGACGGCCAGGCCGACGTCATTCCACAGCGTTGCATCGGCTGCGGAAACTGCGTCCGCGTTTGCAGCCAGCGGGCCAAACAGGTTCTGGATTCCACGGCCGACGTCAGGGCGATCCTGAAAGGGCCCTCTCGCGTCGCAGCCATCGTCGCGCCGAGTTTCCCGGCCGAGTTCGCCGGCGTCGATCCGCTCAGGGTCGTCGGCATGATCCGCGCCCTGGGCTTCGACCTCGTCAATGAGGTGGCCTTCGGCGCCGACCTGGTGGCCGACCGCTACCGCCGGCTGCTCCAGGAGAATCCCGACAAGCGGTACATCGCCACGAGCTGCCCGGCGATTTTCGGATACGTGGAACGCTATCACCCCGAGGTCGTGGCGTCATTGGCGCCCATCGTGTCGCCGATGATCGCCACGGCCCGCGTCCTGAGGCGGCTGCACGGCCCGGATCTGAAGGTCGTCTTCGTCGGTCCATGCATCGCCAAAAAAGGCGAGGCCGCCAGCGTCCGCGTGGCCCACGAGGTCGATGCCGTCCTGACGTTCATCGAGTTGCAGGACATGCTGCGCGAAGCCGGCCTCGCCGCGTCCAAGGCCGAGCCGTCGGACTTTGATCCGCCGCTCGGAGGGGCAGGGGCCCTCTTCCCCATCAGTCGCGGCATGCTCCAGGCCGCCGGCATCAGCGAGGATCTGATGACCGGCCAGGTCGTCGCGGCCGACGGGCGCACCAATTTCGTCGAGGCCATCGCCGAGTTCAAGTCGGGCGACCTCGACGCGCGGCTCCTGGAAGTCCTCTGCTGCAACGGGTGTATCATGGGCGCCGGCACCAGCAGCACCGATGCCCTCTTCCGCCGCCGTTCGCGCGTCAGCCAGTACGTGCGTCGCCGCCGCGAGCAGTTCGACATGGACGCCTGGCGCCGCGCGATGGACGACATGGCCGACCTCGACCTGGGCCGCGTGTTCGCCTCCAACGATCAGCGCATGCCGGCGCCCCTGGACGACGACGACATCCGCACCATCCTGGCGCGAATGGGCAAGTTCACCCCGCAGGACGAGCTGAACTGCGGCGCCTGCGGCTACGACACCTGCCGCGAGCACGCCATCGCTATCTTCAAGGGCCTGGCCGAAAGCGAAATGTGCCTGCCCTACACGATCGAGCAGCTCCGCCGCGCGGTCAAGGACCTGGCTGTCAGCAACGACCAACTGGCCAGTGCGCAGGCCGCCCTGATCCAATCCGAGAAGCTGGCCAGCATGGGACAGCTTGCCGCCGGTATCGCCCACGAGGTGAACAACCCGCTCGGCGTGGTCCTGATGTACGCGCACCTGTTGCTGGACGAGTGTCCGAAAGACGCGCGGCTTCGCGGCGACCTGGCCATGGTGGCCGAGCAGGCAGATCGCTGCAAGAAGATCGTCTCCGGCCTGCTCCACTTCGCCCGGCAGAACAAGGTGGTCCACGAGCCGACCGACACGAAGGAACTGGTCGAGGCGATGCTCGGCGGCGTTGCGATGCCCGAGAACGTCAAGGTCGTTGTGGATCACCAGTTAGCGGATCCCGTCGTGGACCTGGACCGCGACCAGATGGTCCAGGTGCTGACCAACCTGGCCAGCAACGCCGTGGCCGCCATGCCGGAGGGCGGCACGCTGACCGTCACGACGCGGGCCCAGGGCGACCGAGTCCAGATCGAGGTGACCGACACGGGCGTCGGCATCGCCAAGGAGAACCTGGAGAAGATTTTCGAGCCGTTCTTCACGACGAAGCAGATCGGCGAAGGAACAGGCTTGGGATTGGCTGTCAGTTACGGTATCGTGAAGATGCACCGCGGAGACATCCGCGTGCGATCCAATGCCGATCCGAAGGCCGGCCCCACGGGGACAACGTTCACGGTGACGTTGCCGCGTCGGGCCGAGGCCAGGACGGTGAAGGTCTGAGGGCTGCGGCGCTCCCGGCGCATCCCTCCGGCGACGCTGCGACAGTGAAAGGCAGGACGAAGAGCATGGCTGCACGAACGATTCTGGTAGTAGACGACGACATGGATTTCCGCGCCCAGCTGCGCGTGCAACTGGAGGCCGCCGGTTTTGCGGTGGTCGAGGCCGACGGCCTCGCCGAGGCCCGCAAGGCCCTGGCGCAGGGCCGGCCGGATCTCGTTGTGGTGGACCTGATGATGGAGCACATGGACGACGGGTTTGTCCTTTGCCACGAGATCAAGGCCAAGGACGCCGCGCTGCCGGTCGTCATGGTCACCGCTGTGGCCGCCGAGACGGGCATCAAGTTCGATGCTACGACCGACGGCGAGCGGGCCTGGGTGAAGGCCGACGCGATTCTGGACAAGCCCGTGCGGTTCGAGCAACTCAAGCGGGAAATCGGCCGACTGGTGAAAGGGTAGGCTCGTGGAGACGCTTCGCGTGCTGGTCGTGGACGACGAACCGGGGATGCGGATGGGGGTGGCCCGCGCGCTGGGCGACTGCCATTTCGACCTCACGGACATCGACCAGCGCGTGGCGTTCACCGTCGAGACCGCCGACACCGGCGAGAAGGCCCTTGAGATGATCCGCGCCTCCGAGCCCGACATCCTCCTGCTCGATCACAAGCTCCCCGGCATGTCGGGCCTCGACGTCCTGGACCACGTCGGACGCAGCGATCATATGCTCACGATCATGATCACCGCCTACGCCTCGCTCGAGACGGCCGTCAGCGCCATCAAGCAGGGGGCCTACGACTTCCTGGCCAAACCCTTCACGCCCAGCGAGCTGAAGACCACGATCCGACGGGCCGCTGAGACGCTGATCACGGCCCGACAGGCCCGCCGCCTCGCCCAGGAGAAGCGACAGGTCCGGTTCGAGTTCATCCGCGTTGTCGCTCACGAGCTCAAGTCGCCCCTGGCCGCCGTCGAGGGTTACCTTCAGATTGTACGCGACCGAACCGCCGGCGACGATCAGGCCACCTACGACCACATGCTCGACCGATGCCTGATCCGCACGCGGCACATGCGCAAACTGATCGTCGACCTGCTCGACCTGACGCACATCGAGTCCGGCCGCAAGAAACGCGAACTGGCCGAAGTCGATGTCCGCGCTCTGGCAGATACCGCTGTCGAGACGGCGATGCCCGACGCCAGGGCACGCAGCATCACGCTCCAGATTCACGGGTCCGGGCCGCTCCTGATGATGGCCGACGCAGGCGAGATCGAGATCGTCCTGAACAACCTTGTTTCCAATGCCGTGAAGTACAATCGCGACAACGGCCGCGTGGACGTGCGGCTCGGCGGCGATGCCGACACGATCACCATCGCCGTCACCGACACGGGCATCGGGATGAGCAAAGAGGAAACGTCGCGACTGTTCGGCGAGTTCGTCCGGATCAAGAACGACCGAACGCGCAACATCCTGGGCAGCGGCCTCGGATTGTCGATTGTCCGCCGGCTCGCGACCCTCTACGGCGGCGAGGTTCGCGTCGAGAGCGAACCCGACGTCGGCAGCACCTTCACAGTCGTCCTGTCGCGCAAGGTCCGGGCCGATCAGGCCGTCGAGGCGGTACAGGATCATGACGCATGACGACATCCGCTCGTGGCTTCGACAGACCGAGCCCGGCCGCCTCGAGTCGTTGTGGAAGCACGCAGACGACGTGCGGCGAGAGTGTGTCGGCGACGAAGTGCACCTGCGCGGCCTCATCGAGATATCCAACCACTGCTCTCGTCAATGCCTTTACTGTGGCGTGAGGGCCGACCGCACGGGCTTACCGCGCTATCGCATGACCGCCGGCGAGATTCTCGCTGCCGCCGACAAAGCCGTTGCTCTCGGCTATGGCACCGTTGTCCTGCAATCGGGCGAAGACTGGAGCATCGAGGCCCGCTGGCTTGCCGAGGTCATCCGCCGCATCAAGGCCGAGACGCCCTTGGCCATAACGCTCAGTCTGGGCGAGCGGACCAACGACGAACTGGCCCTGTGGCGCGACGCCGGGGCCGACCGCTACCTGCTTCGGTTCGAAACGAGCAACAAGGCGTTGTTCGCGAGGATTCACCCGGCGCGACCGGGGGCGGAGCCTCGCGACCGGCTGGCGATTCTGCGATACCTGCGCGCCATGGGCTACGAGATCGGCAGCGGCGTCATGGTGGGCATCCCCGGCCAGAGTCTCGACGATCTGGCTCGGGACATCGAACTGTTCGGCGAACTCGACCTGGACATGATCGGCCTGGGGCCGTTCATCGCACACCCGGACACGCCCCTGGGCCGCGACGGCCAGGCATGGTGCCTGCCGCCGGGGGAGCAGGCGCCTGCCGACGAGCTCACTGGCTGTAAGGCGGTGGCCTTGGCGCGAATCGTCTGTCCGAGGGCCAACATCCCGAGCACGACGGCCCTGGCCACGCTGAATGCCGAGGGCGGGCGACAACTCGGGCTGGCTCGCGGCGGCAACGTCGTCATGCCCAACCTGACGCCGCCGGCGTATCGTGCCATGTACGAGATTTATCCCGGCAAGGCCTCTTGCGGGGAAACGGACGAATTCGACCGACAGGTGAAGGCCGGCATTGTGGCCATGGGGCGAACCATCGGTCGAGGGCGGGGCGACTCCGGAGCGTATCGTCTCCGGCAGGCACCCGGCCCGATGAAGGCGTAGAGAGGAGTGGTCTGACATGGGAAAGCTTGCGGCAATGACCCTCAGCGAAGGAGCTGTGGATTTCATTCATGATGCGCACCTGACCGACCTGCTGCACACGGCCCGGCCCGAC
Organism: Phycisphaerae bacterium; assembly: GCA_012729015.1. Classification (GTDB taxonomy): domain Bacteria; phylum Planctomycetota; class Phycisphaerae; order FEN-1346; family JAACEH01; genus JAAYDY01. Next base: position 65,793 of record JAAYDY010000105.1, on the reverse strand, counting down.
GCAGCCCGCGTGGACGACATCCTGGCCAAGAGCCGGGCCAAGCAGGCGCTGACGATCGAGGAGACGGCGGTCCTCCTGGCTGCTGAGGACCCGGCGCTCGTCGAACGGATTCTGAACACCGCCAGGCAGTTGAAACGCGACGTCTACGGCAACCGCATCGTGCTCTTCGCGCCGCTCTATGTCGGCAACGATTGCGTCAACGACTGCGCCTACTGCGGGTTCAAACGCTCCAATCGCGATGCCGTCCGTCGCACTCTCACACGCGACGAACTGATCGCCCAGGTCGAAGCCCTGGAGCAGGTCGGTCACAAGCGGCTGATTCTCGTCTACGGCGAGCATCCGAAATACGATGCCTCGTTCATCGCCGACACGGTGCGCACGGTCTACGACGTGAAGGTGGGCCACGGCAGCATCCGGCGAGTCAACATCAATGCCGCGCCCCAGGACCACGAGGGCTACCGCATCGTCAAGCAGGCCGGCATCGGCACCTACCAGGTCTTTCAGGAAACCTATCACCACGAGACCTACGCCCGGTTGCATCCGGCCGGAACGCGCAAGGCGGATTACCTCTGGCGGCTCGACGCCCTCAGCCGGGCTTTCGAGGCCGGCTGCGACGACATGGGCATCGGCGCCCTGTTCGGCCTGTGCGACTGGCGGTTCGAAGTGCTGGGACTCGTGCAGCACGCGCTGCACTTGCAGCAACGGTACGGCGTCGGCCCCCACACGATCAGTTTTCCGCGCCTGCAACCGGCCGCCGGCGTCCAGACCGACCCGCGTCACCTCGTCACCGATGACCAGTTCAAACGGTTGGTGGCGATTCTGCGTGTGTCCGTGCCGTACACGGGGCTGATTATGACCGCCCGTGAGCGGCCGGAACTGCGCCGCGAAGTCATGGCCTTCGGCGTCTCGCAGATCGACGCCGGCAGCCGTATCGAGATCGGCGGATACACCGAGGCCGGCGACACCCAGGTCATGCAGCGCGAGCAGTTCATGCTCGGCGACATCCGACCGCTGGACCTGGTGATGCGCGAGTTGATCCAGGACGGCTACGTTCCGAGCTTCTGCACGGCCTGCTACCGCCTCGGTCGCACGGGCGAGCACTTCATGGAGTTTGCCATTCCGGGATTCATTCGCGACTTCTGCACCCCCAACGCCCTGAGCACCCTGACGGAGTACCTGACCGACTACGCATCGCCCGAGACGCGAGAGGCCGGCCGCCGCCTGATTGCTGCCGAACTCGACCGGCTGCCCGAGGGAACGATCAAGACGGAACTGGCCTCGAGGCTCAATCGGATTCGGACCAGCGACGACCGCGACCTGTACTTCTAGACCCCGGTGATCAACCATGACTGCCTATCGCAAAGAACACGATCTTCTCGGCGAGCGGGACGTTCCCGCCCACGCTCTGCATGGCATCCACACCGAGCGGGCCATCGAGAACTTCCCGCTGGCCCGCCGCGCGGTCAACCCCGCGCTCGTCCGTGCCTACGGTGCCGTCAAACTGGCCTGCGCCCGGACCAACCGCGAACTCGGATGCTGGGACGACCGCACGGCCGCGGCCATTGAAGCCGCCTGCGAGGAGATGATCGAAGGCCGGCTCGATGCCCACGTCGTCGTCGATGCGCTTCAGGGCGGCGCAGGCACCTCCACCAACATGAACGTCAACGAGGTTCTTGCCAACCGCGCGTTGCAACTCCTCGGCCGGCCCCTGGGCGACTACGCTGCCGTCAGTCCCACCGAAGACCTCAACCGGCACCAGTCCACCAACGACACTTACCCGACAGCCCTCAAGGTGGCCGCCGTCGGACGTCTGCGCGATCTGGAGCGCGAGGTCGTCGCCCTGCTCGAAGAGTTCCAGCGCAAAGAGAAACAGATGGCCCACGTCGTGAAGGTGGGCCGAACGCAGTTGCAGGACGCCGTTCTGCTCACCCTCGGCCGCGAGATGGGCGCCTACGCCGAAGCCTTCGCTCGCGACCGCTGGCGCATCTACAAGTGCGAGGAGCGGCTCCGCACCGTTAATCTTGGCGGCACAGCCATCGGCACCGGCCTTGCCGCCCCGCGGCAGTACATCTTCCGCGTGGTCGATCACCTCCGCGAGATCACCGGCTACGGCCTCGGACGCGCGGAGAACCTCGTTGAGGCCACCCAGAACGCCGACGTCTTCGTCGAGGTCAGCGGCATTCTCAAGGCGTGCGCCTCGAACCTTCTGAAAGTGTCGAGCGATCTTCGCCTGCTGGCCTCGGGGCCCGATGCCGGGCTTGGCGAAATCCGCCTGCCCCCGCGCCAGGCCGGCTCCTCCATCATGCCAGGCAAGGTCAACCCCGTGATCCCCGAGGCCGTCAGCCAGGCCGCCATGGCCGTCATGGCTCACGATCACGCCCTCACGATGGCATGTTCCCTGGGCAACCTGGAACTCAATGCCTTCCTGCCCCTCGTGGCCGACGCACTGTTGACAAGCCTCGACCTGCTGACGGCCGCCTGCGGCATCCTCCGGCGACTGTGCGTCGCCGGCATCGAGGCCGACGAAGACCGCTGCCGGCGAACGGTCCACGGCGCCACGGCCAGTGCCACGGCCCTCGTGGCCGCCGTTGGATACGAGGCCGCCCAGCGCATCGCCGCCGAAGCCCGACGCTCGGGCCAGACCGTCCGCGACGCCGCCATGGCCGCCGGACTCCTGACCGCCGAGCAGTTCGATTCCCTGGTCGCCGGCGAGAGCGTCATGCGTCTCGGGAGCCCGACCGGGCACAAGGAGACCCCATGAGAGCCGCCCCCAAGGGATTTCGCCTCCACATCGGCCTCTTCGGACGCCGCAATGTCGGCAAGTCCTCCCTGCTGAACGCCATGACGCGGCAGGCTGTCTCCATTGTCTCGGACGTCGCCGGGACCACCACCGATCCGGTGGAGAAGCCCATGGAGCTGCTCCCGGTGGGCCCCGTCCTCTTCATCGACACGGCCGGCATCGACGACGTCGGCGCCCTCGGCCAGATGCGCGTCGAGCGAACCCGACAGGTCTTCGACCGAACCGACCTCGGCGTCATCGTCACCGAGGCAGGGCACTGGAGCCAGTTCGAGGACGCCATCCTCGACGAACTCACCCGACGCAAGACGCCCGCCGTCGCCGTCTTCAACAAGGTCGATCTCCACCCGCCGCGCCCCGAGGTGGTCCAACGCCTCAAGGAGGCCAAGGTGCCCATGGTCGAGACCGTCGCCAGTCGCGGCGATGGCGTTCTCGATCTGCGCGAGGCCATCATCCGTGCCGCGCCCGAGGAATTCGTCAACGCCCCCACAATCATCGGCGACCTCGTCCCCCCCGGCGACATGGCCGTCCTCGTCGTTCCCATCGACCTCGAGGCCCCCAAAGGCCGATTGATTGTCCCCCAGGTCCAGACCATCCGCGACCTGCTCGACAACGACGCCTACTGCATGGTCGTCAAGGAACGCGAGCTGCGCGATGCCCTGGACAGGCTCAATCGTCCCCCGGCGCTTGTCGTGACCGACAGTCAGGCCTTCCTCAAGGTGGCCGGCGACACGCCGCAGGCTGTTCCCATGACCTCCTTTTCCATCCTCTTCGCGAGGTTCAAGGGCGATCTCAACGAGTTCGTCCGCGGCGCCATGGCCATCGAATCCCTCAAGCCCGGCGACCGCGTCCTGATCGCCGAGGCCTGCTCGCATCACCCGATCGGCGAGGACATCGGCACCGTCAAGATTCCGCGGTGGCTCACGCAATACGTCGGCGGCAAACTCCACATCGACCACACCCAGGGCCACGACTTCCCGGCCGACATGGCTTCCTACAAACTGGTGGTCCACTGTGCCGCGTGCGTCTGGAACCGCCGCGAGATGCTCTCGCGAATCCTCCGCTGTCGCGAGGCCGGCGTCCCGATCACCAACTACGGCCTCACCATCGCCTGGTCCCTCGGCATCTTCCAGCGGGCCCTGACGCCGTTCCCGGCCGCCCTCGACATCTACCGCCAACTGGCAGCCCCTCGCCCTTGACGGCCTGCTTTCTGCACACCGCACGCCCCTGGCTGCACAAACAATGTGCATCGCTCCGCCGCCATTGCCCCGGTATTCACTGAAAGCTTATTTCGAAACTGCCACCTGATGCTTCCGGCCGCGGCGGCGTGACCGTAGCTCCATTCTGGCACACGATTTGCCCCTCTTGCGATCAGACTGCGGGGTCGCAAGGAGATTCCATGCTCAGCCGCTCCAAGATCTGCTCCATCGTGTCGGTGGCCGCGCTGCTGGCGGCGTGGGTGCCGGCACGCGCCCAGCCGACGCCCGAGGCTGCCGCGCCGGATGCCGCCGCACAGGGCGTTGCGGCAACGCAGAACGGCGACGCGGGGCGAAACCCCTTTGAGGTGCCCATCGACGATCGCCAGCATGTCGCTATCGTCGAGGTCGATCCGGCTACCAGTCCACGGGGCCCGACCCTCCGGGCTCTCAACCTGAAGAACGTCACCCTCCAGTCCGCCCTGTGGACCTTGTCACGCGAGACCGGCCAGAACATCGTCTGCACCGAAGAGGCCGGCAAGCGGAGCGTGTCGCTCTTCCTTCAGGGCGTATCCGTGCCCACTGCGGTCGAGACCCTCTGCCACGTCAGCGGCCTCTGGTTCCGCTACGACGAGCAGCGCCATGTCACCCGCCTGATGACGCGCGACGAGTACCTTCAGGATCTCGTCGTGCGGCCCGAGGTGTTCACGCGAACCTTCACGCTTCTGTACCCCAACGCCACGCTGGTCGCCCGGCAGATCGAGGACTTGTTTGAGGACCGTGTCGAGTTGTCCCTCGGCACGGACGAGAGGCTCAGCGAAAGCGGCACCTCCTCCGACGCGTCCGGCTCGGGATCCTACTACAACTGGGATTCGACCCGCTCCGACAACCGCTACGGCGGCGGGCTCTACCGCACCGAGGGCACCGGCTTCTACGGCGGCCGACGCACCCAGTTGACCGACCGGTCGTCCGATGAGTTGCGGGCTCTGGAGGAGGCGCGTCGCAAGGATACCCAGTCGGGCCTCACCGGCGCCGAGCCCGCCTCGAAGGTCCAGCAGGAGCTTGTCCGGCAGGACCGGACCCAGCGAATCTACGTCTCGGTCAACCGTCCCAACAACATGATTCTCGTCCGCACGGCCGACCGCGAGGCCATTGACGAAATCGCCGCCCTGATCGCCGACGTGGACCGCCCCACGTCGCAGGTGCTCCTGGAGGTAAAGATTCTCGAAGTGACCCTGGCCGACGGATTCCACTCGGTCTTCGACTTCAACGCCGCCTTCGGCCAGCCCACCTCCGGCAATGCCAACGGCCAGCCCCTCAATCCCCTGACGCCCGGCGCCACGCCTGACACCGTCGCCGGCAATATCATCGGCACGGTCAACAGCTCCGTTTCCGCCGCCGGCAACTCCTTCGTGTACCAGTTCATGAACTCGTACATCCAGTTGCGCCTGCAACTGCTCGAAAGCCAGAACCGCGTGCAGTCCATCGGCGCGCCGCTGCTGATGTGCGCCAACAACGAAGTCTCCAACATCTTCGTCGGCGAAAAGCGGCCGATGCTGCGAACCTATTCCCTCGACACCGTCACGGCCGAGAACGGCATCACGACCCAGATTCTCGTCCCCGAGGTCGAGATGGTGGACGTCGGCTCGTCGCTCGAGATCACCCCGCGGATCAACGCCGACCGCACCGTATCGCTCCGCATCGGCCAGTCCATCTCGAGCCTGACCACCAACGGAGCCACCCTGCCGAATCCCATGGGCGGCGCGCCGCTGACGGTGGACACGACCTTCAACACCGACATCGACGCCGTTGTCGTGGCACGCGACCGCATGACCATCGCCCTCGGCGGCCTCATCCAGACCACTCAGTCCCAGGCCGAGAACAAGGTGCCCGTCATCGGCGACCTGCCGGGCGTCGGTCTCCTGTTCCGGCAGAAAGTCCAGCAGCAGATCAAGACCGAGCGCGTGCTGCTCATCACGCCCTACGTGATGATGGCCCCGGACGAGGCAGCCGGCCCCAGCCGCGAACGGTTGCTGGCACTGTCGTCGCACCCGTTCCTCGAGCGCGGCGACAAGGCCATGCCCTACACCTCCGTCGGCGAGAAGACCCGCACGCGGATCGATGTCTTCGATGACGTGCTCCGCCCCGTGACGCCGGGAGGCCTGCCGTGAGAGTCGCCAAGGGAATCGTCCTGACGCTGGCACTGGCACTGACGGCCGCCGGCTGCGACCACGGCGCGAATCGCGATGCGCGCCTGCGCCATGCCGCCCAGGGTCCGTCCGTTTCCCACGTGTCGGCCGACCCGTGGGAGGCGTCGCTGGACGCCGCCGCCAATCGCCTGGCGGAGCGGCTGGGACGCTGGTCGTCGCACGAACAGGCGGCGTGCCGTCGCCGGCTTGTGGCCGAATCGCCCGAGGCCGCCATGCGAGCCTTCGAGCGAGCGATCGCATCCGCGCGCCCCGCTGCCGCCGAGGTCGTCGCCCAGTCATGGCAGGAAGCCTTCGGCGAGACCGCCCTTGTCGATGCCCTGGCCGCCTATCGCCGCGGGCCGAATGCCGCCAGGGAGCTTCTTGACACCCTCACCACTGCCCGGACGCTGATCTACGACCGTCTGCCGCAGGAAGCGGCTGCAATGCTATCCCAAGCTGAGGCAAACACTGTGCCTCTCTGGGCGGACGAGGAGGCCCTGCTGGCTGCCCGGGCCCGTTGTCTTGCCGAGGCTACCGACGCTGTGACCCAACAGGCGCCCGCCCCTGCCTCCACGCGGCTGACGGCCGCTCGCCGCCAAGCCCTCAGACTCATCCAGGCCTATCGGCAGGCTCCCTCCGACGCTCAACGCACCGAACTGGTCGGGCAACTGGTGGCCGAAGCACGCGACGTCCATGCCGTGCGACTGGCCGCGGACCTGGAGTCCCTGCTTCCCGTCGGCAATGCGGTGGTCTCCGGCCGCGCGGCAATCCAGTGGTGCGGTTACCTTGCCCACGGGTGTCTCGAAACGGGGATGCCCGAACTGGCCTTACGCTACGCCGGCCAGTGGCAGGCACAGGCCGATGCTGCCGCCGATCCGGCGGCGCAGAACGAGGTCCGCCGTGTTCTGTCTGCCGCCCACATGGCCCTGGGGCAAAACGACATCGCCCTGCACCACGCCATGGCCGCCGTCGAGCAGACCGACGGCTTGTCCGCCGTGAACCGCGCCGCCGCGGCCGGGCAACTCGGGTGCGTCCTCGCCCTCCAGGGCCGCCACGAACAGGCCGCAGCCGTCTTCCTTCACGGCCTGGACTGGGGCGGCGACGCCCTGGCGCCCGTCGAACAAGCCGACCTGGCCCTGAATGCCGCCACGGAACTGATTCGCAGCGGCGCCACCGACAAGGCCCGCGGCCTCGTCGATCAGGTCCGCATCGACCCGCATCAGCACGGAGCGGCATCGCGGCTCCTGCGGAGGGAGGCCCTTGATCTGGTCCTGCGGTGCATCCGCGGCCAGACCGACCGGGCCGCCGCCGAGGCACGCCAACTGCTCGCCGCCGCCGAACAGCAGGGCGATTGGCGCTTCGTCGAGCAATACGCCCAGTTGCCTGAGAAAGCAGCCCTGGCGGCTCGAACCGCACGGCAGCACACGCTCACCGAGAAACCGGAACGCTACGGCGGTGACAAGCCCCGCGAGATTCTCAAGGAGATGTTCAATGAGGGGGGCCAGTAACCGGATGGTTCAGTTGCAGCACCACGATCTCAGGACGAGCAGACGCCTTTGGAGGACCAAGTCATGACACGTCGCACACACACAGCATTCACGCTGGCCGAACTGCTGCTGGTCGTTGCCATTCTGGCCGCGCTCGGGACTATTGCCTTCACGCTGTTCGGCAACGCCGAAAGAGACGCTCAGCAGAAAGTCTCCATCGCCAACCAGGCTGCCACGATGCGAGCGCTCCAGAATTTCGTCCTGCTCAACAAGGGAGCCCTGAACAGCCTCGACTCGCTGCTGGACTACCAGACGGCCAACGGCGCCGCCGGCAGCTTCCTGACCGACGCCTCCATGCTCTATGACATGACGGCTCCGGGCGTCTACCGCGGCATGAAGGGTTACAACGCCCTGGGCGACGATGCCCTGACCGACGATCAGAAGACGCAGAACCACGGCCTGCATCCCGCCGGTCTTGGCATCGGCACGACCAGCACCAATGCCAGCGTCGGCATCTACTACCTCAACGCCTCCGATGTGGAGGCACTGAAGGAACTGGGGCTGACCACCGTCTACGACCACAATCCGCTGCTGATCCACGCCAACCGCGGCCCGTACGCCGGCGCTGGCGTCACCAGCGGCCCAGGATTCCGCGTCGAAGACACGCCGGTGTTCCCGCGGACCCTGGCGGCCGGTCAGCCCGTGCTCACCGTCAACCCCGAGACCGGCAACGGCAAGACTCTGTACGACTACTTCGGCGTCTCCCTCAACACCACCACCTCCTCCGACGACAACGGCACGCCGGATGACACGAGCGACGACATCGAGACGAGCGCGACGACCCCCTCGGGCGAGCGTCTGCTCCTGTTCGGCCTCGGCAACAACTGCTCCATCGTCGGCGCCCGCAAGGGCGGCATGAGCCAGCCGCCGCAGGACGACGCTGTCGGCAAGAACTACTACCACCACTACATCGTTGCCGTTCGAATGCATTCGAGCACGGGCATTCTCTACGCCGAGATCGCCGGCGTGTTGAGCCCGAAGATGGAGACTGCCCGCCAGGCCCGGCATCAGAGCGACTGGCGAAGCTGAGCGGGCACACTCAACCCCCGACGCCAGGGACGCTTCCGCGCCGTCCGCTGACCGTCGGGATGTCAACGGGGCCGGTCGGACCGCCCGGTTCGACCGGCGCCCCGTCACTTTGTCGGAGGTGTGCCATGGGACAACGTGATCAGGCGCGGCAGAGCAGGGGCCCCCGCAGGGCATTCACCCTCACGGAGCTACTGATTGTCGTCGCTCTGCTGTCGGTCATTGCGGGGGTGGCCCTCGTACACTACAACGGCGTCCAGGATCAAGCCGAGCAGGGGCTCGGGCAGGTCGAACTCGGCCAACTGGCCGATGCCGTCCGCCAGTTCGCCCTCGACATGGGCGAGCCGCCGCAGTTCCTGTGCGAGTTGATGCAGTCGCCCGACCCCGACGACGCCCATCACGGCTGGTGGTGGCGCGACGGCGGCGACCATCCCGCCCTGGACACCGACGGCGATCCCGTCTGTGCCGCCTACCCCGCCCGCGGACTCTGGGTCTACGACCCCGCCACGCGCCGCGGGTGGAACGGGCCCTACATCAAGGCCGAACTCTCCAGCCGATGGCCACAGCGCCCGGCTGTGCTCGGACAGACCGTCACTGTGCTGGACTTCCGCGAGGTGCGATGTGTCGTCCGGCCTCACCAGGATGCCGACATCCATGACCCTGACGACCCGAATCCTCCTGAATCGCGATGGGACGAGGCCGTCGAAACGCACTGCGGCGACGATGCTCTACGGCTGTACCACCTGACCCTGTTGGCCAGTCAGTATGCCAGTTGTCCGCAGGACTACCTTCAGGATGCGACCGACGCGACGCGGAACGTCTGTGTGTCGAACTACGAACTCGTCTACGACTACGAGCGGCAGGATCTTGGCATTCGCCTGGTGACCCAGTCGCTTCGCGATGCCGCGACCGCGGACGCGGCGATGCGGCGGGCTCGGACGCCCATCGTCTGGACCGGCCTTACGCCGCCGGCGAGGTGACCATGACCCGACGCGGCCTGACACTGTTGGAGTTGCTGGTGGTCGTGGCGTTGCTCGCCGTCACCGCCGGGATGGTGGTCTCGGCCACCGATACCCTGGACCGGCGACGACGTCACGAGGACTCGCTGCGGGCCCTCGCCGCCGTGCGGCAGGCCATTCTGGGGTCGGCGCCGGCCGCCGGGATGCCTGCCGGAGGTTTCCTCGCCGACATGGGCTGGCCGCCCGTCGACGGGGCCGATCTCTGGGACGCCTCGCGGTTCCCCCCAAACGCCGGCCGCGACGCCGCCGATCCGCGGAATGTGCGGCGGTTGTACGACGCCACCTGGCAGAGCTATCGCGGCTGGGCGGGCCCGTATCTGACCCTCCCATCGGCCGCCCCCGACGGCACGCGCGCCGTGCTCGACGGCTGGGGACGCCCGCTGGCAGGATGGACTCCCGACCAGTGGCCGCCCACCCCGCGATTCTGGACCTCGCTTCTGGCCTCGCTGCCGGAACCGCGCGACGCCCATACGCTCTATCCGGACCTGACGATTCGCAGCCTTGGCCCCGCCGGCGACGAGGCCGAGCCCGTGCCCCCCGAAGGTGCGGCCCTTGTGGACGCCGACGAATGGACCGTGGACATCGGCGGCTGGGCGATCACACTCACCAACAGCGGCCAGCAGACCGTGACACTGAATCTGGCGGGCTGTCGATGGATGGTCGTGGTTCCCGTGTGGAGGACCGGTTCCGACGACCTCCCGCGAGTGTACCTGGACCACTGGCCCGAGTCGCCCGAGGAGGAGGCTGCCCTCGGGCATGTCGGCGCCGCGCTGTCGTTGCCCGTCGTCGTGCCGGCCGGAGGGACGGTTGCCCTGTACTTCGGCAGCCAGGAAGCGGATGCACGCCCGCATCCCGTGGCCGTGGGGCGACGGATGCTGTTTCTGGTCAAGTCCGAGCCGCGTACCGGCGACGACGAGGGCTCGCCGCTGCGCGCGACCCCCGACGTGCTCAGCGATGCCGACGGTCATGTCCGACCGCTCGGGCAGGCCGTCTGGATCTGGCCCGGCATTTCGCCGCCGGCCATCGAGTTCGATATCGCGGGGCTGTCGAACTGAGCTATGGTCGATCTGCTAAACAACCTCCGAGGTCGTCGCCGCCATCCGTCGCAGGTCGTGGCCATTGCGTCCGACGGCGCCTCGTGGCGATGCGAGATCGTAGCCGCATCGCCCGACGGAACGCCCCAGGTGCGACGGCGCGGCGACCCCGCTGCATCCCTGGCCGACGCCCTGCGCAGCGCCGTCAACGGCTCGGCCGGCAACGGCGCTCCAATGGACGCCATCCTGCTGACATCGCACTTCCTTCTGCACCGGATCGTGCTGCCCGTCCCGCCCGCGACGCTTCCCGTCGGGGACGAGTTGCAGCAATTGGTGCGATGGGAACTGGAGCCGCGCGTCGCCGAACGCTTTCACCATTCGGCCGACGTCCACTACTGCCACCGCGTGCTGCCGTCCTCCGGCAACGGGACCAGGGAAATCCTCGCCGGGGCTCTTCCCGCGGACGCGCTTCCGGCGTGGACGCGTGAACTGACGGCACACCGCCTGCGTCTGCGAGGCATCTATCCCCTCGAGTCGCCCGCCGTCGCAACCGACGCTGCCGGTCCGGCCGCGGATGCTGGCGAACCGATCCTGGAGGCGGCGCGGCACTATCTGTGTGCCGACGAGCGGACGCCCGTGCTGTGCGTAGCGCCAGGACCGCGGGCCGCCCGCCGAATCGTCCTGACGAGACAGTGGCTCTACGCCCTCGCTGGAGTGGCTTGTGCCGCGTGGCTGGCTTTTGCCTGGCTCCGACTGGAGCAGGATCGTGCGGCCTGGGCGGTTCGCCTGGACCTGGCCGGTCAGGCCGAGGCGGCCCGAACTGCCAACGAGAAACTGGCCGCCGAGATAGCCGCCGCACGTCGCCGCATTCAACTCCAGCAGCGTCTTGTGCCTGACTACCGGCTCCGCCCGGCCAGGGTGCTCGACGCACTGGCGCAGCGGACGCCGCAGGGGCTTGTGGTCCAGGAGTGCTGCGACGAACCCGACGGCCGCGTGATCATTCGAGGGTGGGGTCCGTCGATCGAAACCAACGAGGCGTTTCGTCAGGCCCTCGTGGCCGGGGGCACCTGCCTGCGGGCCGATCCGGCGGAGGATACTCGCCGCATCGAAACGCCCGACGGCCGGGCCCGGTACCCGTTCGCCTACCGCTGCACCGTTCGCGGAGAGGGAGGGGCGCCATGACCGGCAACGCGCGACACTTTGCCACGGCGACATTCCTCGCGCTGGCCATTGCGGCGGGCCTCTTCGTCCATCGACACCGCCGCCTCCAGGACGAGATTTGCCAGAGGCCCGACGTGTCGTCGGCCGCCGAACTCCAGCAGCGGCTTGACGACGAGACTCTCCGCCACGAGCAGTTGCAGGGACAACTCGCCCGGGCACAAACCCTGCTGGCCGACGCGGCCCCAGCGGTGCCGCGCCCCGACCGCCGGTCCGTGCTCGACCTCATGCAGCGTTGCGGCTTCGTCATGGTGTCCGACGAACCGCCGGTCCCGGCCTCCGCACTCGTCAAGGCGCGCGCCGTCGCCGATGTGTCCGACGACCTTCCGTCGCCGCGCGGCGGCCGGATCGACAGGCAGACGCGGATCGAGTCCACCTTGCTTCAGCGCATGGACGCCGCCGGCCAGCCGCTTGTCGTCTGGCGGTCCACGGCCGTCGCCACGTTCCCCGGCATCCGGGCCTTCTTCGGCGAGCTTCATCGCGAGCACCCGAACGTGTTGCCGCTCAGGTGGGAGGTTGCCGCCGATTCCAAACTGTCGCCCAGGGGGCCCGATGGTCCCGGAGGCCCCGGGCTTCGTGTCACGCTGCTGCTTGGCTGGAAGGTGCAAGAATGATCCCGCTGACCCCTTCGCTCATGAGCCTGCTCGACCTGTGCATCGCCCGCGATGCCTCCGACCTGCACCTGACGCAGGGTCAGCCGCCGTGGCTGCGCTGCCAGGGCAATCTCCAGACGCTCGACGTGGAGCCGCCCGACCTCGCGGCCGCGGTGGCCCAGTTGCCGCCGTCGCGGCGGACCCTGTTCGACGAAACGGGTGTCCTCGACCTGGCCCTGGCGTCCTCCAACGGCACGCGGTTCCGCGGCCACCTGTACCAGCACCGGGGCAGTCTTGCCGCCACGTTCCGCCGCCTCGAAAGCCGATTCCGCTCGTTCCAGGACCTCGGCCTTCCCGAGTCGCTCGGCGACCTGGCCCTTCTTCACGACGGCCTGGTGCTCATGACCGGACCGACCGGCTCGGGAAAGACCACCACCCTGGCGACCATTCTCGACACCATCTGCCGTACTCGCGCCTGCCACGTCGTCACCATCGAGGACCCCATCGAGTATCTCTATCACAACGGCGGCAGCCTGGTCCACCAGCGCGAGCTGCACAGCGACGTGCCGGACTTTCCCTCGGCCGTCCGCGCCGCGATGCGCGAAGACCCCGACGTCATCCTTATCGGCGAAATGAGAGACCTGGAGACCATGCGGGCCGCCGTCACCGCCGCCGAGACGGGGCACCTCGTCTTCTCCACCCTTCACACCGGCTCGGCCGTCGGCGCCATGGAGCGACTCCTCGGCATGTTCCCGGCCGCCGAGCAGCCGCTCATCGCTCAGCAGATGTCCATGGTCCTGCGCGTCGTCGTCAGCCAGCGGCTCGTCGTCGCCCGCCAGGGGGACCGTCGCCTGCCCGCCGTCGAGGTCCTTCGAATCACCCCCGCCGTGGCCAACATGGTCCGTCAGCGAAAGACCGAACAGATGTACAGCGCCATGGAGAATGCCCGCGCCGACGGCATGCAGACCATGGAACAGTCCCTGGCCATGCTCGCCGCCGGCGGACGCGTCCAGACGCACGAGGCGCGACGACAGAGCGCCATGCCCGACGTGTTCGACCGCTGGATGAAGCACTACGCCGGCAACGGCGGAACGAGGACGCCATGACCCGACTCTCCGATTCCCTGGGCGGCGGGGCAGGGCGGTTCATCGATATGATGTTCCGCGACGCCTTCTCTCACCACGCCACCGACGTTCATATCGAACCCGGCCGCACCGGATATCGCATCCGGTTCCGAGTCGATGGGCGCCTCCGCGCCTACCGCCAGAACCTGCCCGCGGCACAGTGCGAGCCGATGGTCTCACGGCTGAAGGTGCTGGCCTCGCTCGACATCGCCGAGTCCCGACAGTCGCAGGACGGCAGCTTCAAGCTGGCGCACCCGCTGCGGCCGCAGGCCGAAGTGGACGTCCGCGTTGCCACGGCCGCCACCAGTCACGGCGAACGAATGACCCTTCGCCTGCTCGGCACCGGCATGGACGCCGTCGCCGTCGAGCAACTGGGCATGGATCCGATCGTCGAGAAGCGATTCCGCGAACTCATCGCCCGTCCGCAGGGATTCCTTCTGGTCACCGGACCCACCGGCAGCGGCAAGAGCACCACCCTCTACACGGCCCTCGGGGTGCTCAATCGCGACGAGGTCAATATCGTGACCGTCGAGGACCCCATCGAATACTCGCTGCCGGGCGTTTCCCAGATGCAGGTGGACGCCGTCGGCAAGGTGACCTTCGCCAAGGCCCTGCGGTCCATCCTGCGACACGACCCCGACATTCTGATGGTCGGCGAAATCCGCGACCAGGAGACCGCCGAGATCGCGCTCCGCGCCGCCGCCACCGGCCACCTGGTTCTCTCGACCCTGCACACCAACACCGCTGTCGCCGCCGTCACGCGGCTGGTGGACATGGGATGCGAGCCCTACATGGTCGCCGCGACCCTCACCGCCTGCCTCTCCCAACGGCTGGTCCGGCGACTCTGCCTGAAGTGCCGCCGAGCTGTCGAACCGACCGCCCGGCAGCGGGCCTTGCTCGGCGACGGCGCCACGCTCTACGAACCGGTCGGCTGTCCCCATTGCGAAGGCACGGGATACTACGGACGCGTGGGCATCTTCGAGCTCTTCGTAATCGACCGTGCCGCCCGCGCCGCCATCCACCGTCGCGACAACGAGGAGCAGATTCTGGTCGCCACGCCGCTGATCCGATCGTTGCGCGAGGACGTCTTGGCCAAAGTCGCATCGGGCATCACCTCATGGGCCGAAGCCGCCCCCGTCGGACACCTGGAGGTCGATGAGTGAGCCTCTACGGTTACAAGGCCATGGACCCGCACGGGCAGCGGCTGTCGGGATGGATCGAGGCCGACAACCAGTCCGCCGCCGCAACCCAGCTCCGTGCCCAGAGCCTCTTGGTCCTCTCCCTTGAGGCTGGCGGCAAAGCCAATGCCGGCACGCGACACCTCGGGGCCGGCTGGTTTCTGCGCCGCCCGCTGCCCATCCGCACCCAGGACAAGATTCTCCTGCTCGAGCAGCTTGCCCTGCTCCTTAAGTCCGGGCTGACGGTCGTCGATGCCCTTGACGCCTGCCGACGTCAGACCCGCAAACCCCTGATGGCGCGGATTCTGACACGCCTCATCGAAGCCGTCGAGCGCGGCGAGAAGTTTTCCTCCGCCCTGGCCCGCCAGCGAGGCTTTCTCTCTCCCTCCGCCGTCGGCATGGTCCGCGCCGCCGAGGCCACCGGGCAGTTGACCCTTGTTCTCGACCAGCTTGTCCGGGTGATGGCCGGACGCCGCCAACTCCGCGCCGCCTTGCTCACCGGTATGACCTACCCCATCGTTCTGGTCCTGTTGACCACCGGCGTCGTCGCCTATCTCGTCACGCACATCATTCCGAAGTTCGAGTCCTTTCTCAGCAACCGGAACCTCGTGCTGCCCGACTCGACACGCATGCTCATCGACGTGTCCACGTGGTTGCGCGACCACGGCACCCACCTGGGCCTCGCTGTTGCCGGCGCCGTCATCGCCATCTTTGTTGCCTTGCGCCTCCCCAGGCCCCGACTCGTTCTGCACGCCACGATCCTCTATCTGCCGCTCGTCGGCCGGCTCCTCCGCCTGGCGCTGATGCTCTCGGTCGCACGCATGCTCTCGGTCCTGCTCGCCAGCGGCCACCCATTGCTCGAATCGCTCGATCTGCTCAGCGGTTCCCTCGGCAATGAGCTCTTCCGCCGCCGCCTCGGACGCATCGGCCACGCGATCCTCCAGGAGGGCCGCAGCCTGTCCCGCTCCCTGGAGGCCGAACGTTTCGATCCCGTCTTCTGCGAGGCCGTCCGCGTCGGCGAACTGACCGGCTCACTCGACCATGTTCTCAGTGAACTCGCCACACACTATGAGACCCGCCTGAGCGAACGCATCCGGTGGCTTACGACGCTCTTCGAACCCGCGCTGCTGCTGGTGGTCGGAGGGCTCGTCGCATTTGTCTACTTCAGTTTCTTCCAGGTTCTCTTTCGCGCCTCGGCAGGGCAGTAGCCCCTGCCGAGGCCCCGACCGTGAAATCACCGGAGCGACAGGGCCGCCGTGAGAAGGCAACCCTGTCGCTCCGGACGATGCGGACCGGCACGCTGCCGGGGCGGGGGCGTCACTGCAACGGCGTGATCCGGTAGAGGTGGACGCCGTAGGCGTCGAACTGGTCGGTCAACCGGCCGTCCACCAGCTGCAGGGTCCGGTCCTCGTCGATGACCTCGGCCGTCGCGCGGGCCGGCAAATCCTTGATGGTGAAGGTTGCCTTGCAGGGCGAGCCTTCCATGCGGACGGCGAAAAGGTATGTGGCGCCGTCATGTTGCTTGACCATTGTCGCCACGGGCTGGCCGTCGAGGAACCTGGCATTGTCGCGGCTGACGTCGGGCGGGTCGGCCTGGACGGTGGCCGCCAGCGGCACGGTCGGGCTGTTCAGCACCGGGGCCAACCGCGCGATCTGGCGGTTCGTCCTGCACACCGCTTCGGCCATGGCCGTGTCGTCAAGCAGCCCGGTTTCGCTGAAGCGGTCCTTCTCCATGACGTGGGCGAAGTAGATGATGCCCATGGAGCCATGGACCAGCGACATCCAGACTTCGCCGCGGACCTGCTCGGGCGTCGGCTTGCGGTCGAGGCTGGTCATGGCCGTACACTCCAGCGAGTTCCAGAGAATCTTGCGGCCCTGGGACCAGTTGCCCAGCCGTCGCACGCCGTAGGGCACATAGTGCACCTGGCCGAGGACGGCCGTAGCGCTCGTGGCGAATGGGTAGATGTCGAAGCCGACGATGTCGGCCCCGTCGATGTAACGCGGGTAGTCCTGCGGATGGTCGGCGCGGCGGCGGCCCTGCCATTCATCCCAGGCCACGCCCACGCCGAGCCCCAGGTACACCGGCCGCGTCGGATCGTTGGCGACCATCTCCTTGTAGCGTGCAACGATCTGCTGGGGCGAGTAGGGCGGTCCCCACTGGCCCCAGTCCTCAAGCGTCCGCTCCTGCCACGGCTTCTCGTCGGGCCACGCCTGGCGAATCGCCTCGACGTTATTCTTCCAGACCTTCTCCATGGACTGGGCGTTGTCGGGCTCGTCCACCTGCATCCAGCCGATGATCATCGGGTCGCCGCGGTACTTCAGGCCGACCTCATTCTGCTGGCAGATGAGCTTCATCCCGTGACGGCGAAGCTCGGCAAGCTGCTCCTCAGTCGGCCCTTTCCACAGGTCGATGTAGGTGTTGATGCCGATCTGCTTGTACCGCGAGGCATTCTGCGGCGCCTGGAGGTACACAGCGATGGGGAAGAACCCGGGATCGGTGGGCGGCCCGTTCTCCCAGGCCGCGTAGGGCGACATGGCCGGCGAGCATGCAGCGGAGTCGGCCTGCGGCGTGCAGCCACAGGACAAGCCCAGGACCGTCGAGGCCGCCATTGCCAAGCGGATCATGTGCCGAAGCGGAATGGTCATTCTGCGTCTCCTGAAGGGTGTGGTTGTCCGCGGTCGCGGCGAACGGAGCCGGACCTGCATGATTTTTAACCCGAATGGGAGGCAAGGATACGCGTTATTCGTGGCATCTTCCGCTCGACGTACTGTATAACTGCCCTGGGCCGTCCGCGTGGGACGCAACAGGAGTCAAGCCTCCGCCGACGGGCGATCCTTCCCGCAACAGCAGGGCGGATCGCCCGGTTCCACGCTCCGGATCACCAGGTACTTCAGTCTCGGGCTCCGGTACTCGACCTCGGCGTGCATCACATTTGGTGGAAAGAACACCAGATCGCCCGGGCCGCATTCGTGCGTGCTGCCGGCAAAGGTGTAGCGCGCCCGACCTTCGATCACGTAGACGGCTTCCTCGGCGGCGTGCGCATGCTGGTAATGCATCCCGGCTTGCGACGTGTCGAGGTCGCTCAGGTGGACGTGGAGCCGCCGGGCGCCCTCCTGGTGTCCCAGCAGCGATCGGTAGGGTTCGGTCACGATCGAGCCTCCTTCGGTTCCTCGGGCTTCTCCGGCCGCGATGACAGACACACAGAGCCCGCGATGGCCTTCTGGCACGTGTGTCACAGGGCCGCCCGAATCGCCAGCAGTTGCTTCATCAAGGGCTCCACCTCGGGCAGCGCGAGCATGTTGGGCCCGTCGCTGAGGGCCTTGTCCGGATCGGGGTGGACCTCCAGGAAGAGGCCGTCGCAGCCGGCCGCCACGGCTGCGCGGGCCAGCGTCGGGACCATGGCCCTGTTGCCGCCGCTGGCGTTGCCCAGGCCGCCGGGCTGCTGGACGCTGTGGGTGGCGTCGAAGATGACGGGGTAGCCGTACTGGCGCATCGTGGGAATGGCCGTCATGTCGCTCACGAGGCGGTTGTAGCCGAAGCTGGTGCCGCGCTCGGTCAGCATGAGCCGCGCCTGGCCGCACGGCGAGGCGCCGGCGATCTTCTCCACCACGTTCTTCATGTCCCACGGGGCCAGGAACTGGCCTTTCTTGACGTTGACGGGCTTGGCCGTGGCGGCGGCAGCCAGCAACAGATCGGTCTGGCGGCACAGGAAAGCGGGAATCTGAAGACAATCGAGCACCTGGGCGGCCACGGGGGCCTGGCCCGACTCGTGAATGTCCGACAGAATCGGGCACCCATAGGCGTCGCGAATCGCGGCCAGGTCCGCCAGCCCCTCGTCCATGGCGACGCCGCGGTAGCTGCCGGCGCTCGAGCGGTTGGCCTTGTCGAACGAGGCCTTGAACACGAAGGGCACGCCCAGACGCGCGGCCATCGGCACCAGCACGTCGGCCACGCGACGCAGGAGGTCCGGCGACTCGATCACGCAAGGACCGGCGATCAGGAACAACGGCCCGTTGCCGAGGCTGAGCTTGCCCACCTTTACGGACGACACATTCATGGTCTGCGACTCCTTGGCTGAGGGGTGACAATTCGTCCTACAAGGCGACACGCGTGAACAATCGAATGCCGCCCGGCTGAATCGTGTACTCGACCGGCGCTGCCGCGACAGCGTCGCCGTCCACCTGGTACGGCACGTCGCCCTCAACCGGTCGCACGACCAAACGCTTGCCCTGGCGGTAGACCACGTCGCTGCATCGCGTGTGGCGTCCGGCCTTGGTCAGCAGGAAGTACTTCAGGAGGTGCCACCGGCCGGGTTTGGTGAACACGCAGATGTCCAGCAGACCGTCGGTCGGCGTCGCGTCGGCGCAGATGTGCAACTTGTCGGCGTACAGCCGCATGTTGCCCACGATGGCCAAGGCAGCGTTCTCGGCGACGGTGCGGCCGTCCACCTCGATGGCCAGATGCGGCCACCGGTAGCCCCACCAGAGCCGCACCGACGGCAGGTAGTAGTCGCGTCGGCGGATGGGGCCGCGGCGGTGGCGGTGCACCTCCCGCGTGACGGCGGCGTCGAACCCCACGCCGCTCATGATCAGGAACGGGTGGCCGTTGGCCATTGCCACGTCCACCGGGATCGCCCGGCCGGTTTCCAGCATCTGGCGTATCAGGACCGGGTCGGGCGGTATGTCGATAGCCCGGCACAGGACATTCTCGGTGCCGGCCGGCACAGGCAACATCGGCACGGGGCGCCCCAGCAGCCCGCTGGCAATCGTGTTGTGCGTGCCGTCGCCGCCGACGCTCAGCAGGGCGTCGTGCGATTCGTCCAGCGACCGGGCCTGCTCGACGGCTTCTTCGCGGCTGCGAGGGGCGAACGCCGCCACCTCGTGACCGTGGGCTCGAAGCTCGGCCGTGATCAGGCCGACCAACTCGGCGGCCCGACCGGAACCGGAGATCGGATTATGGAACGTCGCGTACCTGGCCACGTGTGTCTGCCGCGGCAGCCCTCGCCTGGAGTCCCGGAGCGATTCGAATAGGCGGATTATAGCACCACGACGCCGTGGAGAATAGGGCCAAGCAGGCCGCCCCGTGACCTGCGACAATCAGCGACAGTGCTCGGGCGGTTCGACGTCGGTCCCTGGCGACTCGGGGACCAGGTCCAGCCCCGGCTCCGTCGGCGCGCGACGGAATCGGTAATACAGAACAATCTCGATCGAGACCATCACGGCGTTGGTGGCGTAAAGCAGCGTCACCCAGTCGGGCAGGCCGCCATCGGCACGCAGGAACTTCATCACGATGCCGGCCAGGTAGCCGACGACCACCAGGTACAGGAATCCCACGCTCTTGCCGTGGACCATGCGCACGCGGAGCGTCTTGCGGATGGCCACCGGCCAACTGAACCCGAAACAGAAAAGCATCACGGCTTCGAAGATGTGAGCGACTTCCATGGACCACCTTGCCTCCGAAAAGAGACCGACAGGCCGCCTATGATAGTCATGTGGATGGAGCGCCACAAGATAGAGCGAGGACGAGGCCGTGCGGAATGCTGCGTTACGACCGCAGAAAGACTAGCGATAGGCGCGGTCCATTGTCGCACCGGAAGGGTTTCACAAGGTGTCCACAGATTGGGCTGGAACACTCTGTAGCCTGTGGCTTACAGAATGGCCCCGTTATTAACCTGAAGTGCGCGTCGCGAAACCCTGTTTTTTCAGAGGGGTTGACCGTGTACGGCGGGCGCATATCATTCAGGTACGAAGACAAAACAGCCGACGCTCTGCATGAAGGAGTGTCGGACGAATGTTGGGCGCCGATGGTCGGCGCCAAACGCCCGGCAGGTCATAGCGCGAGCCTGCCGGGATTTTTATGCGCCGCGCCACTGGCTACTGCTTGCCGTCTTCCGACTTCTTCTGGTTGTCGTCCTTCGGGTCCCCGTCCTTCTTGTTCCCATCGCTGCCGGCGTCGTCCTTCTTCGGGTTGTCCTTCGGGTCATCACTCTTCTGCTTGTCCCTCTGCTCGTCGATCTTCTTCTGGAGTTCTTCCTGCGCCCGCCTGGCCTCGACGCTGTCGGCGTCGAGTTTCAGCGCCTGGTCGATCAGTTTGCGCCACTGGCTGGCGGTGCCGAGGTCCTTCGACATGCGGAATCGGGCCTCGGCCACCAGCGTCCGCGAACACGCCTGCTGGAGTTTCTTCTTGGCCTCGGCGGGAATGTTCTCGCGAATGATGTCCGGATGCGTTTTGAGGAACTCCTCCACCTCGGTCACCTTGCGGAACGAGGCGTCGAACTTCTTCCTTGCGTCGGCGAATCGCGACAGCCGCTCTTCGTCGGTCAACTCGATCCAGCGTTCCTCGCGTGCGCCCTCGCCCTCGGCGGCAGGCTTGGTACGATCGGGCACGCGACCTTCGACGGCCTCGCGGGTCAACTGCCCGCCTTCCTGTCCCAGGGTGCGCGCCTCGTCCAGCAGCCCCGCCATCTTCAGCCGGTTGCGGTTGAGGTCGTCATCATCGCCCCGATCGCGCGGTGCAGCCAGGGCAGGGCCCCCGCAGATCATCAACAGAGTCACGACGACAAACAGACAATGCATTGCTATGGTACGCATGATAGGCTCCCCCCCTTGTCCGGACGGCTACAGATGTGATCGCTGCGGCTCCACGCAGGGTCATCGAAATGACAGTACGACACCATGCATCGTACCGATGTCCGTCACAGGGAATCAAGCCTCTATCCTGAGGATCGACTCGCCCACCGCGGGAACCCCAGCGGGAAACAGCTTGACAACGCGGAGTTCTGATGTAGACTGTCCCGTAATGTCCACCGGGTGAGACAGACGAGAATGTGGTGGGAACGATGAGATTAACTGTTCGCGACGCTGCTGGAATTCTAAGCGTCTCTGAAAAAACGATTTATCGTTGGATCAGCCAGGGCCGACTGCCTGCCTACAAGGTAGGTGAGCAATATCGCTTCAACCGCAGCGAGTTGCTTGAATGGGCAACAGCCCAGCGTCTGAACGTCTCGCCCGACATGTTCGCCGAACCGGTCAGTGCAGAGGCGCCGCAACCGACGCTGACCGAGGCGCTGAGGGCCGGCGGCGTCTTCTACCGTGTGGAAGGCAAGGACAAGCCCTCCGTTCTGCGGTCGGTTGTGGGCCTCATGCCGCTGCCCGAGGACGTGGATCGTCAGTTTCTGCTCAATGTCATGCTGGCCCGCGAATCGCTCGGCTCCACCGGCATCGGCGACGGCATCGCCATTCCGCACGTCCGCAATCCGATCGTGCTGCACGTGGCCCGGCCCATGGTCACGCTGGTGTTCCTCGAAGAGCCCATCGACTTTGCCGCACTGGACGGCCGTCCCGTCGGCATCCTCTTCAACGTGATCAGTCCCACCGTGAGAACCCATCTGCATCTCCTGTCGCGGCTGGCGTTCGTCCTGCGGGAGCCGAAGATTCGCGATGTCCTGCAGAACCAGGCCTCGCGCGAAGAGATCTTCCGCTGCGTCGAGCAGGTTGAGGGCAACCTCGCATCGGTCGGCCACGGACAGCAGG
Source organism: Phycisphaerae bacterium (assembly GCA_012729015.1). Classification (GTDB taxonomy): domain Bacteria; phylum Planctomycetota; class Phycisphaerae; order FEN-1346; family JAACEH01; genus JAAYDY01. The sequence continues at coordinate 43,339 of JAAYDY010000105.1, read as the reverse complement.
GCGACTGACCGATGCAACTGATCCTGGCCTCTACCGCAATCATCTTTCTTGGGGGTCTCCTGGCCCTGGCAGTGGCAAGTCGGCCCCGCGCCGCCTCCGTGCTGGCGGCTGTAGGCGCCATCGCAGGCAGCGCCGTCGGCCTGGTTCCTGCGCTGCGCGCCGTCCTGGGCGGCACCCATGACGCGATTGCCTGTCCGTGGGGTCTGCCGCTTGGGGAGTTTCACGTCGCCCTCGACGCCCTCTCGGGTCTCTTTCTCGTGCCGATCCTTGTCCTCACCGCCGTTGCCGCCGTGTACGGAACACGCTATCTCGGCCACGACACCGGCCCGCGCGTCGGCGTCTCCTGGTTCTTCTACAGCCTGCTGACCTGCGGCATGATCGCCGTGGTCGTCGCTCGCGACGCCGTCCTCTTCCTGCTGGCCTGGGAGACGATGTCGCTGGCCTCGTTCTTCCTGGTCGCCTACGACGACCGCCGCGAGTCCGTGCGGCACGCCGCGTGGACCTACCTCGTCGCCACACACATCGGCACGGCGGCCCTGATTGCCCTGTTTGTGCTTATGGCACGCCAGCACGGATCGCTCGATTTCGACCACTGGAACGCCGGTGGCATGACCTCGGCCCTGGCCTCGCTCTGTTTCCTGCTTGCCGTCGCCGGGTTCGGCACCAAGGCGGGCTTCATGCCCCTGCACGTCTGGCTTCCCGAGGCGCACCCTGCGGCGCCGAGCCACGTCTCGGCCGTCATGTCGGGCGTCATGATCAAGACCGGCATCTACGGACTCCTGCGAATACTCTCACTCATCGGCCCGCCGCCCGCCTGGTGGGGCTGGCTGCTCATTGCCATCGGCCTCTCCAGCGGCATCCTCGGCATCCTGTTCGCCCTGGCACAGCACGACCTCAAACGCCTCCTGGCCTACAGCAGCGTCGAGAATATCGGCATCATTGCGATGGGCCTCGGCCTGGGCGTCCTCGGCACCGCCTATGCCGCTCCGACCGTCGCGACGCTGGGATATGCCGCCGCCCTGTGGCATGTTCTCAATCACGCCCTCTTCAAGGGATTGCTCTTCCTGGGCGCCGGCGCCGTTCTGCACGCCGCCGGAACGACCCGCATCGACCGACTCGGCGGCCTGGCCCGACGCATGCCGCGCACCGCGATGGCGTTTCTGTTCGGAGCCGTCGCCGTGTGCGGCCTGCCCCCGCTGAACGGGTTCACGAGCGAGTTCCTGGTCTTCATCGCCGCGCTGAACGGCATGCTCTCGGGCGATCTCCTGGTCGGCGCCACGACAGCGGCCGTCATCGCCGGACTGGCCGTCATCGGCGGGCTGGCGGTGGCCTGTTTCACCAAGGCATGCGGCACGATCTTCCTTGGGGAACCGCGGACTTCCGAGGCCGACGAGGCCCACGAGGCAGGGGGGACCATGTGGGCGACCATGGCGCTGTTGATGGTCGCATGCGTCGTCGTCGGCGTGGCGTCGCCCTGGCTCATCGGTCGCAGCTTGGCGTCGCCACTGGCCGTGCTGTGTCCCGCACCAGCCGGCCTGCCCATCGACCTGAACGTCGCCTCCTCCCCGCTCACAGGAGTGGTCCTTGCCGCGGCGGCCTTCATCGGCATCGCTCTCATTCTCGTCCTCTTGCGGCGGCGGCTCCTCGCCGGGCGCAGCGTCACCCAGAGCGGCACCTGGGACTGTGGATACCAGCGCCCGACTGCTCGCATGCAGTATACCTCGTCATCCTTTGCCCAGCCGCTGGTCGACCTGTTCCGCGGGCTGCTTCGCCCCAGGCGCGACGCCGCCCCCATCGTCGAACTGTTTCCGACGGCGGCCCATCTTCAGACACACGTGGGCGACCTCTTCACAGACCGACTGATCGCCCCGGCCTTCCGACGTGTGCGCGAAGTGCTGAGCCGCCTCCGGTGGATTCAGCACGGCCGCGTCCAGTGGTACGTTCTCTATATCGCTCTGACCCTTCTGGTGTTGCTTGTCTGGAAGCTCGGCTGACGATGGATGCCACGCAACTGATACATCCTCTGCTGGCACTGGCCCTGGCGCCGCTCATGGCCGGCATTGTCAACAAGACGAAGTCCGCTTTCGCCGGACGCAACGGGCCGCCCGTGCTTCAGCCGTATCGCGACCTCTGGCGGTTGCTTCACAAGGGAGCCGTCTACAGTCGCACGACGAGTTGGATTCTCAGGGCCGGTCCCATCGTCTCGCTGGCCGCCGTCGTGACCGCCCTGGCGATGCTGCCGTTCGGCGGGACCGCCGCGCCATTGTCCTTTGCCGGGGACCTGATCGTATTCGCTTACCTCTTCGGCCTGGTCCGGTTTCTAATGGTGGCGGCCGCCCTGGACACGGGGTCCAGTTTCGAAGGCATGGGCGCCAGCCGCGAAGTCACGTTCTCCGCCCTGGCCGAGCCGGCCCTGCTGCTGGCCCTGGCCGCTCTGGCCCGCATGGCCGGTTCGCCCTCTCTCAGCGGACTCCTGGCCGGTGCCGTTGCCAACCCGGCGGTCAGTATCCCGGTGTTGCTGCTTGCGGCCGCCGCCGTGGGCATTGTCCTGCTGGCCGAGAATGCCCGCATCCCCGTGGACGACCCCAACACGCACCTGGAACTCACGATGATTCATGAAGTGATGATCCTCGACACCAGCGGCCCAGACCTGGCGTTTGCCGGCTACGCCGCCCTGCTCAAGCAGTGGGCCTTCGCCGCGCTGCTGGTGGGGGTCCTGGTTCCATGGCGAACCGGCGTCCTGTGGGCCGACGTGGCCCTGGCTCTGGCCGCTATGGCGGCCGTGGCGGTGGGCATCGGTGTGGTTGAGTCCACCATGGCCCGACTTCGTCTCGTACGCGTGCCCCAGTTGCTCCTGGCGGCCGTGGCGTGTGCAGCTCTGGCGGTGGTTCTCGTTCTGAGGTGAGCACCTTGGACTTCTGGGTCAACTGTCTCGTCGTGCTGATCGCCATGACGAATCTGCGGCTGCTGGGCTCCAGCCGCGTCGTCTCCTGCGTTCACACCGTGGCATTCCAGGGCGTTCTGCTCGGCGTCCTGGCCATCGTCGGCGCCAGCGGCGGCCTCGCCGCCCACGGCATCGTCCTGGCCGCCGTCAACATCGTCCTCAAGGGGTTGGTCTTCCCGTGGCTCCTCATGCGAGCCCTGCGCGAAACGCACTTGCGGCGAGAGGTCGAGCCGGCCATCGGATTCGGCGCTTCCATGCTCCTCGGCGTTCTCCTGATCGGCATCTGCCTCTGGATCGGCAGCCGCCTGCCGCTGCCCGTCGGCGTCCAGGCGTCACCCTTGCTCGTCCCCGCGGCGCTCTTCACGCTCATGGTCGGCCTGTTCATGATCGTTGCCCGACGCAAGGCCCTCACGCAGGTCGTCGGATATCTGTCCATCGAGAACGGCATCACGGCTTTCGGCCTCGGATTCGCCCTCAAGGAGGCACTGCTGGTCGAACTTGGCATCCTCCTGGACGCCTTCATGGCCGTCTTCGTCATGGGCATCATCATCTTCCACATCAGCCGCGAATTCGATCACATTGACGCGGGCGAGTTGTCCGCGCTGAAGGACTGACCGTCATGATAGTCGCCCTGATCCTCCTGCCGACCTTCGCCGCTGCGGCCGTTCTGGCCATCCGGTCCGCCGCCGCGCGCCGAACCCTCCTCGTGCTGGTTGCTCTGGGGCATGCCGGTCTGACTGCCGCCACGTTCGTCCGCCCCGCCGGCCCGCAGCTCGGCGGCTGGCTCCTCCTGGACCCGCTCGGGGCCGTCTTCCTGGCCATCCTCAGCCTGCTGTTCCTGACCGCTGCGCTCTATGGAATCGGATACCTCGCCCGCGAGGCCCGCCGCCCCACCGGCCTGGCCGACGAGGGATTCCTGGCCACCAACCAGCCCGAGGCCGTCTTCACCGCCTGCCTCCTCATGTTCCTGGCCACCATGACCCTCGTTACCGTCAGCCACAACTTTGGCCTCCTCTGGGTCGCCGTCGAGGCCACCACCCTGGCCAGCGCGCCGCTCATCTACTTCCACCGACAAAAACGCTCGCTCGAAGCCACATGGAAGTATCTCCTGGTCTGTTCCGTGGGCATCGCCGTCGCGCTGCTCGGCAACTTCTTCCTCGCCATTGCCGTCACCGAGCCCGATGGCCGCAGCATCCCCTTGGTCCTCAACGATCTGCTCGCCGCGGCCGACCAGCTCGACCCCACCTGGCTCAAGGCCACCTTCCTGCTCTTCCTGGTCGGCTACGGCACCAAGATGGGCCTGGCGCCCCTGCACACCTGGCTGCCCGACGCCCACAGCGAGGCTCCGTCCATGGTCTCGGCCCTGCTCAGCGGCGCCCTGCTCAACTGCGCTTTCCTCGCCATCCTGCGCATTCTCCAGGTCTGCAGCGCCGCAGGCCTCGCCGGATTCGCGCAGCCGCTGCTGATTCTCTTCGGCCTCCTTTCCATGTCCGTCGCCGCCGTATTTATCATCCGACAGGACGATTTTAAACGCATGCTCGCCTACTCCAGCGTCGAGCACATGGGGCTCCTCGCTCTGGGCGTCGGCCTCGGCGGCGCGGCTACGTTCGGCGCCATGCTCCACGCCCTCAACCACAGCCTCACCAAGGGCATGCTCTTCCTGGTCGCCGGCAACCTCCTGGCGGCCTACCGCACTAAGAGCGTCGCCGGGACGGGCGGCGCCATCCGCGTTCTTCCCGTCTCCGGCGCCCTGTGGATTGCAGGCATTCTCGCCATCTGCGGCAGCCCGCCGTTCGGCCCTTTCGTCAGCGAACTGGCGATCATCAAGGCGGCCTTCGACCAGAACGCCACATGGGTCGCCGTCGCGGTGCTCTCGCTGCTGGCCGTCATCTTCATCGGCATGGCCGCCGCCATGCTTCGGATGGCCTACGGGGCTCCGCCGGAGCGGCTTGCGGCCGAGACGCGCCCACGCGAGCAAGCGTGCACGTTCCTGCCGCCGCTGGCGCTGGCCGTTCTGGTGCTCGTGCTGGGGGTCTACGTGCCTCCTGTCGTTGAGGATGCGCTGCGACTGGCAGCCCTGGCCCTGGGAGGTCGGCAATGACCGTCAACGCGGACCTTCTCCTTCGCAACGGGCAGGCGGCGCCCCTCGGCGCCGTCCCGGACGTGGGCATCGACGTGTTCCGAAACCGGGTTGTAGCCGCCGTGGCGGGAGGCATGCGACTGGCCGCTCTGTTCGGCCGACCGGACGCCGACGCCCCCGGCGCAATCCGCCTCGTCGCCGTCCTGGCATCCGACAGCACGTCGCACTTGTCTCTCCTGCGAACGTGTGTGGAGCGAGACTACCCCGCTCTCACGCCCGACTGTCCGCAGGCCCATTGGTTCGAACGCGAGATCGCCGAGCAGTGGGACATCCGCCCGAAGGGCCACCCGTGGCTCAAGCCGGTCCGCTTCCACGAGCCCTACGCCCGAGGCGCCGGCGTGTTCGCACATCCGGGGCAGGGCCCCCTGTGCGGCGTCACCGACTTCTTCCGCGTCGAGGGCGAGGAAATCCACGAGGTCGCCGTCGGCCCCGTTCACGCCGGAGTGATCGAGCCCGGACACTTCCGCTTCCAGTGTCACGGCGAAACCGTGCTGCATCTGGAAATCTCTCTCGGCTATCAGCACCGTGGAATCGAGCGACGCCTTGTCGGCGGCCCCGATGCCCGCACGCTTCACCTCGTCGAGACCGCCGCCGGCGACACGACCGTCGGTCACGCCACGGCATACTGCCAGGCCCTGGAGTCGCTTGCGGGTGTCGGTGTCCCGGCCCGCGCCCAGGCCATCCGCGGCATCGCCCTCGAGCTGGAACGTCTGACGTGTCACATCGGCGACCTGGGAGCCCTGGCCGGGGACATCGGCTTCCTGCCCACCGCCAGCTACTGCGGACGCATCCGCGGCGACGGCCTCAACATGACGGCCCAACTCTGCGGCAGCCGCTTCGGCCGCGGCCTGCTCACCCCCGGCGGCGTGCGATTCGACATCGACGCCGCCCGTGCCGACGACTTGCTGCGCCGGCTGGATGCCGTTGCTGCCGACGCCGCCTCCGCGATCAACCTGCTATGGAACAAGCCGTCCGTCATGGCCCGGTTCGAAGAGACCGGGACGCTCAGCGCCGAGACGGTTCGCCAGATCGGCCTGGTCGGCCCGGCCGCCAGGGCCTGCGGCATCGGCCTCGACGTGCGACACGACCATCCCGCCGGCATCTTCAGCTTCGCGCACGTTCCCGTCGCCACGTGGCACTCCGGCGACGTCTTCGCCCGCGCGTATGTCCGCTGGCTCGAAGTGCAGCGTTCCGTCGAGTTTGTCCGCGACCAGCTCCGCGGCCTGCCCGACGGGCCGATCGCCGTCGCGATGCCGCCTCTGGCCCCTGGCCGCACCGTCGTGACGCTGGTCGAGGGATGGCGCGGCGAAGTCTGCCATGTGGCCGCCACCGACGACGCGGGCCGCCTGGCCCACTACAAGATCATCGATCCGTCCCTGCACAACTGGTTCGGCCTGGCGCTGGCACTGCGCGGACAGCAGATATCCGATTTCCCGCTCTGCAACAAGAGCTTCAACCTGTCGTATTGCGGACACGATTTGTGAGTCCGGCGGAGCCGGGTCGCCGGCCCGCCGCGAAAGGTGAACGATGATCAGCATTCTTCTGGCCCGACTTCACCAGAAACACCGCACGTTCCGCTACCCCGACGGTCCTGCGCCGAAGGTCTCCGATCGGCTGCGCGGACGGCCGACCCTCGACCCCGCGCGCTGCCTGCCCGGGTGCTCCGTCTGCCGTGACGTCTGCCCGACCGGCGCCGCCGCGGCCGGCCCCGACGGCCGCCTGGTCATGGACCTGGGCCGCTGCCTGTTCTGCGGACGCTGTGCCGAGGCGTGCCCGCAGCAGGCCATCGCGTTCACCACCGATCATCGCCTGGCGGTCAGTCGGCGCGAGGATCTGCTGCTGGCGGCCGGTGCGCAGTTGCAGCTCGCCACGGCCATGGGTAATCGTCTGCGCAGCTTCCTTGGACGGTCGCTTCGCCTGCGACAGGTCAGCGCCGGCGGTTGCAACGCCTGCGAGGCCGACAGCAACGTTCTGACCACCGTGGGCTGGGATCTCCAACGCTTCGGCATCGATTTCGTCGCTTCGCCGCGCCATGCCGACGGCATCCTCGTGACTGGCCCGGTGACCGAGAACATGCGGACGGCTCTGCTGAAGACCTACGAAGCCGTTCCCGCGCCGAAGATCGTGATTGCCGTGGGCAGTTGCGCCGTCGCGGGCGGCCCCTTCGTCGACCATCCCGAAGTCCACAATGGCATCGCGGCGCTGCTTCCGGTGGACCTGTTTGTGCCGGGATGCCCGCCGCATCCCCTGACCATCCTCGACGGCCTGCTGCGCCTGGTCGGCGTGCTTGCCGACCGGTAAACGGCCACGGGACCGGCTCCCGGACGGTCAACGGCAGGGCGGAGAGGGGGCCCGGGGACACCTTTCCAGAGGCCGGAAATCTGCGGAGAAACTCGCACCACCTATTGCCATGGCCAAGACGTTCTCGTAGAATGACGACCCAAGGAGTTGTGGTCACCCGTCCCTTTAACCCTGTTGACGAAGGAGCAAGAGAATGGCAAAGAGTGCCAAAGCTGCAACGAAGAGTGAGATTCTGGCCAACATCGCGGAGGCCACCGAGCTGACGCGGAAGCAGGTCGCGTCGGTGTTCGACGCGTTGGCCGCAGAGATCAAGAGTGCAGTCGGCAAGAAGGGCCCTGGCATCTTCACCGTTCCGGGCCTGATGAAGGTGACGGTCGTGCACAAGCCGGCCGTGCCGAAGCGCAAGGGCATCAATCCGTTCACCAAGCAGGAGCAGGTCTTCGCCGCCAAGCCGGCCCGCAACGTCATTAAGGTCCGGCCCCTGAAGGCTCTGAAGGACATGGCCAAGTAACTGACGGCACGAGCAGCCGTCACCGCCTCATTCTTGCTCAGCGGCAGCAGGCCCTTCTTCGCCAAGAGCCTGCTGCCGTCATTTTCCATCCGCCCGACCCGGGCCGCCGCAACACCGGCCTTCACGATACGCCGAGCCTCACCGATCCGACGTGTCCGCGCCACCCGGGGCATTCTCCAGCACCGGTCCCACCACGTCCGGCATGACCAGCCCGTTCTCATTCTTCTTCAGTGTCTTCCATCCATCCGTCGGCGGCATGCCCGGCCCGGTCCGGTACTTCTTCCACATCGCTTCCGCGAACGGATCCTCCACCTGGCCCTGCCGCCCCCACGCCTTCAGCGGTTGCCATCCCACGCGCACGTTGGCGTTGCTGGTGGTCTGGAACACCTCGTCGGTCTCCTCCTGGTACATCCAGCGATCCACATAGTCGAAGAACGCATCGTGCGCCCAGAGTCTCTCCAGCTTCATGAGCCGCGCCACCAACGCCTGCGCCTGCCACGTGCGACTGTTGCAGCACCGCCGGTATCCGTCGCTCTGCACCTGATCCTTCACCCAGCGCGACGGATGCAGGTGCTCGTAGAATCCCCACTGCGAGCGACCTCGCTGGAATCCGTCGCGACTCTTCAGCGTCGCGGCATCGTAGCCTGAATGGCCCGCAAAGACCACCTGCGCTCCGTTCCATGCAGGCCCGTACGCCGTCTGCTCGTCCTCCTGGAAACTGCACTTCGGGAACGCCTGACTCGGAGAAGCCATCACGTCGTCACCCAGCAGGTGCCCGCCGAAGATGATCGGCATCTTGTAGCCGCTGTTCCATCCGCCCCATGCCGGGAAGCCCGGGTGCCCGCTCTTGACCACGCCCCACAGGTCGATGCCCAGCCCCACCATGGCCTGGAGCAACGGCTCCTTCTTCTCCGCCGGCATGTCCAGACACAGGTACATCAGCCCTTCGCCGAGGTAATAGCACGATCGCTGACCGTACCCCGCCCACTGGTACGGCGCATGGTCCTCCTTGAAGATATTCAGCACGTACCACGGCTGCACGAAGTGTTCGGTCAACTGCTCCACCGTCAGCACGCCCTTCATCCCCGCCAGGTCCGGCGATTCCAGCCGCGGCAGCAGTTCGCGTCGCAGTTGGCGCGCCAGGTAGATCGTCTGGCCCCGGTCCATGTAGGCCGGACGGAAGGCGTCGGCCGGCACCGGCCCCTTCAGGCACGTCAGAATGGCCAGTTGCGCCACCGGCGTGTAATGCGAGCTGCGCTTCAACGTCTTGTCCTTGCTGATCGAACTGATCAACGCGTCGCCCGGCTTCAGGACCATCGGCAGCGAAGCCGTCAGCGACGCATCGTAGCGGCTGTGCCGCACGCGACTGTCGAAGCCGCTGCGGTCCATGACCGGCGGCGGGTTCACGACCGACCCGTTGCGGCAGTACAGGGGGGCAGCCTTCCGAGCCGCCCGCTCCTCGGCCGACAGCCTCCGGCCGCCGTCGCCGAAGGTTTCTCGCTCGTCCTCCATCAGCCAGTCGTCCGAGACCTCCTTGCCGCGAAGAGGCTTCGGATCGATCTTCGTCACCGTCACCGGCCCCACCACGTACCAGTCGCCGTTGACGAAGCGACCCACCCGCGCCGGTGTCTCGAATGTCCACGTGATGCCGTACTGTGTCACCGACCCCTGCAATGGCAGGTCCTCCAGCGCCGGTGTCGCCGGCGCATTGGCGGCCGTGTAGACGGTGGCCTCCGGGCCGGCGCCGGCTGCCACCGATACCACCAGAACCGCCAGGAGGGCGGCACAGGCCGAGCGGCTGAATTCCATGGCTCTCATCCTTTCACCAGACGTGCGCGATGCCGTCGCGAAACGCACGGACGATTGGTCACGCCACGCCCCTCGCGATGCTCCGGCGCAGTATCCAACCCCGCTCGCGCCATGGAGTGCCGCACGTTGTGATACCACTCCTGGACGCCCGGCCGCGTCTGTTGGCTAGGCGGGCCACTGCCAGCTGTTGCGTCCGCCGGGTGCCATGCCTGCCCCGTCGAGCCTGTCCGACAATTCGATGAGCGCGTAGGTCGGGTCAACAGACCCGACGCCTGTCCGGGCAGGGTGTTGCGGCACGGCGGACCTGCGGATCCCCCGTGGCACAACGGTGGAGGCTCGCCCAGTCAGACATGGCCGTTGCCGTACGCGTCATGGTCTGCGTCTTGTCGTACAATGCACGTGGATCGGAGACTGCCGGTCCGCTATTGCGTCCGCCGCGACCTTCTTCTATGATGCGCCCTGGGCATAATCGCACGGAGGCCCCTTTGGGCAGTCAACCCCCATCTCCTCTTCCGGATTCCACCGAGACCGGCACGCCGGCCCTGGCCGACCCGTATCGCGCCTGGCTCGGCATCCAGACCACCGAACGGCCGCCGTCGCACTACGCGCTGCTCGGAGTCCCCGAGCTTGAGGACAACGTGCATGCCATCAACGAGGCCGCTCGCAAGGCCAAGAAGACGGTTCGCGCGTACCAGATCGGCAAGTACCGGTCGCAGGCCCTCGCCGTCCTGACGGAGATCGGCCAGGCGGTCGACGTCCTGACCCACCGCGATAAGAAGTCGGCCTATGACGCCCATCGCCTGACCGTGTCGCTGCGAAAGGCCGAGGATCTGTTCCCCCAGACCGACATGGACCGGTCGCTCGACCAGCTATTCGTCGAGTGGCTGACCGCCTGCGCCGGGACCGGTTTGCCCGTCGTGCAGATTCTTCCCGACATGATGCAGTGGTGCCTGAAACGCAATTTCGCATGGCCGAGGCGAGGCGAGGAGGATTTGCCGTTGCCGATGGGGCTCTGGCTCTACCGCGACGTCGCCATCGTCGCACGCTGTGTCGAGCGCGGCCCCTTCGAGCGCCGGGCCGAGGCCGTCAAGCAGATACAGCAGGCCGCCGGGCTTCCCGAGAGCCTCTCACGCCTCGTGGTCATGGACGTATTCCGACGGCCGCAGAGTTTCGCCCTGATGCCGGAGGTGCGCCTTGCCGCCGAGCAACCCCGCGAACTTCTTCAGCAATGGGTGAACCGCCTGGCCGCCTGCGACGCCGCAATCCCCCAGCGATCCGATACCTTCGAGGCGATGGCCTTCGTCCTTGGCCTCGCCGAGGAAGACGGCAGCCCGATCGCCGAACCCATCCGGCCGCAGATCATCGTTGCCCAGAAACCGTCGCCCCTGGTGCTCCTCTGGGACGACGTGCGCGACCGTCTCGATACCGTCCTCGACGTCGCCATGACCCTTCCGGCCCGCTACCCGCAGTACCTGCCGACCCTCCGATGGGTCGCCATCCTCGCCGGCGGCATTGTCCTGGCCATCATCGTCGCCCTGGTCCTCGCCGCGGCGCTATGAGCCACGCTTCAATGCCAGGATACGCCGCTGAACGTGCTTGAAGATCGGGTTCTTCTCGTCCGGAACGTGTCGCTGAATCTCGATGTAGCACCGACGGGCGGAGTTGTGCCGCTGGTTGTACTCCTCCAACTGGGCATCCCGATACAGCTTCCACACGGCGTCGCGTAAGGCCGTCTTGGCATTCACGAACTCCCGTTCATCGCGGAAATCCTGCCAGGTCTCGTCGCGGTAGTAGTAGCTCTCCTGGTACGCCTTGATCGCCCTGAACAGGTTGCCCGGATCGCCGTAGGGCCAGTTCTGCCTGAACTGCTTCGCCTCCTCCAGCCGCCGATTCGCCATGATCAGGTTGTACTGATACTCCGGAAACGTCAGGTCCAGCGCCCGTTCAATCTCGTCGTAGTTCTCCCACGTCCCCGCAGGCCCCGTCGCTGTCCCACTGCCGCCCGAGCCCTTCATCTTCACGATGACGATCACCGCGACGATCACCGCCAGGTACACGCCCAGAACCGCCATCAGCTTGCGCCGCTTCAGCAGCCCTTCGGCGGCTGTCGTCACCGTCGGATGCGGCGCTTCCTGGAGCTCCTCCTCGGCCGTCTCGTCGCCCCGGACCCGCGCGCGCCGACGCGGCGCCGACGCCACCTCCACCTGCTCCGGCTCCCGCAGGCGGAACTTCATCCGCGTCTCGGCGCCGATTTCAACCGTGTCCCCGTCCTTCAGAACCAGACGCTCGGCCCGCTTGTGGTTGACCCACGTGGCGTTGTCACTCAGATTCGTGAAGACCCACTCGTTCTGGTGCTGCTCAAACTGGCCGTGCTCGCGCGAGATGCTCTCCTCGCTGAACACGATGTCGCACGACGCGTCGCGACCGATCAGCGTGATCATCCGCGTCAGCTCGTGACTCTGCCCCTTGTCCGGGCCCGCCGTCACCTCCAGGCTCGCACGAAGGAGCGACGCCGTCGTCGGCGCCGGCTCCGTCTGGCCACGCGTCACCAACTCCTTCGACTGGCCGTCCTCATCCCGTGGTCGTTTGCGGAACATGTGCTCTCCCGTGCTGTGTGACGGCTGGAATGGCGGCAACCCGCCCGACCAATACCACGGACAACGTCGCTCGCCGGCCTCTATTGCCGCCCTTTTCCCGGTCTGCTCTCAGCCATTCTAGCCGTCGCCCATGCCAGGGTCAAGGTTGCCCCGTCGCCCAAAGCCCTGCGGCCAGTTGCTTGACAGTGAAGCACTTAGGCTTATAATCCCAGCTTCCGCCCCCAGGGCGACTCCTGTCGGCGGAGAACCTGTTCGGTCCGGTCGCACACGGCCCACTTGTCGAGGAGATACATGGCCAGCAGCGACGATTCCGCCAGAACCTCTCGAGCCGTCGGCATTGACCTGGGAACCACCCTGTCCAGCGTGGCCCAGATCAACGACGCCGGCGAGCCCACCGTCATTGCCAACGCCGAAGGCGAACTGCGGACGCCGTCGGTGATCTACTTCGCCGACGAGACCGTCCTCGTCGGCCGCGACGCGGTCCGCGAAGCCATGGGCAACCCCGCCCGCGCCGCCTTCAATATCAAGCGATCCATGGGCGACGCCGACTTCCGCTTCACCGTCGACGGCGAATCCTACACGCCCGAGTCCCTCAGCGCCCTGATTCTCCGCAAGATCACCCAGGACGCCGCGCAGCAGATCGGCCCGATCCGCAAGGCTGTCATCACCGTCCCGGCCTACTTCGACGACGCCAGACGCAAGGCCACCGAAGATGCGGGCGGCATCGCCGGACTCGACGTCATCGACATCATCAATGAGCCTACCGCCGCGGCGCTGGCCTATGGTTTCAGCGGCAAGGGCGACGACGGTGTGTTCCTCGTCTACGACCTCGGCGGCGGCACCTTCGACGTCACCGTGATTGAGAAACGCGGCAACGAGCTGATCACTCTCGCCACCGACGGCGACGTGCAACTGGGCGGCAAGGATTGGGACGAACGCCTCGTCGAGGAACTGGCCCGGCGATTCCGCGAGGAGTTCAAGGCCGACCCGCGCGACGACCGCGCCGCCCTGGCGTACCTGACCCTCACCGCTGAGGAGGCCAAGAAGGGCCTCAGCCGTCGCAAGTCCACCCGCGTTCCCGTGTCCTATCGCGGCCATTGGGGCAACTACGAGGTCACGCGCGACGAATTCGAGTCACTGACTGCCGATCTGCTGGCTATGACCCAACTGACGACCGAAATGGTCCTCGAAGAAGCTGGCGTCACCTGGGCCGGCGTCAACCGCGTCGTGCCGACCGGCGGGTCCACGCGAATGCCGGCCGTCCTGGCCATGCTCGAACGCATGAGCGGCAAGCCCATCGAAATCCCCATCCCCGTGGACGATGCCGTGGCCATGGGGGCCTCCATCCACGCCGCCATCCTGGAGCTTCACAGCCAGGACCGCCTTGTCGAGTTCACCGCCGACACGGCCGCCAGGCTCGGGCGCATTCACACCACCGACGTGGCCAGCCATGCCCTCGGTCTGGTCATCAAGGACCACCAGACGCTGGCCTATCGCAACGACGTCCTGATCAAGAAGAACTCGCGTCTGCCCGCCAGCGTCACCAAGACGTACCAGACCGCCCACGACGGCCAGACGTCCATCGTTGTCCGCGTGGTCCAGGGCGATGCCCCCGACCCCGAGGCCTGCATCACCCTCGACGCCTTCAGCATCACGGGCCTGCCCGAGGGACGGCCCGCCGGCGCGCTGGTCAAGGTCACCTTCAGCTACGACACCAAGGGCCGCGTCCACGTCACCGCCGAGGACGTCAGCGCCGCCAAGACCATGACCGTCGAGATCAACCGCACCAAGGGCATGGACCCGTCGCGCATCACCGCCGAAATGACCCGTCTGTCCCTGAAGAGCGTCGAATGAGGCCGGGCCACCACACACCGACTATCGCGGTGGACGGCCTGGCGATGGCGGAGACGGACGACCTGGCGACCGGGGACCAGTGCGTGGGGGCGGCTGAGGCTGCGGGCGCGAAGGCACCCGAGGCCGGGTCTCGGGCGACGACGGCTGAGGCCCGGGAGTGCCTGGCAGACGGGTCCGAGGATTTCCCGGCGTTGTCGGCCAACGGTAAGGCTGCACTGTCGGCTGAGGCCGGCTGATGTCCGGGCCCGATGGGACACCGCCGGGCGCAGAATCTCGCAGCGATCCAGTGTGCCGCCGCGTCTCCTGAGCCGGCGAACTTGAGTGATCCTTCCTGCACAACTCGCTGATCCTGATGCCGAAGATCAACAGCAACACGGCCGCACAGGCCGCCCACGTCGCCATGCGCTTGGCTGATCGCACGGCTCTCTGCGGCGGCGTCAGGTGCCGGGCCAGGACCTTTGTGGCTTGGCTGTGCAGCCGCTGGGCGACCGGGGCGGTGCGATGCTCGCAGTGCCGCCAGATCTGATCGGCCTCCCTGATCATCTGAAGGGCGGTGCGCGACTTCTGCATGACGGGCGAGGCGTGGGTCTTCGCCACGCACATGGCAAGGTCGGCCATCAGGCGATAGAGTGGCCACAGCGGCGCAGCGGACAACCGCCTGGCCCGCCCGAGCGTCCTGGCGGCAGTCGCCGCATTGAATGAATCCGACCAGGCAAGGATCGCCTCGAACATGGCTGTCGAGGAATCGCGAGGCATGGCCAGAGCCGCACGGCCCAATGCCACCGCCTGGTGCATGTCATCGCAGGTGATGCTCGCCGTGGCGATCGGCAACAGCATCCACGCCTCCCCGACGGCGCGCTGTTGCCAGTCGGAGGTCCACCGCCGCGTCTCCTCGTACTGTGCGTCCCTGGTCAGCGCATGGGCGGCCTGCGCCCAGGCCTCGTTATTCGAGCGAAGCAGGGGGCCGTAATCCCGGACCAGGACTCTTGCCGTCTTGCGAAACGCGCAGCAGCCGTCGCCGTATTGCCGGCATAGTGCCGTCACCAAGGCCAGCCGACACTCGCTGCTGATTGAGGCTTCCCGGACCACTGCCCTAAAACGGCCGTAGGACTCGCTGGCCGCAAACGCCTCGACCCACAGGCGAGCGGCGACAGGGCTGCCGTTCGGCCCGTGGAAGGCCTCCACGAGGACACCCCGGACCAGATCCTTCCCGGATGAGTTGTCCAGGATGGCTCTCAGGGGGATGCTCAGCGCAGCGGGGTCAGGCCGCTTCAGGGTAAGCGCCTGTTTGAAGGCGTTCACGGCAGCTGGAACGTCTCCTTGGACCATCGCTGTCTGCGACCTGGCCGACAGTGCATAGAACGGTGGAAAATGCGCCTCCAGACGTTCGATGAGTCGATGCAGCCCCTCACAATTGCGGTCCGCCAGCAACTGATCGAGGAGGCAGAGATGGGGGTACAGATACGTCGGCGCCAGGTGCGCCGCGTAGGTCCATAGCCGTCTGGCCTCGTCGGGCTGGCTATTGACCGAGTGCGCGCGCCCGAGGATGGCCACCAGCGTGGCGTTGGTGGGATCGAGTTCGAACGCTTCCCGGCAGACTTTCAGGTAGGCGGCGGCGTCCCCGGCTGTCTCCGCACACTGTGCCTTCAGCAGATACGCGTCCACCGAATGAGGTGCTGCCGCAATCACCTCATCCGCCAGGAACGAGGCCTTGACGAGCTCGCCCTCGCTCAGCCACGTCCTCGCCTCCGCAATCTTCAACTCCACGGGACGTTGCGGTCCCCAGACATTCGCCTTCAGGCTTTCGCGGGCGGCGTCTGTCCGGCCGTCATCCGAGAGAAGGTCCGCACGCATGCTGTACGCCTCAACCAACCGTGGCGAAAGCTCGATTGCAGTGTTGAGCAGACGCATTCTCTCGTGTTGGTGTTCGGCGCCGTTCAGGTACGATGCCAGCCCCATCTGAACCGTGGCGTCTCCCGGAAACCACTCCGCCACCTGACGGGCTATGGCGACGGCGCGATCGCACTGTCCGGAACGTTCCCCCCAGAGCCCCAGCAACGACCATATCCACCCGGTGCGCGGAGCGAGTCGCAGGGCTCTCTCCAACAGCCCCGGAACCTCATCCAGACGGCCCTGCTGGAGACGCACCTGCGCCAGGCTCGCGTAAGCTTCGCCTTGCAGCGGCTCGCACTCGATCCCGCGCTGTGATTCTCGCTCCATCGCCGCAAGGTCGTTCCGACGCTCATGCACCGCAATGACCATGCGGATGACATCCCACGAGCCCGGCGCCACCTCCATGGCTTTGCCGAGAGCCGCCAGTTCCTCCGCCTCCTGCTCCTGCACCCGGTGGACTGCGGCAAGATCCATCCACAGTCGCGGCACCAGCGGGAACCGTTTCACGGCCGCATGGGCCACCTCAAGGGCTGGCCTGTACTGCCGAAGCAGCAGGTGCTGCCCACTGACCACGCTGTGGGCCTCCCAGAGATCCGGCCGCATGTTCAGCACGCGACGAAGGGATTCCAGAAGGCTTCGTGGCTCCACGGTACCTCGGGCCAGCGACCAGTAGGCCATCAGGCCGCCGCCACAGAGCGACTGTTGCACGATCTGATTCTCGATGAAGCCCAGTGCCTCGTGTCGTTCTTGCGGTGTCGCGCATGCGCGAATCAGCGAACGCAAGGCTGGCTCGAAACTGACGTTCCGGACGATGCTGCGGCGGAATCGCTCACGAGCGCCGTCCAGGTTGCCGCCGGCCTCGAACACCAGCCCCTCCACCCAGAACTGCTCGTGCGTCTCCGGAGAGCGAGCATGGGCCAGCTTTGCCGTCTCAAGGGCTTCCCGCGACCGACGCATGTCCAGCAGGACCAGGGTCTTCTGTTGAAGAGCCCACACGTTGTCACTGTCGACCGTAAGCAGGCGATCCAGCGCTGCGAGCCGTCGCTCGTGCTGCTCCTCCGGTGCAATCAGATACTGCTGCTGAAGGACCCCCATGTTGTGCGGGAACATCTCCGCCAGTTCGGCCAGGAACGCTTGCGCTGCCTCGGGCGACACCGTCTGTGCCCGCAACCGCGCAGCGTGGGAGATCGCCTCCGTGTCCTGGGGATCCTGGCGACAGACCTGTGCCCAGAGATCCGAGGCCTCCTTCAGGTCGCTCCGGCACATCGCCACGTAGGCCCGTGCACGAAGCACCCGGTGCGCGTGCCCGCCTTGGGCGGCGGCTCCCAGAAGCTCGTCCGCACGATCAAACCGGCCGTAGGCGGCATGGCGCTCCGCCGCATACAACGCCAGGTCCGAGTCGTCGGGCCGCAGTTGCACCGCTCTGTCCAGATCCGCCAGTCCCCGGTCGGCTCGCTCCAACTGTGCCTCTGCCCAGAAGAGGCTCATCGCCGGACCTGAAGACGCGCGGCCAAACCGTTCGAAACGCTCTCGCAGGTAGGCCATTGCTTCGTCGGTCAGCTTCAGATGACGCGAAGCCCCGAAGTACGCCTGGACGAGACTCTCGTCCGTCTCCTTGAGGCACATCGCAAAGCGATACGCCTCCAGCGCCTCGCTGTATCGGCCCTGGTTCCATTGAAGACGCCCGACTGTCTTCAATGCGTCAGCGTCGCCGGGATTCCGTCGCAGCGCTTGCCTCAGAAGACTCCGGCAACGGTCATAGGATCGAGCGTCGTCGACCAGATCGCCGGCCAGCCGGGAACATGCCGCCGGATGCCCCGGCACACGCGATGATAGAGTCTCCAGCAGGTCAAGCCACACCGACCGACGCTCCATGTCGCGGAGACACTGAACTTTGTACAACGCCGTGGCCATGCACTCCGGGTATGCATCGAGCAGGCGGTCCACGGCCGTCAGGCGGCCGACCGCATCATGGTCGTAGTTGCTCAGCGACAACCTGGCATGAAGCGAGATGCGATGGCCCGGCGCACGGCGCTCCATCTCCGCCAGCAAACTCAGCGCCTCGTCCCGGTCGTAGGATTCCAGTGCCACCATCATGTGGAACACCAGATCGCACAGGTCGGCGTCGGGCAGTTCGACGCCGTCCAGCGCGCCTGGCTGGTCGGCCGGCCAAATCACCAGGCAGAGCGGACCAAACGCCGCATAGCGCGCGATCAGCGCATCCATCCGCCACGTTCGCATCAGCGGGCTCCCCGGATCGCGCAGCAGCACTGACCCCGCACAGCGATCATATCCGGCAACGACCATCATGTGGCCGCTGTCGGGCTCGACGGTTGTCATCGCAAACGGTATGCCCCGGTCAATCAACGCCGAGGCCGCCTCTGCCGTGAGCGTGAACTCCCGGGCCAGCCAGCCGTGAGTCGCCGCCCACTGACGCTGGCGAACACCGGGCGTGCCTCCGTAGCAGATATCCTCCGCAATGCTGAGGTGGTTCACCGGCCGACCCCAGTAAGCACACAACATCGCCATGCTCGTTGGTGCGCACGTGTCATGCTCCTGGCAAATGAACCGCACATCCAGCCGACGCGATGCCGGCGTCCCGCGGCCGCCGAGGATCGAAGCTGCCAGGGAAGCCGCACTGGCCGCCTCCTTTTCCTCGTTCGCCCGATGCCGCATGGCCAGCAGGCTGTCGGCCGCTTCATCGTGTCGCCCCAGGCAGTACAACGCATGAGCTCGCGAGGAATGTGCCCAGTTCGCCGCCTCGCGCTCCAGCCGTGGGCTGAGCGACTCGAATCGAGCCACCGCCTCCAAGGCCGCTTCATGGTGCCCGGCATCCTCGTGCAGCGCCGCCAGCAGCCGCGCCAGCAATGGACTCTCAACGTGCTTCAGCGATTCGCCCACCAACTCCGCCGCCTCGTCCGCGCGAGACAGCAGCATCAGCTCACAGGCCGCCGCATGCACACCCTGCCAGTACCATGGCCTCATGTCAAGGCAGCGCCGGGCCAGGTCCAGAGCCTCTTTGTGGTTTCCCTGTGCGGATCGAAGACGGGCTGCCGTGATGTGCCACCAGGCCTGCTCAATCTGCTGCGTCCAGGCTTGTTGCAGGTACCTCTCGGCCGTGACGAAGTCACGCAGCACCGATGACACCTGGCTTCGGAGCAACCAGAACTCCGCCAAATCCTGTGCCGATGCGCACACGAGACAGCCCTCGTGCCTGTTGAGCATCTGCCACGCAGCCAGCGGACCCAGGCGGCTCATTCGCTCGTACGCAGCGTGAATCAATGCCTGGGGGTGTTGCGGCCATTCGCGCCAGCCCAGCCACGCGCAAACGCCCCCGGCCCGTGTCGCGCCGAGGGCCGACAGCAGGCGACTGGCCAGCACGCGGCCCTCGGCCCCCCGCCACGTCTCGGGCGGCGCGATGGCTGTGCCACGTCGATAAGCCTCGCAGAGTCTCCCGGCATCATAGAGACGCTGTACCTCGGCCAAGTGGTCAAGCGTAGGTGTAACCATGAGTTGTCTTCCATCGGTTCCCGTCAAACCGCGGCGGCATTGTAGCTTGCCGGCCTCTCGCGTGCAACCCAGGATTCACAGACGTGCCTTGTCTCCTGGTCCTCTCGATGCGACGTTGGGCCGAGCTGGGTAATCCGGATAGGCTCTACGGCGCCGGGCCGATGCTGTCGGTGAGATGAATGTCCGGCAACACGCGAATCACGGGCGGGTGCGGGTTGCCCGCGAGGAGCATCAGTGCGGTTTCGGTGATGCACTGGGCGGTCCGAGCGTAGTCGATATCAATGCTCGTCAGCATCACGCCGCCCGGCAGCAACGGCAGATTCGATGTGGGTTCGAATGCCGCCAGCGACATGTCTCCGGGAATGTCAAGGGAACTGAACGTCAAATCCGCCAGAAACGCCCGGGCATATGGGTTGTGGGCGAACACGATCGCCGTGGGACGGTCGGCCTGTGAGAGAATCTGCCGGAAGGCGCGGCAATAGGGGCCCGACGCCGTCTCCCACGGCAGGTACAATGGCATGATGCATGTCCCGAGCAATCCGTTCTCCGTGAGGCAGTCCACCCAACCACTGGCCTTGCCGGGGCGGTACGTCTTGTCGTCGGCTTCGGCGAAGCTCGACGGATGCGCCACCATACACAGGTTTCTGTGCCCAAGACGCGCCAAGTGCTCCGCCATCCTGCGCGAGGCACGGTAGTCGTCGATCACCACCGTCGGAAGATCCAGCCCCCGGATGCGCCGATTGAACACCAGAAGCGGGAAGCCATGGTCCGCCAGCACCTTCAGCGGCACCATGAACTCCTGACGCAAGCCGATGAAGACGGCCCCATCGAACGAAGACCGCAGCAGTTCGTTGACGACGGCCGGTTGCTCGTCCACCCTCCACGGAACCACCTCGGCCCGCAGGTTCTGCCGCTCAGCTTCACAGAGAACGGCTTCAATGAGAGCCCTGTAGAACGCATAACGGGACACGGGCAGATAATTGTCCGGAACGAGCAGCGCGACCCGCGGCGAGGCTCTGGTCTCGGCATGAGGACGCAGCAGTGCCGTCGCGCGCTCGGATGCGCCTTCCAGAACCACGACCGGACGTCGCTGGCGCACCTCCACCAGCCCCATACGGGACAGCCGTCGAACGGATGCCATCATGGTCCGCAACGACACGCCGAAGTGCGCCGCCAGTTCCCGCGCCGGCGCCAACTGCGATCCGGCCGCACACTTGCCCGACGCCAGCCGGCGAAGCATGCGGTCCACTACCTTGTCTGTCAGCGCCGGACGGCCCATGGATACGACCTCATCGCACATGTGGCGTAGATATGCATTAGCATGGTGCTGCGCAGGGCGTGCTGCACCTACTATCGTAACGCTTAACGATCCCAGTGCAAGGAGTTTGTCCGGCCTTCCTTCATTACTCAGGCAGTTGCCGCCTGGTGGGCTCGTAAAGCACTGCCCAAAAGGTAGATAGCGCCTTGCCCGGAGGGGGCGTCCTGGTCTGGTCCAACCATGCCGCCGCGCTTGTGGCCATGACCGTGCACGGTCATACTTGATGGCACATTGTCTGGGCCGTATCCGCCGCCGGTTCGTGTCCGCACTCTGGTGTCACATGAGGACACGGGCGGCCCCTGTCGTGAACGTTCGCGCATCAACGGTTCCCGCGTCACGTGACGCCCTCGGCCGCCTTTCGGTTGTCGCGGAGTTGGTCCGTTGTCCGGCACATCCTCATCGGAAGGGAGACTTCAATGATCAGAGTTGCTGTGGTTGGGATGCTGTGCGTCGGCATGTGGCTTCTGCCGGCAACGCCCGCGTCGGCCGATTCGGCCGTGTACTACCTGACGTCGTCGGGGGACGATACGGTCGCCTACAGCGGCGGCGAGAACTACTACACGATTCCCCAGTTGTACTGTCCCTATGGCAACAACACCCGACTGTCTTTTGCTCGATGGTCGATCGGCATCCCCGCGGGGGCGACCATCCAGTCGGCCGTCGTCAAGGTCTGCTCGACCGGCGAGAGAGCCGATGCCAATCCGTCCACGGTCCGGATCGAACTGCTCGATGAAGACTCCGCCCAGCCCTTCACCACCAGTCCATTCAGCCGTCCGGTGACTGCCGCATACGTGGACTGGACCGTTCCGGGGACGTGGACGCAAGGGCAATGGTACACCTCCGAGGACGTAACGAGCCTGGTCCAGGCGTTCGTCGACCGGCCCAGCTACGCCGTCAACAACTACCTTGGCCTGCGGCTCAGCCAGGTCGCCGGCACGTTCAAGAGGGCCTACCAGTATGACTACGGCGCCCACACAAGCGGTGCCCGGCTTGAGGTGACCTACACGGTCCAGGCCAACACCCCGCCGGTGGCCGATGCCGGGCCCAACCAGACAGTGACCGACGCCGACGACAGCGGTTACGAGATCGTCACCCTCGACGGCAGCGACTCGTCGGACTCCGACGGCTACATCGTCAGTTGGGTGTGGAAGGAAGCGGGCAACGTCATCGGTGCTGGCGAGACCATCCAGCCGAACCTCAGCGTGGGCACCCACACAATCACGCTCGAAGTGACCGACAATCAGGCCGCCACAGACGAAGCAACGGTGCAGATTGTCGTCAATGAGCCCGCGGCCGTGGCTCTCTCGTATGCCTATGGGACGCCGAACGCAACCTACCAGTACCGCCCCCTGATCGTCACCGCCAATGACGGCGAAACAGACATCTGCCAGATGCGGTTCTTCGTTCCCCTGGAAGGGCAGGATCACACGGGGCACCTGGTAGCCGAGGCGGGCACCCTGGCGGAGTTCTATGACCTGGCCTATGGCGCCACGGCCTTCAACTACTCTCCCGAGGGCGCCGTGCACAACTGGTCGGAGGGCCTGCTGGAGATGGGCGGCTTCGCCGGAGCCACGTTCTCCGACGCCGGCGGACAGACGGCCGCCTATTACGAGTTCATGCGGGAGAAGTCACTTGCCACGGCCGTGACGGCCACGCTCACGGTCTGTATCGCCGCCCCCGTGTGCGACGGCGCAGACTACATCGTCCCCATCTCCGGCACCGTGACCATCACCAACGCGAGCGGCTCGGATTACGACCTGGCGAATGCCTACGGAGTGGCCGGTTCCGGTCTCCTGGCTCTTCGCCACGGAGGTTACACCACCTGGAGCATCGTCAACCCCACCCAGGCCACGGGAAAACCCAATGCCCACCTGACCGACGTGACCGACGGGCACCAGCTCTACGACATCTACGACTGGTACGGCTCGACCGTTGTCTCCAACATCCCCGGGTTCCACGCAAAGCACGTCGTCAAGGACAACGCCGCCACGCAGGCGCTGAACATGCGTCCGGGACTCACGTTCGAGTTGCAGTGCCCGGACATGGATTTCGGCTACAACGACGCGGCGAACCAGATGTACGGCTCCACCCTCATCAATGCCACCGACGGCGTCGTGTGCCGCATCACCAACCAGAGAAAACCCTTCGGCAATGGGGCCATGCTTGCGACCGGTCAATCGGTCAGCATGCAATGGAACGGCGTTATCTCGACCGTCGGCACCCAGTTCGCTCCGTGGGCCGACGCCGGGACCGACCAGAACATCGACGCCGGCCTTCAGGAGGAGGCGACCGTCATCCTTGATGGATCGGGGTCGTTCGACGTCGAAGGCCCCATCACCAGCTACGTGTGGACGCTCGGCGGCAACACGATCGCCACGACCGAGACGGCCCAGGTGGTCCTCGGCGCAGGCACGCACGTCATTACCCTCACCGTCACCGACGCCGACGATACGACCGATGACGACTCGGTGACCGTTGTCGTCACCAACCGCCTGCCGAAGACGTACTACGTGGATCAGGGCCACCCGTCGGCCAATGACGACAATCCCGGCAGCGAGGCTTTGCCTCTGCTGACCATCAGCCGGGGGGCTGAGCTGGCCCAGGCGGGCGACACGGTCATCGTCAAGGCCGGCATCTACCGCGAATCGGTGATGCCCGCCTACTCCGGCGACGACGGAAACCCGATCACGTTCCAGGCCAACCCGGGCGATCGCGTGGTTGTCAGCGGCGCCGAGGAAATCACCGGATGGCAGCAATTGACGCAGGAACTGTCCGAGGGCAACCCGAACCACGCCAACATCTACTACAAGGACATCAACTGGGTTCCCCGACTCCTCTACGAGGACGGGGTGAAGTGCCGCAAGGCCCGCAAGCCCGACTACGGCTGGTGGTGCGTGACCGCCTCCAGCGACAGCTACCACGTGATCGACTCGGTTCACCTCACGCAGGCCGATCCCAACTACTGGGTCGGGGCGGAGATGTACTTCGTCAATTACGATCCGGCCGAGTCCGACGACGCTGTCGTCACCGCCTATGACCCGGCAACGCACACCGTGACCGTCAGCCCCTGGGTGGCCACGGAGTATGGCAATGACGGTCCTGAGGCCGGCGAAGATTACTACTACTTGTCCAACAAGATTGTCTTGATGGACCACCCCGGCGAGTGGTGCTGCAAGAGCCTGGGAGGCGGTCAATACCGCCTGTACGTCTGGCCGCACGATTCCGGAAGCCCCTCGGGGCACATGTTCGAAGCCGGCAAGAACATCCTCCCGCTCCTGAACTGGGCGGGGCGGAGCGGCATCGTGTACGACGGCTTCGAGGTGCGCCACTGCAACGGCCACAATGCCGTCGGCAGCACCGGTTCCGCGAGCGACGTCGTCGTCAGCAACTGCATCATTCACGACAACAACCACTTCGGAGTTCTGTTCACCACCGTCAACGGCGGCACATTGCGCAACTCGCTCGTCATTGACAACGGCTATGGCGTTGTGATCAACGTCTACTGCCATGGCATCGACATCTATGAGAACGAGATCGCCAGGAACGTCGAAGAAGACGGAGTCTCGATCATCCATGGCAACTCGGACATCTACGTCGCCCGCAACTACATTCACCATCACTGCTTCTGGGGGCACCCGGATTCCTTCCAGGTGTACAGCCAGCAGGCTCTCTATGGCGACTGCGACGGCATCACCTTGGACAGCAATGTGATGATGTACGGTTTCCAGGCCGGGCTGATCCAGTACACCACCAACATTCTGGCCACCAACAATGTGTGTGTCGGCTCCGTCCAGGGCCTGTTCCAGCTCGGTCTCGGGGCGCATGACACCATGATCGACCACAACGTGTTCGCCTTGTCGGGAATCTCGCCGTTCTCGCTCGACCCCAGCCAACCCAACCACAGCCTGACGAACAACATCTACTACGACGGCAATCACGGTCCGTTCTACCATGCCAGCAGCACCCAGGGATACGCCAGCGACCACAACATCTTCTGCCACGCCTCGGGTCTGCCGGCCGAGCAGATCATCATCTGGAACGGCGTCAACTCCCAGTTCGCCGCCTATGTGGCCGCCAGCGGGCAGGACACGCATTCCTACTATGCCGACCCGTTGTTTGTCAACGCGCCCGTCTTTATCACGCCGACGAGTCTGATCGCCGTGCCTCACTACACCACGGCGAAACTCTACCTGGCAGCCAACGCAAGCCATTACCTGGTCGGCGACCACATCGAAGTGGCATTTGATGGAGTCATGCGAACGATCACCGCTACGGGCACGGACGCCCACGGAGACTACATCGAGTTCGCTCCCGCCATGAACGAGCCGCTCTTCAGGATTGGCGGTGTCGCCAACTGGAAGACCAAGGCGGACTGCCAGTTGGACTTCAGCGTGCTCGCGGGCAGCCCGGCCGCCGGAAACGGCTCCGGCGGAAGCAACATCGGCTCCAGCATCAACGTCCAGCAATACCAGCAGGGCGACTTCACCGGAGACAACGTGCGGGATATTCCCGCGTGGCCGCCGCAGAACTGACCCTTGGCACTCAAACTCGTCCGGCCGCCCCCGAATCATCCAGGGGCGGCCGGACACAAGGAGAACACCAATGAGAATCAATCGCATTCCGACATCACACCTGATGGTGGTCGCTCTTATAGCAGTGCTGGCTGGCGTGTCGCACGCCGACCAGAAGAATGCCGCGGCCGACAAGTCCCGCAAGCGCGTGGGCGAGTGCATCCCCTTGACGGCCGAACAGTTGAAGCACTTCGAGAAGCACACCGTGCGCGTCGGCCGCGTGCGGCTCAACCCCATCGGGCTCGAGCGAGTCAACGCTCATCGTCGCTCCAAGGGGTTGCCGCCACTGAACCAGGACGATCTGGAACTCGTGCCCGTGGGCGGCGAAATCGTGCCTGCCTCCTCCTCTCAGACGTTGAAGGCTGCGTCGGCAACCGTTCGCACGCTCGATGGCGAGGGTCTCGAACTGCCCTCGTATGTCGACAACAGCACGTTGCCCTACTTCCCGCCGATCCGCATGCAGAACGGCGGCTCATGCGCCTCATTCTCCGCCACCTACTACCAGATGACGCACATGACGGCTCTGGCCCGCGGATGGAACGTCAAAGACCCCCTCGACAATACCAACAAGTTCTCCCCGGCCTGGACCTACAACATGCTCAACAACGGCGTCGACTGGGGCAGCACCACCTGGGCCGCCTTCGCCATCCAGATGAAGCACGGCGCGGCCACCTGGGCCGAGATGTCGCCCGAGGACGGCCTGTTCTACTGGTCCACCGACCCGGCCGTCTGGCGCCGCGCCATCAGCTACCGCATGCAGAGTTACGGCCCCATGTACGACCTGGACACCGAGACCGGCCGCGAAGCCGTCAAGACGCTGCTCAACGACGGCTATGTCCTGAACTTCAGCACCTACATCGCCTCGTGGCAGTATTCGACGATCAAGGACGACCCCGCGACGACGGCCGACGACGCGTTCATCGGCAAGGACGTCGCCGTCTGGGTCAACGGCTCCCAGGAAGGCCACGCCATGACCATCGTCGGCTACTGCGACGATATCTGGACCGACGTCAACGGCAACGACGTTGTGGACGATGGAGAGAAGGGGGCCTTTCGCATTGCCAACTCGCGGGGCGACGGGTGGCACGACAGCGGCTTCATCTGGTTCGCCTACGACGGCATCGGAGCCGCCTCCCAGGTCACGCCCGCTCCTTCGCAGCCGTCGCGAGTGGAAGGCTGGTGGGCCAGTCGCGTGCTCTACAGCGTGGCCTATCCCTCCTACCGGCCGAAACTGCTCGCCCAGTTCACAGCAAACCATGCCGCGCGCAACCAGCTCTACATGAATCTGGGCCTCTCGACCACCGGCGCCACAACACCGGCCAGCCTGTGGACGCCTGCGATGATCTACGGCCATGGCGGCGCGCTGGCCTTCGACGGCACCACCACCGCCTGTGACGGCTCGTTTGTCTTCGATTTCACCGACCTCGCGCCGGGCCTTGGGGAAACCAGACGCTTCTACCTCGGAACGCGTGACGACGCCGCGGGCAATCCGGCCACGCTGTCCGCCTTCACGCTGATCGACGTGGTGCATGGAGCGGAGACCGTCTGCACGCAAACGCCCCTCGTTGTGGACAATCAGTCCGTGCAGTACATCTACCTGGACCACTACTATGGCGGCAACCAGGTGCCGATCGCCGACGCCGGCCCGGACATCAAGGTGGCCGATGTGGACCAGAACAACTCGGAAACGGTCACGCTTGACGGATCGGCCTCCACCGATCCGGACGCCGGCATCATCGTAAGCTACGTCTGGAGCGAGAACGCCGTGCAGATTGCGACTGGGGCTACGGCGGATGTCACTCTGGCCGTAGGCACCCACGCCATCACGCTCGTCGTCACCGACAACGACGGCGGTACGGGCGAGGACGCCCTTCTGGTCAAGGTCGGGCCCGGCGGCGTCACGCTGAGCTACTCCGGCGCCGATCTGTCGCAGGGGACCGGCACAATGACCATCCGGTGCACCGACGCCGTGTCCGGCGACCTGTGGGACGTGGACGTGAGGCGTGTGTCGGCCGGGTATATCGTCTACATGCCGCGGTTCGACGACCTGACCGACTCGGGATACTTCAACTACGCCCCCGGCTTGGGCGACTCCACGTCCGGCCTGTTCACGGCCCATACGAAGTACTACTCCGGGGTCTTCGACGTCTCGTTTGAGGAACTCTACAAGGGAACTGACTATTACCAGTACGCCGTCACCTGTCGCCGCATGGCCACCGGCGTCGAGCAGTGGCGAACCGTGACCACCTATACGATCAACCCGGCCACCACAACGGGCACGCAGTGGACGGCCCAGGTGGTCTTCACCAACACCTCCGGCGGGAGCCTGAGCGGATCCTATGCAAACAACAGCGTGGTCTCCTTCCTCAGCCTCGGCATCGGCGGCTATGGTAGCACGGGCGGATCGTGCCTCTCGGCCTACTCCGATGGCGTGAGCTTCCACAGGCTGCCAGGCGGCGTCTATGACGCGGTCTGGATCATCACTGACAACATCGATCCGACGAATGATTTGCGCGAGAGCAATCAGCCCGCCTGGGGAGTCGGCGAAGTCCTCGCCAACAGCATCACCAGTGCCCTCGGACTCGCTGCCGAACGGTCGTTCCTGATGACCACAGACCTGGCCAACAACAGCACGAACACGTACAACTTCGACGTAGCCCTTGAGGCGACGCGCCTGCTGTTCAAGGTGAATCCGAACAACTTCGGGCAGCCTGCCTCGATTCCGGCCGACTGGACCATGACCAGGAACATGACGCTCGACATCAACATCGCCAGTGCGGCCGCCAACGTGCCTCCCGTCGCCGATGCAGGCGTCGATCAGGAGGTTGCCGATAGCGACGACGATGGGTACGAAGCAGTCGCTCTCGACGGCTCTGGCTCGACCGACTCTGACGGCGACATCGTCAGCTATGCCTGGACTTGGTCCGGTGGACAAGCCACGGGCGTCACCCCCGAAGTCCAACTGGCCGTCGGCACGCACACGATCACCCTGACGGTCACCGACGATGATGACGCCACGGCCCAGGACACCGTCGTTGTCACCGTCCACGAGAAGCCCTCTGAAGTGACGGTCACGTACCAGGTGACCGCGTCTGAGGACGACACCTATGCCACCAGCAGCACCAACAACCACCTCTACACCACCATGATCTGGCCTTACACCAGCGACGCCTGGCGTTCGTTCATGCGGTGGCAGATTGACGTTCCTGCCGGCGCCACCATCCTGTCGGCCCACATGGAGGTCTGCGCCCACAGCACAACCAGCAATGCCAGTACGGTGCAGCTCCAACTGCTGGACTACGACAGTTGTCCGGCCTTCAACACAGCGAACCCGTTCGGTTGGCCAGTCACGGGCAGCACCGTCAATTGGACACTGAATGCGTGGACCGCTGGAGAATGGGACACCTCCGCCGCCTACGACATGAAGGACATCGTCCAAGCGTTTGTGGACCGCGGAGGCTACGCGCCGGGCAACTACCTCGGCCTGCGCGGCGTGTCCTACCCGCCTTCCTCATCCCGATGGGCCCGCACGTACAACTACACCGGCAATGAGTCCGGGGCCAGGCTTGTTGTGACCTATGAGATTCCTGAGGTCAACGAGTTACCGACAGCTGATGCCGGCCAGGATCAGGACGTCATCGACGCCGACAGTGGCGGGTACGAGACGGTCACCCTCGACGGCTCCGGCTCGTCGGACGCCGACGGTGAAATCGTCAGCTACGCCTGGACCTGGTCCGGCGGACAGGCCACCGGCATCGCCCCCGAAGTCCAACTGGCCGTCGGCACCCACACGATCACCCTGACGGTCACCGACGATGGTGACGCCACCGCCGAAGACACCGTCGTCGTGACCGTCATCGCCCCGACGGTGGTCCAGTACCAGGTCGCCGCCTCCGAGGACGACACCTACGCTACCAGCAGCACCAACAACCACGCCTACACCACCATGATCTGGCCCTACACCAGCGATGCGTGGCGCTCGTTCATGCGGTGGCAGCTTGACATACCTGCCGGAGCAACCGTGCTCGCAGCCCACGTCGAGATCTGTGCTCACAACACCTACAGCAACGCCGGAACGGTCCAACTCCAGTTGCTCGATTACGACAGTTGCCCGGCGCTGAACACGGCCAATCCCTTCGCCTGGGCCGTGGCCGGAGACCCCGTCAACTGGACCCTGGCCCCCTGGACGGCAGGGCAGTGGGACGCCTCGGCGGACATCGCCGACATCGTCCAGGAGTTCATAGGCAGGGGCAGTTATGCGCCGGGCAACTACCTCGGCCTGCGCAGCGTCTCGGTCCCGACGTCCTATTCGCGATGGGCACGAACGTGGAACTACGCCGGCAACCAATCGGGAGCGAAACTCGTCGTGACCTACGCCGTCTTGAGTGGCAACTGAGGCTGTCAAGGACACCGTGTCCCGGCCCATTGGCAACGTGACTTCTGGAGGATTCAGCAATGAGACAGTGGCTTATGTGGGTGGCCGTTCTTGCGGCCACCGCGGTCGGGGGCCTGCCTGCGTCGGCCGAGACCGCCGTGTATCAGGTGGCGGCTTCGGAGGATGATACGTACACCGTCGGCGCGTCCAACAACGTTGCCTACACCAGGGTCATCTGGCCCTACACCAGCGACCTCCGGCGGTCATTCCTCCGCTGGGCGATTGACATCCCGGCCGGCGCCACCATCGAGAGCGCCGCCGTCGAGGTCTGTGCCGACGCCACGTCCGCCAACCCCGGAACCGTTCGGCTGCAACTGCTGGACGACGACAGTTGCCCGGCCTTCAACACCTCCAACCCCCACGACTGGTCGGTGACCGGCGTGGCGGCCGACTGGACGCTCGATCCGTGGACCGCGGGACAGTGGTACACGTCGTGCGACCTGACGGACATCGTCCAGGCCTTCATGGATCGGCCCAACTACGTCCCCGGCAACTACCTGGGTCTTCGTGCCGTCGCCGTGCCGACGTCGATCTCCAGGTGGGCCCGGTCCTGGGACTACGCCGGCAATGCCTCGGGTGCCAAGCTGATCGTGGTCTACTCGGTCCCCTCGGGCAACATCGCTCCGGTGGCCCATGCGGGACACCATCAGACGATGCTTGACCTCGACAACTCAGGAGCCGAGGTCGTCGGTCTCTACGGAACGTTCTCGTTCGACGAAGACGGCACCATCGCCAGCTATGTATGGATGGAAGGGGCCACCCAGATTGCCACCGGAGCAAACGCCCTTGTCAATCTGGCTGCCGGCACGCACGACATCAAGCTGGTTGTCACCGACGACGATGGGGCTACCGATGAAGACACCGCCACGGTGACCGTGCGCACCATCAACGATCCGACGTGGCCGCCGACCACGATCCCGGTCTACACTCCGGAGAATGTGCCACCGACGCCGACGGTGAACGAACTGTGGCAGACCAACGCCGTCACCTACTGTGGCGTCACCTGGACATTCGACCGAGTGGCTCCCGTAGGCCGATTCGTCACCGGCGACTACTACGTCGTCGGTCCTGTGGTAGTCACCAGCATCACCCCCGGCTGGGATGGAGTCAAGAACGGCTCGGCCCTCAACTACCAGAGCAACAACAACAAGTGGAGCGCCTTCGACACCCGGGTACGCTCCATTCGGTACAAGGCCGACCTTAGAATCGATGTCCCCATCAACATGAGCCCGGGTGACATTCTCATCTCGTCCGTTGGCATGCGTGACGGTGCCGTTGGTGTGGAGCCCTTCTGGGGAAAGAGCCAAAGTGGCAGCCCCATCAGAAGCTACTCCGTTCTGCATTGCCTGACGGCCCCCGTGCCACCGGATGCATTCCGACCCGGCTATACCGACACGACTCAAACCATCTACCTGGCCCGAAACCTCAACCGCGCCTTATTGCCCACGTTGGACGTCGGGACCACGAACTATGCCTGGCCCCTTCGTGACAATATGTTCGCCGGCCTGACAACGACCAACGTGCATGAGTGGGCCCTGCTCTTCGAGCGTCCCTGGGTTGACATGTGCGAGTTCGGCTTCGACGCGCCGTTGGAGTACATGCCGGGCTATGGACACCTCCTCATTCGGGTCCAAAGCATGATCAGCCTGATTCTGGCCTCGGATCTGTCGGCCGAAGACAAGGAGAAACTGCTCATCGGGTTCGTCCAATACGGCATTGATACCTGGGGCCTGGTGCGTGGAGGGTATCCGGGATGGCCCGGGTTCGGGGGACACTACAGCGGACGCAAGTGGCCCATTGTCCTGGCTGGCGTTCTCTTGGGCGATCCCGACATGGCCTGCCCCACACAGAGCTACCCCGACTGCCTGTTCAGCGAGGACACCCAGACCCTCTATGACGATGGCTGGACCGGCGCTCGGGTCGTCTTCGGCGGACACCAGCATGGCCTGGGACTGGACTACTGGCTTGACCCGCCCCCAGGGGAAACCAGAGATCGTGGTCCCTATGAGCACAACGCTCCCGAAACCTGGACCAGTTGGGGCTTCCTGAGCGAGTCGTACCGAAGATGCTGCACCTCCAATGCATGGGTCGGATACGCGCTCGTCATCCAACTCATGCAACTGGAAGACCAGTGGGACCACGACGCCTTCTTCGATTACTGCGATCGCTGGATGTACGAGGACAATGCCGCCATGGGGGTACTGCTCCAGCAGGGATTCGAGCTGAACCCCGATCCGTATTACCATGATGGATTCACCTTCCCGTCCTTCTGGCTCCCGCCAAAGTCTTACAGGGCCATGGAAGCGTTTGTCAACACGGTGTGGGACACATATCGACCCACGATCAACAAGCCGCTCGATGGCTGGATGCAGCCATAGGGCCGTGCGACTCACCTCCGCATGATGCCGTCCGGGGCAGGGGCCTGCCACACAGGCGCCTGCCCCGATATGCTTCGGGATCGACAGGAACCGTCAGCCGCGAGAACTCCGCATCGGTCAGGAGCCATAGGGCTGGGGGCAGGCGACACACCCGGGTGCCTGGCAGGGCACCGCCTGACGCGGGCGTGCCAGGGCGAGCCACCGTGCGCAGGCCGCTGCTGCCTGGCCGTGCTGCATCAACCCTCGGCAGGGCACGAGTGGGAGGTGTACAGACGCTCACAGGATTCCGCATTGGCCTGTCGCGACGTGCCCCCATCATAGTCCTAAATAGCTTGTGATAATGCGCTTACGCCGCGTCCGCGTCCGACCTCCGGAGCCGAAGGGCAAGGGGCGTGGCAGTTTGCACCTCCTGTGCACCAGTGTCATAATTCATGTGAGCTTGGAAGAACCATCTCGCAAACGCTCATGCTCACCGAGGAGAGGAGGCATTGCCACTCGGCAGAAGCGGTTGAGCAAAGCGTCGAGCGAATCCGGATGGTGCCGGAGACGCGTCCGAAGGGGCAGGCCTGTGGCGGGGGACCATGGCATTCCTGTGTGGAGTTACAAACGGATGGGCCTCCTTGATCTTCGCCGACGACGGTGGTGTACGGATGCTGCCGCGGAAGCGATCAACTCGTGTTCTTTGTGAAAGGGATGTTCAATGAAAGCAAGCAAGATGTGGTTAGCTGTCCTGGCAGTGACGCCGGTGCTCGCTCTGGCATCGGTCGCGTTGGCCGATAGCGCGTATGATCCAGGCGACTTCGACGTGGTCATCGCCGATGGGCAGTCAGGCAATTTCACAATCAACAACCAGAAATGGCTGATCACGTCCACCGGCAGTCAGACGGGGTTAGGCACTCTTCGCGGAGGCGGCGAACTGGTTGTCCTGGGGGCATTGAACCTGAACGCCAACTCGTATGTCGCCCGGTACGGTGAAGGCACGCTGACTGTGGACGAGGGAGGGGTGCTCACTGCGGCGACATATCTGTACTTCGGCGGCAGGGACGGTTCCACCGGAAGACTGAATCTCATCAGTGGCACGGCGACCTTCGGGGCCGTATGGGCTCCGAACGGGGCCGGAGACTCCGCCGTGATCACGCAATCTGGAGGCTCCTCGACGTGGAATGGGCGAGTCTATCTGGGGGGAGCCTACGCCGGCGCGGCCAATGCGGCCATGACGGTTTCCGGGGGCACGGCGACGTTCAATGGGAGATTCGACGTCGGGGCATCAGGATCGGCTCGCCTGGACGTGAAGGGCGCCGGACGGGTCATCGTCAGTTCAACCGGCGAAATGTACGTCAACGGCAGTTCCATCCTGGGTTTCACGGTCGCTTCGGCGTCGCAGGGGCCGATGATTGACATGTCCTGTCTGAGCGGGAAAGCCAACTTCAATGCAGGCATGTCGGTTGATATGGCGGTTGAGGGCGGCGCGGTGTATGCCGGGCAGACGGTCAACCTGATCCGTTGGGCCGGACTGACCGACACCCACCTGGGCAACATGAGCCTGTTTCTGGATGATATGGGGGTGTGGGAACTCCAGATCGGCCAGTACGAGGGCGTCCAGACCCTTCAGGCCAAGGCACTGGTCGACGTGGTCAACGTGCCCGAGCCAGCGACGATGGGTCTGCTGGGACTGGGGCTCGTCGGACTGGCTATGCGCCGACGCCGGTAAGGCACCACGTTGTGATTCCTCAAGGTGTCCGGCACCTTGACGGGCATCGTGTGACACCGCAAGAGCCGGCCGTCCATGTGGCGGCCGGCTCTTGTCATTCCCAGACCCAACCGATACCGTGCTGATGTGCAGTGGTGCATCAACGTTACGGTGAGGTTCATCACCCACTACATTTATCTGACAGAAGTTCATCTCCCTCTGTGTCGGCCGATGTCGCTGGGCCGCAGCAAGGTGTGACGTGCACAGCAGTTGTCGGCACCGCGAGGTCCAACTCGTCCCGCCTCGGTCAAGTGATGGTTTGGCCATGATCCCGCTGAGTCCGCAAGTATAATTGTCATGAATTCACCAGGCAGCCACACCCGTCATGTGTGTGTCGACGGATTTCTCATCTCCAAGCCGTACCGCGCCGTCACCAGGACATCCTGTCTGGAGCTTCAGGCTGCCGAAGGCGGCGCACGACGCCAGTTCGGTAGCATCTTCTGCCTTAAGCACATGGCGGGACAGGGACTCTGCACGTTCGCTTCGGCTGTCGCACATCCGAGCACAAGACCGTCCGCACCGATGCGGGCGGCGTTCGAGGGGTGATGGACCGTCGTTCCTCTGAAAGGAGTTAGCGCATGTGTACGATGTGGAGACGGCCGCCATGGGCGGCAATCATGGCCTTGGCGGCCATGGTGACTGTGTGGAGCGCCCCGGCGCAGGCGTATGATCCGGGCGACTTCGACGTGGTGATCACGACGGTCTACGACCCCGGCAATTTCACCATCAGCGGTGGTGCCGAGTGGCTCATCACGAGTACCGGCGGTCTGACCGGCTACCGGGTGGCCAACATCGGCAACTACAGTGACGGGCTTGTGGTGACGCTGGGGCAACTTCAGATCGGCTCGTGGTCCTACATTGGCCGCAACGGCGCCACGGGCACCGTTATCGTGGACGAGAGCGGCTCACTGGCCACGAGTGGTTGGCTGGCCATGGCTCGCGACGGCGGGGCGGTGGGCCACCTCAGCATCCTCGGCGGCACGGCCGCCATCGGCGGCAACGTACTGGCGCCCTACGGCGCCAATGGCACGGCGGCCATCGCCCAGTCCGGCGGCTCCTCGACATGGAGCGGGCGAATCTACCTGGGCGGCGGTTACGGCGACGGCAACGGACAGATCGTTCTCTCCGGCGGCACGACCACCTTCAACGGCCAGGTGGACGTGGGACGATCCACCGGTACCGCCACGGCCAGGCTGGACGTCGTCGGGCCCGACGCGACGATCTCCGTGGGCGGGTCGCTCTATGTCTACAATGGGGCCACCCTCGGTTTCACAATCCGCTCGGGCGGCGTGTCGATGATCGACGTGACCAGCAACGCGACCTACCTCAACGGCGGCACGGTCGAGATCACGCTGGACGGCTACACGCCGTCGTACCTGGAGACGTTCGATCTGATCGAGTCGGCCGGGATCAACATCAGCAACCTGTCGCTGGCGGCCTTCAATCAGGGTGTCTGGGCGCTTCAGGTCAACGGCGCCGGCGACCGACTCCAGGCGGTCTACCTCGTGGACGAGAACCCGTACGATCCGGACGACTTCGACGTGGTGATCGACACCCCGCAGTCGGGCAACTTCACGGTGACAAGCGGCCAGAACTGGCTGATCACCGACACCGGAAGCCGCACAGGAGTAGGGCAGATCCGCAATGGGCTGATGGTGGTTCTGGGCGACCTCTCGTTGAGCGCTGGTTCCTACATCGGCCGCTACGGAACCACCGGCACGCTGACCGTGGACATGGATGGCGCCCTCTCGGCCGCAAGCTACCTGTACTTTGGCGGCAGGGACGGCTCGACAGGGATTCTCAACATCCTGGACGGCACGGCAACCTTCGGCACCGTGTGTGCGCCGAACGGAACCAACGACACGGCCGTCATCAACCAGTCGGGAGGCGTCGCGACGTGGGCCGGGCGTGTCTACCTGGGCGGATTCTACTCAGGTGCCAGCAGCGCCACCATGACGATTTCCGGCGGCACGGCAACGTTCAGCAACCGGCTGGATGTCGGCTACTCCGTCGGCGGCGGCGTGCCTGTCCGCCTGGACGTCGTTGGCAGCGACGCGACGATCACCGTCAGCGGCTCGCTGTACGTTCACAGCGGCGCCACGCTGGGCTTCGAGATCGGTCCGGACGGCGTTTCGATGATCAATGTGACCAGCAATACCACCACTCTGAACGGCGGCACGGTGGAGATTTCCCTCGCCGCCGGCTACACCCCCGAGGTCAACGAACGGTTCGACCTGATCAAGTCGATCGGGATCGACATCACCAACCTGCAACTGGCGGCGGCGAACCAGGGCGTCTGGACCCTCCAGACGGGCCCTCTGGGCGACAGGCTGCAGGCGGTCTACGGCGAAGGCGAGGAACAGGAACTGCCTCCAGGCGCGGTCTACTACATCGACTATGCCTCCGGCTCCGACGCCAACAGCGGCCTGACGAAGCAGGCTCCCTGGAAACGTCACCCCTACATGCAGAACTTCGCGGGTACGTACACGGCCGGGGCCGGCGACGAGTTCGTCTTCAAGGGTGGCGTCACCTGGCCGAGCGAGTGCTTCGGCCTCATCGTGACCCAAGGCGGCAGCGAACAGGCTCCGATGGTCTACACGGTGGACGAAACATGGTACAGCGGCGGGGCGTGGTCGCGCCCGGTGTTCGACATGCAGGAGCAGGCGATTGTCGGCGACCGCCCCGTGTACTTCTACCACGCGTCGCATGTGGTATTCGACGGGATCGAGATCAAGAACCAGAGGATCGCCGGCGCATCCTGTGGCGGATGGGGCGGCATTACCGTGACAAGCTCGACGGACATCACCGTGACGGACTGCTATGTTCACTCGTGGTATATCGCCACGCCCACGGTGACCAGGGACAACAACTTCGGAGGCTTCTACGTTGATGACAGCCCGACGACCGTCATCGACGGTTGCGTGGTCCATGGCCAGGAGGTGGACGAATTCCCTGGCCTGTACAGCGGCAACGGATTCAAAGGCAGCGGCATGGTCCTGAACAGCGAGTTCTACAACCTTCCCAACGGGATGCACATCGCCGGCGGCGTGGTCTCGGGCTGTGAGATCCACCACATTTACACTTCGTACGATTCGGGGACCAACGTGGTGACGCCGCCGAATGGCCGGCACGCCAACGGCGTGTGGATATTCGCTTCAGGAACACTATGCAACAGCTATGTGCATGATGTCCTTGCTCCCGGAGCCCCGATCGTCTTCCCGGCGGCCGGGTGGGGCGGCGCCGACGGCACGTGCCTGATCTACAACAACGTCATCCGCGGCAACATTCACATCAACGGCGATGGCGCGGCATCCGGAAACCAGGCCACATGGCACATCTACAACAACACCATCGGCGGCGACAGCCTGAACAACGCGATCGTCGCGTCCAAGAAGAACGACAATGCGTTGGGACATGTGGTCATCAAGAACAACGTTCTCGTGACGCCAGGCTCTTATCCCGCAGGCGTCAACCTGGGCCAACCCGTAGCCGACCTGGTGATCGACAACAACGTCTACTACGCTCCGTCGGTGTTGAATCGAGTGAACGGCGAGCCGTGCGTGCTTCAACTGGCATGGCTGAGCCCGACGCGGTACAACCTGGCCGGGTCGCAAGGGCTGGGCTACAACGCCAACAGCTACCTGTCGCCGATCGCCCTGTACTGGGACTACGTTCCCTCGTCCACAGGCGATCCGGGCGTTGACGACGGAGCGGACTTGTCGGCGTTCTTCGACACCGACTGCCTGGGCATCAGTCGACCGCAGGGTTCCGCGTTCGACATCGGGGCCTACGAGTTGGATCAGTAGCAGCGCCGCTCTGCGCCGAGGATGGAACACCCAAGAGGCCACGTGGAGCCCCGCGCGTCGGGGCTCCACGGCCCTCTTGACGGCAACGGGTGGCCTCTCGGCGTCCATGCCCTGGACAAGGACTCCGCACCGAGTCGCGGATTGGTGGCTCCAGAAGTCGCGTCGCTTGCGGAAGGCTAATTCCTGATTGCTGCTGTTGTGTGGTGCATAAACCCGCAGGCAGGCGACCCAGAGCCGACGCAAAACCCCGCGGCGGCTCTGTAGACGCCGACCGCAGGTCAGATGTATCTGGTTCTGCACACAGCGGTTACGAGCGTATCGTGCGTCGTGGCGGAGGATCGTCGGCCAGATGGCTTGACAGACAGAGACCCAAGCCTGCCGGGTTTATAATTAGGTGTGTTGGACTGGGTACGAGACATAGCGACAGAAGAAGGGGACGTACTATGCAGCAGTTGTGTGCAAGGACACGAGGACCGAGAGTTCTGGCGATGGTCTTGTCGGTGGTTGCCGTAGCCGCGATGGGCGAGGCGGCGCAGGCCGCCCGGACATTCTACATCGACTACACCGAAGGGGCCGACACGAACAGCGGCGAGAAGGCGACGCCCTGGAAGCGTCATCCGTACATGCAGGGTTTCGCCGGCCAGTACGAGGCCCAGCCGGGCGACACGTTTGTCTTCAAAGGCGGCGTGACGTGGCCGGGCGAGTGTTTCGGCCTCGTGATTCGGCAGGGCGGGACGCCCGAGGCCCCGACAGTGTACACCGTGGACAAGACATGGCATGTCGGCGCGACGTGGTCGCGTCCCGTGTTCGACATGGAGCGGAAGAAGATTGTCGAGAACCGGCCGGTGTATTTTGCTGATGCTTCGAATGTGGTGTTCGAAGGTTTCGAGATCAAGAACCAGCGAATCTGGGGCTCCAACTGCTGGTCCTGGGGCGGCATCTCGGTGACGGGATCCACGAACATCACGGTCAGGAACTGTCACATCCATTCGTGGTACGTGGCCGAACCCACGGTGACGGCAGACCACGAATTCGGCGGGGTGTTCTCCGCGTCGAGCACCGGAACTGTGGTGGAGGGTTGCGAGATACACGGCGGCGAGGTGGATGGCTTCGCTGGCAAGTACAGCGGTACGGGCATCCGCAACGCCGGCATCACGCGGAACTGCACGGTCTACGACGTCCCGAACGGTCTGCTTGGAGGCGGGACGGTTGACGGCTGTGAGTTCCACCACATCTACACGTCGTATGATTCGGATGACAATGTGGTGACACCCCCGAACGGTCGTCACGCCAACGGCGTCTACCTGTTCGGCGAAGCGGTCTTCCGCAACAACTACATTCACGACGTTCTTGCCCCCGGGGCGCCCATCCTCTTCCCGGCGGCTGGATGGAACAAGGCGAACGCTACGGCCCTGATCTACAACAACGTCATCCGCGGGAACATCCACATCAACGGCGATGGCGCGGCGCCCGGAAATCAGGCCACCTGGCACATCTACAACAACACCATCGGCGGCGGCAGCACGAACAATGCGATTGTCGCGTCCAGGAAGAACGACAACGCGTTGGGACACGTGTTCATCAGGAACAACATCATGGTGACGCCCGGCTCGTACCCCGCAGGCGTCAACCTGGGCCAACCCGTGGCCGACCTGGTGATCGACAACAATGTGTACTATGCCCCCTCGCCGACGAATCGGGTGAGCGGCGAGCCGTGCGTGCTTCAACTCTCCTGGTTGACCCCGTCCCGCTACAACCTCGCCGGGTCGCAGGCTCTGGGTTACAATGGCCAGAGCTTTCTGTCGCCGGTTGCCCTGGACGTGGACTACGAGCCCTCGTCGGCAAGCGATCCGGGCGTCGACCGCGGCGTCAACCTGTCGGCCTTCCTGACGACCGACAAGAACGGCGCGCCCCGTCCGCAAGGCTCCGCGTTCGACATCGGCGCCTACGAGTACCAGCCGCCCGTCGTGACGGTGCTGGGATGGTCAGTGCGTCTCCAGCATGGTGCGACGGCGGTTGCCACTGAAGCGTCCGACGGCTACGTCGAGCCGCGGCGGGACGGCCTTCGGACCGTGGCGTTCGCCTGTTCGGCGGCGCTGGACCCGGCAACGATCTCCACCGCCGCGGTGGCCCTGACCAATGGCCAGGGCACGGACCTGTCGGCGCGGATTCAGAGCGTGACGCTCTCCGAACCTCACATAGCGCGCGTCGTCCTCGATGGCCCGCTGCCCGACGGGGCGACCTACACCTTCAGCGTACGCGAAACGGTGCGCGGCGTTGGCGACAAGCCGCTGGCCGGGGCGATGGTCGTGCGGCTCGTGGCTCGCTGCGGCGACGTCGATAGCGACGGGGCGGTGACCGAGAAGGATATCCAACTCATTCGCGAGGCGGCGGGGGCGGCGAGCCTGCCAAGCCTGTCTCGTCACGACGTGGACTGCTCGGGCGAGATCACGGCCGCCGATATGCTCCTGGTCCGCCAGCAGTTGCCTCCGGCGGCCCCATGAGCAAGCCCGCGGGCGGTCGGTGATCATGCATGCGCAGCGGGGTGCGACCGCGGGGTTGCGGTTGGCGCCCCGCTGTCATCGTTGCGCAGGCGCGGATGCCGGACGACGCGGCGCCGGTCCCACGCTCTCGGTCATATTGATCGTCATCGGGATGCGGATGGGCGGCAGGTCCGTCTGTCCGGCCAGGACCTTCTCGATCATCTCGACCATGCACTGGGCGACGCGGGTGGTGTCGAGCTCGATGCCCGTCATCTCTGGGCACCACGGGACCGTCGGTATATCGCGCTGGGCCTCGAACGTGACCAAGCTGATCTCCTCCGGCACCTTCAGGCCCGCAAATCGCGGGTCGAGCAGGAAGTCCTTCGCATAGGGGCCGTGAGCAAAGAGGATCGCCGTTGGTCGCTGCGAACTGTCAAACACCTTCATGAACGTGTGATCGTACATCGGCATGCGCCTGGACCAGGGAATGTGAACCGGCATGGCACACTCGGTGATGATCCCCTGGCTGTCGAGGAAATCCATCCATCCGTGAGTTCGTCCGCCGGGAAACCCTCGCTGTGCCTCCCCGGAGGCGAAAACGTGGTGAGGGTTCGCCACCAGGCACATGTTGCGGTGGCCGAACTTGACGAGATGCTCGCCGATGCGCTGGACAGCCGAGTAGTCGTCGACGGTGACCGTCGGCGTCATCAGACCGGGCAGGGGCCTGTTGAAGACCACGAGTGGGAAGTGCCGCTCGCAGAGCATGTAGATGGCATCCAGGTAGCCTGGGTGGAAGCCGATGAAGATGGCCGCATCGAATCCCGAATGATGCAGCGACGCAGCGATGTCCAGGTGCTTTTCGAGCAACCAGGGAACAACCTTGGCGCGCATGCCACGCCGGGTGGAGGCGAGAACCACGGCGTCGGTTACCCCGGCGTAGAAGACATTTCTGGGAGGAGGCAGGTGGGCATCGGACACCAGAATGGCCAGTTGCCGGGTCGACTCGCGGATCGTCTGCCTGGCCAGCAGTTCCTCGGCCAATTGAGAGGCCTCCGGCAGGACCAGGGTCGGATGACGGGACGCGATCTGAAGCAGCCCATGAGCTGCAACTCGTTGAAGCGCGGCCATGACCGTCCGGGGCGCGACGCCAAACTCAGCGGCCAACTCGCGGCTGGGGGGCAACGAAGAGCCGGGCGGCCAGACACCAGCACTGAGGCCTCTCAGCACGCGTTCGGTGATCTGGTCCACAATGCATGGTCGTGGCATGATGCTGCTCCCGCTAACGCTGCTGCATAACGGTGCTGCTTAAACGAGAATAGCCTTGGCCGCCCGTTGTGTCAACAATCTTCCACCCAACTGGCAGGAAATGCGTTCGGGGCAAGCGTATAGGCAGCGCAACAGACGGTGCCACCATAGGATAGCGATTCTCGGGGGTGTCACTGGCCAGACCGTGCGGGAAGAGGGTGGTCAACTTGCCTCGGCCGCCGTGATACACCATACTTTAGCTGTCCGGCGTCGGCATTCTTGCGCATTCTGAGCAACAGCAATCAACTCCATGACTTCTGACAGCAATGACCGTGATTGCCGTGTCGGCTTGCAAGGCGGCGGAGGGCGTTTCGGTTTGGGCGTCAATCGTGGTGGCACGGCCCTGCCGTGTTCGCCCCTGGCGCCTCACGGTAGCGGCTGTTCACGAGACAAGGAGGAGGATGCAGATGAAGCGAGTCCTGACACTAACCTGTGCCATGCTGCTGACCGCCGGCATGGCCATGCCGACACTGGGCCAGCAGGTCCAGCTCGACATCTCCAGTGGTTTCAACTGGGACATCTTCTGCGGCGTCAAAGAGTACCAGGCCCTGATGATGCACGCTCTGAACTACTGGGGCATCGACCTGTGTGAGATGCAGAGCGGCGTGAACATGAGTGCAGCGGACATCAACCACAACGGGCCGAACTACCTGCTCGGCAACAGCTACTGGCAGATCTGCAATGTCGATGCCGCGCTGGCCCAGGCCATGGGGTGTGTTCAGGATGGAGCAGGCGTCTACGTGGGCTACGCCGGCCCCACGAGCTGGTTTCGTCCGAACTACAAGACAGGCACCCAGGGCACGCCTGCCGACGGCGTGATCGTCGGCGGCGACCGCACCTACCACATCGCCTCGCACGCAGGCAACGCCACGTTGCCAGGCGACTGGACCGAAGTGGCCGACACCACCACCTGGACGGTCGGTGGCGCTGTTTCCGGCACGGGCCTGGGCCTGAAGTTCAACGTCATGGCCAACTTTACTCGGAACGACACGGCCGCCCTGAACGACGTCTCCGTCACGGCCGAACTGCCGGACGCCCAGAAGGGCAAGTACTTGAACGTGAACTTCCTTGTGGCCGTGATGGATGGCGGCAGCGGCGGTCGTTACAAACGCATCTGGGCCCTCTACGGCGACGATGGCTCCGATCAGGAACTCCTCTTCGCCTGGTCCGTCTCGGCCGCGGACCCGCGACCTCAGATGGACGGTGTCGGAGCGCCGTTCAGCGGATTCACCCCTGTCTATACCGCCGCCGAGCGCTATGGCGTATCGAGCGGCGTCACCGGCCTCGTTATCACCGGCAACAACACGATGTACGAGTTCTCCACGCCGCTGCCCCTGAACAAGGCGAAGGACCTCTGGGGCTTCAAGATCGACGATGCCAGCCCGACCACCGGTTTGGCCCGCGGCGCCGCAATCTGGGCGGCCACGGCGTATGCCGCCAGCGAGGAAGTCGGCCGCACCGATCCGGCCCTGTCCACCATCGAGGTGGAGCCGTGGCGCATTCCCGACACCGAGGACGTGCCGGCTGTGGTGACCTTGACGCTGATGGACGCCAACCAGACGCCCATCAAGGACCTGCTGGAAGAGGCGATTGACATCCAGGTTAGCGGCGACGGGACGAGCACCATCACGTTCGTCGGCGAGGTCGAGGACGGCGTCTACGTGTACGAGTTCACCAACGACACCAAGGGCGTGAAGGAACTGACGGTGTCGGTGGACGACGCTTCGCCGGAAG